>NZ_JBFUDI010000003.1:0-633821 GCF_056404795.1 Cellulomonas sp. P2_B4
TGCTCGTCGGTCGTCCGTGTAGACCGTCTCGAGCTCGTTGGCGACCGTGCGCAGGTCGGACTTGATCGACGCGTCGACCGCCTTCTTGCGCTGGTTCAGGAAGACCGGGATGGCGATGGCGGCGAGGATGCCGATGATGATGATGACGACGAGGAGCTCGATGAGCGTGAAGCCCTGGTCCTTCTCGTCGATGGACTTGCGAACGCGAGCGATCATGCGACCGTTCCCCATTTCAGTGTCGTGGCGAAGACTTCGGCAGGTGCCCTCCGCCGAGGCGTCGTGCACACATGAGTTGTCGGCATCTGCGCCGCCAACTTGAGCAAGTGATTCCCGCATCGTGCGATTCACCCGAATGGCGTGACGAGCTCCGGAAAGAATGCGACAAATCCGGAGCGGAACGCCTCGGAGGGTTACGGCAGGGAGTACGTCACCGCACCGGCACAGGTCGCGGCGGTGTCGTCGACGACGAGGCCGCCCTGGGTCGTGTCGTAGACCCAGGTGTGCGACGGTCCGACGCCCGTGGGGTTGTCCCCCAGGAGGCAGTAGTCGGTTCCCGTGATCACGACGTCGACGGTGTTGCCCTTGCTCGTCACCGCGTCGGCGAGGATCTTGTCGACGGTCAGGGGCAGCTCGCCCTCGGCCGTCCGCTCCGCCTCCAGGGCGGTCGCCACGGTGCGCAGGTCGGACTTCAGGCTCGCGTCCGTGGCCTTCTGGCGGTTCGAGATGAAGATCGGGATAGCGATCGCCGCCAGGATCCCGATGATGATGATGACGACGAGGAGCTCGACGAGGGAGTACCCGCCCTGGCGGTCTTCCGGTCTGCGGGACAACGCGTCGACGGGCACGGTCCGGCCCTCAGTTGATGAGGTTGAAGACGGAGAAGATCGGCATGTACAGCGCGATGATCATGCCGCCGATGAGCGACCCGAGAACCACGATCATGAGCGGCTCGATGAGCGACGTGAGCTGCTCGGTCGTCGACTCGACCTCCTGGTCGTAGAACTCGGCGATCTTCTCGAGCATGGTGTCCAGCGCACCGGTGTCCTCACCGACGGCCATCATCTGCACGACCATCGGCGGGAACACGGGGTGCTGCGAGAGGGGTCCGGACAGCGAGTGACCGGATCGGACCGACTCCTGGACGGCCTTGGCCGCCTTCTCGATCACGAGGTTGCCACTGGTCTCCCCGACGATGTCGAGAGCCTGCAGGATCGGGACACCGGCGTGGATCATCGTGCCGAAGTTGCGGGTGAACCGGCTGACGGCGATCTTGCGGAAGAGGTTGCCGAACACCGGCACCTTGAGCTTGATCGGGTCGAGCTTCTCGCGCACGCCGCGGTCGTTCTTGTGCTTGCCCCACCACACGCTGAACACGGCGATGCCGATGACCAGCGGGATGGCGACGATCTTGAGCAGGCCGGACAGCGCGACCAGCACGCGAGTCGGCGCGGGCAGCTCGCCGCCGAGGCTCTCGAACATGCCGGCGAACACCGGGACGATGAAGAGCAGCATGCCGACGACGGCCAGGATCGCGATGATGAACACGACGACCGGGTAGGTCATCGCCGACTTCACCTTGCCGCGCAGCTTGACCTCGGCCTCGTAGTTCTCGGCCACGGAGATCAGCACGCCGTCCAGGAAGCCGCCGACCTCGCCGGCCTTGACCATGTTGATCATCAGGGGCGGGAAGACGTCCGCGTGCTTGCTGAGGGCGGCGGAGAACGACACCCCGACCTCGACGTCGCTGCGCACGAGCGCGAGGCGCTTGGCCAGCGGCTTGCTCTCGGTCTGCTCGGCCAGGATGGTCAGCGAACGGAGCAGCGACAGACCGGCGTTGATCATCGTCGACAGCTGCCGGGCCATGATGGCCAGGTCCTTGAGCGTGATCTTGTCCCCGAAGCCAGGGATCGAGATCTCCTTCTGGAGACCGCCGGTTCCCACCTCGTTGATGGACATGGGCGCCATGCCCAAGGTCTTGAGCCGGTTGGCGACCGCCGCCTGGCTCGGGGCCTCGATGCGCCCCTTGACGATCTTGCCCTCGCGGTCCCGGACCGCGTACTCGAACGTCTTGGCCGTCGTCGCCGCCATCAGTGTGCCCCCTCCGCGAAGAAGTTCCCGCCCATGCCGGCCTTGGTCAGACCCGCACCCGCCGTACCGCCGTGGTCACGACCCGTGAGCCGGTTGAAGTCCTCGATGTGGTGGCACTTCTCCAGGCCAGTCTCGTAGGAGATGCGTCCGGTCTTCACCAGGTCGGCGAGGTGCTGGTCCATCGTGTGCATGCCCTGCTGGGCACCGGCCTGCATGGCCGAGTAGATCTGGTGCGTCTTGCCCTCGCGGATGAGGTTGCGGATGGCCGGCGTCGCGATGAGGACCTCGGTGGCCACCGAACGCCCGGAGGCGTCGGCACGCTTGGCCAGGGTCTGGCAGACGACACCCTGCAGCGCGCTGGCCAGCTGGGTGCGGACCTGAGCCTGCTGGTGGGCCGGGAACACGTCGATGACGCGGTCGATCGTCTGCGCGGCGTCCGAGGTGTGCAGCGTCGCGAAGACGAGGTGGCCGGTCTCGGCGGCGGTCAGGGCCACCGAGATCGTCTCGAGGTCACGCATCTCACCGACGAGGATGATGTCGGGGTCCTGGCGGAGCACGTGCTTGAGGGCGTTCGCGAACGAGAGCGTGTCCGAGCCGACCTCGCGCTGGTTGATCAGCGACTTCTTGTGGCGGTGGAGGAACTCGATGGGGTCCTCGACCGTCATGATGTGGTCCTCGCGCGTCCGGTTGGCGAGGTCGACGATGGCGGCCAGCGTGGTCGACTTGCCGGAACCGGTGGGGCCCGTCACGAGGACGAGACCGCGCGGCAGGCCGGCGAACGAGCCGACGATGGGCGGGACACCCAGCGCCTCCAACGGCTTGATCTCGTACGGGATGACACGGAACGCCGCGCCGATGGACTCGCGCTGCTGGTAGATGTTCACGCGGAACCGGGCCAGACCCCGCACGGCGTAGGAGAGGTCGAGCTCGAGGTTCGCCTCGAACTTCTCCCGCTGCTTCTGCGTGAGGATGCCGTAGAGCGCGCGTCGCAGCGGCTCGGGTGCCACGGTGCCGAAGCCGTCGAGAGCCTTGAGCGAGCCGGAGATGCGGATCATGGGCGAGGCGCCGGTGGTCAGGTGCACGTCCGAGGCCCCGTAGCGCACCATCTCGGTGAGGACGGCGTCGATCGGGATGTCCCCCTCCTGCGACTCCTGGCCGAGGGCACGACGTGCACCCGGGCGAGCCTTCTGGACGGGGACGTCGGCGACGGGCTGCGGCCGGGGCGTCTCGGCCGCCGGCGGCTCGGCGGGTGCCTGCGGAGCCTGCGGTGCGGGCATGAAGACACCCGGAGGGGCGGCGGCGGGCGGCGCCCCGGCGTACTGACGCGTCGGGTCCGGCGCCGGGGCGTAGGACTGCTGCGGCGCGCCCGCGGGCGGTGCGTAGCCCTGCTGCGGCGCCGCGTAGCCCGGCGGAGGGCCGCTCGGTGCTGGCGGGAACGGCTGGGCGGCGACGGGGGCTGCCGCGACGCTCTGCGACGGGATCGGCGAGAACATCGCCTGACCCGGCGCGGGTGCGGGCGCGCCCGCCTGCGGGCCCATCGGCCGGTACGGCGGCAGGGGCCGGGCCGGCTCCCCGGCAGATGCCTGGTAGGACTCGCTCACGTCATTCCTCCACGGTCGACCGACCTGCTCTGCCGGTACGCGGACCTACGCACCGTCGCCTTGCTCTGCCCGTTCATCGGTCACGTGGGTGACTGACTTGAGCCGTCCGTGCACGTCGCTAGTCGACAAACTGGTCTGAACAGGGAATTCACCTCACGCGACGACGCGCAGGATCTCCTCGATCGACGTCTGCCCCAGAGCGACCTTCTGCCAGCCGTCGTTGCGCAGCGGGATCATCCCCTGCGAGATGGCGGTGGCCGCGATGTCGGCACTCGAGGAGTGCGCGACCGCGTGGCGCTCGATCTCCTCGGTGACCCGCATGACCTCGTGCAGGGCGATGCGGCCGCGGTACCCGGTCTTCGAGCACGTCACGCATCCGACGGCACGCATGAGCTCGGGGATCTGCTCTCCCTCGACCCACGGGAAGCGGGCGGCGAGCATCTCCTGCGGCGAGGGCGTGTACGGCTCCTTGCAGTTGCCGCACAGCTTGCGCGCGAGCCGCTGGGCGACGACCGCGTCGAGCGCCGACCCGACGAGGAAGGGCTCGATGCCCATCTCGGTCAGACGGGTGATCGCCGAGGGCGCGTCGTTCGTGTGCAGCGTCGACAGGACGAGGTGACCGGTGAGGGCGGCCTCGATCGCGATCTGCGCGGTCTCGTGGTCGCGGATCTCACCCAGGAGGACGACGTCGGGGTCGGAGCGCAGGATCGAGCGGAGTGCGCCGGCGAAGGTCAGTCCCGCCTTCGGGTTGACCTGCACCTGGTTGATGCCCGCCAGCCGGTACTCGACCGGGTCCTCGACCGTGATGACGTTGATCTCCGGCCGCGAGACGGCGTTGAGCGTCGCGTACAGGGTGGTCGACTTGCCCGAACCGGTGGGGCCGGTCACCAGGATCATCCCGTAGGGCTTGGTGTAGGCCTCGTGGTACGTGGCGTAGTTCGCGTCGAGGAACGACAGGTCACGCAGGTCGAGGCTCGCGGTCGAGTTGTCGAGGATTCGCATGACGATCTTCTCGCCCCACACCGTGGGCAGCGTCGCCACGCGCAGGTCGATCTTGCGCCCGTTGTGGACCACGGACATGCGACCGTCCTGAGGCTTGCGGCGCTCGGCGATGTCGATGTCGCTCATGATCTTCACGCGGCTGATGACGCCGCCCTGGATCTGCTTCGGGGAGCGCTGCGTCTCGTGCAGCACGCCGTCGATCCGGTACCGCACGCGCAGGTCGTGCTCGGTCGGCTCGATATGGATGTCGGAAGCGCGGTCGGTGATCGCCTGAGTGACCAGGAGGTTCACGTACCGGACGATCGGCGCGTCGTCGTCGACCACGTCGCCCATGCGGGACAGGTCCGCGTCGGCCGGCTTGGTCTCGTCCTCGAACGCCTGCGAGAGGTCTTCCATCTCGTCGTCGGCGCGGCAGAACCGGTCGATGGCGCGCAGCAGGTTGTCGTGCGTCGAGATCACGGCGACAACCGGGCGTCCCGAGACGGTGCGCACGTCGTCGACGGCCATCACGTTGCCGGGGTCGGACGTCGCGAGCAGCAGCGCGTCCCCCTGGAACCCGACGGGCAGGACCGTGTACCGCCTGCACAGGGCGCTCGGCACGAGCGAGAGCGCGGCGCGGTCGACGGGGTAGTCGTCCAGGTCCACGAAGGTCATGCCGACCTGGGCGGCGAGCGCCTTGACCAGCTGCCCCTCGGTCAGCACGCCCAGCTCGACCAGGGTGCGGCCGAGCGACGTGCCCCGCGTCATCGTCTCGTCGAGTGCGGCCAGCAGCTGCGCCTCGGTCACGAGGCCCTCGTCGAGCAAGATCTCCCCGAGCTGCTTCACGCCGTACCTCCGCCTCAGCCGACGGCCGCGGTCGGCCGTCCTCGCTGGAGCATCGGCAGACGCGTGGGCGCCCGTGAGGAACTGCACCCGACGAGTTTGCGTCAGACGGTCGTCAGGCGGTCCTCGAGGGCCGCGGACATCGCCGCGACGGGACCCGGGCGACCGGTCATCAGGCGGACCTGCTCGGCGGCCTGGTGAAGCAGCATCCGCTCCCCCGCCACCGCGTCCCCGCCGGCGGCTCGCCAGGCGGCGGTGAGCGCGGTCGGACGCGGGTCGTACGCCACGTCGAGCAGCACGCCGTCGACCGGGCCGACGAGCGCCGCCGCGACCGGGTCGGCGGCGAAGGGCGGGAGCGTGGACACGACGACGTCGGCGCGGCCGATCTCCGCCGCGGCCGCGTCGAGCGCGCGGAACGTGGGCGTGACGCCCATCCGGTGCGCCGAGCGCATCAGCCCCCCGGCGCGCGAGAGCGCGCGCACGTAGACGACCGGCGACGGGCAGCCCAGCTCCGCCAGGGCGGCGAGCGTCGAGGAGGCCGTCGCGCCGGCGCCCAGGACGGCCGCCGTGCGCAGCTCCTGCGTCCCCTGCCGCTCGCCGATCGCCGCGACGAGGCCGTGCACGTCGGTGTTGGCACCCACCAGCACGCGCGAGCCGCCCGTGCCCTGCAGCAGGACGGTGTTGACCGCACCGACCACCTGCGCCAAGGGCTCGACGTGGTCGAGCAACGGGATCACGGTCTGCTTGAGCGGCATGGTCAGGCTCAGCCCGGCCCACGTGTCGTCGAGACCCGCGACGAACTCCGGCAGGTCCTGTTCGGTCACGTCGACCGCGTCGTACCGCCACTCGTCGAGCCCCAGCTCCGCGTACGCGGCACGGTGCAGGGTCGGCGACAGCGAGTGCGCGACCGGGTGACCCAGTACTGCCGCTCGCCGCGGAGCGGCTCCCGTCACTGCCCGTTCGCCGCTTTCCAGTCGCGAAGCTTCTGGATGTTCGCGGCGTGCTCGGCCGACGAGTCGGTGAACAGGGTCTCGCCCGTGACCGGGTTGACGGTCACCCAGAAGATCCACGGGCCCTCGGCGGGGTGCATCACGGCGTCGATCGACACCGCACCGGGCGAGGCGATCGGGCCGGGCGGCAGGCCGACGTGGGTGTACGTGCTGTACGCGTTGTTGGGGTCGTTGTTCTCTTCCGGCGTCGGTGCGCGGGTCACGCCGAGCCCGTACGCCGTCGTCGAGTCGATCTGCAGCGGCATGTCCCGCGCGATCCGGTTCTCGATGCCGCGGGCCACCTTGTAGCGGTCCTCGTCCAGCTTGGCCTCGCGCTCGACGATCGACGCCTTGATGAGCACGGTCTCCCACTGGTCCTGCGGCACGGCCTGGTTGGTCAGGTTGGTGACGGTCTGCTGGACCATCTGACCGAGCACGCCGGCAGCCGTCGCGTCGGGCTGCACGTCGTAGGTGGCGGGGAACAGCCAGCCCTCGACGTTGCCGCCGGCCTCGGCGGGCAGACCGATGGACGCGGGGTCGGCGATCGCGGCGTTCAGCTGGTCGACCGGGATGAGGGTCTTCTCGCTGATCTTGGCCAGCGTCTGGTCCTTGTTCAGGCCCTCGGGGATGGTCACCTTGAACGAGACGCGGCTCGCGGGGTCGAGCAGCGCGACGATCGCGTCGGCGGCCTTCATCTCGAGCAGCATGTTGTACGTGCCGGGCTGGATCGAGGCCGCGTCGGGGTTCTCGGCGAACGCCTCGTTGAACGCCTTGGTGCTGGCCACGACACCGGCGTCGACGAGCGTCGTCGCCATCTCGGAGCCCGTCTGTCCCGGCTTGACCGCCACGGTCACGGTGCCGTGGCCCGGTCCCGGGTAGTCCTCGACGTTGCCGGCGGACGCGGGGCCACCGTTGAAGAAGCCGCCCATGAGCTCGACGACGACATACCCGGCGCCCAGCACCATGACGATCGCGACCACCAGCACGCCGATCGAACGGCGGCGGCGACGCTTGCGCTCACGCTGTTCCTTGGCTCGGCCGCGGGAGCGAGAGTTGCGACGAGGGTCGGGAGCGTTGCCGTGCGGGTCGCCGCCGAACAGGTCGGACGTCACCTCGTCACCTCGCTCCACAGGGGCCCACCACTCGGTCTGATTGCTCACGTGCGCGTCACTCCACCGTCGTCCGTGCGTCGCCCGCAGCCCCCCCGCGCGCCGTCGGAGGGTGCTGAGCTGGGTCTACCACGACCCGCTCTCCGGGACGTCGCCCCGTCGCACTCTCCGCGTCCAACGCGGACTGCAAGATCACCACCGCGGCCGCCTGGTCGACGACCTTGCGGTGGCTGCGTCCGGATCGGCCGGACGCATGCAGCGCCTGATGTGCGGACACCGTGCTCATCCGCTCGTCGACCATCCGTACCGGTACCGGTGAGATGGCTTGCGCCAGTTGGACAGCGTACGCGCGCGCGGCCTCCGATGCGGCACCTTCGGACCCGGACAGGTGTCTAGGTAGTCCGACGTACACAACACCCACACGTCGTTCTTCCACCTCGCCCACCAGCGACGCGATGTCGGTGGGCAGCCGGCCCTTACCGCTGTTGTCACGCGCGAGCGTGGCCACCGGCGTGGCGATCAGCCCGTCGGGGTCGCTCGCGGCCAGGCCCACGCGCACCGACCCGACGTCGACCGCGAGCCTGACCCCGCGGACCACGGGGTCGGGCGTGTCGCGACGACCCGGCACGTCAGCCGTTCGCCGCGCCGGCGATCGCGGCCAGCGCGTCGACGATCTTGTCGGGGTCCGTGCCGCCGCCCTGCGCGAGGTCGTCCTTGCCGCCGCCCCCGCCGCCCAGGATGGTCGACGCCGCCTTCACGAGCGCCCCGGCCCGCACGCCCCGCTCGCGGGCCGTCGCGTTGGTCGCGACGACGACGACGGGTCGGCCCTTGCTGGTGCCACCGACGGCTACCACGCTCGGCGCGGAGTCGCCGAGGCGCGAGCGCACGTCGAGGACCAGCGTGCGCAGCTCGTCGCTGCCCGCCACCTCACCCGCGTCGTGCGTCACGACGCGGGTCTCCCCCACGGTCTGCGCGCCGGACGCGAGCGACCCGGCCTGCGCGAGGAGCGCCGCCTGCCGCAGCGTGGCGAGCTCCTTCTCGGACTCCTTGAGCTTGGTGAGCAGCGAGGAGACGCGGTCGGTCAGGTCGTCCGGGCGCGCGCCGAGCAGCCCCGACAGCTGGCCGACGAGGGCCCGCTCCTTGGCCTGGAACCCGTACGCACCGGCACCCACGAGCGCGTCGACGCGGCGCACGCCCGAGCCGATCGCCGACTCGGACAGCAAGGTCACCAGACCGAGCTCGCCGGACCGTTTGACGTGCGTGCCCGCGCACAGCTCGAGAGACCAGCCCTCGCCGATGTCGACGACGCGCACCTCGTTGCCGTACTTCTCGCCGAAGAGGGCCATCGCGCCGCGGCCGCGCGCCTCGTCGATCGGCATGACGGCGTCGGTGACCTCGAGGTCGTCCTGGAGCCGCTCGTTGACGCGCGCCTCGATCTCCGCGACGACCTCGGACGGCGTCGCCGACGGCGAGCGGAAGTCGAAGCGGAGGCGGCTGGGCGCGTTGAGCGAGCCCGCCTGCGTGGCGCCCTCGCCGATCGACTCGTGCAGCGCCTTGTGCACGAAGTGCGTCGCCGTGTGCGCCCGGGCGATCGCGCGTCGACGGACCAGGTCGATGGACGCGGTACCGGACTCGCCGAACGTGACGGTGCCGTCGACCAGGCGGCCGTGGTGCACCGACAGTCCCTTGACCGGCGCCTGGACGTCGTCGACCTCGATCCGCGCGCCGCCCTCGAGCACGATCGTGCCGGTGTCCGCGAGCTGGCCGCCCGCCTCCGCGTAGAACGGCGTCACGTCCAGCACGACCTCGACGTCCGCCGGTGCGGTCGCCGCGGGCGCCGGGACGCCGTCCACGAGCAGGCCGACGACGCGCGACCTGGTGGTCGAGTCCGTGTAGCCGACGAACTGGACCGGCTTCGCGTTCTCGCTGCTCAGCGTGCTGTGCAGGTCCTGGTAGGCCGCGTTGTCCGCGCGCCCCGCGCGCTTGGCCAGCGCGTCCGCGCGCGCCCGCTCGCGCTGCTCCTTCATGAGGCTGCGGAACGCGGTCTCGTCCACCTGGACGCCCTGCTCCGCCGCCATCTCGAGCGTGAGGTCGATCGGGAAGCCGTAGGTGTCGTGCAGCTGGAACGCCTGGGAGCCGGTGAGCACGGGCTGCGGGGTCGACTTGGCCGCCTGGACCGCGGTGTCGAGGATCGTCGTGCCCGCCGCGAGGGTGCGCCGGAACGTGTCCTCCTCCGCGTACGCGACCTGGCTGATCTTGTCGAAGTTCGTCGCGAGCTCGGGGTAGCTCGGGCTCATCGCGTCCTTGCTCAGCGGGAGCAGGGTGGGCAGCGCGAGGTCCTCGACGCCGAGCAGGCGCATCGCGCGGATGGAGCGACGCAGCAGGCGGCGCAGCACGTAGCCGCGGCCCTCGTTCGACGGGGTGACGCCGTCGCCCATGAGCATCAGCGCGCTGCGCACGTGGTCCGCGACGACCCGCATGCGCACGTCGTCGTCCTGCACCGCGCCGTAGCGCCTGCCCGACAGCTCCTGCGCACCCCGGATGACCGGGAACACCTCGTCGATCTCGTAGAGGTTGTCGACGCCCTGCAGCAGGTACGCGACGCGCTCGAGGCCCATCCCGGTGTCGATGTTCTTCTGCTTGAGCTCGCCGAGGATCGGGAAGTCCTCCTTGCCGCCCCCGTCGCCGCGCTCGTACTGCATGAAGACGAGGTTCCAGATCTCGAGGTAGCGGTCCTCGTCGACGACCGGACCACCCTCCGCCCCGAACTCCGGACCGCGGTCCACGTAGATCTCGGAGCACGGGCCCGCGGGGCCGCGCGCGCCGGTGGACCAGTAGTTGTCCTTCCAGCCGCGGCGCTGGATCCGCTCGTCGGGAAGCCCGGCGATCTGCTTCCAGAGCGCCGCCGCCTCGTCGTCGTCGTAGAAGACCGTCACCCAGATCGAGTCGGGGTCGAAGCCGTAGCCGCCCGTCTCCTGGGAGCCCGTGACGAGCTCCCACGCGTAGGTGATCGCGCCTTCCTTGAAGTAGTCGCCGAACGAGAAGTTGCCGTTCATCTGGAAGAACGTGCCGTGCCGGGTGGTCTTGCCGACCTCCTCGATGTCGAGCGTGCGCACGCACTTCTGCACGCTCGTCGCGCGCGGCCACGGCGCGGTCTGCTCCCCGAGCATGTACGGGATGAACGGCACCATGCCGGCGATGACGAACAGCGTCGACGGGTCCGGCGAGATCAGCGGGGCCGAGGGGACGACCGTGTGGCCGCGGCCCTCGAAGTAGTCGAGCCAGCGCTGGCGGATCTCGGCGGTGCGCATCGTGTCCATCTCTCGTGGTGGTTCGGGTCGTGCCTGATCGTGCGGGCCTGGCACGGCCTCGGTCGAGGCCAATTCTCCCGCTGCGTCAGAAGAAGGTGTAGCCGTCGTCGTCGTCCGGGTCTTCCGTCGGGCCCAGCGGGTCGGTGTCGTGCCTGCGCGCCGTCGACCAGGTGCGCTTGAGGTCCGCGACGCGCTCGGGACGCTGCTCGCGGATGGTGTCGATGTCCGCGTCGCCGACCAGGTCGCGGCGCAGCTGCTGCTCCCGCTCGGCCATGCCGGCGACGAACTCGTGGCGCACCGTACGCAGCGCCGACCCGAACCGGGCGGCCGTGCCGACCGCGTCCGTGGCGCCCGCGGGCACGTACGCGTCGATGACGGCGCGTCCCTTGCGGATCACGACCACCGTCACGACGACGCCGACGCCGATCCACACCAGGCGGCGCATCAGCGGGCCTTGCGGGCGCTCGCGGACAGGCCGGTGAGAGCCCGACGGACGCCGTAGGAGAAGGCTGCGACCTTGATCATCGGCGAGCCGACGGTCGCGGCGAACAGGGCCGTCAGCGCCGAGACGTTCTCCGAGACCTGCGCCGCGGCGGTGGTCACCGTGTCGATGTTCTCCAGCTGGGTGTTGGACGACGCGACGAGGGTCGCCGTCTCGTCCAGCACCGGGACCGTGTGCTCGGTGATCTCCTTGACCGACGCCGTCGCCTCGTCGAACACCCGACCGAGCTTGATCAACGGCACGGCCAGCACGCCCACGAGCAGCACGAACGCGATCGCGGCGATCAGTCCCGCGACGTCACCCACCGACATGTCTTGCCTCCCGGTTCCGGGGCCGTCGACCCCGCGGAAACCCTACCTGCGCACGAACGCCCCGCGTGCGCCGAGGCGCAGCGGGGCGTACGTGAACGTCGTTCTTGCGAACGGCTCAGATCAGCGGGCGTAGTACTCGACGACCAGCTGGACCTCGCACGTCACGGGGATCTCGGCGCGCTTGGGGTGACGCACCAGCACGGCGCTGAGCTTCTCCAGCTGCACGTCCAGGTAGCCCGGCAGGTTGGGGAGCACGTCGCGGTGCGCGCCGGCGGCGGCGACCTGGAACGGCACGGTGGCCTGGCTCTTCGGCTTGACCTGGAGCGTCTGGCCCGGCTTCACGCGGAAGGAGGGACGGTCCACGATCTTGCCGTCGACCAGGATGTGGCGGTGCACGACGACCTGGCGGGCCTGGAGGATCGTGCGGGCGAAGCCCGAGCGCAGGACGAGGGCGTCCAGGCGGGTCTCGAGGTTCTCGACGAGCGCCTCACCGGTCAGGCCCGGGGCCTTGCGGGCGTCCTCGTACGCACGAGCCATCTGCTTCTCGCGGAGGGCGTACTGCGCGCGCAGACGCTGCTTCTCGCGCAGACGGACGGCGTAGTCCGACTCGGTGCGGCGACGGGCGCGGCCGTGCTCACCGGGCGGGTAGGGACGCTTCTCGAAGTGCTTGACGGCCTTGGGCGTCAGGGCCAGGCCGAGGGCGCGGCTCAGGCGAACCTGGCGGCGCGAACGGGTCACACTGCTCACAGAGATACTTCCTGTCGTTGTAGACGTCACACCCGGGTGCGGAGAAGTTCCGCCGGGGCGTGGGGCCGACCATGGATGCGTCACGTGCTTGCGACGCGGCTAAGGCCCCAGGTGGCCGTCCGCCCGGGCGTGCAAGCACACCCGTCCCGCGGACGACCGCACCACTCTACCCTCTGGGCACCGGGATCCCCCAATCCGTCGCCGCCGCCGGGCGCGGACGCTACGGGGTGTCGAGGATCGCGCGGATGCGTTCGAGGCGTTCGGTGACCGAGCGCTCGTAGCCGCGGTCCGACGGTTCGTAGTAGCGCGTACCCAGCAGCTCGTCCGGGAGGTACTGCTGCGCGGCGACGCCGTGCGGCTCGTCGTGCGCGTACACGTACCCCGTGCCGTGGCCGAGGTCGCGGGCGCCCGGGTAGTGCGCGTCGCGCAGGTGCGCGGGGACCGAGCCGATGCGACCGGCGCGCACGTCGGCCAGGGCGCGGTCGATGCCCAGGTAGGCGGCGTTGGACTTCGGCGCCGTGGCGTTGTGCACGACGGCCTCGGCCAGGATGATCCGGGCCTCCGGCATGCCGATCAGGGCGACCGCCTGCGCGGCGGCCACCGCCGTCTGCAGCGCGCTCGGGTCCGCCATCCCGATGTCCTCGGCCGCCGAGATGACGACGCGACGGGCGATGAACCGGGGATCCTCCCCCGCGGCGATCATCCGCGCGAGGTAGTGCAGGGAGGCGTCGACGTCGGAGCCGCGCATCGACTTGATGAACGCGCTGATGACGTCGTAGTGCTGGTCGCCGTCCCGGTCGTAGCGCACCGCGGCGACGTCGATCGCGCGCTCCATGGTCGCGAGGTCGACGAGGACGGGCTCCACCGCGTCCTCCTCCGACAGCGCGGCACCGGCCGCCGCCTCGAGGATGGTCAGCGCCTTGCGCGCGTCGCCGCCGGACAGGCGCAGCAGGTGGTCCTCGGCGTCGGTGTCGAGCTCGATCGCGCCCGCCAGCCCGCGCTCGTCCTCGACGGCCCGACGCACGAGGCGCCGCACGTCGTCGGTGCCCAGGGGCTGGAGCGTGAGCAGCAGGGAGCGAGACAGCAGCGGCGAGTTGACGGAGAACGACGGGTTCTCGGTGGTCGCGGCGACGAGCGTGACCCAGCGGTTCTCGACGCTCGGCAGGAGCGCGTCCTGCTGCGCCTTGGTGAACCGGTGGACCTCGTCGATGAACAGGACCGTCTCCGTGCCGCCGGTGGCCAGCCTGCGGCGCGCGTCCTCGATCACGGCCCGCACGTCCTTGACGCCGGCGGTCACCGCGGACAGCTCCACGAACCGCCGGCCCGAGGTGGCGGCGATCAGGTACGCCAGCGTCGTCTTGCCGGTGCCGGGCGGTCCCCACAGCACGACCGAGGTGGGCGCCGCACGACGCGCCGCCTCGTTGGCGGGCTCCACCAGCCGACGCAGCGGCGACCCGGCCACGAGCAGGTGCTCCTGCCCGGCGACCTCGTCGAGCGAGCTCGGCCGCATGCGGACCGCGAGCGGAGCGCCCTCCCCGACGGAGGGCAGGCCCGAGGCCGTCGACGTCACCGCATCGAACAGGTCCATGCGGGCAGGGTACGCACGCGCACCCACGGGCACAGACCGTCAGGGTCGCGCGATCGAGTGGCGGGTGTGCGGGTTGGCGCGATCACCTGCGACGATGGCCAGCGTGTTCGCCCGTGTCGGTCGCATCGTCGCCCACCGCCCACGCCTCACCGTCGCCGTGTGGCTCGTGCTCGTCGTGCTCGGCTACGGCTTCGCCGTGGTCGGCGTGCACGGCGAGAACCTGTTCGACCGGCTGACCACCGGCGCACCCGAGGTTCCCGGCTCCGAGAGCTTCGAGGGCCGGGCCATCCTCGACCAGGCCGACGAGAGCGGCGTCTCGCTGACCCTCGCGCTGCAGGGCATCGACCCGACCGACCCCGACGTCGACGCGGCGATGGACCCCATCCGCACCGACCTGGCCGCGATCGACGGCGTCGTCGGCGTCATCGACCCGCTCGCGCTGCCCGACGGAGCCGCGAACCCGGCAGCCGCGCCCCTCGTCGCGAACGACGGTGACGGCTTCCTCGTCGTCGTCGAGCTGGACCCGGAGCTGACCGGGGACGCGGAGGCCGAGGCCGTGGCCGAGGTGCACGCGCAGCTCGACCAGGTGCCCGACGAGCTGCAGGACGTCGCCCCGGGCGTCACCGGGATCGTCGGCGGCACTCCGCTGATCGTCGACGCCATCACCCAGCAGGTCGAGACGGACCTGCGCACCGGCGAGGCCATCGCGCTACCGATCGCCCTGGTCATCATGGTGCTCGTCTTCGGAGGCTTCCTGGCGGCGTCGATGCCCATGGCGGGCGCCCTCGCGTCGATCTCGGGCGGTCTGGCGGCGCTCCTCGCCTTCTCGTACGTGATCGACCTCGACTCCTCCGTGGTCAACATCGTGACCGTGCTCGGGCTGGGGCTCTCGATCGACTACGGCCTGCTGATGGTGTCCAGGTTCCGAGAAGAGCTGCACAAGCTCGTCGACGAGGACGACGGACGCGCGAGCCGCCGACGACGGGGCGACGGCGCCGTGATCACCGCGATCGAGCGCACGATGGCCACCGCGGGCCGGACCGTGACGTTCTCCGCCCTGACCGTCGCCATCGCGATCGCCGGTCTCATGGTCTTCTCGGCGCCGATCCTGCGCGCTTTCGGGGCGGCCGGCGTCGCGGTCATCCTCGTGGCGGTGCTCTCCGCGCTGACCCTGGTTCCGGCACTCATGGCGATGGCCGGCCGCCGGCTGATCCGCCCGAGCATCCTCGACCGGGTCCCCGGCCTGCGCGTCGTGCTCGCCCACACCTCCGACGTGCAGACCGAGGAGGGATTCTTCTCGCGGCTCACGGGACGGGTGCAGCGCCACCCGTGGTGGGTGCTCGGCGCGACGGCCGTCACGCTCGGCGTCCTGGCGATCCCCCTGGCGCACCTCGAGGTGCGCAACTCCACCACCGAGCTCCTGCCCGAGGGCAGCACCCAGCGGGAGTTCGTCGACGTGCTGGCCAGCGACTACCCCGCGGCCTCCACGCCGGCCGTGACGGTGGTCGTCGAGACCACGCTCGACGAGGCCACCGCGTGGGCCGCGAGCCTCGAGGACATCGACGGGGTCGCCTCCGTCGACACCCCGACACCGGTCGGGTCCTACGTGACCATCGGCGTCCGGCCCGACACCGACGACCCTGGTGACACGGTCTCTCGGCAGGTCGTGGAGGAGATCCGGGCGCTCGACCCCGGGTTCCCCACGTGGGTCGTCGGCGAGGCCGCGTCGCAGATCGACTTCACCGCCGCGGTCGGCGAGCGCGCGCCGATCGCGATCGCAATCGTGGCCCTGGCGACGCTGATCCTGCTCTTCCTCATGACGGGGTCGGTCGTGGTGCCGGTCCAGGCGCTGCTCACCAGTGCGCTCTCGCTGGCGGCGTCGCTCGGCGTGATGGTCTGGGTGTTCCAGGACGGGCACCTGGCCGGCCTGCTCAACTTCACGCCGACGGGCGGGATCGAGACCTACGTGGTCGCGCTCGTCGTCGCGTTCGGGTTCGGGCTCGCCATGGACTACGAGGTGTTCCTGCTCTCGCGGATCAAGGAGCTCGTGGACGCGGGTGCGCCCAACGACGAGGCCGTCCGCCTCGGCATGCAGCGGTCCGGGCGGATCATCACATCCGCCGCGCTGATCGTCATCGTCGTGTTCGCCGGCTTCGTGGCCGGGCAGCTCCTCGTGATCAAGGAGGTCGGCTTCTCGCTCGCGATCGCCGTCCTCATCGACGCGACGGTCGTGCGGCTCCTGCTCGTGCCGGCGACCATGACGGTGCTCGGCCGGTTCAACTGGTGGGCGCCCGGGTTCCTGCGCCGAGTCCACGACCGGATCGGGATCGTGCACTGATGCCCCGCCACGTGCCGACCGACCGGGACGCCTACCGGCGCCTGCGCTGGCAGGCGCGCTGGATCACCGTCGGCGCCCTGATCCCGTTCACGCTCTCGCTGGTAGAGCTCGTCCGGCTCGCGGGCGACGAGGACCCGACGGTCACGGTCAAGGCGGGCTGGGCGTTCTTCCAGCTCGGGCTCTACGCGATCGGCGCCGGTCTGGTCGTCTGGTGGGCGTGGCGGCGGTCCTTCCGTGCGCGGCCCGTCGTCCTCGCGCACGACGCCGGGCCCGGGGCGACCACGGGCGTGCCCGAGCTCGACGCCCCGTCGCGCGCCCACACCAGCCTCACGGGCGAGGTGCCGCCGCCTCGTCGCTGGTAGCTCGCGTCAGGCAGGCGGGCGGTCCGCGCCCGTCGGCGCGAACGACGACAGCTCCGCCTCGGTCCGGAACCCCAGCCGCTCGTAGAGCCGCCGCGCGGTGTCGTTGCTCGAGTACAGCCCCAGCGACACCCACTCGGCGCCCGCCGCGAGGCCCGTGCGGGTGGCCACGGCCGCGAGGGCCGAACCGACACCGGTCCCCCGCGCGACCGGTCGCACGCCCAGACCGTGCAGGTGCCAGGACGCTCCGCCGTCGCTCGCCGCGCGGGCCGCCACGCCGACCACGCCCGCGAGCCCCGACCCGCCGTCGACGCCCCACCAACCGATCTCCCCGGCCGCGGTCGGGTCGGCCGACGTGCTCGGGTTCGCCTCGGCCAGGCAGGATCGGATCGCCTCCGCATCGCGTGACGGGTCGAGCCGACGCACCCGGTCCTCCCCCGGCGTCGCCGGCGGCTCGGTGTCGGACGCCATCCAGTCCCACGCGGAGAACGGCGTCAGGCCGAGCGCGTCGAGCACCCGCGGGGTCGGCCGGGACGTCCTCGGCACGCTCATCCATCGGACGAGGTCGAGACGTCCCCCGTCGACCACCGCCTCGACCAGCCGGTCGACGGTCGCACCGTCGCCCCGACCCAGCAGGCTCACACCCGGCTGCTCGTGCGCGCTCACGACGAGCAGGACGCCCTCGTCGTCGCCGAAGGGCTCGACCGCGGCCCAGCGCGCGCGGTCGCTGCAGAGCAGACGGTCCGCACGCCACCGTCGCGGAAGACCCGTCAGGACGTCCGCGCTCACGCGGCCGGAGGAGCCTTCGGCGTGAAGTCGACGCCGGCCTCGCGGCGCTGCTCGGGCGTGATCGGTCCGGGAGCGGCCGTCAGCGGGTCGTAGCCGCCGCCGGACTTCGGGAAGGCGATGACGTCGCGGATCGACTCCGAGCCGGTCAGCAGCGCGAGGATGCGGTCCCAGCCGAACGCGATCCCGCCGTGCGGCGGGGCGCCGAACTGGAACGCGTCGAGCAGGAAGCCGAACTTCTCCTGCGCCTCGTCCGGGCCGATGCCCATGATGTCGAACACGCGCTCCTGCACGTCGCGGCGGTGGATACGGATGGACCCGCCGCCGATCTCGTTGCCGTTGCACACGATGTCGTACGCGTAGGCCAGGGCTGCGCCCGGGTCCTGCTCGAAGGTGTCGATCCACTCGGGCGTCGGGGACGTGAAGGCGTGGTGCACCGCGGTCCAGGCGCCGCCGCCGACCGCCACGTCGTCGTCCTCGCCCGTGGGCTTGAACAGCGGGGCGTCGACGACCCAGACGAACTTCCACTCGTTGTCGTCGATCAGGTCGCCGCGACGACCGATCTCCAGGCGCGCCGCGCCGAGCAGGGCCCGGGCCTCGCTCGCCTTGCCGGCCGCGAAGAAGACCGCGTCCCCGGGGCTCGCCCCCACGGCGGCGACGAGTCCCGCGCGCTCGGTCTCCGAGAGGTTCTTGGCGACCGGTCCCCCGAGCTCGCCGTCCTCGCTGACCGTGACGTACGCGAGCCCCTTGGCGCCGCGCTGCTTGGCCCACTCCTGCCAGGCGTCGAAGCCACGGCGCGGCGTCGAGCCGCCACCGGGCTGCACGACGGCACCGACGTAGGGCGCCTGGAACACGCGGAACGGGGTGTCGACGAAGTACTCGGTGAGCTCGACCAGCTCGAGGCCGAACCGCAGGTCCGGCTTGTCGTTGCCGTACCGGGCCATCGACTCCGCGAACGTGATCCGCGGGATCGGCGTCGGGATGGTGACCCCGATCAGCTCCCAGAGCGCGACCAGCACCTGCTCGCCAAGCGCGATGACGTCGTCCTGCTCGACGAAGCTCATCTCGACGTCGAGCTGCGTGAACTCCGGCTGGCGGTCCGCGCGGAAGTCCTCGTCGCGGTAGCAGCGGGCGATCTGGTAGTAGCGCTCGAGCCCACCCACCATGAGCAGCTGCTTGAACAGCTGGGGCGACTGCGGGAGCGCGTACCAGGAGCCCGGGCTCAGCCGAGCGGGAACCAGGAAGTCGCGGGCACCCTCGGGCGTCGACCGCGTCAGGGTCGGCGTCTCGACCTCGACGAAGTCCTGCGCGTCCAGCACCCGGCGGGCGGCCTGGTTGGCCTTGGCGCGCAGGCGCATCGCGGCGGCGGGGGCCGGCCGGCGCAGGTCGAGGTAGCGGTACTTGAGGCGGGCCTCCTCGCCGACGGTCTCGTCCAGCGACGACGAGACCTGGAACGGCAGCGGGGCCGACTCGTTGAGGACGACGACGTCCGCCGCCACGAGCTCGATCTCGCCGGTCGCGAGGTTCGGGTTCTCGTTGCCGGCGGGCCGACGACCGACCTCGCCGGTCACCTGGAGCACGTACTCGGCGCGCAGCCCGTGCGCGACGGCCTCGTCGCGGATGACGACCTGGGCGATGCCCGACGCGTCCCGCAGGTCCACGAACGCGACCCCGCCGTGGTCGCGCCGCCGGTCCACCCAGCCCGTGAGGGTGACGGTGGTACCGATGTGCTCGGCTCGCAGGGAGCCGGCCGTGTGGGTGCGGAGCACGGGTCGTCCTTCGTTCTGGGATGCATGGGAGCGCCCTCGCGGGCACCGGACGATCCTAGTGCGGTCCCCGCGCGGGTCGCGTCACGATTCCCACGGACGCGTCAGGACGTCACCACCGACTGAACCTCGGCGACCGGGACCGCGACCTGCGCCCACGGCGACTGCAGCTCGTCGGGAGTGCCGGGAAGGTCCAGGGGCGCACCGTTGACCTCGAACCGGATGTCGTAGATCAGCCGGGCCCGCGCGGTGTACGCCGGAAGCCCACTGGCGCTCACCGGCTGGCGGGCGGAGCTGCGGTCGTAGACGTGCGAGCACGCGTCGGTCGCCTGCACGGTCCACGGGCAGCTGATCGTCCCCGTCCCGTCACCGGGGTCGAGCTCGATGCCCGTCGGCGTGCCGATGGCGACGACGCCCAGCGCCGCGGTGCCGGTCAGCGGCGCGTTCCCCGCCGCCTCGGCCCAGAACCAGGTCGGGATGCCGACGACGGCCTGACGCGGAGGGTTCACCCCGATCGAGAACGGCGGGGTCCGCAGGGCGCCGAACGCCTGCTGCGCGAGCTCCTCCAGCGTGGGTCCGGTCGTCTCCTGCCAGGACCACCCCGACAACGGGTCCGCCTCGTCGTCGTTGCACCGCTGGTACACCCAGACGGCCTCCGGAGACGGGCGCTGCGCCTCCTGCTCGGGGGTCGGCGGGACGGCCGCGGGGATGTTGCTCCAGCACGGCGCCGAGCCGATGCAGTAGGAGTTCAGGCCCGTGAGCGTGCACGTCGGTCCGCCTCCGCTGCCGCCGGTGCCGCCGCCCGGGGTCCCCGGGCCGCCGTCGCAGACGGTCTGGTAGATCAGCTTCCCGTGCGCGTCGACCCCGACGACCTGCGACGTGCAGGCGGCCTGCGCGGGCGACGCGGCGACGACCGTGCCTGCGGCGAGCATCAGCAGGACGACGAACGCCCGCCAGGCCCTCAGCACGTGAACTCCGGTGGCGCGACCGCTGTCGCCGTCACCACCCAGTCCTCACCGACCCGGCGGAACGAGACGCTCGTCGGGACCATCAGCGAGACACCCTCGGCGACCGTCTGGCCGGGGATCGTCCAGGTCGAGTTGTCCACACAGACCAGGACGGTCGCCGTGTCGCCGTCGACGGTGACTGTCTGCTTCGACAGCGTCGGCTGCCCCTGGCGCGCGAGGCCGACGGACTGGAGCTGACGTGCCGTGGCGAGCGAGTCCTCGACGAGCGGGCCTTCGGCCACCCCGGCGAACACCGCCGGGTCGGTGTTTCCGGCCTGGGCGGCGACCTCGGCGTCCCAGTACCGCTGCAGGGCAGCGAGGACGACCGGTTCGTCGTCCACGGTCGGCGTCGGGGTCGGGCTCGGGGTGGACGCCGCCTCGACGGTCGCAGACGGCTCGGGGTCCGGCGAGCTGCACGCCGCCAGCCCGCCGACGAGCAGGAGGACGACGGCGGCGCGGCCGAGCAGCGGGACGGGAGAGGGCATGGAACGAGGGTAGAGGAGCCCTGGGCGGGCCGCCCGCGTCACGCGGACCCCGGCAGCCGGGCGTCGAGCCCCCGAGGTGCGAGCTCCTCGAGGAGCGCCGCGGTCGGCGCCCCGACCTCGGCAACGCCGGATGCGTGCAGGGTCATCTCCATCTCGTCCGCCGCCGACCGCACCGCCTCCGTGCCGCCCTCCGCGAACGCGGCACGCAGCACGTCGCGCCACAGCAGCTCCTCGGTCGGAGCCACCCCGAGACCGGTCCAGGCGGCTGCCCGCGCCGCCGTCGGGTCGTCGTCGTGCGTGCTCAGGACCGCGAGCCGGTGTGCCGTGTCGACGAGCAGGTCGCGCGCAGCCCGCTCGAGCCGGACGCGAGCGAGCCACGCGTAGCGACCGGCCGGGCGTCGGGCGAGAACGCCACCCTGGACCAGACGCAGCGCGGCGACGAGGTCGCGGCGTTCGTCGACAGGGTCGGTCCGGGACCGTGCCCTGGCGGTCAGCGTGCACACGACGTCCCAGTCGAGGACGGCTCCCGGACCGAGCTCGAGCAGCCCGTCGTCGCGGGTGCGCAGGTGCGGCGACCCGTGCACGTCGGTGCCGAGCCACTCGCGCGCCCGGTCGATGGTCGCGTCGCGCACCGCCGCCGTGACCCCGCGAGGCCAGAGCGCACCGGCCAGGACGGTCGGGTGGACGCCCGACGGGTGCAGGGCGAGGTGGACGACGAGCTCGACGCACAGGGCGAGTCGCTCGGGCTCGATCGGGTTCTGCGCAGCCACGGACGGAGAGCCGAGCACCCGGACGCGGACGGGCGCCGTGGCCAGGTCGGCGGCGTCGACCTCACGCGCCGGCACGATCGGGGCGGGGCGCGCGACCGACTCCTCGTTCCGCGCCACCGTGGCCGGGTCGACGAGCGGCGGAGGCTCCTCCGTGAGCAGCTCCGCCACGGCCGAGGCGAGGGCCGGCGTGAGCCGGTTCGCGCGTACCGAGACGCCGAGCAGCCCCGCGCGCAGCGTCCCTGCGCTGTCCACCTCGAGCCTCCAGCGCGCGCCGGGCAGCTCGCCCGCGCAGACCACACCGAGCGGAGCCCGTCGCTGCGCTCCCGTGAGCACCAGCAGCTCGTCGACGGTCGCGGCGTCCGGCACCGACCCGAGCGCGACATACTCCGGAACCCACGCCGGGTCCCCGGGCCTGCGCAGCCGACCGCTCAGGACGTCACCGCCGAGCACGTCCGCCTGACGTTCCGCGAGGGCCGGCAGGACGTCGCGCGCACTGCGCACCGACCGGTAGCGGCGCGGGCCCAGGGCCGTCAGACCACCGGGCAGGTCGACGCCGGTGACGCGCAGCGCGTCCGACCACCGGTTGGTGGCCAGCTCCGCGGCGATCGCCGCGACCACCTCCCCCGCCGCCCGGGGGTCGCCCACCACGGCGACCGGACCCTGCGCGGCCTCGAGGTCGAGCAGCACGTCGGCGCCCGCGTCGTCGCGGCCGAGCGACACGAGCCCCGGGTAGGGCGCGGCCGCCTGCCGCGGCGCCGGCGTGCGGTCGGTGGCCCGCAGGACCCACCTGGCACCCTCGGCCTCCGCGACCCACGGCGCGGGTGCGTGGGGCTCCGGCGGGGCCAGGTGCAGCACGAGGGAGGCGTCGTCGATCGTCGCGGCGTAGAGCGCGGGCAGGTTGCGGCCGGACGACTGCAGCGTCGCGCCGAGGGTCCGCAGAGCCGCGTCGAGGCGGGCTGCGCGCTCGGGGTCCGCGCCGACGCGCAGGGCGACCTCCGCCTCGATCGCGCCCTCCGACGGCTCCGGGGTCCGGCGACGCCGACGGAGCTGGTCGATCGCGACGAGCAGGCCGGCGCACAGCAGCGCGCCGCCCGCCAGGTCGCMCGCGTCCACGCCCTGCTGCTGCGCCGCCGGCGCCGCGTGCGCGACGGGCGCGTCGGCAGCTGCGACGACCGGGCCGGGCGCCTCGACAGGCGCGGGGGCAGGGGCCGGGGCGGGCGCGACGGGTGCCACGGCAACCACGCGGTCGACGCCGACGGCGTCCTCAGGCATGACGAGGAGCCAGTTCGGGTAGATGAGCCGTGCGAGCGAGAGCTCGTGACCGTCGGGCTGGTCCCGCGACTTGTTGAGCTCGTAGATCTCCTGGTACCTGCGACCGTCGCCCATGGTCCGCTCGGCGATGTCCCAGAGGTTGTCGTGGTACCGACCCTCCGGCGGGTGCACGACGTACACGCGCTTGCCAACGAGCTCCGCACCCTGCTCCGGGCTCAGCTCGACCCCGCCCAGCTGGTAGGTGGTCCCCGCCTGCGCGACCTCGGGACCGGCCTGCACCACGGGCGCCGCCGGCGCCGTGACCTCCCCCGCGACGGCGGTCGAGGTGACCGCGACCGACGTCCCGACGTGCTCGACCGTGGTCGGCGCCGCGGCCGCCGTCGCCTGCCCCGCAGCGGTGACCAGCAGCAGGACCGCCGCGACGAGCGTGCGCGCGAGGCGCTGGCTCGGACCGGCCAGCGGGACGCGCGCKGGCAGCCCGACCCCGCGGACGGCGGAGCGGAGCTCGACGATCACGCACACCGTGAACTGCAGCCACGCCAGCCAGACGACCCACAGGAGCACGCTCAGGAGCTGCGCGGTGCCGAGCGTCGCCGTGAGCTGGTCACGCGTCGGCAAGGACCTCGGGAGGCCCGGGACCCCACCCAGCGCGATCAGCAGCGCGGGCACGCCGACCACGACCAGGAGCAGCACGAGTGCCGCACCGAAGGCGCCCGCGCGCGAACCGCTGGGCGCGGGGGGCGCGGGCTGGAAACGTCCCGGCCCGCTCTGCTCGGGCTGGGACCGTCGGGGGTCGACGCGTGTGCTCATGGTGCTCCCGGGAGCTCGTTGACGATGCCGACGGCGGCGCGGGCGGTCGCCTGACCGTCGACGGTGAACTCGTTGATCATGATGAGGCTGAGCAGCGACGTCGGCACGACCCGCGTGAGGACGACGTGCACCTGCGCCGCGTCCGCCTCGATGGAGACGATCTCGTCGGGACGATACCCGCGGGCGTCCAGGAAGCGCTCGGCGGCGTCGCGCGCCCCGGCGGGATCGATCCGGACGTCGCCGGTCGCGCGCAGCGTGTCGAGGTCCAGCACGTTGGCCCCGGCGCGGGCCGCCTGCTCCGCGTCGTCGGCGAGGGCCGCCCGCGCGTTGATGGCGCGACCGCCGTCGACCACGAGGCCGGCGACGACCATCAGGACCAGGACGATCCCGATGACGAAGACCGACGCGGTCCCGGACTCGTCGCCCCGCAGCCGGCGGTTCACGGCGCCCCCACGGACCGGTGCAGGTCGAGCGGGGCCGAGCTCGTCGCCGAGATCGACGTCGAGCCGGGGAGCCCGAGCGCACCGAGGTTGGCGTAAGAGATGGCGCAGGTGACCGTGACCGTCAGCGTGCCGCCGGCGACGAACGCGCCGTCGAGCAGGACCGGCTCGCACTCGAGGGTGTCCGGGACGGTCGCGTCGAGCGCGTCCTGCGCGGCCAGCTGGGCCCCCTCGGCAGTGCGTGCGAGTGTCGCGGCGCGCACGGCCTCTCGCGCGGCTGCCTGCGTCTGGCCCTCGGCCGACACGTGCCGGCCGAACGCGACGACGAGCATGAGCAGCAGCATGAGCAGCGGGACGAGCACGACGATCTCGACCGCCATCGTGCCCTCGTCGTCCCGGAGCCTGGACGCGCTCACTGGTCAGGCCTGAACATCTCGACCGGACCCTGCACCACTGCCTGCACCCCGGGCGCCCAGCCGGGGATGATCTCCATCGACCGGCCGGTCACCGTCGCGCTGACGGTGCCGGGGTCCACGAGCACCACGTCCACGTCGACGTCGACGAAGGTGCCCTTGCCGATGGCCTCGGCGTAGTCCCGACCGCGCGCCTCGGCGTGGTCGAGGGCCTCGGGGGTACCGCCCTCGGCCCGCGCGACGCGGGCGGCCTCGCGGGCCGTCGCGCCGGCGATCTCCTGGCCGTACCAGCTGAGCGCGAACTGCACCACGAGGAACGTGATGAGCATGAGCAGGGGCGTGTAGAGCACCAGCTCGATCGCCGACGATCCGGCGTCGGGCGACGCGAACCGACCCCGGGCACCAAGGTGCCGGGGTGTCGGGCGCGCCGCCGCGGTCATGCCCCGCCGACCCCGCCGCCGCCGTCGGGCAGCTCGGGCACCTCGAGCTTGTCCGCGCTGTTGTTGACGAAGTTGTAGATCACCAGGCCGACCGCCGCGGCGATCGCGACGAGCACGCCGGTGATGATGACCCACTCGATCGCCGAGGCGCCGAGGTCGGGAGCGCTGCGCGCGCGGTCGAACCGGCGCCGCAGCTCCAGGTAGAGGAACCCCCACGGGGTTGCCAGGTTGTTCATTCGTCCAGATCCTTCCTTCTGCCGTCAGGGACGGGATAGGGGCGAGCGTGCAGGTCAGAGCCCTCCGAGCACACCGACCAGCGCCGGGTACATGAGGAAGATGAGGAACCCGACGCACAGCAGCAGCTGCGCGACGAGCATGGACTGCGAGCTCTCGCCGGCCCGGCCCTCGGAGTCGGCGAGCTCGCGGCGGCGCATCGAGTCGGCCCGCGCCGCGAGCGACTCGCGAACGCGGGCGCCGTCCTCCGCGACAAGGGCCAGCGAGGCCGCCAGGTCGCGCAGCTCGTCGATGCGGAGCTCCTCCCCCAGAGCGCCCAGCGCCGACCACGGCGTCTGACCGCGCAGACGCGCGGCACCGAGCGCGTCGCGGATGCGCACCATCGCCCAGCCGTCGCTGAGCTCGGAGGCGCTCTGCAGCGCCTCCGGCACCCCGCGGCCGCCTGCGAGGCTCATGGCGACCAGGTCGAGGAACGACCCGACGACGTGCCGGAAGTCGCGCCGGGCGTTGCGCGCCTGACCCGTCACGGCGAGCGTCGGCACGGACGCCGCCAGCAGGGCGATCAGCAGGCTCACGATCAGGGGCAGAGCCAGCGAGATCGGCGCGCCGACGGCGAAGAGCACCGTCCCCAGCACGATCGGCACGAACAGGCCGACGACCCCCGAGACGATCGTCACGGCGAGGTGGACGTCGAGCGGCCGACCCAGGACGGCGAGGTCCGACCGCAGCTGGCCGAGCTGCACGCCGGAGCGGGCGAGCGACGTCGCGGTCCGCCGCCCCAGGTCGTGCATCCACCGCGAACCCGACGCGGCGCGCGGGTCGATGGCGAGGATGCCCGCGCGCTGCCGCTGCTCCGAGCGCTCGAGGTCGATCCGGGCCAACGTGGCGCCGGGCCGGTTGGTGGCCGGCGGCGCGAACGCGAGGACCATCAGCAGCACGCCGAGGCCCACGATCGCGCCGGCCAGCATCGCGCCGATCATCGGTCCTCCGTCACGACGAGGAACCGCGCGGGCGTGTCGATGCCCGACAGCCTCTTCATCCACAGGAACCCGCCGGCGAAGCACGCGACGACGACGAGCAGGACCACCTGGCCGAGCGGCGAGCCGTACGGCTCGACGAAGTTCGGGCTGAGGAACGTGATCGCCGCGATCACGAAGATCGAGAAGATGATCACGATCTGCGACGACCGTCGGGTCGCCGCGCGGGCGGCCGTCACGCGCTGCCGCATCTCCAGCTCGGCGCGGGCGGAGTCCGCGAGCGACGAGAGCACCTGCCGCAGGCCGGGCCCTCGCAGCTTGGCGTTCAGGACCAGGGCGGCCACGATGAGGTCCGCGCTCGGGTCGTCCAGGTCGTCGGCGAGCCGGCGCAGCGCGACGGGCAACGGCGTGCGCACCCGGAGGCGGTCCACGAGCAGCTGGAGCTGCGGCCGGATCGAGGGCGCCGCGGCGTAGGCGGTCGCGGGGATCGCCTGCTCGAGCCCGACGGCCCCGGCGATCGTGTCGCGCAGCGACTCCGTCCACGTGGCCAGGCCCTCGAGCCGGGCCATCGCCTGGCGCTCCGCCTTCGCGCCGCCGAGCAGCGCGGGCGCGGCGACGACGAGCGCGGCCGAGGCGAGCGCGGCGACGGGCCAGCGCGTGAGGACGAGCACCAGCAGACCCACGCCGATCGCGACCAGCGTGCGCCGGCCCATCCGCTGCACGAGGCCCGGCCCGGACGCGACGACCTTCGGCGCGCGCTCCCGCGGACGCAGCGCGACGACGAGCAGGACCACCCCGGCGCCGACGACGGCGCCGAGCAGGATGATCAGGAGCGTGGACGGTGCGGGCATGCCGGTCATCTCCTCCCGACGTCGGCGAAGCCGGGGACGTAGCCCACGGCGACGAGCTCGTCGAGGCACGCGATCGGCGCCGCGGCCCGGGCGACCCCGTCCACCCCGGGCGCGAACACCTCGCTCGACAGCACGCGGCCGTCGACGCCGTTGATCTCACGGATGCTCGCCACGTAGCGACGGAGGCGCCCGCCCTGCTGGTAGTCGTTGTGCTTCTGCACGAACACGACGAAGTCGATGGCCCCGGCGATGAGCATCATCGTGGCCTCGATCGGCAGCCGCTCGGCGGACTGGATCGCGTAGGTCGAGATGCGGTTGAACACCTCGATGGAGCTGTTCGCGTGGATCGTCGACAGCGAGCCGTCGTTGCCCTGGCTCATCGCGTTGAGCATGGTGACGATCTCGTCGCCCAGGACCTCGCCGACGATGACACGGCTCGGGTTCATGCGCAGGCTGCGGCGCACGAGCTCGGCCATCGCGATCCGACCGTGGCCCTCGGAGTTGGGCAGCCGCTCCTCGAACGCGACGACGTTCGGGTGCAGGTCGGGGAACTCCCCCAGGCCCAGCTCGAGCGCGCGCTCGACCGTGATGAGGCGCTCCCCGGGCGGGATCTCGTTCGCGAGCGCGCGCAGGAGTGTCGTCTTCCCCGCGTTCGTCGCGCCCGCGATCATGACGTTCTTGCGCGCCCGCACCGCGGCCGACAGGAAGCCGGCGACGTCGGTCGAGACGGATCCGAACCGCACCAGGTCGTCGAGGTGCACGCGAGAGAGCCGCGCGCGCCGGATCGAGATCGAGGGCCGCGCGCAGACGTCCATGACGGCCGAGAGCCGGCTCCCGTCCGGCAGGCGCAGGTCGAGCTGCGGGTTCGCGGAGTCGAACGAGCGGCTCGACAGGCCCGAGTACGCGCCGAGCACCTGCACGAGCTCGACCAGCTCGTCGTCCGAGTCGGCGATCGGCTGACCGCGCTCCTCACGCCCGTCCGCGTACTGCACGAACACGTTGTCATAGCCGTTGATGTCGATGTTCTCGATCTGCAGGTCGTCGAGCAGCGGCTGCAGACGACCGACGCCGTAGAGCGCGGCGTGGATGCCCGCCGCGATCTCCTCCTCCTCGGCAGGGGTCGGAGGGGTGCGGGCCGACGAGATCTCCGAACGGGCGTGCGCGTCGAGCACGCGTCCGATGACGGCGCGGGCGAACTGTCGCTCGTCCTCGGCCGACATGGGCGGCAGACCCGTCGCGGCGTCCTCCCGCCGCTGGCGCGCCAGGACGTCGGCGACCTCTTCGCGCAACCTGCGCACGAGTGCCTGGTCAAGCATGGTGGTTCACCCCCTGGTGTCCGTCGGCGTCGGTCACGCCGTTCCTGTCCGCACGGTGGCCCGCATGGACGCGAGCCCGCGGATCGGCTCCACGAGCTGGCGGGCCGACCGGACCAGCAGCGAGCGGTCGATCGCCCGGTCGAGGCGGCCGCCCAGCACGGCGGCGGCGCGCTCGTCGTGGGCCACGACGCCCAGCACCGGGTTGGTCAGGCCGCTGTGCGCCAGCAGGCTCTCGAGCTCGGGAGCCGCTCGGCGGTCCTTGGCGTCCGCGACGATCAGCACGCCGACGGGAGGACCTCCGCCGTTCGACGCGAGCCAGTCGGTCCAGGCGAGCCGCTCGCGCAGGTGCGCGTACGCCTCGACCTGCGGACGGACGACGAACAGGAGCACGTCCGCGGCCGTGACCAGCGGTGTCACCGGGCTGCCGACGGCGAGCCGGCCCACGTCGGCGACCACGGCACCGGGCTGGCGGACGAGGATCTCGCCGATCGTCGTCCAGACCGGTCCCATGCCGGCGACCTGCTCCGGACGGTTGACGCCGCACAGCACGTCCAGCCCGCCGTCGGTCAGCTGCAGGTGCGGTCCGACCGGAGCCTGATCGGTGCCGCGGCGCGCCGCGACCGCCAGCGACAGCAGTCCGCGTTCCGGGTCCAGCGGCTCGTGCGCGGGCGACCGGGACAGCAGCGCCGTGTCCCCGCCGGCGGGATCGGCATCGACGAGGATGGAGTCGCTGGGCCAGATCGACGCGAGCACGCGCGCGGTCGTCGTGACGCCCGGAGCACCCTTGGCGGAGGCCAGTGCGATGAGCACGTCAGCTGTCCTGGTCCAGCGGGACGCCGCGGGACAGCAGGACGACGGCGAGGTCGCCCGCCGCCGCGACCGCCGCGACGTCAGGTGCGTCGCTGCCCGACACGTTGAACGTCACGAACGTGGTGCTCGACGACATGCCACCGGAGTCGCTCGTCCGCGTCGAGCTGACGCGCGCCTGGTCCACGATCACCGAGCCGGCGCCGCCCGTCGCCGCGTCGCCGACCGCGACCAGCTGCACGAGGTCGCCCGCGAACAGGCCGTTGGCGGGCATGCGGCCCGCACCGATGGCGGCTCCCACGGCGACGTCGCCCTCCGGGATCCACGGCGTCTCGCTGATCATCGACGCGTCCAGGAGCTGCTTCTTCGTGAGCGCGACCCGGGTGTACTGGCCGACGACGGCGTCCTTGGAGGCGGCCGGGACGAGGATCGTGCCCTCGGACGCGACCGGCGTGCTGGTGAGGTCCTCCGCCGTCAGCTGCTTGCCGGCCGGCACGTCGCGAGCCACGACGAGCACGTCCACCCGGTTGTCGGCCCGCAGCGCGAGCAGCCCGGCGAGCGCGGCGCCACCGACGATCAGGAGCACGGCCAGGGCGGCCAGCGCGGGCCGCCGCTCGCGCGGCGGGGGCGGCAGGCGGTCGCCGCGCTGTGCGGCGGGAGCCAGGCCGCGCTCCTCGCGGGCGCGTCGGCGGTCGTTGACGGTGTCGCGCGAAGGCGCGCCGGTGGAGCTGCTCATCTGGTCGTGTCACACCTCGCGTCGATCCGTCCGACGGTCGCCGGGACGTGTGAACTATAAGGCGACACTTCGGACATCGCCGGTCGTCACCGACCGGCGGATGCTCTGTCACCCATCTGGACGAGGGGCTCCACGCCCCGCTCGGGAGCCGTCTCCGACGCCGTGCGAGAGGCGCGTACCGCCGCTGACCAGCGAGTTCAGAACAGGACCGGCTGGGCTGAGCCGACCGTGGGCTCGAGCACGGGCATCTCGCCGGACGACATGCTCCCGGAGGGGTAGGAACCCTCCCGTGCACCGCCCGTCCGGCCCGCCCGGTGACCGGCCGGGTCGGCGAAACCGTGCCGGACCAGCAGCGGCCGGACGCGCGCGTCGAGCCAGCGCGCGTACTCGTGGGGCACGTACGCCCCCCGCCCGTACAGCGCCTCGTACCGGCGCACCAGCCCCGGCGCGTGCTCGGCCAGCCAGGCGAGGAACAGCGGCTTGACCGCGCCCCGCAGGTGGAGGGGAAGGACGGTGACCCCCGTCGCACCCGCATCGGCAAGCTTGGCCAGCAGGTCGTCGAGGTGCGCGCGGTCGTCCGTCAGCCAGGGCATCACGGGCGCGACCATGACCCCGCACGGCAGCCCCGCCTCGCGCACGGCCCGGACCAGCTCGAGGCGCGCCCTGGGCGTCGGCGTCCCGGGTTCCACCGCCTGCTGGAGCGCCTCGTCCCCGACCGCGAGCGAGATCCCGATGCCGACCGGGACGTGGGTCGACGCCTCGGCGAGCTGCGCGAGGTCGCGTCGCAGCAGCGTGCCCTTGGTAAGGATGGACAGGGGCGTCCCCGAACGCACGAGCGCCTCGATGATCCCGGGCATGAAGCGGTACCGGCCCTCGACGCGTTGGTACGGGTCGGTGTTGGTGCCTAGTGCGACCGGCTCGCGCCGCCACGACGGCCTGCCCAGCTCGGCCTTGAGCACGTCCACCACGTTCGTCTTGACGACGATCTGCGTCTCGAAGTCGCGACCGGCGTCCAGATCGAGGTACTCGTGGGTCGGGCGGGCGAAGCAGTAGGTGCAGGCGTGCAGGCACCCACGCGTCGGGTTGACCGTCCAGCGGAACGGCATGCGCGACGCCTCAGGCACCTTGTTGAGGGCGCTCTTGCAGGTGACCTCGTGGAACGTGACCCCGGCGAACTCCGGCGTCCGGACGCTGCGCACGAGCCCGGAGAGCGCGAGACCCGGCAGCGCGGCGTCGTCGGCCGCCAGCTTCTGCCCGTCCCATCGCATGCGTCCAGTCGAACACGTGTTCTAACGGGTGTCAACCGTCTGCGGTTGCCGGCGCGCCCCGTCTCCCGGAACCTCGTCGGATGGAGACGACGCAGCTCGCGGAGCGCAGTGCGACCGAGCACCCCCAGCGCGGGGTCGGGAGCGTGCTCGTCCTGGTCCTGCTCGTCGCGGTGAACGTCGCGGTCGGGGCCCTGGGCGGCCTGTCCACCGCGGACGCCGTCGACGGCTGGTACGCCGACGCCGACAAGGTGGCGTGGACCCCGCCGAACGGCGTGTTCGCACCCGCCTGGAGCGTCCTGTACGTGCTCATGGCGGTCGCGGCCTGGTTGGTGTGGCGTCGCGGCGGCTGGGCGCCTGCGCGCAACGCCCTGACGCTCTACATCCTCCAGCTGGCCCTCAACGCGGCGTGGACCCCGGTGTTCTTCAGCGGCCGGCTCGTCTGGGTCGCGCTGGCGATCATCGTCGCGCTCGACGCGGTGCTGATCGCCACGGCCGTGGCGTTCTGGCGGCACTCGAAGGTCGCGTCGTGGCTGCTCGGGCCCTACATCACCTGGGTGCTGTTCGCCACGACGCTCAACCTGGGCATCGCGGTGCTCAACTGACGGGCACGACCCGGGGCCACAGATCGTCGTCGGCGGGCGTCCAGACGGAGGCGTCGGCGTCGACCTGGTCGCCCGAGCGGATGTCCTTGACCTGGTCCGGTCCGCCGTCGGCACCGAGGAACCACACGAACGGGATCCCCCGGCGGTCGGCGTGGCGGATCTGCTTGCCGAACTTGGCCGCGCTCGGTGCCACCTCCACCGGGATGCCCCGCGACCGCAGCAGGGCCGCGACCTCGTCGGAACGCTCCCGTGCCTCCTCGGTGCCGACCGCGACCAAGACGGCGCTCGGCACGGACCGCGTCGCCCGCACGAGCCCGGCGCCGAGCAGCCGGGACACCAGGCGCGAGACACCGATCGACAGGCCGACGCCCGGGTAGGTGGTGGCGCCGTCGGAGGCGAGCGTGTCGTAGCGACCGCCCGAGCAGATCGAGCCGAGCTGCTCGTGGCCGACGAGGACCGTCTCGTAGACCGAGCCCGTGTAGTAGTCGAGCCCGCGCGCGATCTTGAGGTCCGCGACGACGACGCCGGGGGCCCGCACGGACGCCGCGCGGATCAGTGCGCCGAGCTCCGCGAGCCCCTCGTCGAGAAGGTCGTTGCTCACGCCGTGCGCGGTGGCGAGGTCGCGGACCGCGTCGATCACGCCCTCGTCGCTCCCGTGGATGGCGGCCAGCGCCAGGCACGCCCGGGCCTGCGCCTCGTCGGCACCCGCCTCGGCGACGAGCAGGGCCGCCACCTTGTCGGCGCCGATCTTGTCCAGCTTGTCGATGCTGCGCAGGACCGCCTCGACGTCGTCCAGCCCGAGGCCGCGGTAGAAGCCCTCGGCGACCTTGCGGTTGTTCACCAGGATCCGCACCGGCGGGACGCCGATCTCCTGGAGCGCGCCCAGCGCCGCCGCCATCACGAGCGGCAGCTCGACCTCGTAGTGGTACGGCAGCTCGCCGGCGCCGACGACGTCGATGTCAGCCTGCACGAACTCGCGGAAGCGGCCGTCCTGGGGGCGCTCGCCCCGCCAGACCTTCTGGATCTGGTAGCGGCGGAACGGGAAGGCGAGGTGACCGGCGTTCTCCAGCACGTAGCGCGCGAAGGGCACCGTCAGGTCGAAGTGCAGGCCCAGTCCGGCGGTCCGGTCGAGCTCCTCCTCCTGCAGCCGGCTCAGGACGTAGACCTCCTTGGAGGTCTCCCCCTTGCGCAGCAGCTGGTCGAGCGGCTCGACGGCTCGCGTCTCGATCCCCGCGAACCCGTGGAGCTCGAAGGTGCGGCGCAGGACGTCGAGGACGTGCTGCTCGACGAGGCGCCCGTCGGGCAGCCACTCGGGGAATCCGGACAACGGGGTGGGGCGGGCCATGGGGCCTGATCTTTCCAGACGGTTCAGGGCTGCAAGAACGGGTTGTGCGCGAGCTCGGACGCGATCGTGCTGGTCGGACCGTGCCCGGGGACCACGACCGTCTCAGGTGCGAGCAGCGCGACCACCTCGCGAAGGGTCTGCTGCATGGTCTCGTGGTCGCCGCCCGGCAGGTCCGTGCGGCCGATCGTGCCCGCGAACAGGACGTCGCCGGTGAACGCGAGCCGGTCCTCCTCCATCTCGACCAGGTAGAGCGTGGACCCCTCGGTGTGGCCGGGTGCGTGCCGCGCGACGATCCGCAGACCGCCGAGCTCGAGCGTCACGTCCGGGCTGCGCGGGTCGGCCGCGGCGCCGAACGTCTCGATGCGGGCCGGTGCCCGGTAGGTGGTCGGATCGAGCCCCGCCGCGGCCAGCGCCTGCGCCAGCGGGCCGCTCGGGTCGTGGACCGCGTGGCCGAGGACGCCCAGCGTCCCGAACGGGTCGGCGAGCCGGTAGGCGTCGGCCGCGTGCAGCACGACGGGCACGTCGAAAGCCTCCGAGAGGCGGGCCGCGTGCCAGGTGTGGTCGACGTGGCCGTGCGTCGCCAGGACGGCCGTCGGACGCAGGCCGCGCGTCGCGACGAGGTCCACGACGTCGTCGGCGACCCCCGCCCCGGCGTCGATGACGACGCACGAACCGTCGTCGTGGACAAGGACGCTGCAGCGCGCGCCGAACACCGGGGCGACGACCGTGATGACCTGCATGCGACGCACCGTAACGCGACCGACGTCCCGGCGTGTGGCTCAGATGGCGGAGGGCGCCCCCGCCTTGCCTAGACTGTCCCGGGTTGCTTCGTGCAGTGCGGCAGGTGAGGTGCCTGTCGTCGACGCACAACGATGCGAGGAGTAGGCGTGACCATCAAGCGCGAGCGCGAGTACGAGCGTCGCCGGTACGAGAAGTGGCAGGAGCGTCAGGCCAAGGCACGGGCCCGCAAGACGCGCCAGCGCTGGATCGTCGGGAGCATCGTCGCCGCCATCGTCCTGGTGATCTCGGCAGCCGGTCTCATCGTCCTGAACAACGACGACGGCACGCCCAGCGCGTCGCCGACCTCCCCCGCCTCGTCCGAGACGCCCGCCCCCAGCGACAACGCCGCGCAGGTGCCCGACCCGTCGCTCGCGCAGGCCCGCACGTGGACCGGACAGCTCTCGCTGACGCAGGGCGACATCGGGATCGAGCTGGACGGCGCCGCCGCGCCGCAGGCCGTCGCGAACTTCGTGACGCTCGCCGGCCAGGGCTTCTTCGACAAGACCAAGTGCCACCGCCTCACCACCGACGGCATCTACGTGCTCCAGTGCGGCGACCCCGAGGGCACCGGCATGGGCGGCCCGGGCTACTCCTGGGGCCCGATCGAGAACGCGCCCGCCGACGACATCTACCCGGCCGGCACCATCGCCATGGCCCGCCAGGGCGGCGACGGCTCCTCCATGGGCAGCCAGTTCTTCCTGGTGTACGAGGACTCAAAGATTCCCGCGGACTCCGCGGGCGGCTACACCGTGTTCGGCCACGTCACGTCCGGCCTGGACGTGCTCAAGGCCATCGCCGACGCAGGCACCGTCGAGGGGTCCGAGGCCCCGGTGTCCGACGTCATCATCGAGGGAGTGAACATCCAGTGACGCAGACCCCGACGCCCGGTCCCGTGCCCGACGACGCGGAGGTTCCCTCCGGGGGCGAAGCCGTCGACGCGCCGACCGAGGCGGCCGTCGTGTCCGACGCTCCTGACGCTCCCGAGGCCCTCGACGAGGGGGCCGTGGCCGAGGAGGTCGTCGTCGAGGACATCGTCGACGCGGTCGCCGACGAAGCCGACGATGCGGTCGCCGACGATGCTGTGGTCGTCGTCGACGAGACCGTGACCGACGCGGTCGCCGTCGTCGACGGTGACGTGGTCGAGGACGTCGTCGTGGTCGACGAGGTCGCGGTGGTCGAGGACGGCGACGTCGTCGAGACCGCCGAGGTGGTCGAGGAGACCCTGGTCGTCGACGGAGAGGTCGTGGCCGACGAGGTCACGATCACCGACGAGGTCGTCGTGGCCGACGAGGTCACCGTGGTCGACGGGGCCGTGGTCGAGGACGTCGTGGTCGTCGACGAGGTCACCGTGATCGAGGACGGCGAGGTCGTCGAGGACACGGTCGTGGTCGAGGAGACCGTCCTGGTCGACGGAGAGGTCGTCGCCGACGACATCACGTCCGTCGACTCCGTCGCGGTCGTCGTCGAGGAGTCCGCTGCCCCTGCCCCCCGGCCGACGCCCGCGCCGCGGCCCAGCCCGCGTCCGCGGCCGGTCCCCCACCCGCCGGCCCACCCGGCACCCTCCGCGTCGACGGCGGCAGCTCCCGCCCCGGTCGCGCCCCCGCAGGACGCCGCCGAGGCCGCGATCGCGGCGACGTTCGGCAGCGTCGACGACGAAGGCACCGTGTCGGTCCGCGAGGCCGCCGGTGAGCGCGTCGTCGGGCAGTTCCCGGGTGCGACGAAGGACGACGCCCTCGCGCTCTACGTGCGGCGGTTCCTGGACCTGCAGGCCAAGGTGGCGCTCTTCGAGGCCCGCCTCGGTGCCGCCGACCTGTCGGTCAAGGAGATCGACCAGACGCTGGCCAAGCTGACCGAGGAGCTCGCCGAGCCGGCGGCCGTGGGCGACCTGGACGGGCTCCGCGCTCGCCTCGAGGCCCTGCGCGCCACCGCCGCCGAGCGTCGCGCGGTCGCCGAGGCGGAGCGCGCCGCGGCCCGCGAGGCCGCGGTCGTCGCGCGCACCCAGATCGTCGAGCAGGCGGAGAAGATCGCCGGCACCGACCCGTCGCGGATCCAGTGGCGCCCCGCGGGCGAGCAGCTGCGCACGCTGCTCGACCAGTGGAAGGAAGCACAGCGCTCCGGCCCGCGCCTCGACCGCCCGACCGAGGAAGCCCTCTGGAAGCGGTTCAGCCACGCGCGGACGACGTTCGACCGCGAGCGTCGGCACTTCTTCGCCGAGCTCGAGACCCGCAACGCGTCGGCCAAGCAGGTCAAGGAGTCGCTGGTCGCCGAGGCCGAGCGCCTGCAGTCGAGCACCGACTGGGGGGCGACCGCGGGCGTGTTCCGGGACCTCATGGTCCAGTGGAAGGCCGCGGGCCGTGCCAGCCGCGCCGACGACGACGCCCTGTGGGCCCGGTTCCGTGCCGCGCAGGACGCGTTCTTCGCCGCGCGCGACGCCCAGTCGGCCGCGACCGACGAGGAGTTCCGCGCGAACCTCGAGGTCAAGGAGGCGCTGCTGGCCGAGGCCGAGGCGCTCCTGCCGGTCACCAACCTGGCGGCGGCCAAGCAGACGCTGAACCGGATCCAGGACCGCTGGGAGGCTGCCGGCAAGGTGCCGCGCGGCGACGTCCAGCGGATCGAGGCCCGTCTGCGTGCCGTCGAGGCGGCCGTGCGCGACACCGACCAGGCACAGTGGCGTCGCACCAACCCCGAGACGCGTGCGCGTGCCGAGGGAGCCGCGGCTCAGCTCGAGCAGGCGATCGCCGGCCTCGAGGCCGACCTCGCGAAGGCGAAGGCCGCCGGTGACGCGCGCAAGATCGCCGACGCGCAGGCCGCCCTCGACGCACGGCGGGCGTGGTTGGAGCAGGTCCAGCGCGCGGCTCAGGACGCGCGCGGCTGACGCTCCGCTCGCCATCGACGCAGGGACCGGGCCCGAGTGGCCCGGTCCCTGCGTCGTTCGTGGTTGCTTCCCACCCGTCCACAGGCAGCCCGTCCGGCCCCGTCAGGAGCGTCGAGCCGGGATGCTCGTCGGATGGACGTGCTTGCCCCGTACCGCTCGCGCCCCCTGGTGCTTCCGGAGACCTTCCGCCGGTCCGACGTCGGCGCGGCGGCCTGGTGGAGGCTGCTCGACGACGGCGTCATCCGCCCGCTGTGGGGTGAGGTGGCGATCGCGGCGGACCTCGACGAGACGCCCGAGCGCCGCTCGGTCGCGATCGCGGAGCTCGTGCCGGCCCGAGGGGTCGTCGGTCGCCAGACGGCGGTCTGGCTGCACACGGGCCGGTTCGCCCCGCGCAGGGTCGACGTGCTGGTGGCGTCGCGCGCGCGGCGGGCAGAGCCCGACCCGTTGCGGACGACGGCGGAGGCGACGTTCGAGGCGGGCGACGTGGTCCAGGTCGGAGCCGTCCGGGCGACCACCGTGCAGCGCACCGGGCTGGACATCTGCCGGCACCTACCGCCCGGTCAGGCCCTGCGGCTGCTCGAGCCGCTGCTCGCGGCGGGGTTCGACCCGGCACACGGACTGACGCAGCTCGGACGCCTGGCCGGGCACCGAGGGATCTTGGGTGCGAGAGACGTCCTGCGTCGCGTCGAGGAGCCGCGCGCTGCGGTCAGGCGCGGGTGACCGGGCCGTCGGCGGACTTGGCGCCGGTGACGCGGTAGACGTCGAAGACACCCTCGACCTTGCGCACCGCGGCCAGCACGGACGCCAGGTGCGACGGCTCAGCCATCTCGAACACGAAGCGCGAGAGGGCGACTCGGTCCCGGGAGGTCGACACGGACGCCGAGAGGATGTTCACGTGCGAGTCGGAGAGCACGCGGGTGACGTCGGAGAGGAGCCTGCTGCGGTCGAGCGCCTCGACCTGGATCTGCACGAGGAAGAGCGAGGAGCTCGTCTGGCTCCACTGGACGTCGACCATGCGCTCGGGCTCGGCCCGGAGGCTGGCGACGTTGATGCAGTCGGAGCGGTGCACGCTGACGCCGGCGCCACGGGTCACGAAGCCGACGATGTCGTCCCCGGGCACCGGCGTACAACACTTGGCCAGCTTGACCCAGATGTCGTCGACGCCCTTGACGATGACGCCGGGGTCGCCGGTGCGGACCCGGCGCTGCGTCGAACCGGGCCGGGCGACCTCGGCGAGGTCCTCCTCGTTGGCGGTCTCCCCGCCCATCGACTGCACGAGGCGCTGGACGACGGTCGCGGCCGAGACCTGGCCCTCGCCGATCGCCGCGTAGAGCGACGAGACGTCGGCGTAGCGCATCTCGTTGGCGACGGCGACGAGCGACTCGTGCGAGAGCAGGCGCTGGATCGGCAGGTTCTGCTTGCGCATCGCCTTGGCGATGGCGTCCTTGCCGTGCTCGATGGCCTCTTCGCGGCGCTCCTTGGAGAACCACTGGCGGATCTTGTTGCGGGCGCGCGGGCTCTTGACGAACCCGAGCCAGTCGCGCGACGGGCCGGCGGTCTCCGACTTCGACGTGAAGACGTCGACGACGTCCCCGTTCTCGAGCGACGAGTCGAGCGGGACCAGCCGGCCGTTGACACGGGCGCCCATCGTGCGGTGGCCGACCTCGGTGTGCACCGCGTAGGCGAAGTCCACGGGCGTCGACCCGGACGGGAGCCCGATGACGTCGCCCTTGGGCGTGAACACGTAGACCTCGGACCCGGCGATCTCGAACCGGAGCGAGTCGAGGAACTCGCTGGGGTCGGCGGTCTCCTTCTGCCAGTCCACCAGCTGCCGCAGCCACTGCATGTCGTTGCCGGAGGCGTCGGGGACGGCGCCCTTGGCGCTCTCCTTGTACTTCCAGTGCGCGGCGACGCCGTACTCGGCCCGACGGTGCATGTCGTGCGTGCGGATCTGGATCTCGACCGGCTTGCCCTCGGGCCCGATCACCGTGGTGTGCAGCGACTGGTAGAGGTTGAACTTCGGCATCGCGATGTAGTCCTTGAACCGGCCGGGGACCGGGTTCCATCGCGCATGCAGCGCACCGAGGGCGGCGTAGCAGTCGCGCACCGTGTCGACGAGGACGCGGACGCCGACGAGGTCGTAGATGTCGGCGAAGTCGCGGCCGCGCACGATCATCTTCTGGTAGATCGAGTAGTAGTGCTTCGGCCGGCCGGTGACCGTCGCCTTGATCTTGGCCTTGCCCAGGTCGGCGCCGACCTGCTCGCGGACGGTCGCCAGGTACTCCTCGCGGGCCGGCGCACGCTCGGCGACCAGGTGCACGATCTCGTCGTAGACCTTGGGGTAGAGCGTCGCGAACGAGAGGTCCTCGAGCTCCCACTTGATCGTGTTCATGCCGAGCCGGTGAGCCAGCGGCGCGTAGATCTCGAGCGTCTCGCGGGCCTTCTTCTCGGCCGAGGCGGCCGCGACGAACTTCCAGGTGCGGGCGTTGTGCAGGCGGTCGGCGAGCTTGATGACCAGGACGCGGATGTCGCGGGACATCGCCACGACCATCTTGCGGACGGTCTCGGCCTGCGCCGCGTCGCCGTACGTCACCTTGTCGAGCTTGGTCACACCGTCGACGAGCATCGCGATCTCGGGCCCGAACTCGCGGCGCAGCTGGTCCAGCGAGTAGTCGGTGTCCTCGACCGTGTCGTGCATGAGCGCCGCAGCCAGGGTGGACGGGGTCATGCCGAGCTCGGCCAGGATCGTCGCGACGGCGACGGGGTGCGTGATGTAGGGGTCGCCGCTCTTGCGCAGCTGGCCGCGGTGCGCCTTCTCGGCGACGACGTACGCCTGCTCGACGACCGCGAGGTCGGCCTTCGGGTGGTTGGTGCGCGCGGCCTGGAGCACGGGCTCGAGGGCAGGGAACGTCGCACCGTTGCGCGCGCCGAACCGCCCGAGCCTGGAGCGCATCCGACCCGAGGGCGAGCCGGGCTGGGCGTCGGACACACCATCGACGCCGGTCGCGGGCGTGCGGACGTCTTCTGTCATCGCACCCCCTCCCTCGGTCGAGGCGTCAGTCTACGACCGCGGGAGCACAGGAAACGCACCACGCGCTCCTCAGGGGACGGTGACCAGCACGTCGATCGGCCGGCCGCCGAGCAGGTCACGCCCGTTCAGCGCCTCGAGCTCCACGAGGAACGAGAGCCCGACGACGACCGCACCGCACCGCTCGAGGAGCTCGACGGTTGCGGCCGCGGTGCCCCCGGTGGCGAGGACGTCGTCGATGACGAGGACGCGCGCGCCGGCCGGGATGGTGTCCGGGTGGACCTCGATCGTGGCGGTCCCGTACTCGAGCGCGTACGACTGGGACGCGGTCGGTCCGGGCAGCTTGCCGGCCTTGCGGACGGGCAGCACGCCCGCGCCCAGGGCGAGCGCGACCGGCGAGGCGAACAGGAACCCGCGTGCCTCCATCCCCGCGACGAGGTCGACGGGTCCCTCGACGGCGGACGCGATCGCATCGACGACCGCCGCGAAGGCGTCGGCGTCGGCGAGCAGCGGCGTGATGTCGCGGAACAGGATCCCGGGCTCGGGGTAGTCCGGCACGAGCCGGACGAGCTCGTCGACGCGGCGCAGCACGGCCGCGCGGTCGCGCCGGCCGGCACGCCCGACAGGGGCGTCCGAGGACGCCCCTGTCGGGTTCGAAGCGGTGTCGGGCTGGGTCACTTCTTGGTCGGGCGGCGCTTCGGCTGGGCCGCCACGCCCTGGTGCGAACCGGCCTTGAGCGCGCCTGCCGGCACGTAGGTGGGGCCGGAGAGCGCGAGCTCGCCGTCCTCCGTGGTCCCGCCGGCCGCCGCGGCGCGCGCCGCGAGGATCTTGGCGGTGTGCGCCTTGATCGCGAGCTCCCGCTGCCGCAGCACGACCTCGAACGGGGTCGCCAGGAAGATCGACGAGAACGTGCCGATGAGCATGCCGACGAACAGGGCGAGCGCGATGTCACGCAGCGTGCCCGCGCCGAGGACGACAGCCCCGACGAAGAGGATCGCGGCGACGGGCAGGAGGGCGACGACCGAGGTGTTGATCGACCGGACCAGCGTCTGGTTGACGGCCAGGTTGGCCTTCTCGGCGTAGGTCCAGCGCGACTGCTCGAGCGTGTCCGCCGTGTTCTCGCGCACCTTGTCGAACACGACGACCGTGTCGTAGATCGAGTACCCGAGGATCGTCAGGAAGCCGATCACCGTCGCCGGCGTGACCTCCCAGCCGACCGCCGCGTAGACCCCGACCGTGATGATCAGGTCGTGGAACAGCGCGATCAGCGCGGCGAGGGCCATGCGCCAGTTCCTGAAGTACACGGTCATGACGACGGTGACCAGGAGCAGGAACACGAGGATGCCGATGATGGCCTTCTGCGAGATGTCCTTGCCCCAGGACGGCCCGATGAAGGAGCTCGTGACGCTCTCGACCGGCACGTTGTAAGCCTCGGCCAGCGCGGCCTTGACCTCCTCGACCTGCGCGTTGTCGAGCGTCGAGGTCTGAATCCGCATGCTGTCGGCGCCGACGGTGGTGACGCGCGGCTCCTCGTCGGGCGCGACCGACAGCACCGTGTCGATGGCGAGCTGCTGGTCCTTGTCGGACACACCCGCGACGACGAACTCCGAGCCGCCGCGGAAGTCGATGCCGGGGTTGAGGCCCGGCTTGATCAGGAAGATCGCCGACAGGATGACCAGGATCGTGGAGATCGTGAACCAGATCTTGCGGCGGCCGACGATGTTGTACGAGCGACGACCGGTGTAGAGGTCGTTGCCCCACTGGGCGAATCCGGCGGCCATCAGTGCTCGTTCCCCTCGGTGCGCCCGGACTCGGGCTCGGACTCCTGCGGCGGGCTGTCCACGGGGGCGTCGGTCGGCTCGGCCGCTGCCTTCTTCGCGGCCGCACGACGCTCGGCGATGGTCAGGCCCGACTCGTTCGGCGCACCGACGGTGACCGGCACGCGGGACCCGGAGTCCGCGGTGCTGGGCTTCTCGGGCGCGTCCTGGACGTCAGAGTCCGACGACGTCACGGTGACGACCCGGCCACGACCGGCGTAGCGGGTGGTCGGGACACCGAGCCGCCTCGGGTCCAGGCCCGACAGGACGTGGCCCTGGCCGAAGAACTTGGTCTTCGACAGGAGCTCCATGACCGGGTGGGTGAACATGAAGACGACGAGGATGTCGATGAGCGTCGTCAGACCGAGAGTGAACGCGAAGCCCTTCACGCCGCCGACGGCGAGGACGTAGAGCACGCTCGCCGCGAGGAGGTTGACGGCGTCGGACGCCAGGATCGTGCGGCGCGCACGCTCCCAGCCACGCTCGACGGAGGCGACGAGGGTGCGACCCTCGCGGAGCTCGTCGCGGATGCGTTCGAAGTAGACGATGAACGAGTCGGCGGTGATGCCGATGGCCACGATCAGACCGGCGACACCAGGCAGCGAGAGCCGGTAGCCGTACAGCCACGAGAGCAGCGTGATCACCGCGTACGTGACCGTCGCCGAGACCACGAGCGAGAACACCGTGACCAGGCCCAGCGCGCGGTACTGGAACATCGAGTAGACGACGACCAGGATCAGGCCGATGAGGCCGGCGATGAGGCCCATCCGCAGCTGCTCGGACCCGAGCGTCGCCGAGATCTGCGCCTCGCTCTGGACCTCGAACGTCAGTGGCAGCGAACCGAAGTTCAGCTGGTTGGCCAGGCTCGCGGCCGACTCACGCGTGAATGATCCGGAGATCACCGCGCGGCCGTCCGAGATGACGACGCCGGGCGCGAGGCTCGGCGCCGAGATCACGAGGCCGTCGAGCACCATCGCGAACTGGTTCAGCGGCGACGTCTGGGCCTGCAGGCGCGTGGTCACGTCGGTGAACTGGTCGGTGCCCTTGGAGTCGAACGTGATGTTGACGACCCACTCGTTGCCGGTGCCGCCGCTCGGGAGCTGCTCCAGGCCGGAGTTGGCGCCGCTGATCCGGGCGCCCTCGATCTCGACCGGGCCGAGGATGTACTTGGCGGTGCCGTCCTGGTCGCAGGTGACGACGGCCTTGTCGGGGTCACCCGGGACGCCGCCCTTGCGGTTGGCGGGGTCGGTGCAGTCCAGCGCGTCGTAGTCGGCCTGGACCTTCGGGGTGACGTAGTACGCGGCGTCGCTCGGGCTGTCCGGGGCGGCCTTCGTCGGCTCGTCGGACGGCTCCGCGTCCTCGGGCGTCGGCGTGGGGTCCGGCGCGGCTGCCTCGACACCGTTGGCCGGGATCGTCGACGAGGGGGTCGGCGCGGTCGTCGTCGGCGTCGGTGCGCCCTGGACGAGGACCGGGCGGAACTCCATCTGCGCGGACGTCCGGACGAGCTGGAGCGTCTCCTCGCTCGGGTGGCCCGGGAGGGAGACGACGATGTTGTTGCCCTGGCTCGTGATCTCGGCCTCGGCGACACCCGAGGAGTCGACGCGCTGGCGGATCACCCCGATCGCCTGGTCGATCGTCCCCTTGGGGAGGTCCTCACCGTCGGTCGCGACCGGGGTCAGGATGATCTGCGTGCCGCCCTCGAGGTCGAGGGCGAGGTTCGGCGTCCACGAGGCATCGGACCACTTGACGCCGGCGGCGATGGTCGCGAAGAGCGCGGCGATGATGATGCCGAGCGTGACCAGCGTGCGGACGGGCCTGCGGCGGCGGGTAGGAGGAGCCAACGGAGTTCTTCTCTCGTGCGCGCACCCGCGGCGGGAGCAGCGGGTGGGGTCAAGGTCCGGGCATCGTCGCCCGGACCGAAGGCGTCTTACTGCTTGTCTGCGTCCCCGTCCTTGCGAGCAGGGGGAAGCGAGGACAGGTCGTCGGGCACGTCGATCACCGTGTCGTCGGCGTCGTCGAGCTGGTCGACGTCGGACACCGTGTCGTCGGAGTCCTCGTCCTCGTCGGACTCGTCCTCGTCCTCGACCTCGTCGACGGGCGGCTCGATCTTCTTGGAGATCGCGGCGCGGATCCAGCGGCTCCGGCTGCCCGGGGCGGACTCGAGCGTGATGACGTCGTCCTCGACATCCACGACCGTGCCCAGCAGGCCCGAGTGCGTCATGACCTCGTCGCCGGGCACCAGGTTGTTGCGGAACTCCATGGCGGAGCGCTGCTGCTTCCTCGTCCGGCTCGACATGAACAGCAGGCCGGCCACGGCGAGGATGATGATGAAGAAGAGGGGGTCCACAGCTACGAGCTCCGATCAGGGTGACGTGTCCGCCCGCAGTCTAGGCGCAGCGGCTCGCCGCTCCAACGCACGACCACGGACAGAGGTTCCGACTTTCGCCGGATTCCCGGGCTGGAACGGGCTAGAACGGGCTTGAACGGCCCGTACGCGACGCCCGGGCCGACTGAACCTAGCCGAAGAGCGTCCCCGCCGTGTGCGGGACGTCGAGGCCGAGATGCGTCCAGGCCGCGGGGAGCGCGACGCGGCCGCGGGGCGTCCGGCCGACCAGCCCCTCGCGCACGAGGAACGGTTCGGCGACCGTCTCGACCGTCTCGGGCTCCTCGCCGACCGCCACCGCGAGCGTGGTGAGCCCGACCGGTCCCCCGCCGAACCGCGTGCACAGCGCCGTGAGCACCGCGCGATCCAGGCGGTCCAGGCCGAGCTCGTCGACCTCGTAGACCTCGAGCGCCGACCTGGCGGCCGACAGGCTGAGCGTCCCGTCGCCGCGGATCTCCGCCCAGTCGCGGACCCGGCGCAGCAGCCGGTTCGAGATGCGAGGTGTCCCCCGCGACCGGGACGCGATCTCGGCGGCCGCCTCGTGCTCCAGCGGGACCCCGAGCAGCCCCGCCGACCTCAGGAGCACTCGCTCCAGCTCGTCGGTGGCGTAGAAGTCGAGGTGGCCGGTGAAGCCGAACCGGTCGCGCAGCGGTGCCGGCAGCAGGCCGGCCCGGGTCGTCGCACCGACGACCGTGAACGGCGGCAGCGCCAACGGGATCGCGCTCGCACCCGCGCCCTTGCCGACGATCACGTCGACGCGGAAGTCCTCCATCGCCACGTAGAGGAGCTCCTCGGCGGGACGCGCCAGGCGGTGGATCTCGTCGATGAAGAGGACCTCGCCCTCCTCCAGCGACGACAGGACCGCGGCGAGGTCGCCGGCGTGCTGGATGGCCGGCCCGCTCGTGACGCGCAGCGACGTGGCCAGCTCGGCGGCGATGATCATGGCGAGCGTGGTCTTGCCGAGCCCGGGCGGCCCGGACAGCAGGACGTGGTCGGGTGCCCGTCCCCGCGCCTTGGCGGCCTGGAGGACCAGGGACAGCTGGTCGCGCACCACGCGCTGGCCGACGAACTCGTCCAGGTTCCGCGGCCGCAGCGCCGCCTCGGCGGCACGCTCGATGTCGTCGGCCGCGGGGCGGACCAGCGACTCGGCCCCGAACCGCTCGGTGACCATCTCCTCGTCGTCGTCAGGCATGCCCACCGCCCAGCGTCCGCAGCGCGGCGCGCAGGACACCGGCGACCTCGTCCTCGCCGATGGGCCCCTCCGAGCCCTCGAGCACGGTCGAGACGGCGTCTCCTGCGGCGCGGGCGGTCCAGCCGAGCCCGACGAGCGCCTCCACGACCATGTCGCGACGGTCGCCCGGGACGGCCCGTGCCGGGGCCGCCGACGCCACGGGAGCCGGCACCCCGATCCGGTCCTTGAGCTCGAGCACGATCCGCTGGGCGCCCTTCAGGCCGATCCCGGGCACGCGCTGCAGCGCCTTGAAGTCCTCGTCGAGCACCGCGCGGCGAAGGCCGTCGGGCGTGTGCACCGCGAGCATGGCCAGGGCGAGCCGCGGCCCGACGCCGCTGACGGTCTGCACGATCTCGAAGACCTCGCGCTCGTCCGTGTCGGCGAACCCGAACAGCGTGAGCGCGTCCTCGCGCACGAGCAGCGAGGTGGCGAGCTGCGCCGACGAGCCGACCCGCAGGCCGGCGAGCGTGGCGGGCGTCGCGTGCACCAGGAGACCCACGCCGCCGACCTCGACGACGGCCGCGTCAAGCCGTACCGCCTGCACCGTGCCGTGGACCGAGGCGATCACCGGGCACCTCCCTCACGAACGACGTTGCGCATGCGCACATGCTGGCACACGCAGACGAACAGGTGTACGAGTGACACGCGACGCGCGCACGCGTCGGCCCACGGGTGGTCGGGCGACGGCACCCTCAGCCGCGTCGTCGCGCCGCCTGCTCCGCGGACGCCCACGCGCGCTGCGCCGCGGTCATGGAACCGGGAGCACGCTGCGGCGTCCCGAGGGCGCCGGCGGGCCTCCAGATGTGGCAGACGGCCAGTGCGAGCGCGTCGGCGGCGTCGGCGGGACGCGGGAGCTCCTCCAGGTGCAGGAGGCGCTGGACCATCGTCTGCACCTGCGCCTTGTCCGCGCGGCCGTTGCCGGTGACGGCGGCCTTGACCTCGCTCGGCGTGTGCAGCGCGACCGGGATCCGACGACGCGCCGCGGCGACCATCGCGATGCCCGCGACCTGCGCGGTCCCCATCACCGTGCGCAGGTTCTGCTGGGCGAACACGCGCTCCACGGCGACCGCGTCCGGGGCGTGCTCCTCGAGCCACTCCTCGATCTGCTTCTCGATGTGCAGCAGCCTCTGGTCCACGTCCCACAGGGCGTCCGACGTCGCGACACCCACCGCGACCATGGCGAGGCGCCGCCCCGGCAGACCGTCGACCACGCCGAGGCCGCACCGGGTCAGGCCAGGGTCGACTCCGAGGACGCGCACGCCGTCATGGTCGCAGCCGACCCGACCGGTTCCCGGGAGGCAGCGCCGACGCGAGAGGGACCCGGCCGACCGAGCGGCGGGGTCCCTCTCCAGGCGATGGCGCGGGACTCAGTCGTTCGGACTGAGCCTGCGCTCCGCTGCGGGCGGGTGCGCTGGCGCGCCCCCACCAGCACTGCTCTCCGTCTCAGTCGTCGTTCTCGAGCTCCGCCATGACCTCGTCGGAGGCGTCGAAGTTCGCGTAGACGTTCTGCACGTCGTCGGAGTCCTCGAGTGCGTCGATGAGGCGCAGGATCTTGCGCGCACCCTCGGCGTCGACCTCGATCTGCGTGGCCGGCCAGAACACCACATCGGCGGAGTCGTACTCGATCCCGGCGTTCTGCAGCGCGGTGCGTACCGGGACCAGGTCGGTGGCCTCGGAGAGGACCTCGAACGCCTCGCCGAGGTCGTTGACCTCCTCGCCGCCCGCGTCCAGGACGGCCTCCACGACCGAGTCCTCGTCCGTGCCCTCCTTGGGGACGATGACGACGCCCTTGCGGGAGAAGAGGTAGGAGACCGAGCCCGGGTCAGCCATCTGGCCGCCGTTGCGCGTGAACGCGACGCGGACGTCGGACGCGGCACGGTTGCGGTTGTCGGTGAGGCACTCGACCAGCACGGCGATGCCACCGGCGCCGTAGCCCTCGTACATGATCGTCGTGTAGTCGGCGCCACCGGCCTCCTGGCCGGAGCCGCGCTTCACCGCGCGGTTGATGTTGTCGATCGGGACCGACGACTTCTTGGCCTTCTGGACCGCGTCGAACAAGGTCGGGTTGCCGGCGAGGTCACCGCCGCCGGTGCGCGCGGCCACCTCGATGTTCTTGATCAGCTTGGCGAAGAGCTTGCTCCGCTTGGCGTCGACCACGGCCTTCTTGTGCTTGGTGGTGGCCCACTTGGAGTGACCCGACATCGCTTCAGCTACCTCTTCTCGTCCTGCTTCTCGTCCCGCGCGACCTCGACCCCGGCTGCAGCGCCGAGCCTCACAGGGTGTCGCGGACGATCTCTACGAACAGTTGGTGCACCCGGGTGTCCCCGGTGACCTCCGGATGGAACGAGGTCACGAGCAACGGGCCCTGGCGGACGGCCACGATCCTACCGGCGGCCGGGCCCGACTCCACTCGCGCGAGCACGGTGGCCGCAGGGCCGACCTCCTCGACCCACGGTGCCCGGATGAAGACGCCGTGCACGGGTCGGACATCAGTGCCGTCGATCCCCCTGATCTCCAGGTCCGTCTCGAACGACTCGACCTGCCGGCCGAACGCGTTGCGGCGCACCGTGACGTCCACCCCGCCGAGGGTCTGCTGACCCTCGATGCCGCCGAGCACGCGGTCGGCGAGCAGGATCATCCCCGCGCAGGAGCCGTAGGCCGGCATCCCGGCGCGCAGGCGGGCGCGGACCGGCTCGAACAGGTCGAACGCGCGCAGGAGCTTGTCCATCGTCGTGGACTCGCCCCCGGGCAGGACGAGCGCGTCGACGGCGTCGAGCTCGCGCTCGCGGCGCACGGGCACGGCAGCGGCCCCGACGGCGGTCAGGGCGTGCACGTGCTCGCGCACGTCTCCCTGCAGGGCGAGGACTCCGACGGTCACGGTCACAGCGGGCGATCCTAGTTCGGGTCCGCCGATCGCGACCGCCGCGCTCAGTACACGGAGCCGCTCCGCTCGTGCCGACGCCGGTGCGCGAGCAGCGCCTCGACCTCGGCCTGCCGCGCGCAGGCGTGGTCGATCAGCGCCTGGTAGATGGAGAAGTTCTCGCGCAGGCCCCTGGTGTCGAGGCCTGCGACGTCCTCCGACTCGATCTGCCAGAGCAGCGAGATCAGCCGCTCCGGGTCCTCGTTGAGCCGCGGGAGTGGCGGCGGGACCGGGAAGACGGAGCCCTCCGGTGCACCGGACCGGTACCTGGACGGAAAGCTGGACGGAAAGCTGGACGGGGGGTTCTCGGGCTGCGTGCTCATTCACGACCTCCAGGACTGGTGTTCGAACAAACGTACGGACACCCACTGACATCCGGCGTGCGGTCGTAGGCTCCGGGCTGTGACCGACGCCCTCGACGCCCGCGCCGCCGAGCTCGACCGCCTGCACGCCCACACCGACCTGAGGGACCGGTTCCTGCTGCCGGCCGGCACCGTCTACCTCGACGGCAACTCGCTCGGGGCGCTGCCCGTCGGCGTGCCCGAGGCGGTCGCCCGGGTGATCCGCCAGGAGTGGGGCACCGACCTCATCGGCTCCTGGAACACGCACGGCTGGTGGGACGCGCCGCAGCGGGTGGGCGACGCGGTCGGGCGGCTCATCGGCGCGGCACCGGGGCAGGTCGTGGTCGGGGACTCCACGAGCGTCCGCCTGCACCAGAGCCTGCACGCGGTCGCCGCGATGCGGCCCGGGGCCACCGTCGTGATCACCGAGGCCGACGGGTTCCCCACGGACCGCTACATCGTCGACGGCGTGGCCGAGCAGGTCGGCTGGCGCGTGGTCCGCGCCCGGCCGCACGACATCCCCGGGCTCCTGGACGGGGACGTCGCCGCCGTCGTCCTGTCGCACGTCGACTACCGCACCGGCGAGGTGCTCGACCTGCCGGGCCTGACCGCGGCAGCCCACGACGCCGGCGCGCTCGCGGTCTGGGACCTGTGCCACTCGGCCGGTGCCATGCCGGTCGACCTCGACGCCCACGGCGTCGACCTCGCCGTCGGCTGCGGCTACAAGTACCTCAACGGCGGCCCGGGCGCGCCGGCGTTCGGCTACGTCGCGCACCGGCACCAGGAGGCGTTCGTCAACATCGTCCCCGGCTGGAACGGGGACGCCGAGCCGTTCGAGATGGCGGACGAGTACCGAGGTGCCCCGGGCATCGCCCGGGCACGCATCGGCACTCCCCCGCTGCTGTCCCTGCTTGCGCTCGAGGCGGCGCTCGAGGCGTTCGACGGTATCGAGATCGACGACCTCAGGACGCGCTCGCTCAGCCTGACCCGGTTCCTGCGCGAGTGCATCGCCGCGGTGCTCCCCGACGCCACCTTTGCGTCACCGCAGGACGACGCAACGCGCGGCTCGCAGGTGGCGGTGCGCCACGAGCACGCCTACGGCATCGTCCAGGCGCTCGCCGCCCGCGGCGTGGTCGGCGACTTCCGGACGCCCGACATCGTGCGTCTGGGCGTTGCGGCGCCGTACCTGACGCACGCCGACCTGGTCAGCGCGGCGCGCGCCCTGCAGGCGGTGCTCCGCGCCGAGGAGCACCTCGACCCCGCATGGGCCACACGCAACGCGGTGGCCTGAAGGAGAGGTACGGGGCCGACCGCTACTCGCGAGCCAGCCCCAGGTGCCGCGTGACCCCGTCCCAGGCGGGCAGCAGGCCGCGCACCAGCGCGACCAGAGTGTCCGGGAAGACCTCGATGTCGACCCGCTCGAGGTCGTCGAGCGACCACCATCTCAGCTCGTCGATGACGTCCAGCTCGAGCTCGGTCCAGCCGGCCCGGTGACCGGCCCCGAACGCCGCCGCGGGGACGCGGGCCAGGTAGAGCACCTCGTCCTGCCGGCAGTGTTCCGCGTAGAAGTCGAAGATCGCGGAGCGCGTGAACACGGGTCCGACGAGGTCGTCGGCGCCCAGCACGATGCCGGTCTCCTCACGCACCTCGCGCAGGGCCGCGGAGGCCGCGTCCTCACCGTCGTCGATCCCGCCGCCGACCGTGAACCACCAGCTGCGCTCGGGCTGGTCCACGTCGTGCCCGCGGATGAGCAGCACGCGGTCCTTCTCGTCGAGCAGGATGACGCGCGCGGCCTCGCGGAACAGCAGGCCGTCCTCGCCGCGCCTCCACTCCGGTCCCAGCCCGTGCACGGGTCCGCCGCCGTCGGCACCGGACCTCGGAGAGACGGCTGAGGCCGCGGACGGGTCGTCCGCGGCCTCCACCAGAGGGTCCTGCGTCACCAGCCGCGCTCGGCCAGGCGGTGCGGCTCCGGGACGTCCTCGACGTTGATGCCGACCATGGCCTCGCCCAGACCGCGCGACACCTTGGCGATCACGTCGGGGTCGTCGAAGAACGTGGTGGCCTTGACGATCGCGGCGGCACGCTCGGCCGGGTTGCCCGACTTGAAGATGCCCGAGCCGACGAAGACGCCCTCGGCACCGAGCTGCATCATCATCGCGGCGTCCGCGGGGGTCGCGATGCCACCGGCCGTGAAGAGCACGACGGGGAGCTTGCCGGCCTCGGCGACCTCCTTGACCAGGTCGTACGGCGCCTGCAGCTCCTTGGCGGCGACGAACAGCTCGTCCTCCGGCAGCGAGGTCAGGCGGCGGATCTGGTCGCGCAGGGTGCGCATGTGGGTCGTGGCGTTGGAGACGTCGCCCGTGCCGGCCTCGCCCTTGGAGCGGATCATGGCCGCGCCCTCGGTGATGCGGCGAAGCGCCTCGCCCAGGTTCGTGGCACCGCAGACGAAGGGAACCGTGAAGCCCCACTTGTCGATGTGGTGCGCATAGTCGGCCGGGGTCAGCACCTCGGACTCGTCGATGTAGTCGACGCCGAGCGACTGGAGGACCTGCGCCTCGACGAAGTGGCCGATGCGCGCCTTCGCCATGACGGGGATGGAGACGGCCTCGATGATGCCGTCGATCAGGTCGGGGTCGCTCATGCGCGCGACGCCACCCTGGGCGCGGATGTCGGCCGGCACGCGCTCCAGCGCCATGACGGCGACGGCCCCGGCGTCCTCGGCGATCTTGGCCTGGTCGGCGGTGACGACGTCCATGATGACGCCGCCCTTGAGCATCTCGGCCATCCCGCGCTTCACGCGTGCGGTGCCGATGACGCCGGCGTGCGTCGCGGTGGTGGGCTGGCTGTTCTCGCTGGTCACGTCGAGCCTCACAGATCGTGTGCGGGTGGAACCTGAACGGGATGGCGGCCGTGCTGGCCACGAACGACAATCCTAGACCGTGCGCGTCTGGCGTCACGTCAGTGCTGGTCAGTGACCGTCGGTGCTCGCCGTGGAACGCGCACCCGGCCGGCCGAGGGTCTCGGGCCAGGTGTCGTCGAGCTCGAGGGAGTGCGGCGCGGGTGCGTGACCGGCCAGCCGCAGCAGCCGCACGAGCGGTCCGCTGCGTGCGTGAGCGGTCTGCGCGACGGCCTCGTTGTGGAACCGGCGCGCGAGCTGGACCCGGTACCAGGCCGAGGCGAGCGCGTCCGCGAGCTCGTTCCCGGTCGGGTCGGCCCGCAGCGCGGCCACCTCGTCCGGGTCGTCGAGCACCTCGCGCAGCGTCGCCGACAGCTCGCTCTCGATCCGCCCGCGGTCGACCGGTGCGGGTCGCCCGTGCGCCGGGCGATCCTCGACGACGGGCAGCGCGCCGCGGTCGGCAGCGAGCAGCCGGCGCAGGTCGGCGGGCAGCGAGCCATCCTCGGTCACGTCCGGACCACCGGCCGAGAGCGCCGCCCAGGCGGCCTCGCCGACGAGCACCGAGCTGACGGGGTCGAACAGGCCCGAGGTCGCCAGCTCGGCGGCCACGGTCGCGCGGCGGACGAGCTGGGCGTCCACCACGGCCTTCGACGAGGAGACCTTGCGGTGCAGCCGGTCGAGGCGGGAGGCGGCGACCCAGACCCACCACAGGACCAGGGCCAGGACGATCGTGATGTAGACGAAGAGCTCCGACCAGCTCATCGGGCCTCGCTCCGTCCGCGCAGCCGCGCACCGCGCTGCGACCACGGGTCCTCGCCCACCGGCTCGCGGCGGTCGGCGACGACCATCTCGTACACGGTCAGCACCTGGTCGGTCACCACCGACCAGTCGTACTGGGGCACGACCTCCTGGGCATGCGCCCGCACGGAGTCGCGCAGCGCGGGGTCGTGCAGCACTCGGATCAGCGTGCTGGCCAGGTCCTCGCTGTCGCCCGTGGTGAACAGCACGCCCGCGGCACCGTCGTCGAGCACCCGGGAGAACGCCCCCAGGTCGCTCGCGACGACCGCGGCGCCGGCGCTCATCGCCTCGACGAGCACGATGCCGAAGCTCTCGCCGCCCGTCTGGGGCGCGCAGTAGATGTCGACGGACGAGAGCAGCCGGGCCTTGTCCTCGTCGGAGATCCCGCCGAGGAACTCGACCGCACCCGCGGCCTTCTCGCCGAGGAGCTCGCGCACCTCGTCGGGACCCGTGTCCCCGCGCCCCGCGATGAGGAACCGAGCCCCGGGGATCGCCGCGAGCACGCGCGGCACCGCGTCGAGCAGCACCGGCAGGCCTTTGCGCGCCTCGTCGAGCCGGCCGAGGAAGGCGATCGTGGGAGCGTCGTGCGTGCCCGTCCAGCGCTCGTCGGGCTCCGCGTCGATGAAACCCTGCGTGTAGACACCGTTCGGGATCACCACGGCGTCCCCGCCCATGTGCTCGACGAGCGTGCGGCGCGCGTCCTCGGAGACCGCGATGCGCGCCGAGATCTTCTCGAGCGACTGGCGGACCAACGGGTACGCCATCTGCAGCGGTCGCGAGCGGATCAGCGCGGTGTGGAACGTGGCGACGATCGGCCCGTCGGCGATCCACAGGGCGAGCATGCCGAGGCTCGGGGTCACGGGCTCGTGCAGGTGCAGGACGTCGAACTCGCCCGCCGCGAGCCACTTGCGCACGCGGGCCGCGGTGACGGGCCCGAACGTCATGCGAGCGACGGCGCCGTTGTAGCGGACGGGGATCGCCCGCCCGGCTGCCGTCATGTACTCGGGGATCTCGGTGTCGTCGTCGGCAGGGACCAGGACGGACACCGAGTGGCCCCGTGAGATCAGGGCCTCGGCCAGGTCGCGGACGTGGAACTGGACCCCGCCGGGCACGTCGTAGGAGTACGGGCAGACGATGCCCACACGCAGGGGTCGCACGGCATCGAGCTGGCTCATGCCGACCGTTCCGCTCGCTCGAGCATGCTGGCGTAGCGCTCGGGGTCGAGGTCCTCGACGAAGACCTTCTGCAGCATGTGCCAGTCCTGGGGGTTGCGTCGGATCTCGGCGCCGAGCTGGTCGACCCATGCCTGCGTCAGCACCCGGACCTGGTCGGCGCGCGGGACCCCCTCGGGCACAGGGATCGGCTCGTGGAAGTCGATGACGATCCCCCACGGCGACCGCGCCGCCCTGCGCCGAGCCCCGGACAGCCGCTCGTAGGTGATCGAGGTGGTGACAAGCGGAGCGCCGGTCGAGATCGCCAGCGCCGCGGGGCCGGCAGCGAACCGGGCGCGCAGGCCGAACAGGTCGGCCTCGACGCCCGAGGCGGTCAGGTCACGGTCGGCGAGCAGCGGGATCAGGCCGGGTCCGCCCCGCGCCGCGCGCACCAGCCCGCGGAAGACGTCGCCGGAGCCCGTCAGAGGGAAGATCGTCAGGCCGATGCTCTCGCGGAACGCGACGAACTCCTGGAACAGCTCCTCCGGCTCGAGCCGCTCCGCGACGGTCGTCACGGGCGCGATCGCCCGGGTCGCCCACGCCCCGGCGAGGTCCCAGTTGCCCATGTGGCCGAGCGCCAGCACGACCGAGCGGCTGTCCTGCGTGTACGGCAGGAGGTTCTCCACCCCGATGCCGCGCACGCGCGCGTCGATCTGGCGCTGGCTCATCGAGCCGAGCGAGAACGCCTCGCCGAAATACCGCATGTACGACCGCATGCCGGCCCGGGTCAGGCGGCGCAGCGAGCGGGCGTCGAGGTCGGGACGGGCACGGGCGAGGTTCTTCTCCAGCTGGACCACGCCGCCTGTGCGGCGCAGCCACGTCACGTCGGCGACGAGCGTGAACGCCCCGCGCAGCAACGACCCGGGGACCTTGCCGGCGACCTTCCAGCCGGTCGCGTAGAGCCGCGCGACGTCCACCTTCACGGGGCGACCCCCGCCGCCGCCTGCCGGTAGACCTTGCTCATCCGCTGCACGATCGTGATGGCCGACGCGACGACCAGCAGGGACAGCACCACGGTCAGCACCACGACCGGTGCGCCGAGACCGACGACGAACGTCGCGACGAGCACGAGCAGGAGCCGGTCGGCGCGCTCGGCGATCCCGCCGGACGCGGTCATCCCGAGGCCCTCGGCGCGCGCCCGGGCGTACGGCACGATCGAGCCGAGGACCAGGCAGACGAGCGCGAGGACCGCGGTGAGCCGGTCGTCGCCGCCCGCGGTGAACCACAGGACCAGGCCTGCGAAGATCGCGCCGTCGCCGAACCGGTCCATCGTCGAGTCCAGGAACGCGCCCCACGGACCCGACCGGCCGGCCTGCCGCGCCATGACGCCGTCGAGCGAGTCGGTGAGCACGAACACCGTGATGATCAGCGTGCCCAGCAGCAGGTGCCCGGTCGGGAAGGCCCACAGGGCGGTCGCGACGACCACGAGCGTGCCGCCGATGGTCACCGCGTCCGGGGAGACGCCCAGCCTCAGCAGCAGCCTGGCCAGGGGCGTGAAGAGGCGGGTCATGGCGCCGCGCAGTCCGTTCAGCACGTCAAGATCATCCCTCAGTCACCCCGTTGATCGGACCCGGCCAGGCGGCCGCGAGGCGCTCCCGCGTGTCGCCCAGGAGCTCGGGCAGGGCCCTGGTCCGGCCGACGATCGGCAGGAAGTTCGAGTCGCCGCCCCAGCGCGGGACGACGTGCTGGTGCAGGTGGGCCGCGATCCCGGCACCGGCGACGTCGCCCTGGTTCATGCCCAGGTTGAAGCCGTGCGGACCGGAGACCTCCCGGAGCACGGTCATCGCGGTCCGGGTCATCGAGGCGACCTCGGCGACCTCCGCCTCGGTCAGCTCCGTGTAGTCGGCGACGTGCCGGTACGGGCAGACCATCAGGTGCCCCGAGTTGTACGGGTAGAGGTTGAGCACGACGAACGCGACCTCGCCGCGCGCGACGATCAGCCCGTCCTCGTCGCTGCGGGTGGGAGCACGGCAGAACGGGCAGCCCGGACCGGCCTCACGATCGGTCGGCTTGTCCTGCCCGCCCAGGTACGCCATCCGGTGCGGCGTCCACAACCGCTCGAAGCCGTCGGGCACACCGGCGAAGTCCTCCGAGGACTCGCTGGCAGGCTCGATCTCGTCAGGCTGCACCCGTCAGACCTGCACGCGATCGCGCACCGCGGCGACGATGCGCTCGATCGCCTCGGCCACGGGCACCCCGTTGTCCTGGTGCCCGTCGCGGTAGCGGAACGACACGGCGCCGGCCTCGGAGTCCTCCCCGCCCGCGATGAGCACGAACGGGATCTTCTGCGTGCTGGCGTTGCGGATCTTCTTGCCGAACCGGTCGTCGGAGCGGTCCACCTCGGCCCGGATGCCCTGGGCCCGCAGCTGCGCGACGACGTCGTCCAGGTACGGCTCGAACGGCTCGGCGACCGGGACGGCCAGCACCTGCACCGGCGCGAGCCAGGCCGGGAACGCGCCGCCGTAGTGCTCGGTCAGCACCGCGAAGAACCGCTCGACCGAGCCGAACAGCGCGCGGTGGATCATGACCGGCCGCTGACGGCTGCCGTCGGAGGCCGTGTACTCGAGCTCGAACCGCTCGGGCAGGTTGAAGTCGAGCTGGATGGTCGACATCTGCCAGGTGCGACCGAGCGCGTCCTTGACCTGCACGGAGATCTTCGGCCCGTAGAACGCGGCGCCGCCCGGGTCCGGCACCAGGTCGAGGCCCGACGCCTCGCCGACCTGGCGCAGGGTCTCGGTCGCCTCCTCCCAGACCTCGTCGGAACCCACGAACTTCTCGGGGTTCTTGGTCGAGAGCTCCAGGTAGTAGTCGTCCAGCCCGTAGTCCTTGAGCAGGTCGAGGACGAACTTCAGAGTCGTGGTGAGCTCGTCGGCCATCTGCTCACGGGTGCAGTAGATGTGCGCATCGTCCTGCGTGAAGCCGCGGGCACGGGTCATGCCGTGCACGACGCCCGACTTCTCGTACCGGTAGACGGTGCCGAACTCGAAGAGCCGCAGGGGCAGCTCCCGGTAGGACCGCCCGCGGGCCGCGAAGATCAGGTTGTGCATCGGGCAGTTCATGGGCTTGAGGTAGTACTGCTGCCCGGCCTTGCGCACGTGCCCCTCGGCGTCGCGCTCCTCGTCGAGGGTCATCGGGGGGTACATGCCCTCCGCGTACCAGTCGAGGTGCCCCGAGATCTCGTAGAGCTTGCTCTTGGTGATGTGCGGGGTGTTGACGAACTCGTACCCGCCCTGCACGTGCCGCAGCCGGCTGTAGTGCTCCATCTCCATGCGGATCACGCCGCCCTTGGGGTGGAACACGGCCAGGCCTGAGCCGATCTCCTCGGGGAAGGAGAACAGGTCCAGCTCGGTGCCGAGCCGACGGTGGTCGCGACGCTCCGCCTCGGCGATGCGCTCGAGGTACGCGCGCAGCTCGTCCTTGGTCGGCCAGGCGGTGCCGTACACGCGCTGCAGCTGCGGGTTCTTCTCGCTCCCGCGCCAGTAGGCGGCCGCCGACCGGGTCAGCTGGAAGCCGTTGCCGAGCAGCCGGGTGCTCGGGATGTGCGGCCCGCGGCACAGGTCCTGCCAGACGACCTGCTCGGTCTCGCGGCCGGCGCCGCGCACGTTCTGGTAGATGCTCAGCCCGCCCAGGCCGACCTCGACCGACGCGCCCTCGGCCGCGGTCGGGTCGCCCTTGAGCCCGATGAGCTCGAGCTTGTACGGCTCATCGCGCAGCTCGTGGCGCGCCTCGTCCTCGGTGACGTCCCACCGTCGGAAGGTCTGGCCCTCCTTGACGATCCGGCCCATGACCTTCTCGATCGCCTTGAGGTCCTCCGGGGTGAACGGGGTGTCGACGTCGAAGTCGTAGTAGAAGCCGTCGGTGATCGGCGGGCCGATGCCCAGCTTGGCGGTCGGGACGACCTCCTGGACGGCCTGCGCCAGCACGTGCGCCGCCGAGTGTCGCAGCACGGCCAGGCCGTCGGGCTCCTCGATGGTCACGGCCTCCACGACCGCGCCCTCGGGCAGCGGCAGGTGCAGGTCGCGCAGCTCGCCGTCCACGCGGACGACGACGACGTCACGCCGGGCGGAGTACAGGTCGGTACCCGTCGTCCCCGGCTCCACCGTGGTCGCGATCCCGTCGACGGTGAGGGTGATGAGCTCGGGCACCGGTACTGCCTCCTTCGTGGCGGCCCGCCCGGGCGGCGGGCCACTCGATGCTACCGGCGGCGACGCGGAGCGCCCGACGCCTTATAGGACGCCAGAAGGGGCCGGCCCGTGGGGCCGACCCCTCCTGATGTACGTGGGCGATACCGGACTCGAACCGATGACCTCCTCGGTGTGAACGAGGCGCTCTACCAACTGAGCCAATCGCCCATCCCCGCACCGTCACCCGTCAGTCCGACACGCCGTGTCGTCCGACGAGCACCATCAGCGGGTGATGTCGATGGAATGCTACCCGGCGGGCGCCGAGATTCCGAACTGGACGTCACGTGCGGCCAACCAAGGCCTGATCAGGGCATGTTCGCGCTCTCATCGACACGTTCGTGTCAACGAGCCGGTGGGTGCTGTGACCCCTCGCCCGTTCGGGAGCGCGTCCCTCCGGGTGAACTAGGGGTAGTTACCGGTCCAATCCGGCAATCGTCCTGCCATGATGGTGCCTCCAGCCCTTGCGAACAGGAGGACCCGATGACGAGCTCGACCTACGACGTCGTCGAGGTCGTCGCCATGCAGCTCATCGGATCCGACGCAAGCGTCATCCCGGTGAGTGCCGAGTTCTCGTTCCGAACCACCGATCCGTACACGGTCCGCGCGGTCTTCACCGGCCCGCACACCATGTCGACGTGGCTCGTCGGACGCGAGTTGCTCTCCCTGGGGATGCACGCCACCGCCGAAGCACCGGCGGGAACGGGCGACGTCCAGGTGTGGCGAGACGAAGACCCCGACTACACGCTCGTATCGCTCAGTGGGGTCGAAGGCAGCGCGCTGCTCGCCGCGCCCACCGAGCCGATCGAACGGTTCCTCGCGGGTACCGAGGCACTGGTGCCTCTGGGTACCGAGAGCGACCGCATGGAAGGCGAGATCACGGCGCTCATCGCCGCGTTGCTCACCGCCTGACGATCGCCCTCCTCACGACCGGTTCCGCTGCCGCGGGGCCGGTCGTTCCATTCCCATGTCACGGGTCGAGGTCGTCGGCCAGGCGCTTCTGGAACAGCCGCTGCGCCTCCAGCGACACAGGGCCTGCCGCCACGGTCTGCCCGTCCAGGCTGACGACCGGCGAGACGTTGCGGATCGAGCCGCTCATCATCAGCTGCGCCGTCCCGGCGGCCACCTCGTCGAGCACCTCGTAGCGCAGCTCCCCCGCCGCGGCCTCGCGCACCGGCAGGTCCTCCTGCGCCGCCCACTCGAGCAGCAGCTCGCGCGTGATGCCCGCGAGGCACCCGCTGGACAGCGGAGGCGTGACGAGCTCGCCGTCGCGCTCCACGAAGACGTTGGACGCGGTGCCCTCGCACAGCTCGCCGACCGTGTTGGCCAGCACGGCCTCGTCGGCACCGCGCCGGTACGCCTCCGCCACCGCGACGACGTTCTCCGCGTACGAGGTCGTCTTCAGGCCGGCCACGGCCGACCGCTCGTTGCGGACCCACGGCACCCGGACGACGCGCGAGACGGCCGACGGGGCGGCGGGGCCGGCCAGCACGAGCAGGCTCTGGTGCTGGTCCTGCGGGGGCAGCCGGTTGGAGCCGAGCGGACCGACGCCGCCGGTCAGCGTGATCCGCAGGCGCCCGGTCTCCGGGCCGGCCGCGGCCAGCACCGCCCGGACACCCTCGCGCACCGCGTCGAGGTCCGGTTCGGCCAGGCCGATGCCCAGGGCGGAACGCCGCAGCCGCCGCAGGTGACGGCTCAGGGCGAACGCCGTGCCGCCGTACACGGCGCAGGTCTCGAAGACGCCGTCGCCGACCGTGAGGCCATGGTCCACGCCCGTGACCAGCGGCTCGTCGGGACCATAGAGACGACCGTCGGACCAGATCACCACACTCATCGGGTCATTCTGTCACCGGGCCGACGTCGACGTTGGACGCCAGGCCGACGAGCCGCGCGGCCTTGAGCTCGGTCTCGGCCCACTCGGCGCCCGGGTCGCTCCCCCACGTGATCCCCGCGCCCGTGCCGAACCTCAGGACGCCGTCGGACCACCAGAACGTCCGGATGCCGACGGCCAGCTCGGCCCGGACGCTGCCGTCGTCGGCGACCTCGATCCAGCCCACCGCGCCGCAGTAGGGCCCCCGCGCCTCCCGCTCGAGCGCCTCGATGATCGAGAGCGCCGACGCCTTCGGAGCACCCGAGACCGAGCCCGGCGGGTAGGTGGCGTCGAGCAGGCGGGCCCACAGGTCGGGGGCGGCCGCGACCTCGGGATCCAGCACGCCCTGCACCGTCGAGACGAGGTGCACGAGGCCCGGGTGACGCTCCTCACCCAGCAGCGTCGTCACCTCGACCGTTCCCGGCGCGCAGACGCGCTGCAGGTCGTTGCGGACCAGGTCAGTGATCATGACGTTCTCGGCGCGGTCCTTCTCGGTCAGCGCGTCGGCCGTGACGGCGGTGCCCTTGATCGGCCCCGAGGTCACGACGCCGTCGCCCACCCGCAGGAACAGCTCAGGGGACGCCGTGACGACCCACACGGGCTCGTCGGACGCCCCGACCGGCACGTGCACGCCTCCCGCGTACGGCGCGGGGTTGCCGGCGTCCAGGACCGCGGCCAGCGCGCGGGCGTCGGGCTCGCCGGCGAGGGGCGCCGAGAGGACCCGGCAGAGGTTCGCCTGGTAGACGTCCCCCTCGCGGATCCGGTCCCGGACACCCTCGACCGCGTCGACGTACGCCTGGCGGTCCAGCGACGACGTCCACGCCCCGGCGTCCGGACCGCGCCACGACGCTTCTCCCCCGGTCCGCGCCGGTCGCACCGTCGCGAACCGCCACGCCCGGACGCGTCCCTCGAAGTCGCCGACAACGGCCCACCAGCCCGCGGTCAGCCGCTCGGGTCGGGCTCGCACGTCCACGACCTCGACCAGATCGGTCGCCTCGACCCCGGCGAACCAGGCGCTCCCGGGGGCTCGGACGCATCGCTCGGGCACCCGCACACGGTACAGACACCCTCAGAACACCCGCAGATCCGCACGGTTGCGCGCCTGGCGTGAGCCAGTTGGACTCTCGCCGACGTCGTCGGTTAGAGTTCGGGACGCACACGGAGCACCGGTGAAAACCGGCGGACGTGCTGTGCGGACGTGGCTCAGTGGTAGAGCATCACCTTGCCAAGGTGAGGGTCGCGGGTTCGAATCCCGTCGTCCGCTCGGAGGCAGACATCCTGATCGGCGCAAGCCGCTCTGGACTGCGGTCTCAGGGTGGAGTGGCCGAGAGGCGAGGCAGCGGCCTGCAAAGCCGTATACGTGGGTTCGAATCCCATCTCCACCTCGTAGGACATGTGCAGTTTGTTGTGCCCCGGACCAACGCCGGGCGATTGGCGCAGCGGTAGCGCGCTTCCCTGACACGGAAGAGGTCACTGGTTCGATCCCAGTATCGCCCACCAGCATCACCGCAGGTCAGAGGGCCGTCACCGAGCGATCGGGGCGGCCCTCAGTCATGCGCCCGCAGCTCGGGACACGCCACCCGGGCCAGCCGTCGGAGCGACCGCCCGGGCGATCCGAGCCCCGGCGTGCCCGTCCCGGGTCGCGGTCGGCTCGGTCCGGGGCGAGCATCGCGGGATGACCTCCGATGCCCTCTCCCGGCTGTCCGCCGCCCTCACCGAGCCGGCGCCCGGCAGCGACCCGCTGATCCGTCGGGTCGCGCGCACGGCGCTCGGCGCTGGCCTGGTCCTCGCCGGCGTCAGCCATCTGACGTTCGCGCGCGAGGAGTTCCAGGCGCAGGTGCCGAGGTGGTTCCCGGTCGGCACCGACGTCACGGTGCTGGCTTCCGGCGCCGTCGAGATCACGCTCGGGACCGCGCTCGTCACGCTCACGCGCCGGCGCGCCGCGGTCGGGCTGGTTGCCGCAGCGTTCTTCGTCGCCATCTTCCCCGGCAACATCGCGCAGTGGCGCGAGCGCAAGGACGGCTTCGGCCTCGACACCGACGACCGGCGCCTGGCCCGGCTGTTCTTCCAGCCCGCGCTGGTCGCCTGGGCGCTCTGGTCGAGCGGCGCGCTCGAGGCGCTGCGCCGTCGACCGACGACGTGACGACACCCGGCCGGAGGTCCCGAACCACGTGCCGCACGTTGTCGGGACGCGTCAGTGCACGGGAACGGTCGCCGTCAGAAGCGGTAGCTCGTCTGGCCGTGCGCCCCGCCGAAGACCAGGACCTTCTCGGGCGCGACGCGGTACACGACCGCTCCGCCCTCGGTCGCGCCGCCGGAGCGGCTGCGCTCCACGAAGACGTCGCCCTGCACCTCGAAGTCCCAGTCGTCGCCGTACTTGGCGTACCAGGCCGTCGCGAGGGACTGGAGCGCATCGGCGTCGGTGACCCTCGTCGCGACGCCCTCGACCACGACGTCCTTGCCGTTGTCCCAGCCGCCCGCGCCGCCGTTCCCGGCCGTGACGGCGACGCGCCTGTTGCTGTCGAGGTTGCGCTGCTTCTGCTCCTGCTCGCCGGTGCAGAAGGCGAACGCCCCGTCGACCCAGACGCCGACCAGCGGCACCGCATGGGGCCGACCGTCCGCGCGGACGGTGACGATCCAGTAGAGCTGCGCGTCGCTCAGGAGCCGCTCGATCTCGTCCCACGGCGGTGGCTCCTGGCTGGCGTCGCCGTACCTCGGGTCGATCACTCCGGTCGTCATGGCTCAGCCGGACCAGCTGAACCGGACGTCGAGGTTGGTGAACGTCGGGGGGCCGTCGCACAGGGCGGCGAGCTGGGCCGCGAACGCGTCGGTCTCGGGCCGCGCGGAGTTCTCCATCGCCGACTCGTAGGACTCGAACTCGACGATGTTGAGGTAGCGACCTGGGTCGTCGCGGTCCGCCGTCACCACCGCCCGGACCACCCTGGTGTCGGGCTCGCCCGCCCGGGCCGCGACGTACTCGTCGCCCAACGCCTGCACCTCGTCGATGCGCGACGTCCGGAAGTCGATGATCTGCACGAACCCCGTCATGGTGTCCTCCTCGGTCGTCTCCAGGCTCCTCCGGCTCCGCTGCCACTTCAAGATGGCCGGACTGCACGTCGAGGCTTCGGCGTGCGGCCGCAGGCACCGCGGGCCACGATGCGGCCATGGTTGTCCCCCGGGCGATGCTGTCTGTCGTGGCCCTCGCGGCCGTGGCCGGCTGCGCCGTGGGGTCGTCCTCGACCCGGGCGGACGACGCCCAGGCGCTGACCGACCCGCTCGAGCAGACGTCGTCGGCAGTCGCGACCGCCGAGATGACCGTCGACCTCCTGGGCGCCGGCCGGCTCTCGCGCGCCGTCGCCGACACCGCGCTGCTCGACCAGAACGCGGTCCTCGAGGACGCGGCGTTCGCCGTCTCCACGCTGGTGCCCACCGACGCGACGAGCGCCGGCTGGCAGGACGACGCGCTCGCCGCGGTCCGCCAGGCGCAGGCAGCCGTCGTCGGCGCGCGGGCCTGGACCAACGACGCAGGCGCAGGCGAGGACGCGGTCTCTGCCGCCCTCGCCTCGAGCGCCGACCGGCTGGACGAGCTGACGGCCCAGCTGGCGGTCGTGCCGTGAAGCGGCTCCTCGGCCTCGCGCTCGGGATCCTCACCGCGATCGGTGGGTTCCTCGACATCGGTGACCTGGTGACCAACGCCGTGGTCGGCTCGCGGTTCGGGCTGTCGCTCGCCTGGGTCGTGGTGGTCGGTGTGGTGGGCATCTGCCTGTTCGCGCAGATGTCCGGCAAGGTGGCCGCCGTCAGCGGCCGGGCGACGTTCGAGATCATCCGCGAGCGACTCGGTCCGCGCGCGGCCGGGGCCAACCTCACGGCGTCGTTCCTGATCAACCTGCTCACCCTGACGGCCGAGGTCGGAGGCATCGCCCTGGCGTTGCAGCTGGCCAGCAGCGTCGAGCCGCGGCTCTGGATCCCGGTCGCCGGCCTGGCGGTGTGGCTCGTGATCTGGCGGACGAAGTTCTCGATCATGGAGAACGTCACGGGGCTCGTGGGACTGACGCTGATCGTCTTCGCGGTCGCGGTGTTCCTCCTCGGCCCCGACTGGAGCGAGCTGGCCGACCAGGCGTTCCACCCGCGCGTCGCCGCCCAGGAGGGGCAGGCCGTCTACTGGTACTACGCGATCGCGTTGTTCGGTGCGGCCATGACGCCCTACGAGGTGTTCTTCTTCTCGTCCGGGGCGGTCGAGGAGAGGTGGACGGTGAAGGACCTGTCGCAGTCCCGCCTGAACGTGCTGGTCGGCTTCCCGTTCGGCGGCGTCCTCTCCGTCGCGATCGCGGCGTGCGCTGCGATCGTCTTCCTGCCGCAGGGCATCGAGGTGTCGTCGCTGTCCCAGATCGTCCTGCCGGTCGCGATGGCCGGCGGCAAGCTCGCGCTGGCCGTCGTCATCGTGGGCATCGTCGCCGCGACGTTCGGGGCCGCCCTGGAGACCTCGTTGTCAAGCGGGTACACGCTCGCGCAGTTCATGGGGTGGTCATGGGGCAAGTTCCGACGGCCGTCGCAGGCGGCCCGGTTCCACCTGACGATGATCATCTGCCTCATCGTCGCCGTCGCCGTCCTGATGACCAGCGTGAACCCGATCGCCGTGACCGAGTTCTCGGTGGTGTTCTCGGCGGTGGCGCTGCCGCTCACCTATCTGCCGATCCTCGTCGTCGCGAACGACCCCGAGTACATGGGAAAGCACGTCAACGGGCGCCTGACCAACGGGTTCGCGCTCGTCTACCTGGTGATCATCGTGGTGGCGTCCGTCGCTGCGATCCCTCTGATGATCGTGACGGGAGCCGGCTCATGACCGACCTGCCCCAGGACGCCCATCCGCCCGGCCTCCTGCTCGACGCGCGTCTGCACCTGCTCGACCGGCAGATCCTCGACGTCGACGGCACACCGGTGTGCACGGTCGACGACCTCGAGGTGCACGGTCTCGACGGTTCCGACGAGCCCGACGGGTCGCAGGCCGCTGTCATCACCTCGCTGCTCAGCGGAGCGGTGCTGGCCACGCGCATCTTCGGAGGCCGTCCCCCGCCGTCGCGGTGGCACCGCATCCGGTGGACCCACGTGGCCGAGGTCGGCACCACGGTCCGACTCGGCATCCGGAGCGAGGAGCTGGACGTCACCTGGCCCGAGCGCTGGGTCCGCGACCACATCATCCGCCGCATCCCCGGAGGCAGCCATGATCCTGGGTGACCTCCTCGACGCGCCGGTGACCGGCCCCGACGGCAGCCGGCTCGGTTACGTGGTGGACGTGCGGCTCGTCCTGGACGGGCCGATCGACGGGCTGCTCGCCGCACCGCGCCTGCACGGACTCCTCGTCAGCCCGCGCACAGCGACGTCCTTCCTCGGCTACGAACGCACCGGCGTGCGCTCCCCCGCCCTCGTGGCGCGCTGGTTCGCGTGGCGACACCGGGGGACGTTCCTGGTCCGCTGGGAGGACGTCGACTCCGTGGCACCCGGCGCGGTGCGGGTGGCGGAGGGCTTTCGCCGGTTCTCACCCGCCCTGCCTGGTCCTCGCTCCACCGGCGCCGCCTGACCATGCACGAACGGCGCCGCTCCCGTGTCCGGGCGCGGCGCCGCGTGATCGGATGCCTGCTCAGCGCTCCGGTGTCTCGACGACGTCGGTGTCCTGGTCCTGCAGGCCGTCGGCCTCGATCTTCTCGGCATCGGTCAGGTCGAGACCTTCGTCGACGTCCGTGCGGTCGGGCACGATCCTCTCGTCTCTCGTCATCCGTCCTTCTCCTTCGGTTCGGTCGCACAGGGAATCGACGCCCGGAGCGGGCGGTGGGACGTGCAGCTCGCCGGCACGAGGCGTGCTGCATCGCCTTGCTCGGACGGCTCCCGCCGGTCCGACCACCGCCCGTCCGTGGCCGGCGTCGACCAGCTCGGCGCTGGTCTCCGCCGTCGTGCGTGCGGGAGTGAGGCTCGCCGGTTCTTGGGAGCGTTCGGCCGACGTTCCTCCGGTTCCACCATCGGCGCCGGAGAGAACCAGGGGCGCGGATCCCGCACCGTCGGCTCGCAGGAACCGACGGTAAGCCCGCCCACGAGCGTCCGCACGCCCAACGACGGTCAGTCGGGCGCAGCGAACTCGGCGAGGAACGCGGTGGCGTCCCGCTCGACGAGGATCGGGACGAAGTCGCGCACCGCCGACCCGTCGAACTCCGCCAGCTGGACGTCGACCTGGTCGCGGATCAGCTCCTCGGAGAGCGTCGGGTATCTCGTCGCGATGCGCGCGACGACCTCGTCGATGGCATGGTGCTCGTCGTCGATGGGCATGGGGAAACGCTCGATCGCGGGGCGCGCCGACGCAACGGCGGGTGCCCGAACAAACACCGAACAGTTGGACACGCCCCGACACGCCCCGACACGCCCAGGCGGACGGATCCGAGGTGCGCCCGGGGTTCCGTGGCGCCCCGGCGCGATGCATCCTGGACCGATGTCAGAGTTCTGGGTGGTCGCCCACGGAGGCGAGCTCGACGGTGCGGTCGGTCTGCTCCAGCTCGACGGCGACCCGGCCGGCGAGCACCTCCTCTACCGGGGAGACGCGCTCGACGAGGTCCCGTACGTGGTCACGCCCGAGCTCACCACGCTGCCCGACGGTCGACCGGCGCACATCGCTCGTCGAGAAGCCTGATCAGGTCGTCCGCACGAGCGACGCGCTGCGGTACTGCACGGTGCCCGCAGCCATCGCCTCGGGGTTCCTGGTGCCGTCGAGCCCGGCGAACGGGCGCAGCGCCCGCTGGAACGGACGCGGGATCCACTCCCGCACGAGCGCGGCTTTGCGCGCGTCGTCGAGCCGCATCGCGTGCAGGACGTCCGCCGTGATGTCCCGGTCAGCGGTCAGCACGAGTCCGCTCGACGTGAGCTGGTCGCAGGTGGTGGCGACGTCGACGGTGTCGCGCAGGTCGGCCCACACGAACCGGCCGCCCGGCCTCAGGACCCGGTGCACCTCGGCGACGAAGGTCCCCATCGAGGCGTAGCAGTGTGACGACTCCACGTTGACGACGACGTCGAAGGACCCGTCCGGGAAGGGCAGCGCCTGCGCGTCCCCGCGGACGAACCCCAGAGCAGGACCGTGGCGGTCGCGGCGGGCCAGCGAGACCGCCGAGGCCGCAAAGTCGACACCGGTCGTCGAACGCGGCCCGAGGTACCTGCTCATCCACGACGCACCCCCGCCGCGACCCGACCCGACCTCCAGGACGTCGGAACCCGCGACGTCGACGCCGTCCAGGACGTGCGCGTACAGCTGGATGCAGAAGCGGTCGGGCTCGTCGGGGGCCTCGAGGTGCGTGGGCTCGCCGACCGGCGAGACCGGGGCGAACCCGTAGTTCATGAACGCCCACTCGGGGCGGCGCACCCGCGACCCGAGCAGCTCGTAGCACGCCCGCCACGCCACCTGCCGCATCCCCATCCGCGGACCCTACCGCCCGGGTCGGCACGCACAGCCTGGGCACAGACGACGGTCGTACGCTGCGAGGGACGAGCCCTGCCCCCAGGAGGACACCGTGGCATCAGAGTCGAACGCCGCAGAGCCGGACCCCGCACCCGCCCCGCTGCCTGCTGCCCCGCTCCCCTCCGCCCCCGCACCCCAGCGACCCGGATTCACGAGCGCACCCGTCGGCTGGGTCATCGCCGCGATGCTCGTGTTCTGGCCCACCGGGATCCCGGCGCTGCTCGCCTCCCACCGAGCGGCGCGCGCCTTCGGCGCCGGCGACGTCGGCACCGCCCAGCACGAGTCGGCGAACGCCCGGCGCTGGGGCATCATCAGCGTGATCGTCGGGGCGTGCCTCGTGCTGTTCTGGATCCTGGTGTCCATCGCCTGGTTCGCGATCGTCGTGCTCGCGGTGCGCCACGGCGACGGCGAGCTCTGGCACGAGCGGCCGGACTGGTCGAACGAGCAGCCGTTCGACGACTCCCACCAGATGCCGCTCCCGCCGCACTCGTCCCGCAACGGGTAGGACGGTCTGTCACGAGCCGCAGTCACGGTTCGTGACTGCGGTTCGTCTACTGTGACCCGTCCCCCGATCGGCGGCCCACCGTTGCCAGCGATCACCCGCGCGGGTGCACCTCGCACGCCCGGCCGGGTGAAAAGTGGACGATTGTCCGGATGTGCGGCTGCCAATGACTGCTGTCACGCCGGATTTCACTTACAGTAGGGAACGTCAGCGAGACGGCAAACCCGCTGCAAGGTGGGGACGCAAAGCCACGGGGCCTACACGGTCAGCCGGGCTACCGAACAGACGGGACTTTCACATGGACCAGCGCGGCTACCCGCTCGACCCTTCCGAGGCGGCACGGACCAACGCACTCCCCACGAGCCGGCTTCAGGCGTGGACCGCCCTGGCCGCCCGAGCCCAGGCGCTCGCCCTCGTCCCCGCGCAGGGTGTTCGCGCCGCCTGACGGACACCGGCACGGGCGGCGACGCCCGACGGTCATGATGGAGCCGTGCCGCCGCCCGAGGTGACCCCCGCTCCCCAGTCGATGGTCCGACGCCTCGGCGTGCGTGACGCGGTCGTCGTCGGCATGTCCGCGATGATCGGCGCCGGCATCTTCTCGGCGTTCGCGCCCGCCGCCGCCGCGGCCGGCTCAGGCCTGCTCATCGGGCTCGCCGTCGCCGCCGTCGTGGCCTGGTGCAACGCCACGTCCTCGGCCCGGCTGGCCGCGCTGTACCCGACCTCCGGCGGGACCTACGTCTACGCGCGGCACCGCCTCGGAGACCTGTGGGCCGGCCAGGCGGGCTGGGCGTTCATCGTCGGCAAGACGGCGAGCTGTGCCGCCATGGCGCTCACGCTCGGGTCCTACGTGGCACCCGACCACGTCCGGCTCGTCGCGATCCTGGCGGTCGTCGCCCTCACGGCCCTCGGATGGGCCGGGGTGCAGCGCTCGACGCAGCTGAGCGCCGTCATCGTCGTCGTGTCGCTCGCCGCGCTGCTGGTCGTCGTGCTGGCCTCCGTCCGCGGCGGCACCGCGGACGTGGCGCACCTGCAGCCGTTCCCCGGTGGGGACGCCGCGGGCATCCTGCAGTCCGCCGGGCTCCTGTTCTTCGCCTTCGCCGGCTACGCGCGCATCGCGACCCTCGGCGAGGAGGTCCGCGACCCGGTCCGGACCATCCCGCGCGCGATCGCGGTGGCGCTGCTCGTCGTGCTCACCGTGTACGCGGTCGTCGGGTTCGCTGCGCTGCTCGCGATCGGAGCGACCGGGCTCGCGGCGACGCCGGCACCGCTGCAGGCCGTCGTCGAGGCCGGCTCGTGGGCCGCGTGGTCGCCCGCCGTCCGGGTCGGGGCCGCCGTCGCGTCGCTGGGCGCCCTGCTCGCACTCCTGCTCGGTGTCTCCCGCACGGTCGTCGCGGTCGCGCGTGACCGGCCCTCGATCGCCCGACTGGCCCGGCTCCACGAGGTGTCCCGGACACCGCGCACTGCCGAGCTCGTGGTCGGGGCCGTCGTCGTGGTCCTCGTCGCCGCCCTCGACCTGCGCGGCGCGATCGGCTTCTCGTCGTTCGGCGTGCTCGTCTACTACGCGATCGCGAACGCGTCCGCCCTGACGCTGCGGCGCGACGAGGGTCGGCCCCTGCGGGCGATCCCCGTGGTCGGACTCGTCGGCTGCCTCGTCCTGGCTTGCACGCTGCCGATCGGGGCGGTCCTCGCCGGGCTCGGTGTCGTGGCCCTGGCGGCACTCGAGTGGGCCGTCCGCCGCCGGCACGGGCGGGGCGCTCGCAAGCCCCAGGGATAGGGGTGCAGCGTCAGCTGCGCGCCCACTGCTGGTTCTTGCCGCCGTTGCACGTCCAGAGCTGGAGCTTGGTGCCCTTGCCCGTCCCGTGCCCGGCGGCGTCCAGGCACTTGCCCGACGCGATGCTCACGATCGTGCCGTCGGCCATGACCTGCCACTGCTGGTTGGCGCCGCCGTGGCAGGACCACACGATCACCGGCGTGCCGTCGGTCGTGCCGCTGCCCTTGGCGTCCAGGCAGCGCGTGCCGTAGATCATCAGCTGCTTGGAGTAGGTCGCGGTCCACTTCTGGTTGGTGCCGCCGCTGCAGTCCCAGAGCGTGACCTGCGTCCCGCTCAGCTGCGTCGAGCTCGGCAGGTCGATGCACCGGCCGGACTCGGCGCCCTTGACCAGGCTGGACTGTCCCGCCGGCGTCAGGGTCGGCGCCGAGCCGGGCACCTTGACCGGCTTCATCGACGGGGTCGTGGGCACGTCCGCCGGGGCCGCCGGCGTGTCCGAGGGCGTCGGAGCGGCGGCGGGAGGCGCCGCCGGGGACTGCGCCGCGGGTGCCGGCGCCGGCGGTGCGACGGGGGTCTTCGGGTCCGGCGCAGCCACCGGGGGCTTCGGCGCCGTGGTCGGTGTCACGACCGGGGGCTTCGGCGACGTCGTCGGCTTCGGGGTCGCCGTCGGTGTGGGCGTCGGCTTCGGTGTCGGCTTGGGCGTCGGGGTCGGCGTCGGTGTCGGCTTGGGCGTCGCGGTCGGCGTCGGCTTTGGCGTCGGCGTGGGTGTCGGCGTCGGCTTGGGCGTCACGGTCGGCGTCGGAGTCGGCCTGGGCGACACGGTCGGGGTCGGCGTCGGTGTCGGGTTGGCCGCTTGCGCGCCGTTCGCCAGGGTGAGGAGACTGCCCAGCCCGAGCACGATGGTCGCGAGCACCGTCACCGATCGCCTGAGCCGCGGACTGCGCATGTGACCTTCTTCGTGAACGCGGAAGGGTGCTCGTGCGAGCTACGACTCCCGAACGGGTGAACCGTCGGGATCATGTCGTGGGGCTTATGACACCGGGAAGCAGTTCTTGCACGATTGGTCCAGATGGCCCCGCCCATATCGGGCGGAACCTGGCGATTGAGACCCTGCCGTCCGGCACCCGATCGGCGCAGTCCCTGAGCGAGAGCAGGATCATGACCAGCCAGAGCAGAGCCGTCACCGCCCAGCGCTGGCGCAGCCGCAGGTCCGCGGCCGTCGGTGGCATCGTGTTCGCGATCCTGCTCATGACGGTGCTGGTGATCATGCGCCTGGCCGTGGCCGACCAGGACCTTGCCGAGCTCGCCGAGAACCCCGGGCGGCAGCACCTCATCCGGTTCGCCCTGCAGCTCGTGCCGTTCGCCGGCATCGCGTTCCTGTGGTTCATCGGCGTCGTCCGCGACCAGCTGGGCGCCACCGAGGACCGGCTCTTCTCGTCGGTCTTCCTCGGCAGCGGACTGCTGTTCCTGGCGATGCTCTTCCTGGGCTCGGCGATGACCACGAGTCTGATCGGCATGGTGGCGAGCCCCAACCTCGACCTCGGCCTGTGGGACTTCGGCCGGCACACGACCACGACCCTGATCAACGTCTACGCGATGCGCATGGCCGCCGTCTTCACCCTGACCGTCAGCACGGTCGTGCTGCGGACCGCCTCGGTGCACCGCGGTCTCGCGTTCGTCGGGTACGGGGCCGCGCTCGTGCTGCTGCTGACCGCAGGGAGCGACCGCTGGGTCGAGCTGCTCTTCCCCGCGTGGGTCCTGGTGCTGAGCATCGCCATCCTCGTCACCGCCGAGCGCCCGCGCGTCGAACCCTAGAGCTCGACCGCGTCCCGGGCGATCGGGCAGGTCATGCAGTGCCCGCCGCCGCGGCCCCGCCCCAGCTCGGCCCCGGTGATCTCCAGCACCTCGATGCCCGCGGCCCGGAGCAGGGCGTTCGTCGTCGTGTTGCGGTCGTACGTGAACACGACCCCGGGCTCCACCGCGACCGCGTTGTTGCCGCTGTCCCACTGCTGGCGCTCCGAGGCGTACGCGTCTCCCCCGGTCTCGATCACACGCAGGCCCGGCAGGCGGAGCGCCCCGGAGACGACGTCGACGAACGGCGTGGAGCCCTCGTCGGTCACGTGCACGCCCGCCGGGCCGCCGGGCCGCAGCGTGAAGGCGTGGATCTGGTCGACGATGCGCGGGTACAGCGTCACGACGTCCCGGTCCGCGAACGTGAAGACCGTGTCCAGGTGCATCGCGGCGCGCAGCTTGGGCATCCCCGCCACGACGACCCGGTCGGCGGCACCCTGCGCGAAGAGCGCGGCCGCCAGCTGCGTGATCGCCTGCCGCGACGTGCGCTCGCTCATGCCGGCGAGCACGGTCCCGTTGCCGACGGGCATCACGTCACCGCCCTCGAGCGACGCCTGACCCCAGTCGCGCTCGGGGTCGCCCCACAGCACGGTCGAGCCGACGAAGTCCGGGTGGAACCGGTAGACCGCCTTCATCAGCAGCGTCTCGTCGCGACGGGCCGGGAAGTACAGCGGGTTCAGCGTCACGCCGCCGTAGAGCCAGCAGGTGGTGTCGCGCGTGTAGAGCGTGTTCGGCAGCGGCGGCATGAGGTACTCGCGGGCGTCCGGCGACGACGCGGCGAGCACGAACTGGCCGGACCGCACGTCGGCCGGCAGGTCCTCGACCGCCAGCCCGCCGATCAGCAGCTCGACCAGCTCGGAGGGGCTCAGCTGCTCGAGGTAGCCGCGGGTCGCGTCGACGAGCTCGAGCCCGACGAGGTCCGGGACGATCTTGCGGTCGAGCAGCCAGTCCCGGGCGCCGGGGACGGCCATCGTCTGCGCCAGGACGTCGTGCAGCTCGAGCACGTCGACGTCACGCACCTTGAGCTCGTCGACGAACGCGGCGTGGTCCCGCTGCGCGTTCTCGACCCACAGCACGTCGTCGAAGAGGAGGTCCTCGGCGTTGGTCGGCGTGAGCCTGCGGTGCGCGAGGCCGGGCCGGCACACCAGCACCGTCCGCAGTCGCCCCACCTCGGAGTGGACGCCGTACCCGGACGACCTCGTCGACATCGCTCGCTCCGCTCGTCGGCGACCCCGCGTCGGTACCGCGGTTGCACCCCATTGACCCCGATCACCGACGTCCGGTCAACAGGAGCGGCCGGGCCGTGCCCCTCGGGCCGTCCAGCCGGTGCGGGTCATCTCGTCGCTCGGCGCGCGAAGAGCACAGCAGTGCGAAACGATCCACCAGAACCCCCCAGAAATGCCCCGAATGGCACACCCCCTTGCCGGCCCACCCCGAAGGAGCGGTCCATGAACGACTCGTCCCCGCGCAGGCGCCGCCGCCCGCGCGCCCTCGTCGCCGCCCTCGCGGCTCTTGCCACCCTCGCCACGATGCTCGTCGGAGTCGCCGGTGCCAGCACCGCGTCGGCGGCGGGCTCGACCATCGTGGGCGTCGCGTCCCAGCGGTGCCTGGACGTCGTCGGGCAGAGCCACACCAACAAGGCCCGCGTGAACATCTACGACTGCAACGGCCAGAGCAACCAGGGCTGGACCCTGACGGCCGCCGGCGAGCTCAAGGTCTACGACGCCGTGACCTGCCTCGACGTGGCCGGCCAGTCCACCACCGCCGGCGCGATCGTGCAGATCTACAGCTGCAACGGCGGCCAGAACCAGAAGTGGCGGCTCAACTCGAACGGCACCATCACTGCGCAGAACTCGGGTCTGTGCCTCGACGTCACGGGGAACACGAGCGCCAACAGCACGCTCGTCGGGCTGTGGACCTGCAACGGCCAGAACAACCAGCGGTGGACCTCGCCGCTGTTCACACCCGACGCGACGCCCCCGTCGGTCCCCGGCAACGCCCGGGTGAGCAACCTCGTCTGCGACGCCGTGACGTTCTCCTGGAACGCCTCGAGCGACAACGTCGGCGTGGCGTACTACGACGTCTACCACGACGGTCAGCAGATCAAGACGGTGAGCGGCTCGACCCTCACCACCGACCTGCCGGTCGTCGCCGGTGTGCGCTGGGGGCTGTACGTCAACGCCCGTGACGCAGCCGGCAACGTCTCGCAGGCCAGCACGACCGTCTACATCACGCCGCCGGTCTGCCAGATCGACACGACTCCCCCGTCGGCCCCGACGAACCTGGCGGGCACGGCCAACGGCACGACGGTCACGCTGACCTGGACGCACGCCACCGACAACATCGGCGTGCGCGCCTACGACATCTACCGCAACGGCGCGAAGGTCGGCACCAACACCGGTACGGCGACGCTGCTGCCGAACAACACGTTCGTCGACAGCACCCTGGCAGCGAGCACGACCTACGCGTACTACGTCGTCGCCCGTGACGCACAGCTGAACTACGGCCCGAGCAGCAGCACGGTGAACGTGCGGACCGGCACCGCCTGCGGCAGCTCGATCTGCGAGGTCACGCAGATCGGCACGGACAAGGACATCCCCTGGGGTCTGGTCACGCTGCCCGACGGCCAGATCATGTACTCGCGCCGCGACGCGCAGAACATCGTCAAGCTCAACCCGACGACGGGCGCGACTCTCGACGTCGGCACCGTCCCGAACGTCCAGAGCACCGACGGCGAGGGCGGCCTGATGGGTCTGGCCATCGCTGCGACGTACTCGTCGGACCACTGGCTCTACATCATGCACACGACGCCGACCGACAACCGGATCGTGCGCATCAAGGTCGAGAACGACAAGCTCAACCTCTCGACCGAGCAGGTCCTGGTCAGCGGCATCCTGCGCAACAAGTTCCACAACGGCGGGCGGCTGCGCTTCGGACCGGACGGCAAGCTCTACGCGAGCACCGGTGACGCGCAGAACGGCGACAACGCGCAGAACCGGAACGGCCTCAACGGCAAGGTGCTGCGGATGAACACGGACGGGTCCGTCCCGTCGGACAACCCCTTCGGCAACCTCGTCTGGAGCTACGGCCACCGCAACCCGCAGGGCCTCGCCTTCGACTCCCAGGGACGCCTCTGGGAGCAGGAGTTCGGCAACGGGATCATGGACGAGACCAACCTCATCACCAAGGGCGGCAACTACGGCTGGCCGGCGTGCGAGGGCACCAGCGGCACCTGCGGCACAGCCGGGTACATCGCTCCCAAGCGCACCTACCCGACCTCCGAGGGATCGTGCTCGGGCATCGCGATCGTGCGTGACGTGGTCTACGTCGCGTGCGAGCGCGGAACCCGGCTCGTCCGCACGCCCATCGTCGGGGACGCCCTGCCCAGCGCGCAGTCCTACTTCAACGGCACCTACGGCCGCATCCGCACCGTGGAGCCGGCGCCCGACGGTGGTCTGTGGATGACGACCACCAACCTGGGCGACAAGGACAGCATCGCGAACAACAGCGACGAGAGGCTCTTCCACGTGACGCTCGGCAGCTGAAGCCGGGACCACGGCGGCCGGCTCGCCCTGGGGTGGGTCGGTCGTCGTCTGTCCGGGACGGACCACGCTGACCCGTATATTTCCGGCCATGAACATCGTCGTGGGCGCGGCCGTCCTCATCGTCGTCACCGCGCTCACCTGCACGGCGATGCTGTTCGTGCGGCGGCGGGCACCCGTGGGGAGCTTCTTCACGGACGGAGACCGCGCGTCGGGCGTGTTCGGCGTCCTGGCGACGGGGTTCTCGGTGCTCCTCGGCTTCATCATCTTCCTGGCCTTCGACTCCTACGACCAGGCGCGCTCCGGCGCGGAGGCCGAGGCGACGATCGTCGCGCAGCAGCTGGAGACGGCCCAGTTCTTCCCGGCGGCGACGGGCAAGCAGCTGAGCGGCGAGCTCGTCTGCTACGGCCGTTCCGTCGTCGGCACCGAGTGGCCCGCGATGGCGGACGGCACGATCGGGGACTCGATCAACCCGTGGGGCGTCGCGATGTTCCGCACGCTGCAGGACTTCACGCCCGGCAGCGACACCGAGCAGTCCGCGTACGACCGGTGGATGGACCAGACGGCCGACCGCGAGCAGGCCCGTGTCGACCGGGTGCACGGCGCCGAAGGGCTGATCCCGTTCCCCCTGTGGCTGGTCCTCTACGTCATCTCCGGCGTGATCTTCGCCTACATGCTGTTCTTCGCGGACCGCGGCGAGTCCCCCACGACCCAGGTGATGCTCATGGGCAGCGTCACGGTCGTCATCACGCTGCTCCTGCTGCTCCTCACGTTCTTCGACCACCCGCACGGCGAGGGCTTCGGCAAGCTGCAGCCCACGGCGATGCAGCGCAACATGCGGGTCATCGACGAGGAGCTGACCGCCCTCGGCCTCGACCTGTCGCTCCCGTGTGACGCGGACGGGCGGGCGACCTGAGCTTCTCGGCCCCGACCTGCGGTCTGACGTGCACCGTTGGTCCTAGTATCGAGGCGCGGACGCCGGATCTGTCGGTTTCCGCCCGTACCGGCCGGACGCCCGCCATGCTCTCTTCCCGCACTTGGAGACAGTCGACATGCTCATTCAAACGTCATCCGGCAACGGTGGGATCCTGCTCTGGATGCTCGAGTTCTTCCTGTTCGTGATCTGGTTCTGGCTCCTGATCGCGATCTTCTCGGACCTGTTCCGGGACAAGAACACCGGCGGCGGCGTGAAGGCCCTGTGGGTCTTCTTCCTGATCATCCTGCCGTTCCTCGGGATCCTGCTGTACCTGATCTTCCGCGGGAAGGGCATGGGTGAGCGTGGCGCGGCCCAGGCCGCTGCCGCGCAGGAGCAGTTCAACGCGCAGATCCGAACGGCTGCCGGCTCGACCGACTCGGCCGCCGACCAGATCGCCAAGGCGAAGGCCCTGCTCGACAGCGGCGCCATCGACCAGGGCGAGTTCGACAAGCTCAAGGCCGCGGCCCTGGCCTGAGTCGCGACGAGCCGGCTGGGGTCCCGATGACGACACCTGGGCAGTCCATCGCCCTCGCGTCCCTGCTGAACCTGCGCGACATCGGCGGTTACCCGACCGCCGACGGTCGCCGGGTGCGCACGGGCGTGGTGTTCCGGTCGACGGACCTCAGCCGGCTCGACGACTCCGACGCGTCCGTCGTCGAGGCGCTCGGTCTGCGCACGGTCGTCGACCTGCGCACCACGCCGGAGCGTGAGGCCGCGCCCGACCGCCGCCTCGAGGGCGTCGACGAGATCGTGCTGGACGTCCTGGCCGATGCCGGCGGCGACGGGCCCGAGCAGCTCCTGACGCTCATGGCACACCCGGCGCAGGCCGCAGACATCCTGGGCGACGGCAAGGCCGTGGCGCTGCTCTCGCAGGCCTACCGCCAGATCGTGTCGCTCCCCAGCGGCCTGGACTCCTACCGGCGGCTGTTCGGCATGCTCGCCGACGGAGACGACCTCCCGCTGCTGTTCCACTGCACGACCGGCAAGGACCGCACGGGCTGGGCGGCCGCGGCCACGCTCCTGCTGCTGGGTGTCAGCAAGGACGACGTGTCGTACGACTACCTGCTCACCAACGAGCAGCTCGTGCCGCACCTGCAGCCGCTGTTCGACCAGTTCACCGCGGCCGGTGGGGACGCGTCCCTGCTGAGCCCGGTCCTCGGCGCCCGACCCGAGTACCTGGCCGCGGCGCTCGACGAGGTCGAGACGCGGTTCGGCTCGATCGAGGGTTACATCCGGGACGGCCTCGGCGTCGACGCCGACCAGCAGCAGCGGATCCGGGACGCCCTCACCGAGTGACCCGCCGGGTGGGCTCCGCCGCGAGCGGGTCCTGTGGCCAGGCGTGCTTCGGGTACCGCCCGCGCAGCTCCGCGCGCACCTGCGGGTAGCCGTTCCGCCAGAACGACTCCAGGTCCGCCGTGACCGCCGCGGGCCGGCCGGCGGGCGAGAGCAGGTGCAGGAGCACGGGCACCCGACCGTCGGCCAGCCGCGGCGTCTGCCGCCAGCCAAACGTCTCCTGCAGCCGAACCGCGAGCACCGGCTGGTCGCCGGCGTAGTCGATGTGCACGGTCGAGCCGCTCGGCACCGGGAGCCGCTCGGGCGCCAGGACGTCCAGTCGGGAGGCATCGGGCCAGGGCAGGAGCCGGCGCAGCGCCGACGTCACGTCGATGCGGTGCAGGGCGGAGGGACCGCGGGCGAGGTCCGGCCCGAGCCACGTGTCGAGCGTGGCCAGGAGGGACTCGTCGGACACGTCCGGCCACGGAGCACCGAGCGCACGGTGCAGGAAGGCCAGCCGTGCACGCAGCGCCGTCGCACCGGCGGTCCACCGCAGCGCGCCGAGGCCGGCCTGGCGCAGGCCCTCGCGCACCGCCGCCTGCACGAGCGTCGGGTCGGGGTTGGCCACCCGCGACGACGCCAGCTCGATCGCGCCGAGCGACCGCACCCGCCGCGCGACCACCCGGCCGTCCTGCCAGGCGACGCGCTCCTCGTCGCGCACCAGCGCCGGGGCCGCCTCGAGCGCCAGGTCCCCGTCGAACGGGGCCGCCGAGCGGATCGTCGCGTCGCGTCGGGCCGCTCCCCGGTCGGCGTCCGCCACGGCGAGCCATCCGAACCCCGTGAGCGGCGACCCCGGAGGCAGGGTCGCGCCGGTACCGGACGCCATGAGGTACGCCGACCCGCCCGGCCGCAGACGGGCGATCCGGTCGGGGTGCGCGAGGGCGACGACGAACGCCGCGGCCAGGTCGTCGGTCAGCGAGCCACCGCGGGTCCGATCCGGCAGCGCGGAGAGCAGCCGCTCGGTCTGCGCCCGCCAGCGCTCCGTGTCGGGGCTGCCGCGCCGGACCTCACGAAGGGCGGCGACGAGGTCGCCACCGGGCGCGCGCAGGTCGTCGGACAGCAACGCGACCACCTCGGCGGCCCGCCGTGCGCCCACCACCGGCGCGCCGTCGAGGAGGGCGCGGGCGAGCCGAGGGTCGGCAGGCACGGCCGCCACCGCGCGTCCGCGCTCGGTCACGGTGCCGTCCGCCGCGACCGCGCCCAGGTCCCGGAGCGTCTCGACGGCTGAGTCCAGCGCGGCCGCGGGCGGCGGGTCGAGCAGCGCCAGGTCCGACCCCGAGGGGCTCCCCCAGCACGCCAGCTCGAGTGCGAACGCCGTCAGGTCGGCCGTGCGGATCTCCGGCTCGGGATGGGCCACGAGCCGCACGTGGTCCGCCTCCGTCCAGCAGCGGTACACGGCGCCGGGGCCCTCCCGCCCGGCCCGCCCGGCGCGCTGCTCGGCCGCCGCACGGCTCACGCCGACGGTCACCAGCCCCGCCAGCCCGCGCCGGTGGTCCGTGCGCGGCTGCCGTGAGAAGCCTGCGTCGACCACCACCCGCACGCCGGGCACGGTCAACGACGACTCGGCCACCGCCGTCGAGACCACCACGCGTCGGCGCGGACCCGGAGCAAGGGCCAGGTCCTGGTCGCGCGACGGCAGTCGTCCGTGCAGGGGCCGGACGTCCGCATCGACGCCCGCGAGGCGCCGCGACACGGCGCCGACCTCGCCGGCGCCCGGCACGAAGACCAGGACGTCGCCCGCGCGCTCGTCAAGGGCGCGGCGGACGGTCGCGGCCACGTGATCGAGGAACCCCGGCGTGATCCCGCGCTCGTCGGTGCGGGCGACGCGCGGCGGAGCAGGGCACCAGAGCACGTCCACCGGGTGCAGGGCGCCCTCGACAGCGACCACCGGCGCGCCACCGAGCAGGTCCGCGGTCCGGGTGGCCTCGAGCGTCGCCGACATCGCGACCAGGACGAGGTCGTCGCGCAGGTGCGCGCGGACGTCGACCAGGAGGGCCAGGGTCAGGTCCCCGTCCAGGTGCCTCTCGTGCACCTCGTCGAGCACCACCGCGCCGACCCCCGCAAGCTCGGGATCACGTTGGAGCCTGCGCAGCAGGATCCCGGTGGTGACCACCTCGATCCGCGTCCGGGCGCTGGTGCGGCTCTCGCCGCGCACGCTGTAGCCGACCGTTCCACCCACCGGTTCCCCGAGGAGGTGTGCCAGCCGGCGAGCGGCCGCGCGGGCGGCGATCCGGCGCGGCTGGGTGACGACGATGCGGCCCCGGACCGCGGCGGCGACGGCGGGCGGGACGAGCGTGGTCTTGCCAGTGCCCGGCGGCGCCTGCACGACGACGACCCCGTGGGCCAGGACCGCGGCCGCGACGGCGTCGAGCGCGTCCCGGACCGGGAGCTGCGGCGGGTCCGCGAGCAGCCTCGCGATCGGGTCGTCGTCCACGGCTGGAGTCTGCCCTGGTCCGGGCTGTGGTGACGACCGCGGACGCGTCAGCCGCCGGGGGGCCGGCCCGGGTCCCGGTCGTGCGACGTGGCGTCCATGTGCTCGACCGCCGGAGCGGGCTCGTGCACATCCGCTCCGGGACGGTTCTCGGCGGCGGCCAAGGCGTAGTCCTCGGGCACCGCGACCTTGCCGGTGCCCTTGCGCCCGGTGGCGGACGCAGGACCGTACGGCTTGCGCGCGGCCCACCAGCACGCCAGGACGAGCGCGCCACCCGCGACCGCGTCGAGGAGCCAGTGGTTGGCGGTCAGGACGACGACGGCCGTGGTCATGGTGACGTAGCCGAACGCGAGGACCTTGAGCCAGCGCCGTCGGGCGAGGCACGCCAGGACGACACTCACCCACAGGGCCCAGCCGACGTGCATCGACGGCATCGCCGCGACCTGGTTGGTGACGGTGCTGGCGTTCTGCGCCTGCTCGGCCGCCGACGGCCACCAGCCGTACTGCGAGGTCGCGGCCACGGTGTCGATGTAGCCCGCGGTGAGCCGGGGCGGGGCCGTCGGGTAGAACATGTAGCCGAGCAGCGCGATGAACGTCGCGGCGAACAGCGCCGTGCGCGCGGGCCGGTACAGCGTCGGACGGCGGACGTACAGGATCACCAGCACGGTCCACGTGACGATGAAGTGCATCGTCGCGTACCAGTACGCCGAGAAGACCGTGACCGGCGTCAGCGGGGTGACCCAGTGGTTGATGGCGTGCTCGACGTCGATGTGCAGGAAGCGCTCGACCTCGAGGATGTCCAGCGCGTGGTGCCTGGCCGCGCCCCAGTCGCCGCCGACGACGAACCGGGTGGCGCTGTAGGCCGCGTAGAGGGCAACCACGAGGGCGAGCTCGCGCACGGCTGCGCGTCTCGCCACGTTCCGGGTGGGCCCCTGTTCGACCATCGCGTCCGAGGCTAGCGGACGGCTACGACATGAATTACGGGCGAGGCCCGTCGGATGGTGTGACATCCGTCAGCAAACCTTAAGGATCCGTTCGCCCGGGTCACTCCTCGATGGCACCTTCGACCGATCGCAGGTGCTCCCGGAACGTCAGGGCGGGTTCCCGGTCCCGCCGCGCCAGGAACTCCCGGAAGCGGACCTGCGACCGCAGCGGGGTGCCGCCACGGACGAGCTCGGCCTGGCGGCGTTCCGTGTCCCGGATCCGCTCGGCCGCATCGAGCACGGCGGTCGCGCGCTCGGCGGGCACGAACAGCACGCCGTCCTCGTCCCCGAGGACCAGGTCGTCCGGCCCGACCACCCACTCGCCGACGCGCGCCCACGTCAACGCGTCCGGGTGGCGCGGCTCGACGCCCAGCGGACCGGTCGGCAGCGCGCCCTGGCTGAACACCGGCAGCCCGATCGCTCGCAGGTCGACGGTGTCCCGGTGCAGCCCCCAGATCACGATCCCGCCGATCCCCGCGGCACGCGCCTCGAGCGCGACGAGGTCGCCCACGCACGCCCGGTCGACCCGGCCGCCGTCGTCGACGACCAGGACGTCGCCCTCCCCGGCCCGCTCGAACGCCTCGAGGAACACGTCGACCGACCCCGCGTGCTGCGCCGGCAGCACGCGGCCGAAGACCTTGCCCGCCGGGAACGCGGCCCGGACGTCGGCCGGCGCGCACCGCACGTCCACGCCGACGCGGATGCAGCCGTCGGCCACGTGCGCGCTGGTCAGGCCGAGCACCCGATCCCGCAGGCCGCTCACGCCGCCGCCGCGCTCTCCGGGACCCGGTCGCGCGCCGACTCGACCGGCAGCAGGATCGCACCGAGCAGGAAGCAGACGGCCCCCAGGAAGGTGCCCGCGTTGACGAGGGCGAGGTTGGCCAGCTCGCCGGTCGAGCGCACGTAGCGCGAACCGATCGCCGACGCCCCGAACGCGATCGATCCGAGCATGTTGAGCGCGCTGATGCGCCAGCCGGTCGAGCGGTCCGAGCGCGGCAGGATCCCGCGGTTCACCTCGGAGTAGGCGAACCAGCTGGCCACGAGGAACGCGACCGAGCCGAGCGCGTCGGGTGCCCACACCAGGTGCCGGTCCTGCGCGAGGCTCAGGTCCGCGCGCGTCGCCGCGAACGTGGTGACGTTGAAGAACAGCGTCCCGACCAGCTGCACGAACGCCGCCCAGAAGTCCAGGCGGCGCGGCTTCCACCCGATGAGCCGGCGCAGCGGTCCGCGGGTCTGCCTGTCGACGAAGATCCCCTCGGGCGCCGCCACCGTCTCCCGGTACTGCAGGTAGGCGGCGCTCGTGAAGAAGATCGAGCCGACGAAGAAGGTCCACGCGACGATCTCGGGCGCGATGTTGTCGAAGTACACCGGCAGCGAGCCGAGCGCGAAGCAGACCGAGCCGACCGCGAACAGGCTGCCGATCCACCAGCTCATCGCGCTCGGGCGGCTCGCCCAGGTCCGCGCAGGGTCCAGGACGCGGTCCTCGAGCAGGCCCAGCCCCTTGCGGTGCCGACGTGAGCTCCAGTGCACCCGCGACCCGTCGGGACGCTCCAGCACGGCGCGGGTGACGAACGATGCCGGTCCGGACGTCTCGACGACCCGCCACCCGTCGGGCAGGTCGGGAACGGTGGTGGTGCTCGTGCTCATTTCTTGGTGAAGCCCGTGCGCGCCTTGCTCTTGGCGGCGGCGTGCGCGGGCGAGGTCCAGACGTCGGGCTTGCGGGTCTGGTCGTGTGTCGGCTGCTCCGCGACGAGTGTGTCGTAGGCCAGGTGCAGGTCCTTGAGCAGCTGCTCGACCATCAGCCGGCTCAGGTCGAGCCGGACGACGACCCGCATCAGGTGGGTCTCCTGCGCGTCCGGCGGCAGGCTGTACGCGGGGACGATCCAGCCGTCCTCACGCAGCTTGGCGGACAGGTGGTACACGTCGAAGCCCGGGTCCCCCTTGAGCGTGAACGTCACCACCGGCTCGGCCAGGCCCGGGTTGAGGATCTCGAACTTGCCGCTGGCCACCAGGCTCTCGTTGAGGAAGCGGGCGTTGGCCAGCATCGTCTCGACGATCGAGGTGTACCCGCTGCGACCGAGGCGCACGAAGTTGTACAGCTGCGCCTGGATCATCGCGGACCCGCGCGAGAAGTTGAACGTGTAGGTGGGCTGCGCCCCGCCGAGGTAGTTGACGCTGAAGACCAGGTCCTCGGGCAGCTTGGAGCCGTCGCGGAAGATCAGCCAGCCGACGCCCGGGTAGACCAGGCCGTACTTGTGCCCGGAGGCGTTGATCGAGGCCACCTGCTCGAGACGGAAGTCGAACTTGAAGTCGGGCTCGGAGAACGGCGCGATGAACGCACCGCTGGCCCCGTCCACGTGCAGCGGGACGTCCCAGCCCTTCTCCTTCTTGATGCGGACCAGGAGGTCGTTGATCTCCTCGATCGGGTCGGACTCGCCGATGTGCGTGGTGCCCAGCACCGCCCCGACCGCGATGGTGTTCTCGTCGACGAGCGGCTCGACGTCGGCCGCGCTGATCACGAACCGGTCCGGCTTCATCGGGATCTTGCGCATCTCGACGTCGAAGTAGTTGGCGAACTTGTCCCAGACGACGTGCGTCTCGGCGCCGAACACGACGTTCGGCTTGTCGGTCGGCAGCCCGGCAGCGGCACGGCGGTTGCGCCACGTGCGCTTGTGCGCCAGCAGGCCGAGCATGATCGCCTCGGAGGACCCGATCGTGGCGACGCCCACGACCTGGGCGTTGTCGGGCGCGTGGAACAGGTCGCCGAGCATGTGCACGGCCGCCTCTTCGACGAGGGACGCGGCCGGGTACTCCTCGTGGTCGATGTGGTTCTTGCGGATCGTGTCGTGGATGAGCTTCTCGGCCTGCGGCTCCATCCAGGTCGTCACGAAGGACGCGAGGTTCAGCGTCTCCCGGCCGTCGAGCATCAGACCGGTGTGCAGCAGCTCGTAGGCCTCGTCGGCATCGATCCCGTGCTCCGGGAAGGTGCCGCGGTCGATGTGCTCGCGGAAGCTGGGACGCCCGTGGATCGGGCCGAACACGTCACTGCTCTCAAGCTTCTTGCTCACCGTTGCTCCTCGAGTCCATCCGCGGGTCCCTGGGCCTGCTGCCTGCGGAGATGTGCACGTGCCTGCCTGCCGAACGTAGCAGCCGAACATGACGGTACGTCCCGGTCTGTGGCGACTTCTCGGCATCTCGCTAGGGTCCGGAGGGAGGCAGCACCCTGGTCGCGGAGGGACAGCGGTGGACTGGTACCGGACGACGTTCGTCGACAGCGGCCGCTCGCCTGCTCTGTGGGCGCTGGTCGGGTTCGTGATCACCTTCGTCCTGGTCCGGACGATCACCCGTCGGATCCACGCCGCCGCGACGCGCGACGCGGGGGCCCCGCAGGGCGGCCCGGTCAAGGACGTCCACATCGGCGGCGTCCACGTCCACCACCAGGTGTGGGGCATCGTGCTGGTGCTGGTCTCCGGCCTGCTCGTCTTCCGGTTCACGCCGCAGTCGCCCGCGATCGACGTCCTCGCGCTCGCCTTCGGTGCGGGGGCGGCGCTGACGCTCGACGAGTTCGCCCTCTGGTTCCACCTCGACGACGTCTACTGGTCCCAGGAGGGCCGCAAGTCGATCGACGCGATCCTCGTCGGCGGGGCGCTCGGGTTCGCGATCCTGCTCGGTGTCTCGCCCATCGGCACCACGCGCGCGCAGGGGGTGTCGGGCTGGTTGTACACCGCCGTCGTCGTCTTCCACATGATCTTCGCGCTCGTCTGCGTGCTCAAGGGCAAGCTCGCCACCGGCATCCTGGGCGTCGTCGTCCCGGCCGTCGCCTGGATCGGTGCGGCCCGGCTGGCCAAACCGTCCTCGTGGTGGGCACTCCGGCGGTACGGGGCCAAGAAGCTGGCCCGGTCGCGCGCGAGGTTCGGAGAGCGGTACGAGCGGCGGCACAACCGGCTGCGCGACCTCGTCGGCGGGCGCCCGGAGAGCCCCTCGGGCCTGCCGGTAGACTGACCGCTCTCCCCCGCGCCCCGCTCTCGTGCTCACTTCTGCTCGTCGGCCACGGCACGACGACCACCGAGGACTCCGCACGATGACCGCACTGACCAACGCGCCCGCCACCGACGAGGTCGATGCCGTCGACCTCGAGACGTTCCTGCGCGTCGCCGAGCAGATCAGCGCGCTCCCGTCGGACCACCCGCACCTCGCGCTCGCCCGCCGTGCCACCTCGGCGCTCTTCAAGGCCGCCAAGAAGCAGCGCCGCGCCGAGAAGCGCGACGCGATCAGCTCGGCCGACCGCGCGGTCATCGCGGCGACGGCCACCGGCAGCCCGGGCCGGATCGACGACGAGACCAACGGCATCCCGCTCGTGTCGTCGGCCCAGGGCGCGACCGCCGGGACGCTGCTCAAGGCCCGGCCCTGCTACATCTGCAAGGAGCCGTACGTCGACGTCGACGCGTTCTACCACCAGCTCTGCCCGGCGTGCGCGCTGCTCAACCACGTCAAGCGGGACGCCCGCACCGACCTGACCGGCAAGCGCGCCCTGCTCACCGGCGGGCGCGCCAAGATCGGCATGTACATCGCCCTGCGCCTGCTGCGCGACGGTGCGACGACGACGATCACCACGCGGTTCCCCCGCGACGCCGCGCGCCGGTTCGCCGCGATGCCGGACAGCGCCGACTGGCTCGACCGGCTGAGCATCGTCGGCATCGACCTGCGCGACCCGGCCCAGGTGGTCGCCCTCGCCGACGAGATCGCCTCCCAGGGCCCGCTCGACATCCTCATCAACAACGCCGCCCAGACGGTCCGGCGCTCGCCGGGCGCGTACTCGCACCTCGCGGACGCCGAGCTGGAGCCGCTGCCCGACCGCGCGCTGCCGCCCATCACGACGTTCGGCCGGACGAGCAGCGCGCACCCGCACGCCCTGGCCGGGTCGGTCACCGAGCTGACGAGCATCGCCCCCGGCGCGGGTGTCGCCGAGCTCGCGCTCACCGCCGAGGCCGCGTCCCTCACGCGCCTGGTGGCCGGCACCGCGATCGACGCGGGCGGCCTCGTGCCCGACACCGCCGAGTCCAACAGCTGGGTGCACACCGTCGACCAGGTGGACCCGATGGAGCTGCTCGAGGTCCAGCTGTGCAACCAGACCGCGCCGTTCATCCTGGTCAGCCGCCTGCGGCACGTGATGCGCGCGGTCCCCGGCAACGCGTACGTGGTCAACGTCTCCGCGATGGAGGGTGTCTTCTCCCGTGGCTACAAGGGCCCCGGCCACCCGCACACCAACATGGCCAAGGCGGCGCTCAACATGCTCACGCGCACGAGCGCGAACGAGCTGGCGCAGGACGGCATCCTCATGACCAGCGTGGACACCGGCTGGATCACCGACGAGCGGCCGCACCCGACCAAGGTCCGGCTGGCCGAGGAGGGCTTCCACGCTCCCCTGGACCTCGTCGACGGCGCCGCCCGCGTCTACGACCCGATCGTGCGCGGCGAGGCCGGCGAGGACCTCTACGGCTGCTTCCTCAAGGACTACGTCCGCTCCGCGTGGTGACGCTGGTCACACTCGGGGGCACGTAGCCTGCGCCCAGAGGCGCCCGGGGCCCGGACCCGCCACGATCGGCGCATGCATCGCGAGATGAGCGCCCACCTGGTCCTCGACGTGACGTCACCCGCGACGCTCGCGTTCGAGCTTGCCGTGTCCACCCAGTACGCCGTCACGGAGGCGTTGACGGTCTCGATCGACGGGACGTTCGTCGAGCCGCGCGAGCTCCTCGACCACCACGGGACGCGACTGCACGTGCTCGACGCCGGCGTCGGCCGGCTGCTGCTCGACTACACCGCGACGGTCGACGGGCGCGCCGCGTCCCAGCCCGCCGACGAGCCCGACCTCCTGCGCTACCTCCGTCCCAGCCGCTACTGCGAGTCGGACTCGCTCGGCCCGACGGCCCACGCCGAGTTCGCCGGGCTGCACGGGTACGACCTGCTCGCCGCGGTGAGCTCCTGGGTGGGTTCGCGGCTGTCGTACGTCCCGGGCTCGAGCCTGCCGACCGACGGTGCCGTGCGGACGTTGCTGGCCCGCGAGGGCGTGTGCCGCGACTACGCGCACCTCGTCGTCGCCCTCCTGCGCGCCCTCGACGTGCCCGCCCGGCTGGCCTCGGTCTACGCGCCGGGGCTGCAGCCGATGGACTTCCACGCAGTCGCCGAGGCCTACCTGGACGGGCAGTGGTACGTCGTGGACGCGACCACGCTCGCTCCGCGGTCGACGCTCGTCCGGATCGCGACCGGGCGCGACGCCTCCGACACCGCGTTCCTCAACGTCCACCACGGGTTCGCCGACCTGGTCGAGCTCGAGGTCAGAGCAGTCGCCGAGACGCTGCCCGACGACGACGTGCGGGACCTGGTCGTCATCGGCTGAACCTCCGCCGGGCGGACCACGACCGCTGCTAACCTCCCGAACGTGAGCGCCGAGGAGCCGCAGGAACCCGCCGAGACCAAGCGCACGAGACGGACCTGGTCCGAGCGCCGCCGCGAGCCGGACCGGTTCGCCCTGGTGCTGACGCTCCTGGTCACCGCCTATGTGACCTCCGCCCTGGGGGGCGAGGAGTGGGTGCAGGTGGGGGTGGCGTTCCTCTACGTCGGCGCCCTGTTCGTCGCCATCCGGTCGTCGCGCGTCGAGGGGCGTGCGCGGATCGTCGTGCGCACGGTTCCCGCCGTCGCCGCGGTGGTCAGCGTCAGCGCTTTTCTCGTCCTGCCGCGCGAGGACGCCTACGGCGTCCTGAACGCGGCCGTCGCGAGCATCCTGATCACCGCTCTCGTCGTCATCCTCGACCGGATCCTGCGCCGCACTGCGGTGACGCTGCAGTCGATCTTCGGGGCGCTGAGCGCGTACCTCCTGATCGGCATGATCTTCACCGCGATATTCGGCGTGCTCGCCTGGCTCGGACCCCAGCCGTTCTTCGCGGGCGGTCAGGCGACGAGCCAGCAGGCGCTGCAGTACTTCTCGTACACGACGCTCACCACGCTCGGCTACGGCGACTTCACCGCCGCCCAGTTCCCGGGCCGCAACCTCGCCACGTTCGAGGCGCTCGTCGGCCAGGTGTTCCTCGCGACCCTGGTGGCACGGCTCGTCGCGTCCTTCACCGTCACGCCGCGCCGGTCGCGCCTCACAGGTCCGGCAGAGCCCCCCGACTGAGGTTCGTCACCGTCGCCGTCATCGACCGTGCCCGGTCGGACGCGAGGAAGGCGACGACGTCCCCGAGCGCGTCGAGCGTGAGCTCGTCGGCCAGCAGTGCCCCGGGCACGCCGAGGCCGGCGGCCATCGCCTGCTCCAGGGTGGATCCCCAGGCCCGTGCCGCGCGCGACCACATCGCCGCCGCGTGCGAGCCGTGCGCGACCGAGCCGGGGATGGCGTCCGCCCGGACGCACACGACGCGCACCCCGCGGGGACCGACCTCCGCGGCGAGCTGGCGCGCGAACGCCTCGACGGCCGCGCACGCCGGACCGAAGCCGTCGGAGGGCAGCCCGACCCGCGCCGCGGTCGTCGACAGGACGACCACCACACCGCCGCCCGCCGCGACCATCCGCCGGGCCGCCGCGGTCGCCGTGACGAACTGCGTCGTGGTGACCGCGACGATCGGCTGCAGGTAGTCGTCGAGTGCGAGGTCGCGCAGCGGGACGCCCTGGACGTGGTCGGCGCCCACGGCGTTCACCGCGATGTCGACGCGCCCGATCCCCGCCAGGTGCGCGTCGACCGCCTCGGGGTCCGTCGCGTCCACGAGGGTGGCGGTGCCCCCGACCTGCGCGGCGAGCGCCTGGAGGGGCGCCAGCGTCCGGCCCGCCAGGTGGACCGTCGCGCCGTCGCGCGCCAACGCACGCACGATCGCGCTCCCGAGCGCCCCGGCCGCGCCGTGCACGACCGCCACCGATCCGTCGAGCTCCATGGCGCCTCCCCGTCCGTGAGTCCGTCGACGGGGTGACGCGCGGGGCGGGCCGGAATCGACTAGGCGGTGATCCCTGACGTCGACGCGACGACGTCGGCGATCTTGCGGGACAGCGCCTCGTAGAACATCGACAGGGGGAACTCGTCGTCGAGGACCGCGTCGGTCAGCCCCTTGGGCGGGCCGTCGAGCGGCAGGTCGCGCACGGCCCACCGGGACGCCGGGTGCGGCGTCAGCGTGCCGGACACCAGCTCGTACGCGGCGAGCCAGTGCGCGGTCTTCGGGCGGTCGATCGAGCGCCAGTACAGCTGCTCGATCTGCTCGGCCAGCGCGATGACGGCGTCGGGGACCTGCGGCCAGTCGATGGTCAGGCGCGAGTCGGTCCAGTGCAGGACGTGGTGCTGGTGCAGCCAGGCGAACAGCAGCTGGCCGCCGAGCCCGTCGTAGTTGCGCACACGCGTGCCCGTCACCGGGAACCGGAAGATGCGGTCGAAGAGGATCGCGTACTGCACGTACCGCGCGTGCGGGACGCCGTCGGCCTCGAGGCGCACCGCCGCACGGAACGCGGTCAGGTCGCAGCGCAGCTCCTCAAGCGAGTACAGGAAGAACGGCATCCGCTGCTTGATCATGAACGGGTCGAACGGCAGGTCGCCGCGCATGTGCGTGCGGTCGTGGACCAGGTCCCAGAGGACGAACGTCTCCTCGGCGAGGCGCTGGTCCTCCAGGAGCCGGGCCGCGTCCGGGGGCAGCGCCAGGCGGGTGGTGTCGGCTGCCGCCCGCACGACGCGCCGGAACCGCGCGGCCTCCCGGTCGGCGAAGATCGCACCCCAGGTGAACGTCGGCACCTCGCGCACGGCGACGGTCTCCGGGAAGAGCACCGCCGAGTTGGTGTCGTAGCCCGGCGTGAAGTCGAGGAACGTCACGGGCACGAACAGCGCGTTGCTGAACTGCGTCGCCTCCAGGTCCGCGACGAGGTCGGGCCAGCGCACCCGCAGCAGCACGGCCTCGACGCGCCGGTCGGTGCTGCCGTTCTGCGTGTACATCGGGAACACGACCAGGTGCACCAGCCCATCGACGCGCTGCGTCTCGGGTCGGAACGCGACCAGCGAGTCGAGGAAGTCGGGGACGACGAAGCCCGCGTCGGACCACCGCTGGAGGTCCTTGCCGACCGCCGTGAGGTACTCCTCGTCGTGCGGGAGCACGGGGACGAGCGCGGCGACCGCCAGGTCGATCGCGGTCACCAGCTCGCGGGCGCGCTCGTGCAGCGACGGGTCGGCGATCGAGCCGTCCTTCACCTGGAGCTGCTGGAGCTCGGTGACGTCGGCCTTCAGGCGCTGCCACGCAGGGTGGTCGACCAGCGGGTCCCGGCTCGCCGAGCCGGCCGGCGCGGGTGCCGCAGCCCAGCTGACCGCGTTGAGCAGCACCTCCGGTGTCTCCAGCAGGGGATCCACGCCCAGGACGAGGAGTGCGGCGCCCGCGTCGTCCCGCACGCCCGCGGCGACGACCGCGCCGCGCTCGCCGAGCCGCAGCATGGGCACGGCGGGGGCGTCGACGTCGAGCACCGCCCGCACCGGGAGCGTGAGGTCGCCCGTCCAGGCCAGCAGGTCCGGGACCCCGACGCCGGCGGTCGCGAGCGACCCGGTCGCCTGCGACGGGCGGCTCACGATGCCGCGCGAGGCCAGGAGCGCGACCGTCGCCGGCCCGTCCTCCCCCGTCGCGACGACGATCGTCCCGGCCCCGGTCTGCACGGGCTCCGTGCCCGGCAGGACCAGGACGACGTCGGGGTCGTCGTCGACCCCGACCAGAGCGATCCCGTGGTGCTCGAGGTGGGACCGGTGGGCGGGCGGGAGGTCCCCGGTCGCGTGCAGGGTCGGAAACAGGCTCATGCGCGTATCTCACCATCCGGACGTCAGCGTTACCGCACGGTACGGTCTGGCGGCTGCGCGGTCAACGGGAGGCCGGGCGCGTCAGGAGACCTCGTACGACGCCCCGAACAGGGCCGTCAGGGCGACCAGCAACGCCGCCGAGCCCGCGACCAGCACCCATCGCACCCACGGGCGACGCAGGCCCGCCACGAAGTCCCCCGCGGCCGCCACCACCGGGAACGCGGCCAGGACGTAGCGGCCCGTGCCCATGAAGTCGTCTGTGCCGAGGATGGGGATGGCGAGCACGACGGCCGCGAACGCGAGGTAGCCCCACCCGAACAGGCGCCACACGCGCGGCAGGAGCAGCACCGCGACCAGGCAGGCCACCGCCTGGACGGTGAGCAGCAGGCCGGTCTGCCAGTGCCCCGACGTGAACGTCTCGACGAAGGACACCTTGAACCAGGTGCGCGGCCCCACGCCCTGGTCCCAGCCCGGCGCGCTCTCGACGTGCACGAACGCGAGCGGGTCACCGAACGTGCTCCACAGGTACCAGCACCACAGTCCGAGCCCCGCGAGGGAGAGCAGGACGCCCGTGTGCCGCAGCCGGACGTCACGCACCGAGCCGACGACGTCGCGCAGCGGCACCCGTCCGGGAACCGCGGCGCGGTCCGTGGCGAGGAGCTCGAGCGCGCGGACCACCAGTCCGACCGCCACCGCGACGCCGACCGGCCGGCCCGCGGTCGCGAGCGCCCCGACGAGTCCGGCGGCGAGGTACCAGCGCCGCTCGAGCAGCAGGAACGCCCCGATGCTGCAGAGCACGAAGAGGGCGTCGGCGTAGACGGCCCCGTAGAGGAAGAACGCGTACGGGTAGACGAGCAGGGCCACGACGGCGAAGGTGGCGGACCGCTGCGGGAGGCGCTCCCAGACCCAGCGGGCGAAGAGCAGAGCCACGCCCAGGCCGGCCAGCACGGTGATCACCCACCCCGCGAGCTGGTGGTCGCCGAGCACGTTGCCCAGACCGCGCATGCCGAGCGGGTAGACCGGGAAGAACGCGACCGACGACTGCTGGCCGGGCGTGTAGGAGTACCCCTGCCCGGCGATCTGCAGGTACCAGCCGGCGTCGTAGTGGAACCAGCCGTCGAGCCACGACGGCCCCTGCAGGGCGGGGCTCACGTCCGGGGCGTGCCGCCACCGACCGGCGACCGCGACGACCGCCGTCAGGACCGCGGCGACCGCGAGGTAGGCGGCGACCACCCGCGACCACGGCAGCCTCACGACGAGCTCGCGACCAGCAGGTGGTGCGGATGCACCCGCCCCCGGTCGAGGCGTCGCACCCGGACGCGCAGACCGAGCCCGACGAGCCAGCCGCCCATCGTGCGCGGGTCGACGAAGTCGAACTCCGACCCCTCGGTGATCCGCAGCACCTTGACCGAGAGCGTCTCCTGCAGGGTGTTCCAGCGGACCTTCCAGCGGGGCCGCGTGCCCATCTCCTTGACCACGACCGACCCGCCTGGTGCCAGCTGCGCGACCGCCTCGGTCAGCAGGCGACGCTGCTCGTCGGCGGGCAGGAGGTAGAGGACGTCGACGAAGACGATCGCGTCCCAGGGGCCTTCGGGCACCGCGCCGTCCGGGGCGACCCGGAACTCGAGCCGGTCGAGACCCTCGGCGGCCGCGACGGCAGCCTCGATCTTGTCCGCGTCGATGTCGACCCCGAGCACGTCCCGCCCGGCGGAGTCGAACGCCGCGTACGCGCTGAACAGCCCGTGTCCGCACCCGATCTCGAGGATCCGGCCGTCGCGCGGCAGGACGTCGGCGACGGGTCGGAACGGCGCGCTCCACCAGCGGATCGTCACGTGCGCGCGGACCGCGGCGGGCGCGTCCCGGTAGAGCGCGAGCGCCCGGCGGCCGGGCTCGTCGGGTCGGCGACCGGCGATCATGCCGCCTCCCCGACCAGCGCACGGAACCCGCCGAGCCGGTAGCCGGCGGCGTCGACCGCCCGCCGCGAGGCGGGGTCGACGAGCATCGCCAGCTCGTCGGCCCACCGGTAGCCCCACGCGAACCGCTGCAGGTCCGGGTCGTCCGCGAGCGCGGGATGGCAGTTGATCTCGACCGAGGCCGCGCCACGACGCGCCGTCTGCTCGAGCGTGCGCGCGAACCGTGCGGCGTCGAGCCCTCCCGCCTCGTCGAGCCCGGCGTAGTCGGCGGTCGTCGACCGGCCCGCCCGGCGCAGCTGCGACCGGGTGCCCCGCGCGAGCGCGCGCACCCCGAGGCTCGTCGGCCCGTGAGCGTGGCTCGTCGGGAGCCGCACGGCCGAGATGCCCGCCGTCGCGGCGAGCTCCGCGACGACGGCGCCGACCGTCGGCCACAGGTGCGTGTGCTGATGGGTGTCGACGTGGGTGACCGGGACGCCGACGCCGATCACACGCTCGAGCTGGGCGCCGAGCTCGCGGCGCACGTCGTCCGGGTCGATGCGGCCCACGAGCCCGCGGCGCACGACCGCGCGGTAGCTCAGCGGGAACGCACCGCGGGCGTCGACGAGGCTCGGCACCTCCCGCGCGGACAGGAGCGGCGGGTCCTCGCCGACGAGCGCCAGGTGCGCGCCGAGCTCGAGCTCCGGCAGGTCGCGGAGCATCGCGGCGGCGTGGTCGAACTCCCGCCCGACGGCCAGCAATGACGCGGCGGTGACGATGCCCGACAGGTGGGCCTGGCGTACGGCGTCGTTCACGCCCCGGGTGAGCCCGAGGTCGTCCGCCGTCACCACCAGGAGCCGCCTCACGGGCGCTCGAGGCCGACGACGGGGGCGACGTCGCGCAGCTCGCGGCGCAGGTGCACGAGCTCGAGCACCATCGCCTTGATCACCGCCGGCGACGAGAGCGTGGACACCCCGCGCGTCCGCGGGAAGTAGTCGACGCCGATCTGCAGGATCTGGAACCCCGAGCGCTGGGCGCGGATGACCAGCTCGGCGTCGATGAACGAGCTCTCGCTCTTGAGCGTCACGTGGTCCAGGACGCGTCGGCGGCAGAGCTTGAACGCGAAGTTGATGTCCCGCAGACGCGTGCGGAACATGATCTGGACGAGCCAGTTGTAGAGGAAGGAGTAGACCGCGCGGCGCGGTCCCTCGCCGGTCCGGTCCAGTCGGTACGCGCTGACCACGTCCACCTCGTACGTGCGCAGGACCCGCAGGGCGCGCACCAGCTCCTCCATCTCGAACGGGAGGTCGGCGTCCGTGTAGAGCACGACGTCGCCCGTCGCCGCCGCGAACCCGCTCTTGATCGACCCGCCGAGCTTGCGGTTGCGGGGGTGGTGGACCACCACGACGTGGGCGTCCTCAGCGGCGATCGCGTCGGCCAGCCGGCCCGTGGCGTCGGTCGAGGCGTCGTCGACCACGATGATCTCGTAGTCGATGATCTGGTGCTGCTCGACCAGCTCCTCGCACACCGCCCGGGCCGCGTTAACGGCCCGCTCGATGTACTCCTCCTCGTTCCACATCGGAAAGAAGATCGAGAGCTTCTCGAACGGCTTCGTTGCACTGCTCATGGGGCCCCCGCCCGGGATGCGCGCTGCCCGCGCGCCGTGACGGACGTCTGCAAGTACGTCCGCGTGGAGCATAGGGTTTCCGGGCTGGGCTCGGTGCGTCATCCACGCCGAAGGCACGCGACAGGGGGAGAGCACGTGGGTCTGGCACTTCTGTGTGTCGCGGGGGCCGCGCTGTGCTCCGGCGGCGCGATCGTCGTCCAGGCGTTGGCCATGCGGCGCATGCCGGTCGACTCCCGGCTCGACGCGGCCCTCGTCGGCGGCCTCGCACGCAACCGGACCTACCTCGCCTCGCTCGTGCTCGTCGTCTCCGGCTTCCTGCTGTCGTTCTTCGCCCTGCAGACCCTTCCCCTGTTCGTCGTGCAGGCCGGCCGGGCGTCCAGCCTGGGCGTCGCGGCGGTGCTGTCGATCCTCGCGCTCGGCGCACGCCTGCGCTGGACGGACTGGCTCGGGCTCGCGGGCCTCGCCGCCGGGCTGATCCTGCTCGCGTCGTCGGTGAGCGCCCAGCCGTCCGTCCCCGTCACCACGCACACGCTGTGGTGGGTCCTCGCCCTGACCGTCGCCCTCGTCGTCTCCACGGCGCTCGTCGCCCTCGGTCCGCCGACCCCGGTGCGCGGGCTCGCGCTCGCGGCGCTGGCCGGGCTGTCGTTCGGCGTCCTGGCGCTCGGGGCGCGCACGGCGCCGAGCTGGTCGCCGCTCGTCCTGGTCACGGACCCCGTCATCTGGTGCGCGGGCGTCTGCGGAGTGCTCGGTCTGGCGGCCTCGGCGATCGCGCTGCGGCGGGCGCCGGTCGTCCCGGTCACCGCGCTCATGGTCGGCATCGAGACGGTGACCGGCGCGACCCTCGGCCTGCTCTTCGCCGGCGACCGGACCACGGACGGGGCCGCGGGCGTCGCGGCGGTCGGGTTCGTGCTCGTCCTCGTGGGCGCCGTCGTCGTCGCCCGCTTCGGGGCGCCGGCGGAACGCGAGCCCGCGCGCTAGAGAACGGCCCGACCCGCCCGCCACGCCGCCCAGGCACTCTCGAGGATCGCGCGCAGGTCGGCCCGGGCACTCCAGTGCACGTCGCGCGCGATGCGGTCGACGGCCGCCACGACCCGGGCGGGGTCGCCAGGCCGCCGGCCGACCACCTCGGGGGTGGTGTCCAGCCCGCTGACCTCGGACAGCACCCGGAGGACCTCGAACACCGACGCCCCTTCGCCGCGACCCACGTTGAGCGCCGGGCCGACGGGATCGCCGCCGACGACGCGGTCCAGGGTCGCGACGTGGGCCTCCGCGAGGTCGAGCACGTGCACGTAGTCGCGCACGCAGCTGCCGTCGGCGGTCGGGTAGTCGGCACCGAACACCTGCGGACGCAGCCCCCGACCGATGCGGTCCAGGACGCAGGTGACGAGGTTCGCGACGACGGTGTCGCCGAGCTCCGGGGCGCCCGCGCCCGCGACGTTGAAGTAGCGCAGGGCGACGGCGCGCACCCCGCGCGCCCGGACGGCGTCCCGCACGAGCCACTCGCCCGCCAGCTTGGTGCGCCCGTACGGGCTCATCGGAGCCAGAGCGACGTCCTCGGTGACGAGCTCGTCGGGGACACAGCCGTACACAGCGGCCGACGAGGAGTACACGATGGTCCCGACCGACGCCAGGTCCATCGCGCCCAGGACGTGCGACAGCCCGGAGAGGTTCTGGTCGTAGTACCAGAGCGGGCGCTCGACCGACTCGGACACCTGCTTGCGCGCCGCGAGGTGGATCACCGACGTGACGCCGTGCTCGCGCATCGTCGCGGCGAGCGCCGCCCGACTCGGAGCGAGCGCGAGGTCCAGACGCACCAAAGGCACGTCCGGGACGCGTCCGGCGTCGCCGCTGCTCAGATCGTCGACGACGACGACCGCATGCCCAGCCGACTGCACCGCGCGCACCACGTGCGCCCCGATGTAGCCCGCTCCCCCTGTCACGAGCACTGCCACGCCCGGAGACTAGCGCTCACCGACCGGGCAGGTGGGTGGATCGGCGAGCGTTGCCGAGCGCGTCGCAGAAGACTCCCCCAGACTGAGCCGATGCGGAGCGTCGGCGTCGAGGAGGAGTTCCTGCTCGTCACGCCCGAGGGGCAGCCCCACGCGGTCGCCCCCGCGGTCCTGCGGCACGCAGCGGACGAGCCGTCGTCGGGCGACGAACCCGGCGGCGACCTGGAGAAGGAGTTCAAGCAGGAGCAGATCGAGACGTCGACGCACCCGTGCACGGACCTCGCGGACCTCGTCGAGCAGATCCGGTCCGGCCGCTCCCGGGCGGACGAGCTGGCCGGTCGGGCGGGCGCGCGGGTGGCCGCCCTGGCCACGCCCCCGCAGGCCGTCGAGTCGACCGTCCTGCCCGACAAGCGCGCGTACGCGATCCGGGCGGAGTTCGGCCAGACGGCGCGGGACCAGCTGACGTGCGGGTGCCACGTGCACGTCGAGGTCGCCGACGACGAGGAGGGCGTGCGGATCCTCGACGACCTGCGGCCCTGGACGGCGATCCTGCTGGCCCTCTCCGGCAACAGCCCGTCGTGGCAGGGCACGACCACCGGGTACGCCAGCTACCGCTCGCAGGTCTGGGGTCGCTGGCCCACCGCCGGCCCGACGGCGCCGTTCGGCGACGCGGCCGGCTACCGCGCGGTCATCGACGGCCTGCTGCGCACGGGCGCGATCCTCGACGAGGGGATGGTCTACTTCGACGCCCGGCTGTCGTCGCGGTACCCGACCGTCGAGGTCCGGGTCGCGGACGTCTGCCTCGACGCGGGCGACGCGGCGCTGCAGGCCGCCCTCGTCCGCGCGCTCGCGGACACCCGCGCCACGATCGAGCAGCCCCGGACGGAGCTCCTGCGGGCGGCCGGCTGGCGGGCCGCGCGGTCGGGCCTGTCCGGCGACCTCGTCGACCCCTTCACCGGCACGCCCGTCCCTGCGGCGGAGGCCGTCGGCACGCTCGTCGACCACGTCCGGCCCGCGCTGCTGGCGAACGGGGACCTGGAGTGGGTCGAGCACCAGGTGACGACCCTGCTGCGGCGGGGCAACGGCGCGATCCAGCAGCTGGGTTGGCGGGCCCAGGGGGCCGACGACGACGAGGTGGTCCGTCGCGCGGTCGACCGGACGCTGGCCTAGACGCACGAAAGGAAGGAGGCCCGGCCTCCTTCCACTTCCAAGGTATAGCGCGACCGGGGGCTTGCGGCAAGGCCCCCGTCGGCGCGCAGAATCGCCAGCCGTGACCACCATCCACGGACATCGGAGCACCGGTGTGAGCGCGTTCGACCTTCCCGACCGACTCGCCGCCAAGGCCGACCCGACCCTCGTCGCGGACGACGAGGAGCACTTCGCCGCGATCGCTGCGACTCTCGAGGAGAGCATCGCGGACCTGTCGACCCGGCTGGACGCCGAGCGCAGGGCGCCGGGCCGCGGCGGCACGCAGGCGCTGGAGCGCGACCAGGAGGTCCACCGGCTGACCGCCCGCCTGCGGACCCTGCGCCGGTACGGCCTCGACCTCTGCCTCGGCCGCATCGTCACCGCCGACGGTCCCGTCTACATCGGACGACTGGGTCTCACGGACGCCGCGGGCCGGCGGCTGCTCCTCGACTGGCGCTCCCCCGCCGCCGAGCCGTTCTTCGGCGCCACCCACGCGAACCGGATGGGACTCGTCAGCCGCCGCCGGTACCGGTGGACGCGCGGGCGCATCGGCGACTACTGGGACGAGGTCTTCACCCCCGAGGGCCTCACCAGCAACGCCGCGCTCGACGACCAGTCCGCGTTCGTCGCGAGCCTCGGCACCGACCGCTCGGCACGGATGCGCGACGTCCTCGGCACGATCGCGGCCGACCAGGACGCGATCATCCGCGCCGGGTCCCGCGGCGCGCTCGTCGTCGACGGCGGACCCGGGACCGGCAAGACCGTCGTGGCACTGCACCGCGCGGCCTACCTGCTCTACTCCGACCCGCGCCTCGGTCACCACCGCGGCGGCGTGCTGTTCGTCGGCCCGCACGAGCCGTACCTGGCGTACGTCGGCGACGTCCTGCCCAGCCTCGGCGAGGAGGGCGTCCAGACCTGCACGCTGCGCGACCTCGTCCTGGAGGGAGCCACCGCGCGGGTCGAGGCCGACCCCGAGGTCTCCCGCCTGAAGTCGTCGGCGGCGATGGTGGGGGCGATCGAGCCCGCCGTCCGGTTCTACGAGCGGCCGCCCACCGAGGGCATGGAGGTCGAGACGGAGTGGGCCGACCTGTGGCTCAGCTCGGCGGACTGGGCCGAGGCGTTCGACGCGCCGGAGCGCGGCACGCCGCACAACGAGGCCCGCGAGCAGGTCCTCGACGCCGTGCTCACGATCCTGGCCGACAAGGTCGACGACGACGACGTCCCCGCAGACGTGCTCCGCCGGGCGCTGCTCGGCAACAAGGACCTCGTCCGCACCCTGAACCGCGCCTGGCCGATGCTCGAGCCCACCGACCTCGTCGGCGACCTGTGGTCGGTGCCCGCCTACCTGCGCCTGTGCGCACCGTGGCTCGAGCCGTCGCAGGTCCGGGTGCTGCAGCGGGCCGACGCGCAGGCGTGGACCGTGGACGACCTGCCGCTCCTCGACGCCGCACGCCAGCGACTGGGCGACGCGGAGGCGTCGGAGCGCAGGCGGCGGCACGAGGCGACGCTCGCGGCCGAGCGCGAGTACATGAACCAGATCGTCGACGACCTCATCGAGTCCGACGACTCGGAGCTCGCCGTCATGAGCATGCTGCGCGGCCAGGACCTGCGCGACGCGCTCGTCGACGAGACCGCGCTGCCCGCCCCGGACCCGGACGTGCTCGCCGGGCCGTTCGCGCACGTCGTCGTCGACGAGGCCCAGGAGCTGACCGACGCGCAGTGGCGGATGCTGCTGAGCCGCTGCCCGTCGCGGAGCCTCACCATCGTCGGGGACCGCGCGCAGGCCCGGCACGGGTTCACCGAGTCGTGGCAGGAGCGGCTGGAGCGTGTGGGCCTCGACCAGCTCACGCTCGCGACGCTGAGCATCAACTACCGGACGCCCCAGGAGGTCATGGAGCAGGCCGAGCCGGTCATCCGGGCCGCGCTGCCCGACGCGAACGTGCCGACCTCGATCCGCAGCACAGGGGTCCCGGTCGCGCACGGCTCGGTGGCCGACCTCGACACGATCCTCGAGGACTGGTCCGCGGAGCACGCCGAGGGCATCGGCTGCGTGATCGGCGACCCGTCCTTCGTCGCGACACCACGCGTCCGGTCGCTGACGCCCGAGCTGGCCAAGGGGCTCGAGTTCGACCTGGTCGTCCTGGTCGACCCCGACAGGTTCGGCGAGGGCATCGAGGGGGCGGTCGACCGCTACGTGTCGATGACCCGCGCGACGCAGCAGCTCGTCGTCCTCACGAGCCGCTGACCACCTCGCCCAGCGGCACGTCCAGGTCGGCCAGCCGGTCCGCGTCGACCTGGGCGCGCGAGCGGATGAGTGCCTGCACGTCGTCGACCACGTCCCACACGTTGACGTTCATGCCGGCGAGCACGCGACCGTTCCGCAGCCAGAACGCGATGCACTCGCGCCCGACCAGGTCGCCGCGCACCACCACCCGGTCGTAGCCGTGCGGTCCCACCCAGCCGACGTACTCCATGCCGAGGTCGAACTGGTCCGAGAAGAAGTAGGGCAGCTTGTCGTACGGCTCGTCGCGGCCGAGGATCGTGGCCGCCGCGGTGGCGGGCTGGTTCAGCGCGTTGGCCCAGTGCTCGACCCGGACGTGGGTGCCCAGGAACGGGTGGTGGGCGCGGGCGATGTCGCCCACCGCGAGCACGTGCGGGTTCGACGAGCGCAGGTGGGCGTCGACGAGGACACCGTCCTCGACGTTCAGCCCGGCGTCGCGCGCCAGGTCCACCCGCGGTGCCGCGCCGACGCCGACGACGACCAGGTCGGCGTCGACGAGCGTGCCGTCCGCGAGCTCGACGGCGCCGACGTGCGTGCCGTCGCCGGCCGCGACGATCGCCCCGACCTCCGTCCGGACCTGCAGGTCGACGCCGTTCGCCCGGTGCAGGTCCGCGAAGGTCTCGGCCAGCTCCGGTCCGAGCACGGCCAGCAGCGGCAGCGGGTCGCGGACGAGCACGGTCACCTCGCACCCGGCGGCCCGCGCGGCCGCGGCGACCTCCAGGCCGATCCACCCGCCGCCGACCACCACGACGCGACGGCCGGGCACGAGGGAGGCCCGGAGCCGGTCGGAGTCGTCGAGGGTGCGCAGGTGCACCACCCCCTTCAGGTCGGCTCCGGGGACGTCGAGGCGCCGCGGCTCGGACCCCGTCGCGAGCACCAGGTGGTCCCAGCCGGTGCGGGTGCCCGAGCTGTCGAGGACGTCGTGCGCGGCGAGGTCGAGACCGGTCACCGCGACCCCGAGCCGCAGGTCGACGTCGTGCGACGCGTACCAGCCGGCGTCGTGGACGAAGGCACCCTCGCGCTCGTCGGAACCCTGCAGGTAGCCCTTGGACAGCGGCGGGCGCTCGTAGGGGCGCTCGGTCTCCGCCCCGAGCAGGACGACGCGCCCGTCGAACCCGCCGCCGCGCAGCGCCTCCACGGTCTTGGCGCCTGCCAGACCACCCCCGACGACGACCACCGATGCGCTCATGCCAGCCAGCGCACCAGGTCGCCGCCCGATCCGCAATGTCTGCGGGTGTGGTGAAGTCCACCCGTGCTTCCGCTGTGCACCACGCGCCAGAAGACTCCAGGGCTGGCACCCTGGGGCGCATGCAGATGTGGCCTGGACGTCCCTATCCCCTGGGCGCCACCTACGACGGGACCGGGACGAATTTCGCCCTGTTCTCCGAGGTGGCCGAGCGGGTCGAGCTCTGCCTGATCGACGCGGACGGGACCGAGACGCGCGGGGACCTCACGGAGGTCGATGCGTTCGTGTGGCACGGCTACCTGCCGGCGATCTCGCCCGGCCAGCGCTACGGGTTCCGCGTGCACGGGCCGAACGACCCGGCCAAGGGCGACCGGTGCAACCCCAACAAGCTGCTCCTGGACCCGTACGCGAAGGCGATCGACGGTCAGATCGACGGCGACCCTTCGTTGTACTCGTACCAGTTCGACGCGCCCGACGAGCGCAACGACGACGACTCCGCCGGGCACACCATGACGTCCGTGGTGATCAGCCCGTACTTCGACTGGGGCAACGACCGCCCGCCGCAGCACGAGTACCACGAGTCCGTGATCTACGAGGCGCACGTGCGTGGCCTCACGATGCAGCATCCGGCGATCCCCGAGGAGCTGCGCGGAACGTACTCCGGCCTCGCGCACCCCGCGGTCATCGAGCACCTGACCTCGCTGGGCGTGACGGCCGTCGAGCTCATGCCCGTGCACCAGTTCGTCAACGACCCGTCGCTCGTCGAGAAGGGTCTGTCCAACTACTGGGGCTACAACACGATCGGCTTCTTCGCCCCGCACAACGGCTACTCGGCCTTCCCGCAGGCCGGGCAGCAGGTGCAGGAGTTCAAGGCGATGGTCAAGGCGCTGCACCAGGCCGACATCGAGGTGATCCTCGACGTGGTCTACAACCACACGGCCGAGGGCAACCACATGGGCCCGACGCTGAGCTTCCGCGGCATCGACAACGCCAACTACTACCGGCTCGTCGACGACGACCAGGCGCACTACTTCGACACCACGGGCACCGGGAACTCGCTGCTCATGCGCTCGCCGCACGTGCTGCAGCTGATCATGGACTCGCTGCGCTACTGGGTGACCGAGATGCACGTCGACGGGTTCCGGTTCGACCTGGCGGCCACTCTGGCCCGGCAGTTCCACGAGGTCGACCGGCTCTCGGCGTTCTTCGACCTGGTGCACCAGGACCCCGTCGTCTCGCAGGTCAAGCTCATCGCCGAGCCGTGGGACATCGGTGAGGGCGGCTACCAGGTGGGCGGCTTCCCGCCGCTGTGGTCGGAGTGGAACGGGAAGTACCGCGACACCGTGCGCGACTTCTGGCGCGGCGAGCCCTCCACGCTCGGGGAGTTCGCCAGCCGGCTGTCGGGCTCGTCGGACCTGTACGAGCACACCGGCCGCCGCCCGATCGCGAGCGTCAACTTCGTCACCGCGCACGACGGCTTCACGCTGAACGACCTCGTGTCCTACAACGAGAAGCACAACGAGGCGAACGGCGAGGGCAACAACGACGGCGAGAGCCACAATCGGTCGTGGAACTGCGGCGTCGAGGGCCCGACGAAGGACAAGGACGTGCTCGCGCTGCGCGCCCGGCAGCGCCGCAACTTCATCGCCACGCTGCTCCTGTCGCAGGGCATCCCCATGCTCGCGCACGGTGACGAGCTCGGCCGGACCCAGCAGGGCAACAACAACGTCTACTGCCAGGACGGCCCGATCTCCTGGGTCGACTGGGATCTCGACGAGACGCAGAACGCGCTTCTCGAGTTCACGCGGCGCGTCGTGCGGCTCCGTCAGGACCACCCGGTGTTCCGGCGGCGTCGGTTCTTCGCCGGCTCCGCCGAGCACGGCGGGGAGTCGGACCTGCTCGACATCGCGTGGCTCGCGCCGGACGGCCACCACATGCGTGACGAGGCGTGGGGCGCCGACCAGGCTCGCGCCGTGATGGTGTTCCTCAACGGTGACGCGATCGTCGAGCCCGACGATCGCGGCCAGGAGATCGTCGACGACAGCTTCCTGGTGCTGTTCAACGGGCAGCCCGACACGGCCACGTTCACGATCCCCGAGGTCGCCTACGGCCAGACCTGGACCGCCGTCTTCGACACGGACTCCCAGGTCGAGTCGGGGACCACCGTCGAGTCCGGCAAGGACCTGACCCTCGCCCAGAAGTCCGTCGTGGTGCTCACCCGGGCGCCGATGACGCCGACGGCCTCGTCGTCGGGCACGGGGGCGGTGGCGGAGGCGTCTCGCGAGGCCGCCAAGCAGGCCAAGCGGCGCACGGCCTCGGCGGGCGCCACGGACGAGAAGCCGAAGCGACGCACCACCAAGCCGCGCCCGACGGCATGAGCGATCAACGACCGACCCCGACCCGACGGCTCCCCACGGCGGGGCGGCCGGTGCCGGTCTCGACGTACCGCGTGCAGCTCGGCACCGACCTGACCCTGCTCGACGTCGCCGACCGGGTGCCGTACCTGGCGTCGCTGGGCGTCACGCACGTCTACCTCTCGCCGATCCTGCGGGCAGCTCCCGGCTCCACCCACGGGTACGACGTCGTCGACCACGACGAGGTCGCGCCCGAGCTCGGCGGCCTGCCCGCCCTGGAGCACCTGGCCGAGGTGGCCCACGACGCCGGCCTCGGGCTCGTGCTCGACATCGTGCCCAACCACATGGCCGTGCCGACGCCCGTCTGGCACAACCGCGCCCTGTGGTCGGTGCTGGGCGAGGGGCCGGACTCCCCGTACGCCGACTGGTTCGACGTCGACTGGTCGGCGGGCGACGGCGCGGTGCTGATGCCCGTGCTGGGCGACCGGATCGGCGCGGTCCTCGGCCGCGACGAGCTCCAGCTCGACGAGGTCGAGATCCCCGGCGAGGGCACGCGGACGGTCCTGCGCTACTACGACCACGTGTTCCCCGTCCGGCCGGGCACCGAGAGCCTGGCCCTGGCCGAGATGGTCGAGCGCCAGCACTACCGGCTCGCGTACTGGCGGGTGGCCGACGAGGAGCTCAACTACCGACGGTTCTTCGACGTGGGCACGCTGCTCGCCATCCGGGTCGAGGACCCCGCCGTCTTCGACGCCACGCACCGGCTCGTCCTGCGGCTGCTCGCCGACGGCGTGATCGACGGCCTGCGGATCGACCACCCCGACGGGCTCGCCGACCCGGCGGGCTACCTCGCGCGACTGCGCGCCGAGAGCGACGGCGCGTGGGTCGTCGTCGAGAAGATCCTCGAGGGCGAGGAGACGCTGCCCGCCGACTGGGAGACCGCCGGAACGACGGGCTACGAGGCCCTCTGGCGGATCCAGCAGACGTTCGTCGACCCCGGCGGCGCGGCCGTGCTCGACGCGGTCATGCACCGGCTCACGGGCGACACCTCCGACGCGTTCCCGGGGATCGCCGAGCAGGCCAAGCGCGAGATCGTCGACGGTCCGCTGTACGCGGAGGTCTACCGGCTGACGACCCTGGCGGCCGGCATCTGCCACGACGACCTGCGCCTGCGCGACCACACCTGGCGGGCGCTGCAGGACTGCCTGGTCGAGCTGCTCGTCGCGTTCGACCGGTACCGCGCCTACGTCGTGCCCGGCGAGCCGGTGCACCCCGAGTCGCTCGAGGTGCTGCACGCCGCCGCCCGGCACGCGCGCCGACGGCTCTCGCCGGAGCGCGAGTCCACCATGGACGTGCTCGTCGACCTGCTCCTGGGCCGCGAGGTGGGCAGCGCCGGCCAGACCCGCGGCGCCCGTCGCGACGAGCTGATCGTGCGCTTCCAGCAGACCTGCGGGGCCGTCATGGCCAAGGGGGTCGAGGACACCGCGTTCTACCGCTGGACGCACCTCGTGGGCCTCTGCGAGGTGGGCGGGGCGCCCGAGCAGTTCGCGCTGACGCCGACGGACCTCTCGGCGTGGGCGGCGCGGATGCAGGTGGCGTCGCCGCTCGGCATGACGACCCTGTCGACGCACGACACCAAGCGCGGCGAGGACACGCGTTCGCGGCTCGGGGTGCTCAGCGAGCTTCCCCGCGAGTGGTCGCAGCTCGTCGACCGGCTCCGGGCCGCCACGGCCCCGTACCGCAGCGCGCTGCTGGACGGCCGGACCGAGTACCTGCTGTGGCAGACGCTCGCGGGCACGTGGACGGACCACGGCCCGATCGCCGAGGACCGCCTCGTGGAGTACCTGACGAAGGCGATCCGGGAGGCCAAGTCCCGCACCACGTGGACGGCGCCCGACGAGCCCTACGAACGCGCCGTGCTCGACGCCGCGCGCCAGGCCCTGGTCGATCCCACGGTCGCCGCACTGTTCACGGAGTGGGAGGTCCGCACGCGGCCCGCGGTCCGGGCGGCGACCCTCGGCACCAAGCTCGTCCAGCTGACCCTGCCGGGTGTCGCGGACGTCTACCAGGGCACCGAGGTCCCCGACCCCGTGCTCGTCGACCCGGACAACCGCCGGTTCGTCGACGTCGCACCGCTCGCCGCCCGGCTCGTCCGGCTCGACGACGGCGCCGGCCCGCGCGACCTGGCCGACGAGAAGCTGTTGGTCACCTCCCGCGCGCTGCGCCTGCGGCACGACCTGCCCGACGCGTTCGTCGGGCCGACCGCGGGGTTCCGGCCGCTCGCGCACTCGTCCGGGCACTCGCTGACGTACGCCCGGACCGTGGACGGCGTCCCCCAGGTCGCCGTCGTCGCGACCCGGCTCGCGGCGGCCGTCGACCGGCTCGGCGGGTGGGCCGACCACTCGGTCGCGCTGCCCGACGGCGACTGGTTCGACGTCCTGACTGAGCGCGCCGTGAGCGGCGGCGTGGTCGACGTGGCGGGCATCCTGGACCGGCTGCCCGTCGCCCTGCTCGTCCGGGCACAGGGCTGAGGATGCTGCCTCGCGTCTGGGCGCCGAACGTCTCCCGCATCGATCTGGTCGTCGGTGACGAGCACGTGCCGATGGAGCGCGCCGATGCCTGGTGGGAGACCGACCGAGACCTCCCGTCCGGGACGGACTACGCGTTCTCCCTCGACGGCGGCCCGCCCCGACCCGACCCGCGCAGCGCGTGGCAGCCGGCCGGCGTGCACGGTCCGAGCCGCGTGTTCGACACGTCCGCGTTCGACTGGTCCGACGAGTCGTGGGAGGGCGTCGACGTCCGCGGAGCGGTCCTGTACGAGCTGCACGTCGGCACGTTCACGCCCGGGGGCACTCTCGAGTCCGCCGCGGCCGAGCTGCCGTCGCTGGTCGCGCTGGGCGTCGACGTGGTGGAGCTCATGCCGATCGCCCCGTTCGACGGCGACCGCGGCTGGGGCTACGACGGCGTCGGCCTGTACGCGGTGCACGAGGCCTACGGCGGGCCGGCGGCGCTGCAGCGGTTCGTCGACACCGCCCACGGCCTGGGACTGGGCGTGTGCCTCGACGTCGTCTACAACCACCTCGGCCCGTCGGGCGCCTACGTCGGCGAGTTCGGCCCGTACTGGACCGACGCGCACGAGACGCCGTGGGGTGCGGCGATCAACCTCGACCAGCCAGGTTCCGACGAGGTCAGGCGCTGGATCATCGAGAGCGCGCTGCGCTGGTTCTCCGACTTCCACGTCGACGCCCTGCGCCTCGACGCCGTGCACGCCCTGGCCGACGACCGCCCGGTCCACCTGCTCACCCAGCTGTCCAACCGGGTCGCAGCCCTCTCGTCGACCGTCGGGCGACCGCTCTCGCTGGTCGCGGAGACCGACCTGAACGACATCGTCTCGGTCACGCCGACGGCCGACGGCGGGTGGGGCATGACCGCCCAGTGGGCCGACGACGTCCACCACGCGATCCACGCCCTGCTCACCGGCGAACGGCACGGCTACTACGCCGACTTCGGCACGCCGTCAGCGTTGCGCCAGGCGCTGACCAGGGCCTTCGTGCACGACGGCGGCTGGTCGACGTTCCGTGGCCGGACCTGGGGCCGCCCGGTCGCGCCCGAGACCGACGGCCACCGGTTCGTCGTCAGCGTCCAGACCCACGACCAGGTGGGCAACCGCGCGATCGGCGACCGCCCGTCGCGGCAGCACCCCGATCTGGTCCTCGCGGCGTCTGCGGCGCTCCTGATCCTGTCGCCGTTCACCCCGATGCTCTTCATGGGCGAGGAGTGGGGAACCCGCACGCCGTTCCAGTTCTTCACGTCCTACGCCGACCCGTCCCTGGCGGCCGCCGTGCGCGAGGGCCGCACCCGCGAGTTCGGCGGCCACGGCTGGGCCGAGCTCTACGGCGGCGACGTCGAGGTGCCCGACCCGCAGGCACTGTCCACCTTCCGGGCCAGCACCCTCGACCGCGCCGAGCTCGCCGATCCGGCGCACGCCCGGATGCTCGACTGGTACCGCACCCTCCTCGCGCTCCGCCGCTCCGTGCCGGACCTTGCCTCCGGCGACCTCACCGCGACGGACGTGACCTGGGGCGGCGGCTCGGGCGAGGGTCCGTGGGACGGCTGGCTCGTGCTGCGGCGGGGGGCCGCCCACGTCGTCGTCAACCTCTCGGACGGACCCCTGCCCCCGGCCGCCGGGACCGGCGAGGCGCTCGCCGTCGTGGCCGCCTGGACGAACGCGGGGCACGAACCGGTGGTCGGGGCGCCGCGGTCGATCACCGTGCTCGCCTGACGCTCGCGCGCCACCATGAGGGCGTGGGCGTGTCCGGGCTCGACATCTCGCCGGCCATGGTCGCGCGGGCGAGCGAGAAGCTCGGCGACGCGGACGACGACGAGCGGTTCGTGGTCGTCAGCCGCGCCTGACCGCTACCCCGCCAGCGCCGAACGGACCAGCGCGGAGAGCTTCTTGCCGTCGGCGGCGGTGCCCGCTCGGGCCGTCGCCTCCTTCATGACCCCACCCATGTCCTTGATGCTCGTCGCGCCCACGGACGCGATGACGTCGGTCACCAGGGCGGCGAGCTCGTCGTCCGAGAGCCGCGCGGGCAGGTACGTCTCGATCGCGTCGGCCTCGCGCGTCTCCACGTCCGCACGCTCGCCTGCGCCGGCGTCGGTGTAGATCTGCGCGCTCTCGCGCCGCTTCTTGACCTCGCGGGCCAGCACCTTGAGCACGTCGTCCTCGGTGAGCTCCTTGACCTCGGGTCCGGCCTTCTCCTCGGCCCGCACGGCGCCGATGAGCTGGCGCAGGATGCTGGTGCGGTCGGCGTCGCGCGCCTTCATGGAGGTGGTCAGGTCGGCGGTCAGGCGGTCGAGGGTCTCGGAGCTCATGCGGCTATCGTCCCCCGTCCCGCGCCGGGCGCGAAGCGCGGATCCGGTCCTCCCACTCCTCGCGCAGGTCGCACAGGGCCACGAGCCCGGCACGGAGCCCGTCCAGCTGGTCGGCGGTGAGCCGCTCCCGGAGCTGCCCGTCGACCTGCTCGACGCCGCTGCGGACCGCCGCGGCGGCACCGCGCCCGCGGGTCGTGGGGACGACGGTCATCCGGCGGCCGTCCTGCGGGTCCGCGACGCGCTCGAGGTAGCCGCGCACGACGAGCGTGTCGACCAGCTGGCTCGCCGCCTGCTTGGTGACGCCGAGCTCACGCGTGAGCCCCGAGACGCTCCCGCCGTGGTTGACCAGACCGCCGAGCACGAACGGCCCGTTGCGCGGCACGTCGTCGAAGCCACCGGCGACGAGCTCGGCGTGGATGACGTGGCTGTAGGCGCCACGGGCGGCGCGGAGCAGGGCGGGGAGAACGACGTCGTCGGCCATGTGGTCAATCTACTTGACCAGCGCGAGCCCGTCAGCCGCGAGCGAGCCGAGCCGGGACAGCGCCCGGTAGTACTTCTTGCGGTACCCGCCGGCGAGCATGTCGGCGGAGAACAGGTCGCGCTCCCCCGACCCGCCCAGCAGCACCGGGACGTCGCGGTCGTAGAGCCGGTCGACGAGCACGACGAGGCGCAGGGCGACGTCCTGCGTCGGCACGGGTCCCACGGCGGTGAGCCCGACGAGGCCGACGCCGTCGAGCAGCGCGCCGTACCGGGAGGGGTGGACCGTCGCCAGGTGCGCGAGAAGGGCGTCGAAGTCGTCCAGGGTCGCGTCCGGTCGGCCGGCGACCGCGGAACGGACGTCGGCGTCCCGCATCCCGGAGGCATCCGTGACCAGCGAGCGGTGCCGGTAGTCGTCGCCGTCCACGCGCAGCACCTCGAAGCGCGCGGACAGGGCCTGGATCTCGCGCAGGAAGTCGTCGGCGGCGAAGCGCCCCTCCCCGAGCGAGCCGGGCAGCGTGTTGGAGGTGGCGGCGAGCGCCACGCCCCGGTCGGCCAGCTCGCGCAGGAGGCGGGACATCAGGACGGTGTCGCCGGGGTCGTCCAGCTCGAACTCGTCGATGCAGACCAGCCGCCGGGTGGCGAGCGCCTCGACGGTGGGCAGGAAGCCGAGCGCGCCGACGAGGTTCGTGTACTCGACGAACGTGCCGTACGCCGCGTCGCCGACGGCCCGGGCGAGCGACGTCAGCAGATGGGTCTTGCCGACGCCGAACCCGCCGTCGAGGTAGACCGCGGGGGCCGGGGCCTTCTTGCGCCAGCGTCGGCCCCCGCCACCGTCGCGGATCTGCGCGGCGACCTGGGTCAGACGCTCGACCGTGGCCCGCTGCGACGGGTGCGAGGGGTCGGGACGGTAGGTGTCGAAGGACTCGTCGGCAAAGTGTCGGGGCGGGACCATCTCGGCCAGCAGCCGGTCGACGGGGACCTGTGGCCGACGATCGCAGAGCGCGGCAGGTGGCGCATCGACGGCGCGGGACTCTGGCACGAGGAGAGAGCGTACGCGGCTAATCCCGACTCAACTGGACCGCTTTTAGTGGACTGTCGGGCGGTTGTCCATATGTCGGCGAGTGCATCTCAGATACCGGAACGGCCCTCCCGCACAGGGCGGACGTCCGTCATCCTCAGGGGGTGATCATGTCCGGGACGTCCGCCTGTCGGTGCCACTGCGCCGCCGCGGCCCTGGTCATGCGCTGCTGCTGTCCGCGGAGCAACTGACCCCGCCCACGTCCCCCCTCGGGCGCGCGGTCTGTGTCCGATCGCCGCTCCCCCGAGCGCAGGGTGCAGTCGCACGTCCATGTTCACCCGGAGGTAGCGCCCTATGGCGCAGACCAGGATCGCCCCGCCCGCGGCTCGCCCCGAGGGCCAGTGGGCGTTCGACCAGAAAGAACCGCTGAACGGCAACGAGCTGTTCAAGCAGCAGGACGACGCGCTCAACGTCCGCCAGCGGATCGAGGACGTCTACTCCCGCGAGGGCTTCGCCAGCATCGCGCCCGAGGACCTGCGCGGACGTATGCGCTGGTGGGGGCTCTACACGCAGCGCAAGCCCGGCATCGACGGCGGCAAGACCGCGACGCTCGAGCCGCACGAGCTGGACGACGAGTTCTTCATGCTGCGGGTGCGCTGCGACGGCGGCGCGCTGAGCCTGCAGCAGCTGCGCACCATCGCGGACATCTCGGTCGAGTTCGGCCGCGGGACCGCCGATGTCACCGACCGGCAGAACATCCAGCTGCACTGGATCCGCGTCGAGGACGTCCCGGAGATCTGGCGCCGCCTCGAGGCCGTCGGGCTGAGCACCCAGGAGGCCTGCGGCGACTGCCCGCGCGTCGTCCTCGGGTCCCCCGTCGCCGGGGTCGCAGCCGACGAGATCATCGACGGCACCCCCGCCGTGCGCGCGATCGTCGACAACTACATCGGCGACCCGCGGTTCTCCAACCTGCCGCGCAAGTTCAAGACCGCGATCAGCGGCTCTCCGCACCACGACGTCGCGCACGAGATCAACGACGTCGCGTTCGTCGGCGTGGTGCACCCCGAGCTCGGCCCGGGCTTCGACCTCTGGGTCGGCGGCGGCCTGTCCACCAACCCGAAGCTCGGCGTCCGACTCGGCGCGTTCGTCACGCTCGAGCAGATCCCGGATGTGTGGGTCGGCGTCGTCAGCATCTTCCGCGACTACGGCTACCGCCGGCTGCGCACCCGTGCGCGCCTGAAGTTCCTCGTCGCCGACTGGGGGCCCGAGCTGTTCCGGCAGGTGCTGGAGGGTGAGTACCTCGGGTTCGCCCTCGAGGACGGCCCCGAGCCGCCCGCACCGCCGACCGGTCGTCGCGACCACGTCGGGGTGCACCCGCAGAACGACGGCCGCTTCTACGTCGGCATGGCGCCGACCGTCGGCCGCATCTCGGGCGAGCTGCTGCAACAGCTGGCCGACCTCGTCGAGACCGCCGGTTCCGACAAGGTCCGGCTCACGGTCGAGCAGAAGATCGTCGTGCTGGACGTCGCGCCGGCGAAGGTCGACCCGCTCGTCGAGGGGCTGGAGGCGCTCGGCCTCGTCGTGCGCACCGCGAGCACCTTCCGTCGCGGCACGATGGCCTGCACCGGCATCGAGTTCTGCAAGCTGGCCATCGTCGAGACGAAGGCGCGCGCCACGCACCTGATCGGCGAGCTGGAGAACCGGTTGCCCACGTTCGACCAGCCGATCACGATCAACCTCAACGGCTGCCCCAACTCGTGCGCCCGCATCCAGACGGCCGACATCGGCCTGAAGGGCGCGCTGGCGAACGGCGAGGACGGCTACCAGGTCCACCTGGGCGGCGGGCTCGGCCTGACGAGCGGTCTGGGGAAGACCCTGCGCGGCCTGCGCGTTCCTGCCGAGGAGCTGCCGGACTACGTCGAGCGTGTCGCGACGAAGTTCGACGAGCAGCGCACCGAGGGCGAGCTCTTCGCCCAGTGGGTGCAGCGAGCCGACGAGGAGGACCTGCGATGAGCGGAACATCGGGCGAGCGGGCGGTGCCGTACTACTGCCCCTTCTGCGCCAGCGAGGACCTCTGGCCCGCCGGCGAGACGCACGGGCAGTGGGAGTGCCGCTCGTGCACCCGCGCGTTCGCGCTCAAGTTCGTGGGGCTGGTGAGCCGCGCATGAGCACACTCGAGACTGCCTCGCTGCGCGAGCAGGCCGAACAGGCCGGTCGGGACCTCGAGGGTGCCCACCCCGAGGAGATCATCGCCTGGGCGGCCGCCACCTTCGGCGACGACCTTGTCGTCGCGTCGTCGATGGGCGACGAGATCCTCGTCCACATGGCCGCCAAGGCCGCGCCCGGCGTCAACGTGATCTTCCTCGACACGGGCTACCACTTCGCCGAGACCATCGGCACGCGGGACTACTACGCCGAGTTCACGGACATCAAGCTCCGCACCGTCCTGCCGCTGCGCACCGTGCAGGAGCAGGACGCCGAGCACGGCGAGAAGCTGCACGACCGTGACCCGAACCTCTGCTGCGCGATGCGCAAGGTCGAGCCGCTCGAGCGCGGGCTCGCGCCGTACACGGCGTGGGTCACCGGCATGCGCCGCGAGGACGCCCCGACCCGCACCGACATCACCGTCGTGGGCTGGGACGAGAAGCGGGACAAGGTCAAGCTCAACCCCCTGGCCGCCTGGACGCAGGAGCAGGTCGACGCCTACGTGGAGGAGAACCACGTCGTGCTGAACCCGCTGCGCCAGGCCGGCTACACGTCGATCGGCTGCGCCCCCTGCACGCGTGCGGTGGCGCCCGGTGAGGACCCTCGTGCGGGCCGCTGGTCCGGCACGGGCAAGATCGAATGCGGGTTGCACACGTGAGCACTCTCTCCGGACCAAGCACGTTGACGCAGCTGGACGCCCTCGAGTCCGAGGGCATCCACATCATGCGCGAGGTGGCCGGCGAGTTCGAGCGGCCGGTGCTGCTGTTCAGCGGCGGCAAGGACTCGATCGTCATGCTGCACCTGGCGCGGAAGGCGTTCTGGCCGTCGGCCGTGCCGTTCACGCTCATGCACGTGGACACCGGGCACAACTTCCCCGAGGTCATCGAGTACCGCGACCGCGTGGTAGAGCAGTACGGCCTGCGGCTCGTCGTGGCCAGCGTGCAGGACGCCATCGACGACGGCCGCGTGACCGAGCGCCCCGACGGCTCGCGCAACGCGCTCCAGACCGTCCCGCTGCTCGACGGCATCATCGAGAACAAGTTCGACGCGGTCTTCGGCGGCGGTCGTCGCGACGAGGAGAAGGCCCGCGCCAAGGAGCGCGTGTTCTCCCTGCGCGACGAGTTCGGCCAGTGGGACCCGCGCCGGCAGCGCCCTGAGCTGTGGGACCTGTACAACGGCCGGCACAAGGTGGGCGAGCACGTGCGCGTCTTCCCGCTGTCCAACTGGACCGAGCTGGACGTCTGGCGCTACATCGAGCGCGAGGACATCGAGCTGCCGTCGATCTACTACACGCACGAGCGCGAGGTCTTCCTGCGCGACGGCATGTGGATCGCACCCGGCGAGTGGGGCGGCCCGAAGCCGTCCGAGACGCTCGAGACGCGCACGGTCCGCTACCGCACCGTCGGTGACATGAGCTGCACCGGCGCCGTCGAGTCGTATGCCTCCACGGTGCCCGAGGTCATCGCCGAGGTCGCCGCGAGCCGGCTGACCGAGCGCGGCGCCACGCGTGCCGACGACCGCGCCTCCGAGGCCGCGATGGAAGACCGCAAGCGCGAGGGGTACTTCTGATGGGGGCGATCGTAGAGGAGCACGCGCCAGTGACCGAAGAGCTGCCCGAGCACGCGACGCGGGACCTCCTGCGCCTGGCCACGGCCGGATCAGTCGACGACGGCAAGAGCACCCTGATCGGCCGGCTGCTCTACGACACGAAGTCGGTGCTCGCGGACCAGCTGAGCGCGGTCGAGGCAGCAACTGCTGCCCGTGGTGGCGGTCAGGTCGACCTGGCGCTGCTCACCGACGGCCTGCGCGCCGAGCGTGAGCAGGGCATCACGATCGACGTCGCGTACCGCTACTTCTCCACCGCGACCCGCGCGTTCGTGCTGGCCGACACCCCCGGGCACGTCCAGTACACCCGCAACATGGTCACCGGCGCCTCGACAGCCGAGCTCGCGATCGTGCTCGTCGACGCGCGCAAGGGGGTGCTCGAGCAGACCCGTCGGCACGCCACGATCACGGCGCTCCTGCGCGTCCCGCACGTCGTGCTCGCCGTGAACAAGATGGACCTCGTCGACTTCGACGAGGCCACGTTCCGCGCGATCGCGGACGAGTTCACCGCCTACGCGGCGGGTCTCGGCATCGCCGACGTCGTCGCGGTGCCGCTGTCGGCGCTCGCCGGCGACAACGTCGTCGACCGCTCCACGCGGACGCCCTGGTACGACGGCCCGACGCTCTTGGAGCACCTGGAGGGCGTCGAGGTCGGTCGCGACGCACAGTCCGAGGCGTTCCGCTTCCCCGTGCAGGTCGTCATCCGGCCGCGCACGCCCGAGCACCCCGACTACCGCGGGTACGCGGGCCGGGTCGCCTCGGGCGTCGTCTCCGTCGGCGACGAGGTCACCGTCCTGCCGTCGGGCAAGACGAGCGTCGTCGTCGGCATCGACACCTTCGACGGACCGCTGCAGGAGGCGCACGCGCCGCAGTCCGTGACGCTCCGGCTCGCCGACGACGTCGACGTGGCCCGCGGCGACGTGCTCGTGCCCACCGGCTCGGCCGTCACGGTCGGGTCCGACCTGGTCGGGACCGTCTGCTGGCTGGCCGAGAAGCGCAGCGTCCTCGGCGCGCGCCTGCTCGTCCGGATCGGCACGCGCACGGTCCGGGCGCTGCTGCGGGAGGTCAACGCCCGCCTGGACGTCGACACCCTGACGGTCGACCGCTGGGAAGGCGTCGACACCCTGCACGCTGTGGACGCGACCGACACGTCGTCGGACATCCCGCCCCGGGCGCTGTCCCTGAACGCGATCGGCCGGGTCAAGATCCGGCTCGCCGAGCCCGTCGTGCTCGACGACTACGCGACCCACCGCCGGACGGGCGGCTTCCTGCTGGTCGACCCCGCGGACGGCACCACGCTGGCCGCCGGGATGATCGGCGAGACGCTGCTGGACCGGATCGCACCGACGGCCGCTCCACAGGACGATCAGGACTGGCTGGCGGGCGCGGGGATATGACCGGCCGCCACCCCCTGCTCCTCGACCTCGCGGGTCGCCGCGTCGTCGTGGTCGGCGGCGGCCCGGTGACGGCGCGTCGGACCCTTCGCCTGGTCGAGGACGGGGCCGACGTGGTCGTCGTCGCGCCGGCGCTGTGCGAGGACCTGGACGAGCTGCTCGACCGGGTCAGCTGGCGGCAGCGCCAGTACCTGGCCACCGACCTGGACGGCGCCTGGCTCGTGCACACGGCCACGGGCGACCGGGCGGTCGACGACGCCGTCGCGGCGGACGCCGAGGCCGCGCGCCTCTGGTGCGTCCGGGCCGACGACGCCGCCGTGTCGAGCGCCTGGACCCCCGCGGTCGCCCGCTCGGGCGATGTCACCGTGGCGGTCGGCGCCGGCGGCGACCCCCGCCGCGCGACGGCCCTGCGCAACGCGATCTCGCTGCTGCTCGACACCGGCGGCCTCCCGCTGCGCCGGCGCCGGCCGACCGCGGGGAGCGTCGTGCTCGTCGGCGGCGGCCCTGGCGACCCCGGCCTGATCACCACGCGCGGTCGGCGCGCGCTCGCGGAGGCCGACGTCGTGGTCGTCGACCGGCTGGCTCCCCGCGCCCTGCTCGCCGAGCTGGACCCGTCGGTCGAGGTCATCGAGGCCGGCAAGTCGCCGCACGCCCACACGCTCACGCAGACGGAGATCAACGCTGTGCTCGTCGAGCGCGCGCGGGCGGGCAACCGCGTCGTGCGCCTCAAGGGCGGCGACCCGTTCGTGCTCGGCCGGGGCGGCGAGGAGGTGCTGGCCTGCATCGCCGCGGGTGTGCCCGTCGAGGTCGTCCCCGGCGTCACCAGCGCGCTCGCCGTTCCGGCCGCCGCGGGCATCCCCGTCACGCACCGCGGGATGTCCCGCCAGCTGACCATCCTGTCGGCCCACGACACGGCCCCGGACTGGGCCACGCTCGCCCGTCTGGAGGGCACGCTCGTGCTGCTCATGGGTGTCGCGCAGCTGGGCTCCCACACCCGAGAGCTGCTCGCGAACGGCAAGGACCCCGGCACGCCCGTGGCGATCGTCGAGAACGGCACCCTGGCCTCGCAGCGCACCACCGTCGGCACGCTCGCCGACATCGCGACGCTCGCGCGTGACCGCGGTGTCGGCAACCCGGCCGTGGTCGTCGTCGGCGACGTCGCGGCCCTCGCGGACGTCCTCGGCTGACGATGCCCGACCTGCCGGCGCTGGACGTCCTGCTGCCCCTCGGTGGGCGGCGTCTGGAGCCGCGTCCCGGCGAGCCCGAGCTGTTCGCGCTCTTCGGCGACTCCCCCGGCGTCCGCGCCAACATGGTGAGCACCGTCGACGGCGCCGCCTCGGGAGCCGACGGACGCAGCGGCTCGATCAACGGCCCCGCCGACTGGCGCGTGTTCCGGGTGCTGCGTGCGCTCGCGGACGTGGTCCTGGTCGGCGCCGGGACCGTCCGGGCGGAGGGCTACAGCGCGCCGACCGTGCCCGCCGACCTCGCCGAGGCACGCGCGGCGCGCGGCCTGCCCGCCGACCTCGAGCTCGCCGTGGTCTCGACCTCCGGCGACCTGCCCGACGCCCTGCTCGACGGCGCCCGGCCGCCGCTCGTGCTCACCGTCGCCGACAACCCGGCCCTCGGCGGGCTGCGCTCCCGGATCGGCGACGACCGCGTCCTCGTCACGGGTCCCGGGCACCGCGTCGAGGCGCGGGACGCCGTCGCCGCCCTCTCCGCCCGAGGCCTGACGCACGTCCTGGCCGAGGGCGGTCCGTCCCTGCTGGCCGACCTGGTCGAGGCGGACGCGGTCGACGAGGTGTGCCTGACCTGGAGCCCGCAGCTGGTCGGCGGACCTGCCGGTCGCATCCTCGGCCAGCCGTCGTGGTTCTCCCCCGCCCGCCCGCTGCACCTGGCGCACCTGCTCCACGCGGACGGCGTGCTGCTGGGGCGCTGGCAGGTGACTAGGCTCGGCGCGTGACCGACACGATCATCGTCCTCACGGAGGACACCCTCTCCAGCTCCGACGTCGACAAGCTCATCGCGCTGCACGCGGACGAGACCTACGCGTACCGCGTCCTCGTCCCGGCGGACTCCGACCAGCCGCTCGTCTCGACGATCATCGACAACCTCAGCATGGGCGAGCTGCGCGAGGCGTGGAACCGCGCCCGCGGCAAGGAGCCGTCGAAGCCCGAGGCCAAGGCGACCGCCGACGAGCAGCTCGCCGGCAGCATCTCGGCGTTCGAGGCCGCCGGCCGCGTGGCCACCGGCTCCGTCGTCGACGACGACCCGCTCCCCGCCCTCAAGTCCGCCGTCGCCGATGGTGACGTCGCAGAGATCGCCGTCGTCACGTACCCGCACGCCGTCGAGGACACGTTCCACCGCGACTGGGCGTCCCGCGCCCGCGACGAGCTCCAGGTCCCGGTCCTGCACCTCTACGCGGGAACCAGCGAGCTCGGCTGACCTTCGCCGCCGGGACCAGCGAGACCGTCGGCGGTCGTGGATCCCCGCCGGGGCCCGCGATGGTCCGAGGATCTCGTCACCGTGTGCGTGGACGAAAGACCGTCGGCGCGTGGGGCAGGGCGAGCGACGCCGCAACGGCGGCGCTGTGCACCCCCATCCGCTCGCGGACGTGTTCCAGGTGCTTGTGCACCGTCGAGACGGCGACGAACAGGCGCGCGGCGATCTCTGCGTGACTGAGCCCGGATCCGACCAACGCGAGCACCTCCCACTCGCGGGGGGTCAGCTCGGGCACACCGGCCCGGCGGCGTTCGGCGTCGAGCCAGATCTCCTGCACGTGCGGGCGCAGCAGTGCGGCCACCTGGCGATCCCGCTCGTCGAAGCCGGGCCACTCACGCCGGCAGAAGAGGATGCGGCGAACGATGCCGGCCGGGGCCGGCAGCGACACCAGCATGTGAGTCTGGATGTCGTCCCCGAACTTCTGCCGCCGCGCCTCGTTCTTGTCCTTGGTGGAGATGAAGTCGGTGGTGATGACGACGCTGGTGAGGTCGCCCGTGCGTTGGGGGTAGCTGCACATCGGGTCGGCCCACCACCCGCTGAACCAGCCATCGGGCGCGTCGAACACCGTCTGGTCCGAGGACCAGTGCCCGTCTTCGCCGGCAACCTGCTCGCGATCCCAGCGCCCCTGGTCGGGTGCGTAGACCGTGTAGCCGATGTCCGTGTCGCGATCGAGCAGCCCACGCAGCCCGTCGAGCAGCGCCCACGGGACGTCGGGGCCCGGCTCGTCGTGGTACGCGTCGGCGATCAGGCGCACGAGGGCGTCGCCGTCCCCTGCGTGCAGGTGACCTATCGGATCCATCGCGGTCCCCTCCCGCTGGTCCCTGGTTCGACGGTAGACCGCGACGCGTGAGTCGGAAATACGTCCGAGTGCGAATGTCCGCACCGATCTGCGACGGGCAGCGTTGACGGCAGCGGACCGGACCCTGGAGCCGATCCCGAGCCGGCGGGGAGACGACCATGACGACGTGGGAGCGTGCGACGACAGCGACCGGCGCGATGATCGCGCTCGCCTGCATGGCGCTCGGCGGAGCGGGCACGTCCGAGGACCGACGGCCCGCTCGGTCGACCGACGCGACCGTGTCGGCCGCCTGCACACCCGTGCAGACCCCTGCCGGCACGGCGAGCGGGGTCGGTACTGCGCCCCACGCGCCGGGCACCATGCGCGCCGTATGACGGTCAGAAGCCCGTCGACGTGACCTCGGGGTACCAACGGCGGAACTTGCGGACCTGGTTGACCAGCGCCATCGCCACGTACAGGCGCCGGCGCGGGGACTGGTCGCGGGCGTAGCGCAGCGGGTGGGCGACGGCCTTGGCCCGCATCAGCCGCCGGACCCGGGCATTCAGGGCCGGATCCTTCACGTACCGCAGGAGGAGCCGGTGCGGGACGACGGAGTAGAGGATCTCGCGCTCGACGACGACCGGCTCCACCGCGATGCCGTCGACCTGGTCCTCCACGACGAACCGCATGGGGTTGGCACCGGCCGCGGTCACGTAGTAGTTGTTCCGGCCGATGCGCGGGTTGACCTCGAAGAACCGGAACTTCCCGGAGCGCGGGTCCACCTTGACGTCGAAGTTGGCGAAGCCCCGGTAGCCCGTCGACGCCAGGAACGTGCGGGCCTGGTCGAGCATCTCGTCGTCGCGCGTGGTGATCATCGCCGCGGGGTTCCCCAGCCCGGACGGCGTGTGCTCCTCGAGCAGCACGTGCGCCGAGCAGAGCAGTGTGATCTCGCCACGGCTGTCGACGTACGCGGTGATGGAGCGCATCTGCGTGTCGTCGCCCGGGACGAGCTCCTGGACGACGAAGCGCCCCTGGAAGCCCGCGTCCCGCAGCGCCTGCCAGAGCCACGACAGCTCGTGCGGGGTCGCGATCTCGAAGACCTTCTTCTTGCCCTCGAACTCGACGTCCTGGTAGTCCGCGCTGCTGGCCGCCTTGGCGATCAGCGGGTAGTCCAGGTCGACCGGCGCAGCCGCCCAGGGTCCCGAGAAGTCCTGCACGATCGTCCGCGGCACCGAGATGCCGAGGTCCGTGCAGATCTGGGCGAACGTGGCCTTGTCCGAGATCTTGTCGAGCAGGTCCTCGGACAGGAACGGCACCACGTAGTGCTGCTCGAGCACCCCGCGGTGCTGCACGACGACCCGCACCAGCCAGTCCGAGTTCGCCATGAGCAGGAGCTTGTCGTCCGGATGGGCCTGGGCGACCTCGAGCAGCCGGTCGACCAGCTGCTGCGGGTCGTGGCCGTCGGCGACGATCTCGTGCCGCACGATCCGCGAGTGGGCCACCGGACCCAGGGCCGCACCGGCGACGACGACCGACGTGACGCCGTAGGCCTCGTGGAACGAGCGGGCCAGGGCGTACACGCCGATGTCGGCGCCGAGGATGACGGGCTGCAGAGGGCCGGTTCTCGAGGTGAGCGCCTCGCTCACGCGGGCTGCTCGGTGCGGTCGCCGGTCCAGAGCGTGTGGAACGTGCCGTCCTTGTCCGTGCGGCGGTACGTGTGCGCGCCGAAGAAGTCGCGCTGCGCCTGGATCAGAGCGGCAGGCAGGTGCTTGGCCCGGACACCGTCGTAGTACGCGAGCGACGACGAGAACGCGGGCGTGGGAACACCGGCCAGCGCCGCGCCGGAGACGACACGGCGCCACGCCGCGAGACCGTTGCCGACCGCGCCGGTGAAGTACTCGTCGGCGAGCAGCAGCGGCAGGTGCGCGTCGCGCTCGTACGCCTCGGTGATGCGGTTGAGGAAGCGCGCGCGGATGATGCAGCCACCCCGCCAGATGCGGGCCATCGCGCCGCGGTCGACGTCCCAGCCGAACTCGTCGCTGGCGGCGGCGATCTGGTCGAAGCCCTGCGAGTAGGCGACGACCTTCGAGGCGTACAGGGCGAGCCGGACGTCCTCGATGAAGGCGTCGCGGTCGGTGATGGCGAACGGCGTCGCGTCGGCCGGCAGGGCTGCCGCACCGGCGGTGCGCTGCGGGACGGAGCCGGACAGGGCGCGGGCGAACGTCGCCTCCGCGATGCCGGTGATCGGCACGCCGAGGTCGAGCGCGTTCTGCACGGTCCAGCGTCCCGTGCCCTTCTGCTCGGCCTGGTCGAGCACGATGTCGACGAACGCGCTGCCGGTCTCCGCGTCCACGTGCGCGAGCACGTCGGCGGTGATCTCGATGAGGAACGACTCGAGGTCTCCCGTGTTCCACTCGGCGAAGATCTGGCCGATCTCCGCCGCCGAGGCACCCAGCCCCTGGCGCAGCAGGTCGTACGCCTCCGCGATGAGCTGCATGTCGGCGTACTCGATGCCGTTGTGCACCATCTTCACGAAGTGGCCGGCACCGTCCGGGCCGATGTAGGTGCAGCACGGCACGCCGTCGACCTTGGCGGAGATCTTCTCGAGGATCGGGCCGAGGGACTCGTAGGACTCCTTGGTCCCGCCGGGCATGATCGACGGGCCGAGCAGGGCACCCTCCTCGCCGCCGGACACGCCGGAGCCGACGAAGTGCAGGCCCTTCTCACGCAGCGCCGCCTCGCGACGGATCGTGTCGGGGAAGTGCGCGTTCCCGGCGTCGACGACGATGTCGCCCTCCTCCAGGAAGGGCACCAGCTCGTCGATGACCGCGTCCGTGGGGCCGCCGGCCTTCACCATGATGATGATCTTGCGGGGCTTGGCCAGCGACGCGACGAAGTCTTCGACCGACTCGGACGGGACGAAGTCGCCGTCGTCACCGTGGTCCGCGACGAGCGACTCCGTCTTGGCGTACGACCGGTTGTGGATCGCGACCGTGTACCCGTTGCGGGCGAAGTTGCGGGCCAGGTTGCGGCCCATCACGGCCAACCCCGTGACGCCGATCTGCGCGGTTCCGGTGGCGGTTCCTGAGGCGACCATGCGGGAGAGCTCCTTCGAGACGTCGGGGCGTCGTCCGCCTTCCGGCCGCAGGCCGGCGGGGACGGGTCCGGGGTGCTGGGTGCGCGCGTCAGCCTAGTCCGCAGCGGCGTACGACGAAGCGGCGTGCCGGACCGTAAGACGCCGCCGCCGTGCGTACGCTCCACACCGTGACCCCCGCCGGCCCAGACGACGTCCCCGTCGAGTTCGTCAGCGCTCTGCGCTCGCTGCGCCAGGTGACCGTCCGGCCCGAGGTGATCCTCGACGAGGTGCCGGGACCGGCACGCATCGCACCCTTCTCGGCTGCGCTCACGGCGGAGGTCCGCACGGCACGCCGCTCGGTCGCCGCCGCCGAGCTCGCGTCGGGGCGCTTCGTCGTCCTGTTCGACCCCGCCGGCCAGGAGGCGTGGGAGGGCAACTTCCGCCTCGTGACCCTGGTCCGGGCGACGCTCGAGGCAGAGGTGGGCGCCGACCCCCTGCTCGCCGAGGTGGCCTGGAGCTGGTTCGTGGAGTCGCTGCGGGAGTCCGGGCTCGACCCGCACGCCGCCGGGGGGACCGTGACGCGCGTCCTCTCCCAGAGCTTCGGTGCCCTGGACCGCAGGTCCGAGCAGACCGAGCTGGAGATCCGGGCGTCCTGGACCGCAGCCGACGAGAACCTCGCCCCGCACCTGACCGCCTGGGCCACGCTGCTGTGCACCGCGGCCGGCCTGGAGCCGCTGCCCGACGGGGTCGTGGCGCTCGGACCGCGTCGCTGAGCCTCAAGTCGGCCGTCGAGGCTGCCGATGACACGCACGTGAGCATCGAGCCGCTGCGACGAGAACTGGCCCAGGCACGTGGGCCCGAGCTTCGACGTACCCTGACGAGCTCACGCCCCGGGACCTCCACCCCCGTGGCGCCGAGCCCGACCAACCCCGCCACGCAGCAGATGTGCGTCGTCGTGACGGAGGTGGCCGACGGTGACGGCGGTGCCCTCGTGCGCAACCTGCGCCGTCGAGGCGCCCCGCGGGTCGTCGTCCTGACCCGTCGCGCCGCGCGCCCCGAGCTGAGCATCCTGCTGGCCGGCGGCCTGCGCGGCGCCATCGCGAGCGCGACCTCGCCCACCCTGCCCCGGGCCGCGGCTCCCGCGGCCGCCCCGCCTCCCCTGCCGGAGCTGACCGCGCGCGAGGTCAGCGTGCTCAAGCTCGTGGCGGACGGCCGGACCAACCGGCTCATCGGCGAGGAGCTCGGCCTGTCCGCGCTCACCGTCAAGAGCCACCTCGCGCGCATCTCGCGCAAGCTGGGCACCGGCGACCGCGCCGAGCTCGTCGCCATCTCCATCCGCGGCGGCGTCCTGTCCTGACGGGCCTGACCCGTTTGCTCCCGCGCGGCCTGCGCGGATGCGTCCGTCCCGTCGCTTACCGTTGCACTCATGCGACCTGAGGCGACCCCCGACCTCCCCGCCGGGGGGTCTGAGCCGCCTGCCGTCGAACCTTCCGTGGACCTTCCCGACGAGCCCGCCGGCGACGTCTCGGAGGCTCCGGAGGTCGTCATGCTCACCGAGCCGGCCGAGGGCATCCCGCCGGTCGTCGAGACCGCCGAGGCCCTCGCGGCCGTCGTCGCCGCCTTCGGCGCGGGCACCGGCCCGGTCGCCGTGGACGCCGAGCGCGCCTCGGGCTACCGCTACGGCCAGCGCACCTACCTGGTGCAGATCCGACGCGAGGGCGCCGGGACCGCGCTGATCGACCCGATCGCCGTCCCCGACCTGTCGTCGCTGTCCCAGGCGCTCGTCGGCGTCGAGTGGGTCCTGCACGCGGCGTCCCAGGACCTGCCGGGTCTGGCCGAGCAGAACATGCTGCCCAGCCGCGTGTTCGACACCGAGCTCGGTGCCCGGCTGCTCGGCATGGAGCGCGTCGGGCTGGCCGCCGTCGTCGCCGACGCGCTCGGGCTCGGCCTGGCCAAGGAGCACTCCGCGGTCGACTGGTCCACGCGCCCGCTCCCGTCCGAGTGGCTGCGGTACGCCGCGCTCGACGTCGAGGTGCTCGTCGAGCTGCGCGAGATCCTGGCCGAGCGGCTGGCCGTCGCCGGCAAGGCCGAGTGGGCCGCCCAGGAGTTCGAGGCCGTCCGCACCGCACCTCCGCCGCCTCCGCGCGTCGAGCCCTGGCGCCGCGTCTCCGGCCTGCACGCGATCCGCGACGCCCGCCGCCTGGGCGTGGTCCGCGAGCTCTGGCTCACGCGTGACCAGAACGCCCGCCAGCGGGACATCTCCCCCGGCCGCGTCCTGCCCGACCACGCGATCGTCGCGGCGGCGCAGGCCCTGCCGCGCACCGTCAATGAGCTGACGGCGCTGCCGGCCTTCGCCGGCAAGGGCACGCGTCGGCGGGCCACGCTCTGGCAGACGGCGATCGACCGCGCCATGGCCGAGCCCGACAGCGACCTGCCCTCGGTGCGCGGCCCGAAGAGCGACGCGCCTCCCCCGCCGCGCGCCTGGGCCGAGAAGGACCCGGCGGCGGCGGCGCGCCTGGCCGCGGCGCGCGAGGCCGTGGCGGCGCTGTCGACGCAGTGGTCCGTCCCGGCGGAGAACCTCCTGCAGCCGGACCTGCTGCGCCGGCTGTGCTGGACCCCGCCCACCACGCTGGACCTCGACGGGATCAGCGGATTCCTGACCGCCGGCGGCGCCCGCCCGTGGCAGGTCGAGCTCGTCGCGCCGCGACTCGCCGAGGCGTTCGCAAGCCTCTAGACAGCCCGGTTACCGACGGGTAACTTACGCGTCGCACGAATCCCGGTACTCGGGGTATCGTCTAATGGTCGCGGGCTCGCAGTCGCGTGCCCGCCGGACACCGTCGTCCCGCCTTTGGAGGCCCTGGATGCCCACCCCCGCACCGCGAGTCCGTCGCGTCGTGTTCGTCGACGGGGTACGCACCCCGTTCGGTCGCGCACGCAAGGACGGCCTGTACGCGAACACCCGCGCCGACGACCTGTCGGTCAAGACGATCCGTGAGCTGCTGCGCCGCCACCCGGAGCTGCCGCCCGAGCGGATCGACGAGGTCGCCATCGCCGCGACCACGCAGCAGGGCGACCAGGGCCTGACCCTCGGTCGCACCGTCGGCGTGCTGGCCGGGCTGCCCCGGTCCGTGCCCGGGTACGCGATCGACCGCATGTGCGCGGGCGCCATGACCGCGGTGACCAACACGGCCGCCGCGATCGGCGTCGGCGCCCAGGACGTCGCCCTGGCCGGCGGGGTCGAGCACATGGGTCACCACCCGATGGGCTTCGACGCCGACCCGAACCCGCGGTTCCTGTCCGAGCGCCTGGTCGAGAACGACGCGCTCAACATGGGCGTCACGGCCGAGAACCTGCACGACACGTTCCCCGCCCTGACGCGGGAACGTGCGGACGCCTACGGCGCCGCCAGCCAGGCCAAGTACGCCGCCGCGCTGGCCGCCGGCAAGATCGACCCCGACCTCGTGCCCGTCGCGCTGCGCGACCCGGAGAACGGCTGGGGCCTGGCCACCGCCGACGAGCCGCCCCGACCGGGCACCACCGTCGAGGCGATCCAGAAGCTGCCCACGCCCTTCCGCCCGGGTGGCCGCGTCACGGCCGGCACCGCCGCACCGCTCACCGACGGTGCCGCGTCCTGCCTGCTCGCCGCCGAGCACACCGCCGCCGAGCTCGGCCTGCCGACCCGGATGCGCATGGTGTCGTTCGCCTACGCCGGTGTCGAGCCGTCGATCATGGGCATCGGCCCCGTCCCGGCCACCACCAAGGCGCTGCAGCGCGCCGGGCTGACGATCGAGGACATCGGTCTGTTCGAGATCAACGAGGCGTTCGCCGTACAGGTGCTCTCGTTCCTCGACGCGTTCGGCATCGCCGACGACGACCCGCGGGTCAACGAGTACGGCGGCGCGATCGCTGTCGGCCACCCGCTGGCCTCGTCGGGCGTCCGCCTCATGACGCAGCTGGCCCGCCAGTTCGCCGACCACCCCGAGGTCCGCTACGGCCTCACGACGATGTGCGTGGGCCTCGGCCAGGGCGGCACCGTCATCTGGGAGAACCCGCACCACCCCGACTACGAGTCCTACACCGAGGAGAGCGCCAAGTGAGCGACGAGCGCGTCACCCACTCCCACGCCCGCGACGTCCGCCTGCCCGGCGGTGCCGGCACGCTCGCGCTGGTCACCCTCGACAACGGCCTCGACCACACGAAGCCGACGACGCTCGGCCCGGTGGGCATCGCCGAGCTGACCGAGACCCTCAAGGCGCAGCAGGCGCGGGCCGCGGCAGGCGAGATCGTCGCCGTCGCCGTGACCGGCAAGCCGTACTTCCTGGCGGCCGGAGCCGATCTGAGCCAGGCGGGCACGATCCCCGACCGCGACGCCGCCCTCGCGTTCGCGCGCGCCGGCCACGCCGTCTACGAGCTGCTGCACTCGATGGGCGTGCCGACGTTCGCGTTCGTCAACGGCATCGCGCTGGGCGGCGGCCTCGAGCTCGCCCTCAACTGCGACTACCGCACCGCCGCGTCCGACGTCCGCGCTCTGGCCCTGCCCGAGACGGGCCTCGGCCTGGTACCCGGCTGGGGCGGCGCCTACCTCGTGCCGCGCCTGGTGGGCATCGAGAAGGCGATCGACGTGATCTTCACGCGGCCCGCCGCCAACAAGCCGTACTCGGCGACCGAGGCCGGCTCGTTCGGTCTCGTCGACGTGGTCCTGGACCCGGCCGACTTCCTCGAGGAGTCGATCCGCTGGGCCGCTCGCGTGGTCACCGGCGAGGTCGTCGTCGAGCGCCGTCCGCTCGACCCGGCCCCGCTGTGGGACGGCGCGGTCGCCGCCACCCGGCAGCGGCTGGACGCCGTCGTCGCCGGCTCGCGCCCGGCGCCCGGACGCGCGCTCGACCTCGTCGCGGCCGCGCGCACCGAGAACCGGGCCGAGGCGTTCGCCGCCGAGGACGAGGCGCTCGCCGACCTGATCATGAGCGACGAGATGCGCGCCAGCGTGTACGCGTTCGGGCTCGTCTCAGGCGGCAAGCGTCCCGCGGGCGCACCCGACCGGTCGCTCGCGCAACCCGTCACGCGCGTCGGCATCGTCGGCGCCGGCCTCATGGCCGCGCAGATCGCGACCCTGTTCGCGCAGCGGCTCGGCGTGCCGGTCGTCATGCGCGACCTGGACCAGGAGCGCGTCGACAAGGGGCTCGCCGCGGTCAAGGCGACCGTGGACCGGCTCACGTCGACGGGCCGGATGGGTCAGGCCGCCGGTGCCCGTCTCCTCGGCTCGATCCACGGGACCACCGACCTGGCCGAGTTCGCGTCCTGCGACCTGGTCATCGAGGCCGTCACCGAGATCCTCGACCTCAAGAAGCGTGTCTTCGCCGAGCTCGAGACGGTCATCTCCCCGACGGCCATCCTCGCGACGAACACGTCCGCCCTGTCCGTGACCGCGATGGCCGCGGACCTGCAGCACCCCGAGCGCGTCGTCGGTCTGCACTTCTTCAACCCCGTGGCCGCGATGCCGCTGGTCGAGGTCGTGCAGGCGCAGCAGACGTCGCTCGAGGCGCTGGCCACCGGGTTCGCCGTGGCGTCCAAGCTGCGCAAGACGGCGGTGCTCGTGGCCGACCGCCCGGGATTCGTCGTCAACCGGCTGCTCGTCCTGCTGCTCGGCGTGATCGTCGACGCGGTCGAGAACGGCACGCCCGTCGAGGTGGCCGACCGTGCGCTGCGGCCCCTCGGCCTGCCGATGCCGCCGTTCGAGCTGTTCGACCTGGTGGGACCGGCCGTCGGGCTGCACGTCCTCACGTCGCTGCGCGAGGACCTGGGCGACCGGTTCCCGCGCTCCCCGGGCCTGGAGAAGCTCGTCGCCGACGGCACCAAGGTCGTCCTGCCGGCACCCGCCAAGGGACTGCCCAAGCCCGTCGACCCGGCCATCCAGTCGGCGTTCACCGGGCCCGCGCAGGCCGCGCCGCTCGACGAGGCGGGCGTGCTCGACAGCGTGCTCACCTCGCTGACGGTCGAGGTCGGGCACATGCTCGAGGAGGGCGTCGTCGCCACCCCGCAGCAGATCGACCTCTGCATGATCCTCGGTGCGGGCTGGGGCTTCCACCTCGGCGGCCTCACGCCCTACCTGGACCGCACGGGCTACTCCGAGCGCGTCCTGGGCCGTCGGCTGCTCCCCGACGGGCTGGCGAACGTCCCGACTGCGTGAGCACAGAGAGGGAGGCGGCGGACCACCGGTCCACCGCCTCCCTCGTGCGTTGCCCGGCTAGCGTCTGCGGAGCGCCAGGAGCCGCTGCAGGACCACGAAGACCAGCAGCAGCGCGCCGATGAAGATCTTGGTCCACCAGGAGCTCAGCGTGCCCTGGAACGTGATGATCGTCTGGATCAGACCCAGCACGACCACACCCATCACGGACCCGAGGACGAAGCCGCTCCCTCCGGTCAGCAGGGTGCCACCGATGACCACCGCGGCGATCGCGTCGAGCTCCATGCCCACGCCCGTGAGCGAGTACCCGGACCGCGAGAACACCACGAAGAGGAGTCCGCCGATGCCCGCGCACGTTCCGCTGATGACGTAGACGAGCACCTTGGTGCGCGCCACGGGCAGGCCCATGAGCCGGGCGGACTGCTCGCTGCCGCCGATGGCGTAGACCGTGCGACCGAACCGCGTGTAGTGCAGGGTGACGAACGCGATCAGCACCACGGCAAGTGCGATGACGCCGCTGGGCGTGATGTCGAACGTGCCGAAGAGCGGCCACCGGGTCTGCGAGAGAGAGACGATGGTCGGGTCGGTGATCGGGATCGACTCGGGCGCGACGATGTAGCACAGGCCTCGGGCCAGGAACATCGCCGCCAACGTGGCGATGAACGGCTGTACCTCGAAGACGTGGATCATCAGCCCGACGGCCAGGCCGATCAGCGTTCCGACGAGGACGGCCGCCGGGATGGCGAAGGCGGCACTCCATCCGTGCGTGAACATCCACGCCGACACGCACGTGGACAGGGCCAGGACCGCACCGACCGACAGGTCGATGCCGCCCGTGAGGATCACGAAGGTCATGCCCACCGCGAGGACCACGAGGAACGAGTTGTTGATGAGCACGTTGGCCATGACGCGGCCCGTGAGGAAGTTCTCGTACAGGTTCCCACCGATGGCGAGCATCAGGACGAGCACGATGACCGTGCCGAGCACGGGGATGTAGCGGTCGTCGATCCGGAACCTGCGGCGACGGGAGGTCGTCGAGGGGTCCGACACGGTCGGCGAGGTGAGCTGGTCGGTCGCCATCAGGCCGGAACCTCCACGGGCGCGGGGGCGGGGGCGGCTGGTCGACGTCGACCCCATGAGCTGTTCCGCACCTTGGGTGACTGCAGCAGGCAGACGACGATGACGACGAGCGCCTTGAACAGCGACACTGCGTTGGCCGGCACACCGAGGATCGTGATCGTGAGCGTGAGCGTCGTGATCACCAGGGCGCCGACGAGCGTGCCCGCCAGGGAGAACTTGCCTCCCGCGAGCGACGTGCCTCCGATGACGACCGCGAGGATGGCGTCGAGCTCGATGAACAGGCCGACGTTGTTGGCGTCGGCCGCCATCGTGTCGGCACTCTTGATGAACCCCGCGATGCACGCGAAGAGCGCGCAGAGGATGTAGACGGTCCAGATGATCGTCCGCGCCCGCACACCGGCGAGCCGGCTGGCCGACGGGTTGATGCCGACCGCCTCGATGAGCACCCCGAGCGCCGTGCGGCGGGTGACCAACGCCGTCACCACGAAGAAGAACCCGGCGATCAGCGCCGCGTTCGGCAGGCCGAGCGTGTACCCCGACGCGAGCGACTTGTAGGGGGCGCTCGTCACGGTGGTGATCTGGCCGCCGGTGATGAGCATGGCGATGCCGCGACCGGCCGTCATCAGGACCAGTGTCGCGATGATCGGTTGGATGCCGACGACCGCGATGAGGAACCCGTTCCAGATCCCGATGACGAGGCACACCAGCAGGGCGGTGGCCATCGCGGAGGCCACCGTGGCCACCGACCCGGGGTCGGGCGAGGAGGCGATCTGCGTCAGCGCGATCGCACCCGCGATCGCCATGACGGCGCCGACCGACAGGTCGATGCCGCGTGTCGCGATCACCAGCGTCATGCCGAGCGCGACCAGGAGCAGCACGCTCGTGCGACGGATGATGTCGATAGGACCGCCGAACAGGTGCCCGTCACGGACCTCGATGTCGAGGAACGTGTGCGACTTCAGCACGCTGGCCAGCAGCAGGGCGAGGAGCGCGACGACGGGCCAGAACAGGCGGTGCCGGGTGATGGTGCTCATGACTCAGCCCCTCCGCTCGCGATCAGGTGGACCACGTCGTCGGTGGTGACGTCGTCCGAGTTGGTGATCTGGGCGACCAGACGGCGGTCGCGCAGCACGGCGATCCGGTGCGAGAGCCGCAGGACCTCCTCGAGCTCGGCCGAGATGAAGACGACGGCCATGCCCTGGGACGCGAGCTCGGCGACGAGCTTCTGGATCTCCGCCTTGGCGCCGACGTCGATGCCGCGGGTGGGCTCGTCGAGGATCAGCAGCTTGGGCTGGGTGGCGAGCCACCGGGCGAGCAGCACCTTCTGCTGGTTGCCGCCCGAGAGGTTGGCCGCGATCGCCTCCGGGTTGGCGGGACGGATGCCGAGCGCCTTGATGTACCCGTCGACGACCTCGTCGGTCTTGCGGCGGGACACCTTCCGCAGCCAGCCGCGGTCGGCCTGCAGCCCCAGCGTGATGTTCTCGCGGACGGTCAGGTCGCCGACGATGCCCTCGGTCTTGCGGCTCTCCGAGGAGTAGACGATGCCGCGGGCCAGCGCAGAGCGCGGGGTGCGCAGCTTCGTCGGCTCGCCCAGCACCCGCACCTCGCCGTGGTCGGCGCGGTCGGCGCCGTACAGCAGCCGCGCGAGCTCGGTGCGGCCGGAGCCCAGCAGTCCGGCCAGCCCGACCACCTCGCCGGCGTAGACGTCGAGGTCGAACGGCTCGATCGACCCCTTGCGCCCCAGGCCGATGGCCTGCACGAACGGTGCGGTGTCGGAGCGCTCGGCGACGGACCGCTTGGGCGCCTCCTCGAGCTCCTCGAGCACCTCGAGCGCGCGGCCGATCATCTTCTGCACCAGCTCGACGCGCGGCAGCTCGGACGGGCGGTACTCCCCCACCAGCGCCCCGTTGCGCAGCACGGTCAGACGGTCGCTGATCGCGTAGACCTGGTCGAGGAAGTGGGAGACGAACAGGATGGCGACGCCGCTGTCGCGCAGCCTGCGGACGACGTCGAACAGCCGAGCGACCTCGTCGGCGTCCAGGCTCGAGGTCGGCTCGTCGAGGATGAGCACGCGGGCGTCGACGACCATGGCCCGGGAGATCGCCACGAGCTGCTGCACGGCGAGCGAGTGCGAGGACAGCGACGACTTGGGGTCGATGTCCAGGTTGAGGGTGGCCAGGTGGTCACGGGCCGCGCGGCGCGTGCTGCGCCAGTCGATCACGCCGGCCCGGCGCACCTCGTGCCCGAGCATGATGTTCTCGGCGACGGACAGGTTGTCGCAGAGGTTGACCTCTTGGTACACGGTGCTGATCCCGGCGTCCTGCGCCTGGGCAGGGCCCGTGAAGGACCGTTCCTGCCCGTCGACGACGATGCTGCCCGCATCGATCGCGTACACGCCGGTGAGCGCCTTGATGAGGGTGGACTTCCCGGCACCGTTCTCGCCCATGAGGGCGTGCACCTCACCGGGGAACAGGCGGAAGTCGACACCGTCGAGGGCTTTGACCCCCGGGAAGCCGAGGGTGATCCCCGACATCGTGACGATCGGGGGGTCCTGCTGCTGCGTTGCGGTCATCGTCGACCTTTCCTCCGAACCGACCGTACGGGTCGGCGGGATGAGCCGCTCCCCGGGGCGTGGGCCCCGGGGAGCGGCGTGGACAGGGTCAGATGTCCGTCAGTACTGCCGGTCGGGCAGGGCCGCGATCGCCTGCTCCTGGTTGAACTCGCCGTCCTGCGTGACGATGCGCGGCTCGACCGTGCCACCGCTGTTCAGCGTCTTGATGATCTCCGCCAGGTCCGGGCCGAGCAGCGGGTTGCACTCGACGATGTAGCTGATCTTGCCCTCGGAGAGCGCGACCATGCCGTCGTGGACGCCGTCGATGCTGACGACCTTGATGTCCTTGCCGGGCACCTTGCCGGCAGCCTCGATCGCCTCGATCGCACCCAGGCCCATGTCGTCGTTGTGGGCGTAGACCACGTCGATGTCCGGGTACGCCTGGAGGAAGCCCTCCATGACCGTCTTGCCCTCGGCGCGCGTGAAGTTACCGGTCTCCGACGCGATCACCTTGACGTTCGGGTTGTCCTTGATCGCGTCCGCGAAGCCGGACTTGCGGTCGTTCGCCGGTGCCGAGCCCGTGGTGCCCTGCAGCTCGACGACGTTGATCGGCTCCGTGCCGAGGGTGTCGGAGACGTACTTGCCGATCCGCTCGCCCTCCTGGACGAAGTCCGACCCGATGAACGTCTTGTAGAGCGACGTGTCCTCGGTGTCGACCGCGCGGTCGGTGAGGATCACGGGGATGTTGGCCGCCTTGGCCTCCTCGAGGACCGCGTCCCAGCCGGACTCGACCACGGGCGAGAACGCGATGTAGTCGACGCCCTGGGCGATGTACGACCTGATCGCCTGGATCTGGTTCTCCTGCTTCTGCTGCGCGTCCGAGAACTTCAGGTCGAAGCCTGCGTCCGCGGTCAGGGTGTCCTGGATGGACTTGGTGTTGGCCGCGCGCCAGCCGCTCTCCGAGCCGACCTGGCTGAAGCCGACGACGATGGCGTCGTCGCCGCCGCCACCGGCCTGCGCGGTCGAGCCGCCACTGGCGTCGTCGCCGCTGTCGCTGCCTCCGCACGCCGCCAGACCGAGTGCGAGTGCTGCGACGCCGGCGACGATCGCGCTGGTCCTGAACCTCTTGCTGAGCATCTGATTCTCCTCCTTGAGAACGACAGGCACGCTGGACCGGCCCACGCCGGCCGGTCCGCGCCGCGAAGTCCCAGGCACGGGACCCGCGAGCACCGCTGCGTCCGGCGAGGGCCGGTCGGCAGCGGGTTCAGCTAAGCGATGTTAGCGCTCACATCGTGCGGAGTGCCTCCTCTTTTTGTTGCGTTCTGATCACGTTCTTGTCGATACGTGTCACAAGCCCTGCGCCACCCGGAAGTACACCTGGTTCCAGCGGACCTGGTCCTTGAACCCCCGGCGGGTCGTGCCCTCGTCGATCACCAGCAGCTCCGTGCGGGCGATCTCGGCGAAGTCCTCGAACACCTCGATGCCGACCGCGGTCGACAGGACCGTGTGGTGCGCTCCGCCCGCCGTGAGCCACGCCTCCGCCGAGGTGCGGAAGTCGGGCCGCGGCTCCCAGACCGCTCGCGCGACCGGGAGGTGCGGCAGGGGTGCGGACGGCGCGACGACGTCGACCACGTTGGCCGTGAGCCGGAACCTGTCGCGCAGGTCGGCGAGCGACACGACGACGCCGACGCCCGGGTCCGCGTCGAACACCAGCCGGACCGGGTCCTCCTTGCCGCCGATGCCGAGGGGGTGCACCTCGAGGCTCGGCCGCGCGGTGGTCAGCGTCGGGCAGACCTCGAGCATGTGCGCCCCGAGGATGCGCTCGGCGCCCGGGGTCAGGTCGTAGGTGTAGTCCTCCATCAACGAGGCGCCGCCGGGCAGCCCGGCGCCCATCACCTTGGCCGCTCGCACGAGGATCGCGGTCTTCCAGTCGCCCTCGGCGCCGAAGCCGTAGCCGTCCGCCATGAGCCGCTGCACCGCGAGCCCGGGCAGCTGGCGCAAGGCGCCGAGGTCCTCGAAGCTCGTCGTGAAGGCCTTGGAGCCGAGCTGCTCCAGCAGGGTGCGCAGCGCCACCTCCTGGCGGGCGCCGTAGCGCAGCGACTCGTGCCGCTCCCCCCCGCGACGCAGCTCGGGCGCCACGTCGTAGAGGTCCTCGTACTCGGCCACGAGCTTGTCGATGTCCGGGTCCGCCACCTCGTCGACGGCCGCGACCAGGTCGTTCACGCCCCAGGTGTTGACCGAGACGCCGAACCGCAGCTCGGCCTCCGTCTTGTCGCCCTCGGTCACGGCGACGTTGCGCATGTTGTCGCCGAACCGTGCCAGGCGCAGGTCGTTGGTCGCCGCCCAGCCCGCGCAGGCGCGCACCCAGGTGGCGATCGAGGCCGTGACGGCCGGGTTGCTCACGTGACCGGCGACGGTCTTGCGCGGCGCACCCAGGCGGGTCGCGATGTAGCCGAACTCGCGGTCGCCGTGGGCGGCCTGGTTGAGGTTCATGAAGTCGAAGTCGATGGTGTCCCACGGCAGCTCGACGTTCGCCTGCGTGTGCAGGTGGAGCAGCGGCGTGCGCAGCGCGTCGAGCCCCGCGATCCACATCTTGGCCGGCGAGAAGGTGTGCATCCAGGTGATCACGCCGATCACGGAGTCGTCGGCGTTGGCCTCGAGCGCGGTCCGGCGGATCGCGTCCGACGTGGTCAGCACCGGCTTCCAGACGAGCGTCGCCGGCAGCAGCGTGCCGAGCACTCGGGCGATCTCCTGCGACTGCTCGGCCACCTGCCGGAGCGTGTCCTCGCCGTAGAGGCCCTGGCTCCCGGTCAGGAACCAGATCTCGCGGTCGGCGTACGGCTTGGTCATGAACGGTCCTCCGTGAGGGTCTGTCCGTACACGTGCTGGTAGCGCGCGTAGAGCGAGTCGATGTCTTCCTGGGCGATCCGGACGGTCGGGCCGAGCTGGCGCGCGACGTGCACCGTGCGCGCCACCTCCTCGACCATCACCGCGGCCTTCACCGCCGCGAGGGCGTCGCGGCCCACCGTGAACGGTCCGTGGTTGCGCATGAGCACGGCAGGGCTGCGGGAGTCGCGCAGCGTCTCGACGATGCCGCGGCCGATCGAGTCGTCGCCGATCAGGGCGAACGGGCCGACCGGGACGTCGCCGCCGAACTCGTCGGCCATCATCGTCAGCACGCACGGGATGGGTTCGGCGCGGGCCGCCCAAGCCGTCGCGTACGTCGAGTGGGTGTGCACGACCCCACCGACCTCGGGCATGTTCCGGTAGACGTAGGCGTGGGCCGCGGTGTCCGACGAGGGCGCGCGGTCTCCGTCGACGAGCTTCCCGTCGAGGTCGCAGACGACCATCGAGCTCTCGGTGAGCTCGTCGTACGTCACGCCGGACGGCTTGATGACGAACAGGTCGTCGAGCCCGGGTCCCGTCGCCGGGTCGACCAGCACGCGCTGCGACACGTTCCCGGCCGTCCACACGACCAGACCCCACCGTGGGAGCTCCGCGTGCAGGCGCGCCACGACCTCGCGGGTGCGGGCGACCGCCTCGAGGACCGGGCGGGTGTACGTCGTCATGTCGGTCTCCTGTGCCATGTCCTAGACCGCCTCCACCGCGGCGCGCTCGATCGCGAGGCCCGCGCTGTAGCGCTCGAGGTAGGTGTCGAACCCCTGGACGTCCCCCGCGTCGGGCGCCACCGTCACGGCGACCGCGTCGCCGAAAACGCGCGTGCTCAGGTAGGCGCTCAGGTCCTGCTCCGGCCCGGCGTCGAGGTAGGCGGCGAGCACCGCGATCCCCCACGCCCCGCCCTCGCCCGCGGTCTCGCCGACCGTCACCGGCGCCCCGACGGCGGCGGCGAGCAGCCGCTGCGCCACCCCGGCCGTCCGGAACATCCCGCCGTGGGCGTACATCGCGTCGAGCTCGACACCCTCCGCGGTCAGGACGCGCATCCCCAGGCTCAGCGTGCCGAACGCGCCGTAGACCTGGGCACGAACGAGGTTGGCGAGCGTGAGCCGGCTGTCGGGGGTCCGCACGATCAGCGGACGCCCCTCGGACAGCCCGGTGATCGGCTCGCCCGAGAGGTAGTTGTAGGCGAGCAGCCCCCCGCCGTCGGGCTCGCCCGCGAGAGCCTCGCGCAGCAGGACCCCGAACACCTCGTCCGACGAGGTCGGGTGACCGAGGGCCGCGGCGAACTGACCGAAGACCTCCGCCCACGCCCCGAGCTCGCTCGCACCGTTGTTGCAGTGCACCATCGCGACGAGGTCGCCGGCCGGGGTGGTCACCAGGTCGAGCTCGTGGTGGACCGTCGAGAGCGGGCGTTCGAGCACGACCATCGCGAAGATGCTGGTGCCGACGCTGACGTTGCCCGTGCGCGGCGCGACCGCGTTGGTGGCGACCATCCCGGTGCCGGCGTCGCCCTCGGGCGGGCAGAGCGGGATGCCCGGCTGCACGGTCCCGGTCGGGTCGAGGAGCGCGGCGCCCGCCTCGGTGAGCCGGCCGGCCTCCTGACCGGCGAGCAGGATCTCGGGGAGCAGCGGCGCGAGGTCCGGACCGGGGTACGCGGCGAGCATGCGCGCGTCCCACGACCGGGTCGCCGGGTCGATCGGGAACATGCCCGAGGCGTCGCCGATGCCGAGCACCTTGCGGCCGGTGAGCTGCCAGTGGACGTAGCCCGCGAGCGTGGTCAGGAAGCGCACCTCGGGCACGTGCGGCTCGGCGTCGAGCGCGGCCTGGCGCAGGTGCGCGACGGACCATCGCAAGGGGATGTTGTGGCCGAACAGCCCGGTCAGCTCGGCGGCGGCCGGCCCGGTGCTGGTGTTGCGCCAGGTTCGGAACGGCACCAGGAGCTCGCCGGCCTCGTCGAAGGGCAGGTACCCGTGCATCATCGCGGAGACGCCGATCGCCCCGAACGTCGCCGGGCGCACGCCGTACTGCGCCTCGGCGTCGTCGAGCAGCGCCGCGACACTCTCCCGCAGACCCGTCCACACCGCGTCGAGCGAGTACGTCCAGACCCGGTCGACGAACTGGTTCTCCCAGTCGTGGCTGCCGCTCGCGAGCGGTGCGAGGTCCGGACCGACGAGGACGGCCTTGATGCGCGTGGACCCCAGCTCGATGCCGAGCGTCGTCCGACCGCTCACGAGGGCCTCGACCGGGTCGAACGTCATCACGCTGCCTCTCTGCAGACGACCGCGGCGGACGCCGGCGGCCGGTTGAATGTTAGCGCTAACATCGCCCGTCTTGTCCACACCGGATTGGTCTCATTTCGGTCTCGGTCCTCCCGAGGTCGGCCAACGCCCGCCCGACCGGTCCATGCGGCCGAGCTCACGAACGCAGTCGACGCCCGCCCAGTCAGCGCGTGCGGCCGTGCGCACGAACGCGCCCGACGCGCAGACGGTCGGCGCGTGCGGCCGTGCGCACGAACGCACCCGACGCGCCCGGGCGGCGCGGGCGGGGTTCTCACGAGGTTGCCCGCACGCACCGCCCCGGCCTCCGCGTGCGGACCTAGCCGCACCAGGGACAGGAGTGACGGGTGGGACGCGTGAGGCACCTCACCAGTCACACGTGTCCCAAGCGAGGCTAGGTCGACACAGAACTGGACGCCCTGACGGGGGCCGAGCAGGCTCAGCTCGGGCGGACGGAGCTGGCGCGGACGACCAGCTCGGCGGGGATGCGCTGGTGCAGCGTCTGCTCCCCCGCGAACGCGGCCTGCAGCGACGAGACGGCCAGCCGTCCGAGCGCCCCGAAGTCCTGCCGGACCGTGGTCAGGGGCGGTGTGTAGTGGGCGGACCCGACCTCGTCGTCGAACCCGACGAGCGCCACGTCCGACGGCACGCGGACGCCTGCCTCCCAGAAGGCGTGCAGCAGACCGAGGGCGAGCTGGTCGTTCGCGGCGAAGATCGCCGACGGCAGCCCCTCGCGCGCCAGCCGCAGGCCGAGGTCGTACCCGTCGGCGGCGTCCCAGGCGGCCTCGATGTGCTGCGGCGCCCCGGGGCCGCTGATCTCGCGCCAGCCGGCGAGGCGGTCCTGCGCGTCGAACCAGTCCTGCGGCCCCGCCACGTGCAGGACCGAGGTGTGGCCCTGGTCGAGCAGGTGCTGCGTGGCAAGCCGGGCGCCGTGCCGCTGGTCGACGCCGACCGCGTGCAGGTAGGTCTCGGCGGGCAGGTCGGAGGCCGAGGAGATGAGGACGACCGGGACGGGCAGGTCGATCGCGGCGATGGCGGCGGCGACCTCCGTGGTCGGCGCGATGATCGCGATGCCGTCCACGCCGTGGCCCAGGAAGTGCTCGACCGCAGAATGCATCGTCTCGCCGTCGAACGTGCGGATCGTCGCGACGGAGACGTACCAGCCGACCTCGCGAGCGGCCTCCTCGAGGCCGACCAGCGTGCTCGTCGGGCCGTAGAGGGCGGTCGCGGGCGTGACGACGCCGAGCACCCCCGACCGGCGGGTGACCAGGGCCCGGGCGGCGCTGTTGCGGCGGTAGCCGAGCTGCGCGATCGCGTCGTTGACGCGCTCGCGCGTGGCCGGCCGGACCGACGGGTGGTCGTTGAGCACGCGCGAGACGGTCTGGTGCGAGACCCCCGCGAGCGCGGCGACGTCGCTCATGGCCGGCGGCCGCGCAGAGGTCGTGCCGGTCATGTGCCCACCTTCGGACGCCGAGAGGTACGACGAACCGACGGCGCCCGGTCGATCTCGTCTGTGAGTGTCTGCTGGGCCCACGGTAGTGCGCCGGACGTCAGTAGACGGTCAACCCCCGCGCCCGGAACACCGAACGCGCCTCCTCGACCTGCGACGGGCTCGGCGGCACGGTGTCCTCCAACGCGTACTCGAGGCCCAGCTCGGCCCACTTGTCGCGCCCCATCTGGTGGAACGGCAGCACCTCGACACGCTCGGCACCGCCGAAGGCGACGATCTCGTCGGCGGCAGCCGCGACGTTCGCGGGCGAGTCGGTCAGGCCGGGGACCAGGACGAAGCGCACCCAGATCGCGATGCCGCGGTCGTTGAGGCGCCGCCCGAACTCGAGGGTGGGACCGAGCTCGCGCCCGGTGACCCGGTGGTACGTGTCCGGCAACCCGGACTTCACGTCCAGCAGCACCAGGTCGAGGTCGTCGAGCATCGCGTCGGTGCAGTGCGCGCCGAGGAAGCCGGACGTGTCGAGCGCGGTGTGCAGGTCCAGCTCCTTGGCGCCGTGGAGCAGCGACGCCGTGAACGCCGGCTGCATGAGCGGCTCGCCGCCGGAGACCGTCAGGCCGCCGCCGGTGGCCGTGAGAACGGTCCGGTACCGCGCGAGGCGACCCAGGATCGCGTCGGCGGTGACGTCCGTCCCGCGGCGCATCTCCATCGTGTCGGGGTTGTGGCAGTAGAGGCAGCGCAGCGGGCACCCGGCCAGGAACACGGTCATCCGGGTGCCGGGCCCGTCGACGGCCGTCACGAGCTCCCACGAGTGCACGGAGCCGAGCTCACCCGTCCGGATCGACTCCAGCCGCGCGCTGCGGTCGAGCTCGATCGCGGACAGGCCTGCCGTCCCGGCATGTGCCCGTGGGAGCCCCAGGCCCACGGCGGTACTCATACCGAGCCGTGGAACGTCCGGGAGAGCACGTCCAGCTGCTGCTCGCGGGTCAGTCGCACGAAGTTCACGGCGTAGCCCGACACGCGGATGGTCAGCTGGGGGTAGTTCTCCGGGTGGAGCATCGCGTCCTCGAGCGTCTCGCGGTTGAGGACGTTGACGTTCATGTGGAACCCGTCCGACAGGACGTAGGCGTCGAGGAGCCCGACGAGGTTGCCGACCCGCTCCTGCGGCGTCCGGCCGAGGCCGGCGGGCAGCACGGTCGAGGTCAGCGAGATGCCGTCCTGAGCCTGCTCGTAGGGGATCTTGGCCACCGACAGCGCCGACGCGAGCATCCCGTGGGAGTCCCGCCCGTTCATCGGGTTCGCGCCGGGTGCGAACGGAGCGCCGGCGGGCCGACCGTCGGGTGTCGACCCGGTCGCCTTCCCGTAGACGACGTTCGACGTGATCGTCAGGACCGACTGCGTCGGGACGGCGTCGCGGTACGCGGACAGCGTGCGGAGCTTGCCCATGAAGGTCTCGACGAGCCCGACCGCGATGGAGTCGGCGCGGTCGTCGTCGTTCCCGTAGGTCGGGAAGTCGCCGTCCACCACGTAGTCCGTGACGAGTCCGCCGGGGACCCGGACGGGGTGCACGGCCGCGTACTTGATGGCCGCGAGCGAGTCGGCCACGACCGACAGCCCGGCGATGCCGCAGGCCATGGTGCGCAGCACGTCCGCGTCGTGCAGCGCCATCTCGAGGCGCTCGTACGCGTACTTGTCGTGCATGTAGTGCACGCAGTTGAGCGCGTCCATGTAGGTCTGGGCCAGCCAGTCCATCATCGTGTCGAACTTGGCCATCACGTCGTCGTAGTCGAGCACGTCGCCGACGACGGGGTCGGTGGCCGGTGCGACCTGGCGACCGGTGATCTCGTCACGACCGCCGTTGATCGCGTACAGCAGCGCCTTGGCCAGGTTCACGCGGGCGCCGAAGAACTGCATCTGCTTGCCCACGCGCATCGGCGAGACGCAGCACGCGATCGCGGCGTCGTCGCCCCAGGCCGACCGGATGAGCTCGTCGGACTCGTACTGCACGGCCGAGGTGTCGATCGATACCTGCGCGCAGAACCGCTTGAACTCCACCGGCAGGCGGTCGCTCCAGAACACGGTCAGGTTCGGCTCGGGCGCCGGGCCCAGGTTGTACAGCGTCTGCAGGTACCGGAACGACGTGCGCGTGACGAGCGGCCGACCGTCCTTGCCGATGCCGCCGATCGTCTCGGTCACCCAGGTCGGGTCGCCCGAGAAGAGCTCGTCGTACTCCGGGGTGCGCAGGAAACGTACGATCCGCAGCTTGATGACGAAGTCGTCGACGAGCTCCTGTACCTGGTCCTCGGTCAGCACCCCGGCGTCGAGGTCCCGCTGCAGGTAGATGTCCAGGAAGGTCGAGGTGCGGCCCAGCGACATCGCCGCGCCGTTCTGCTCCTTCACCGCCCCGAGGTAGGCGAAGTACAGCCACTGCACGGCCTCGCGGCCGGTGGTCGCCGGCTCGGAGATGTCGTAGCCGTACGACGCCGCCATGGTCTTCAGCTCGTTGAGTGCGCGGATCTGCTCGCTGTTCTCCTCGCGGGCGCGGATGACGTCCTCGGACGAGCGGCGGGTGTCCAGGGCGGCGCGCTCCTGGCGCTTCGCCTTGATCAGGGCGTTGACCCCGTACAGCGCGACGCGGCGGTAGTCGCCGATGATGCGGCCGCGGCCGTAGGCGTCGGGCAGGCCGGTGATCAGGTGCGACGACCGCGCCGCCCGGACGTCCGGCGGGTAGACGTCGAAGACGCCGTCGTTGTGCGTCTTGCGGTACGTCCCGAAGATCTTGCCGACCACCGGGTCGGGGTCGAAGCCGTAGGTCTCGAGCGACTTCTCGACCATCCGGTAGCCGCCGTTGGGCATGATCGCGCGCTTGAGCGGCGCATCGGTCTGCAGGCCGACGACGAGCTCGTTCTCCTCGTCGATGTAGCCGGGGGCGTGCGACGTGATGGTCGACGGCGTGTGGACGTCGATGTCGTAGACGCCGCGCTCACGCTCGGCCGGGAACATCTCGCTCAGTCGCGCCCAGAGCGCGGTCGTCCGGGCGGTCGGACCCGCCAGGAACGTCGCGTCGCCCTCGTAGGGCGTGTAGTTGCGCTGGATGAAGTCCCGGACGTCGATCCGGTCCACCCAGGGGCCCGGCGCGAATCCTTGCCAGCCAGGCTCGCGGTCGCGTGCGCTGCGGTCGGTGGTGGGCACCGTGCTGGTGGACATCTGTGCTCCTCATGGGGTCGGTACCTCGACCCTAGAAGTGGCGGAGCGCGCGAGACCCGGGCCGAATGGCCCTAGGAGGACGTCGCGTAGGTCACACTCTACGACCGAGCGCGACGAGGGTGTCGCGGGCGATGTCCGTGGGCCGCAGGCGGAGCGTGCCGACGAGCTGGTCGCGCGTCGCGTGGTCGAGGAACGCCCGCGGGATGCCGAACGCCTGGACAGGGGTGGTCATCCCGGCCTCGGCCGCCCGCTGGCCGACGAGGGCACCGATGCCGCCGTCGACGACGCCGTCCTCGATGGTCACCACGTGGTCGTGCTCGCCGACGAGCTTGGTCAGCGACTCGGGCACGGGCAGGACCCACCGGGGGTCGACGACGTCCACCCGCAGGCCGTGCGCGGCGAGGATGTCGGCGACGTCGAGCGCGGTGCCGACCATCGAGCCGATCCCCACGACGAGCACGGACGGGGCGTCGGCCGGACCCTCGTGGCGCGCGAGCAGATCGACGCCGTCCAGGTCCTCGAGCGCGGGGATGGGGTCGCCCAGGGCGCCCTTGGGGTAGCGCACCACGGTCGGTGCGTCGTCGACGTCGACGGCGGCACGCAGGGCGGCGCGCAGGGTGGCCTCGTCGCGCGGTGCCGCGAGCCGCAGCCCGGGGACGATGCCGAGCATCGCCATGTCCCACATGCCGTTGTGGCTGGCGCCGTCGTCACCGGTCAGGCCGGCGCGGTCGAGCACGAACGTGACGCCCGCCTTGTGCAGCGCCACATCCATGAGCACCTGGTCGAAGGCGCGGTTGAGGAACGTCGCGTAGATCGCGACGACGGGGTGCAGGCCGCCGAACGCCATGCCGGCGGCGGACGTCGCGGCGTGCTGCTCGGCGATGCCGACGTCGAACACCCGCTCGGGGAACTCGGCCGCGAACGGCGCCAGGCCGACGGGCTGGAGCATGGCGGCGGTGATCGCGACGACGTCCTTGCGGCGACGGCCGATCTGCACGATCTCGTCGGCGAACACGCCGGTCCAGCCGAACCGCGACGGCGCCAGCGGCAGGCCGGTCTCGGGGTGGATCCTGCCGACCGCGTGGAACCGGTCGGCGACGTCCTGCTCGGCCGGGGTGTACCCGCGGCCCTTCTCGGTGATGACGTGCACGATCACGGGCCCGCCGAACGCCTTGGCGGCCGCCAGCGACCGCTCGACCGCCCGGATGTCGTGCCCGTCGACCGGACCGACGTACTTGATGCCGAGGTCCTCGAACATGCCCTGCGGCACCAGGACGTCCTTGATGCCCTTCTTCATGCCGTGCAGCGCGTCGTAGGTGGCCCGACCGGGGGGACCGGCGCGCCGCAGCGTCCGCTTGCCCCAGGTCAGCACGTTCTCGTAGCCGCGCGTCGTGCGCAGGGTGTCCAGGTGGTGCGCCATGCCGCCGATCGTCGGCGCGTACGAGCGCCCGTTGTCGTTGACGACGACGACGAGACGCCGGTCCTGCCCGTCGGCGATGTTGTTGAGCGCCTCCCAGGCCATGCCGCCCGTGAGGGCGCCGTCGCCGATGACTGCGACGACGTGCCGGTCGCCGCGGCCCTGCAGCTCGTTGGCCTTGGCGATGCCGTCGGCCCAGCTGAGGGCCGTCGACGCGTGCGAGTTCTCGACCACGTCGTGGTCGGACTCGGACCGGCTCGGGTACCCGGACAGGCCGTCGCGGCTGCGCAGCCTGGAGAAGTCGGTGCGGCCCGTCAGGAGCTTGTGCACGTAGGCCTGGTGACCGGTGTCGAAGACCATGGTGTCGAGCGGCGACTCGAACACGCGGTGCATGGCGATCGTCAGCTCGACGACGCCGAGGTTCGGGCCCAGGTGCCCGCCGGTCCGGGAGACGGACTCGACGAGGAACGTGCGGATCTCGGCGGCGAGCTCGTCCGCCTGCTTCGCGCTGAGGCGGCGCACGTCCAGGGGGGAGCTGATGCGATCGAGCTGTCCCATTCGGCGTGCACCTGCCTTTCCTGCGAGTCGGATCGTCACACTCTAGGACGTCGGGACCAGGAAGCACGTCCAGCGCGGCGCACTACAATCGACCGGAAAGGGGAACACCCATGCGCTTCCTGCCTGGCCACTCGGCCACCTCCGACCTCACCTACGGCGACGTGTTCCTGGTCCCGTCGCGTTCCGAGGTCACCTCTCGCTTCGACGTCGACCTGACGTCCGTCGACGGCACCGGCACCACCGTCCCGATCGTCGTCGCCAACATGACGGCCGTCGCGGGCCGCCGGATGGCCGAGACGGTCGCCCGCCGGGGAGGCATCACCGTGCTCCCCCAGGACGTCCCGACCGACGTCGTCGCCGAGGTCGTCGCCTCGGTCAAGGCGAAGGACACGGTCATCGAGACCGCGGTCGTCGTCGGCCCGCACGACACCGTCCACACGGCGCTCACGCTCATCGGCAAGCGGTCCCACGGCGCCGCCGTTGTCGTCGAGGACGGCCGCCCGATCGGTGTCGTCACCGAGGCGGACTGCGGCGGCGTGGACCGCTTCACCCAGGTCGCCGCCGTCATGAGCGCCGACCCGACGACCGTCGACCTCGCGGTCCTCGAGGAGGGCGGGCACCGCGGGCTGGAGGCGGCGTTCGAGAAGCTGCACGCGGCCCGGCGCCGGTTCTCCCCCGTGGTCCGTGACGGCGAGCTCGTCGGCGTGCTCACGCAGGTGGGCGCGCTGCGCTCGTCGATCTACCGGCCCGCGCTCGACGCGGACGGCCGGCTGCGCGTCGCCGCTGCTGTCGGCATCAACGGCGACGTGAAGCAGAAGGCCTCCGAGCTGCTCGAGGCGGGCATCGACGTCCTCGTCGTCGACACCGCGCACGGGCACCAGCGCAAGATGCTCGACGCCCTGAGCGCGGTGCGCTCGCTCGACCCGCAGGTCCCCGTCGTCGCCGGCAACGTGGTGACGGCCGCCGGGACGCGCGACCTGGTCGAGGCCGGCGCGGACATCGTCAAGGTCGGTGTCGGTCCCGGGGCGATGTGCACGACGCGGATGATGACCGCCGTCGGCCGCCCGCAGTTCTCGGCCGTCCTGGAGTGCGCCGCCGAGGCGCGCCGGCTGGGTCGGCACGTCTGGGCCGACGGAGGCGTGCGGCACCCCCGCGACGTCGCGCTCGCGCTGGCCGCCGGTGCCTCCCAGGTCATGGTCGGCTCCTGGTTCGCGGGCACGCACGAGAGCCCCGGCGACCTGCACGCCGACGGCACCGGCCGGCTGTACAAGGAGAGCTTCGGCATGGCCTCGGCGCGTGCGGTCGCCGCCCGGACGCGCGGCGGGACCGCTTTCGAGCGTGMCCGCAAGGCGCTCTACGAGGAGGGCATCTCGTCGTCGCGGATGTACCTGGACCCCAAGCGGCCGGGCGTCGAGGACCTCATCGACCACATCACCGCGGGCGTGCGCTCGGCGGCGACCTACGTCGGCGCGACGTCGCTCGACGAGCTGCACGAGCGCGCCGTCGTCGGCATCCAGTCGGCGGCCGGCTACGAGGAAGGGCGTCCGTTGCCGGACGGTTGGTGACCGGCGTGCGACCCGTCCTGATCCTCACGCACGCCCCGCACGAGGGCCCCGGCCTCATCGCGCCGGGCGTCGACGCTCCTGTGCGCGTCCGCACGGTCCTCGACCTCGAGGACCCGCGCCTGCCCTCGCTCGACGAGGTGTCGGGCGTCGTCGTCATGGGCGGCAGCATGGACGCGGACGACCTGACCGAGCACCCGGGCCTGGCCGCCGAGCAGCGCCTGCTGGCGCAGGCGGTCGAGGCCGACGTCCCCGTGCTCGGCATCTGCCTGGGCATGCAGCTCCTCGCCCTCGCGCTGGGCTCCCGGCTCCGTCGGCGCACCGGCACGGAGATCGGCTTCGCCCCGGTGCAGGTCGTCGCCGACGACCCGGTGCTCGCAGCGTTCGGCGACCGCCCGAACGTCCTGCACTGGCACGCGGACTCCGTCGACCTGCCGTCGGGCGCGACCCTGCTGGCCTCGACGGAATTGACGCCGGTGCAGGCGTTCCGGGCCGGCAGCGCGCTCGGCCTGCAGTTCCACCCCGAGCTCGACGCGGGGATGCTCAACCTCTGGCTCTCGACGCCGGACATGGTCGGCCACCTCGCCGACGACGAGGTCGAGGCGATCCGCACCGCGGGCGCCGAGCAGCTCCCGGTCCTCGTGCCCGCGGCGGAGAAGGCGTTCGCGGTGTTCGGGGAGCGCGTGCGGGCCCGCGGATGACCGCGTCGAGCCCGGACATCAAGGGTGCGCGCGACGAGCTCGTCGAGCTCTGCATCCAGGGCGTCGACTGGAAGGTCGACCCCGCGCGCGTGCTGAGCGACCCCTCCGACGCTCGCCCGGCCGCCGTCCTGGTCCTGTTCGGCGAGCTCGACGGCACCGGTCCCCTGGCCACCGCCCACGACCTCGACGTGCTGCTCCAGCGGCGCGCCGCCGGTCTGGGCAGCCACGCCGGGCAGATCGCGTTCCCCGGTGGCCGGCTCGAACCGAAGGACCGCGGACCGCGCGAGGCCGCGCTGCGCGAGGCCGTCGAGGAGACGGGCCTGGACCCGTCGGGAGTCGACATCCTCGGCACGCTGCCGCCGCTGCCCGTGCCGGTGAGCAACCACCTGGTCACACCGGTCCCGGCCTGGTGGACGCGCCCGTCGCAGGTCGCCGCCGTGGACCACGCCGAGACGGTCGACGTGTTCCGGGTGTCGGTCACCGACCTGCTCGACCCGAAGAACCGCGCGAGCGTGGAGCACACCCGCTGGGGCCGGACCATCCGCACGCCGGCGTTCGTCGTCGACGGGGTCCTGGTCTGGGGCTTCACGGGCATCGTCCTCGCGCGGATGTTCGACGCGCTCGGCTGGTCGGTGCCCTACGACGAGACCCGCACGGTCTCCGCCCGCTGATGGTTCACCCCGTCCCCGAGATCGAGGTCACCGAGCAGCTCGCGCGGACCCTCCTGTCCGAGCAGCACCCCGACCTCGCCGACCTCCCGCTGACCTGGGCCGGCACCGGCTGGGACAACGCGCTCTGGAAGGTCGGCGACCACCTGGCCGCCCGCTTCCCGGTGCGCGCGATCGCCGCGCCGCTCGTCACCCACGAGCAGACGTGGCTCCCCGTCCTGGCGCCCCGTCTGCCGGTCGACGTGCCCGTCCCCGTGCGGGTCGGTGCGCCGTCGGCCACCTACCCGTGGTCGTGGAGCGTCGTGCCCTGGTTCGACGCCGTCCCCGCGCACCACACGGCCGTCCCCGACCGGACCGCCTGGGCCGTCCAGCTGGCGGAGGTGTTCTCGGCGCTGCACCGGCCGGCTCCCCCGGACGCGCCGGTGAACCCCTTCCGTGGCACCCCGGTCCCCCGCGACGCGATCGTCGAGCGACTCGAGCGGGTCGACCTCCCTGACGCCGACCGGGTGCTCGAACGCTTCCGGGACCTTGCCGACGCACCCGCCTGGGATGGCCCGGCGCTGTGGCTGCACGGCGACCCGCACCCGGCCAACCTGCTCGTGCACGACGGGGCCCTGCGCGCCGTGATCGACTTCGGCGACGTGACGTCGGGCGACCCGGCCTCGGACCTGTCCACCGCCTGGCTGACGTTCGACCGCGACGGGCGGGCGGCCTTCCAGGACCGGCTCGACCACGACGACGCGACGTGGCGCCGCGCGCAGGCGTGGGCCCTGCACATGGCGGTCGTCATGATGACGCACCCCGAGGACCATCCCGCCCTCGCCGTCGTCGGCCGGCACTGCATCGCCGAGGTCCTCGCGGGCTGACATGCTGGCTCGATGGCGAACAAGACCACCGCCACCGACGCCGATGTCGCCGCGTTCCTCGCCGCGGTCGTAGGTCCCGTCCGTCGGCGCGACGCGGGGCAGCTGGCAGCCCTCATGACCCGGGTGACGGGCGAGCAGCCGCGGATGTGGGGCCCGAGCATCGTGGGCTTCGGCACATACCACTACCGCTACCCGTCCGGGCGCCAGGGCGACATGGCCGCCGCCGGCTTCTCGCCGCGCAAGGCGGCCACCACGATCTACCTGCCCGAGGGAGTCGGGGCGCACGCCGACCTGCTCGCCGCGCTCGGTCCGCACACGCTCGGCAAGGGCTGCCTGTACGTCAAGGACCTCGCCTCGGTGGACCTCACGGTCCTCGAGCAGGTCGTGCGTCGCTCGTACGCCGCGGTGACGGGCGGGACGTTCGGCTCACGAGCCGGCTGACCCGCCCGGGACCGGGACGATGTAGGAGACGAGCCCGGCGATCAGGTCGCCCCGGAACGTGAACGCGTCCGAGAAGCGGAACGCCTGCCCGACGCCGTCGGCGTCCTCGAAGGCACCGCCGCCGAGGACGACGACCACGTCGCCGGCCTCGATCTCCCGCTCGACCGTGAGTCGCGGGAGGGTGGCACCGGTGGGTCCGTCGATGAGCGACTCGAACTCCGACTTCCCGGCCGCCGTGGCGTGCCCGACGATGTCCCACGTCACGTCGTCGGTGAGGCAGGCGAGGATCGTCTCGTGGTCGCCGGCCCGGAAGCCGTCCAGGTACCGGTCGACGACCAGCTGACGCGGGCTCGCGAGCACCGAGCGGTACTCCGCCTCGATCACCGGCAGCCGGTCCCAGTCCCACGGCTCGGGCGTCCCGTCGAGCGCCGGCTCGAGCCGGTCGAGCGAGTGGTGCAGGCCGACGATGTGGCCCTGGGCGAGCGCGGCCGCGATGTCGGGGGTGTCCTGCGTCAGCCGCAGCACGCAGCCGTCACCGTCGGGCGTGAGCTCCCAGGTGAGCGTGACGGCGCGGTCGAAGTGGGTGTGCACGAGCCGGTACGGCGCGTCGATCTCGAGGATCTCGCAGGTCATCGCGGCCTCGCCGAACTCGGGTGCCGCGAACGAGATCTCGCCGCCGACGACGAGGTCGACGGTGATCGTCGCCGGGAACGGCAGCCACCAGCCCGCGAGCCCGTCGGAGGTCGTGACGGCCTCCCACACCCGCTCGACGGGGTGCGCCAGTCGTCGTTCGAACCGGATGCTCCCCCGGCGCCCGTGGCGTTCGACGGTGCCGTGCGCAGTGGCGGTGGTGGTGGTCATGGGAGGTCCTTCCGGTCGAGGTGGGCTTCGAGGCGGTCGAGCTGCTGGTCCCAGGCGCGGCGGTGCTGCTCGAGCCAGTCGTCGAGCTCGCGCAGCGGCGCGAACCGCGCGCGGTAGCAGCGGCGCTGGCCGTCCTGCCGGACGTCGACCAGGCCGGCGGATCGCAGCACCTTCAGGTGCCGGGACACCCCGGGCTGGTGCATGCCCACCAGGTCGACGAGCTCGCCGACCGAGCGTTCCTCGTCGCGGACGGCGTCGAGGATGCGCAGGCGGGTGGGTTCGGCGATCGCGTCGAGGGTCCCGGCGAGGCTCATGCGACCAAACATACCCCGTGCCATATATATGCGTCAACGCATACGCCACCTCGACGAAACGACACGAGCCCGGCCCCGCGACGGGGACCGGGCTCGTGGAGAGCGGGCGTCAGGCCTTGACCAGCGACCTCAGCACGTACTGCAGGATGCCGCCGTTGCGGTAGTAGTCCGCCTCGCCGGGGGTGTCGATCCGGAGCACCGCGTCGAACGAGACGACCGAGCCGTCCTCCTTCGTCGCCGTGACCGCGAGCGTCCGGGGCGTCGTGCCCTCGTTCAGGGCGGTGACACCGACGATGTCGAACGTCTCCGTGCCGTCCAGGCCGAGCGAGTCGGCGGACTCGCCCTCCGGGAACTGCAGCGGCAGCACGCCCATCCCGATGAGGTTCGACCGGTGGATCCGCTCGAAGCTCTCCGTGATGACCGCCTTGACGCCCAGCAGGCTGGTGCCCTTGGCGGCCCAGTCGCGCGACGAGCCGGAGCCGTACTCCTTGCCGCCCAGCACGACGAGCGGGATGCCCGCCGCCTGGTAGGCCTGCGAGGCGTCGTAGATCGACGTCTGCTCGCCGGTCAGGAGGTTCGTCGTGAACCCGCCCTCGACGCCGGGGACCAGCTGGTTGCGCAGGCGGATGTTCGCGAACGTCCCGCGGATCATGACCTCGTGGTTGCCTCGGCGCGAGCCGTAGCTGTTGAAGTCGCGGCGCTCCACACCGTGCTCGGCCAGGTACAGGCCGGCGGGGCTGTCGGCCTTGATCGAGCCTGCCGGGCTGATGTGGTCGGTGGTGACCGAGTCGCCCAGCTTGGCCAGCACGCGCGCGCCGTGGAAGTCCACGACCGGCGACGGCGTCGCCTGCATGCCCTCGAAGTACGGGGGCTTGCGCACGTAGGTCGACTGCGGGTCCCACTCGAACGTGTCGCCCTCGGGCGTCGGGAGCGAGCGCCACCGCTCGTCGCCGGTGAACACGTCGGCGTAGTCCGCCGTGAACATCGCGCGGTCGATCGACGCGTCGATCGTCGTCTGGACCTCCTCCGGGGACGGCCAGATGTCCCGCAGGAAGATGGGGTGGCCGGCCTCGTCGCGACCCAGCGGGTCGGACTCGAAGTCGAAGTCCATGGTGCCCGCGAGCGAGTACGCGATGACCAGCGGCGGCGAGGCCAGGTAGTTCATCTTGATGTCCGGGTTGATGCGGCCCTCGAAGTTGCGGTTGCCCGAGAGCACCGCGGCGACGGCCAGGTCGTGCTCCTGGACGGTCTCCGACACCTTCTCGTCCAGCGGGCCCGAGTTGCCGATGCACGTGGCGCAGCCATAGCCGACCAGGTGGAAGCCCAGCTTCTCGAGGTACGGCCACAAGCCGGCCTTCTCGTAGTAGTTGGTGACGACCTGCGAGCCCGGCGCCATCGACGTCTTGACCCACGGCTTGGCCGTGAGGCCCTTCTCGACGGCCTTCTTCGCGACGAGGGCCGCGGCGATCATGACCGACGGGTTGGACGTGTTGGTGCAGCTCGTGATCGACGCGATCGCGACGGCACCGTGGAACAGGTCGTACGAGCGGCCCTGGGTGTCCGTGACGGGGTACGTACGCGTGGCCGACGACGTGATCGCGGGCGAGTCGGACGCCGGGAACGACTCCTCCTCGGCCTCGTCGACGCCGTTGGCCGCCTCGGGTGCGTAGGTGGGCAGGTCGCGCTGGAACTGCTCCTTGGCCCGCGACAGCTCGATGCGGTCCTGCGGGCGCTTCGGGCCGGCGATCGACGGGACGACCGTCGACAGGTCCAGCTCGAGGTACTCGGAGAACACCGGCTCGATGTAGGAGTCGAGCGTGGGGTCGAGCCACATGCCCTGCTCCTTGGCGTACGCCTCGACGAGCGCAAGCTGCTCCTCGGAGCGACCGGTCAGGCGCAGGTAGTCCAAGGTCACGCGGTCGATCGGGAACATCGCCGCGGTCGAGCCGAACTCGGGGCTCATGTTGCCGATCGTGGCGCGGTTGGCCAGCGGCACCGACGCGACGCCCTCGCCGTAGAACTCCACGAACTTGCCGACGACGCCGTGCTGGCGCAGCTTCTGCGTGATCGTCAGGACGATGTCGGTCGCGGTCACGCCGGACGGGATGGTGCCCGTGAGCTTGAAGCCGACGACGCGCGGGATGAGCATCGAGACGGGCTGGCCGAGCATGGCCGCCTCGGCCTCGATGCCGCCGACGCCCCAGCCGAGCACGCCCAGGCCGTTGACCATGGTGGTGTGCGAGTCGGTGCCGACGCAGGTGTCGGGGTAGGCCTTGCCGTCACGGACCATCACGCCGCGGGCCAGGTACTCGATGTTGACCTGGTGCACGATGCCGGTGCCCGGCGGGACGACCTTGAAGTCGTCGAACGCGGTCTGGCCCCAGCGCAGGAACTGGTAGCGCTCGCGGTTGCGCTCGTACTCCAGGGCGACGTTGCGCTCGAAGGCGTCGGCGCGGCCGGCGACGTCGATCTGCACCGAGTGGTCGATGACCAGCTCGGCGGGCGCGAGCGGGTTGATGCGCGTCGCGTCGCCGCCGAGGTCGACGACGGCCTCGCGCATGGTGGCCAGGTCGACCACGCAGGGAACGCCGGTGAAGTCCTGCATGATCACGCGCGCCGGCGTGAACTGGATCTCCGTGTCGGGCTGCGCGTCCGGGTCCCACGTCGCCAGCGCGTTCACGTGGTCGGCGGTGATATTCGCGCCGTCCTCCGTGCGCAGCAGGTTCTCCGCCAGGACCTTCAGGCTGAACGGGAGCTTCTCCACTCCTGGGACGGCGGAGAGGCGGTAGATCTCGTAGGAGGCGTCACCTACCTCGAGGGTCCCTTTCGAGCCGAAGCTGTCTTTCGAATGAACACTGTCGACGCTGCTCACGGGGGCTCCTTCGCTGGCGAGAACGTGCCGGGGATGGGGGTCACCCGGGCTGCTGGCGAGTGCGTCCTGTCACCCTACGGGGCGCGGGCCGCGATTTATCTCGACATCAAGATACATCCTTTGGCGGCCCTCCGCACACAGATCGACCCCCGTCTCGCGACGAGGGTCGACCGGATCAGCGCGTCAGCCGGTCGACCCGGCCCGTTGCGCGTCGACCGCGTCCTGCGCCTTGCGCTCGGCCTCGATCGCCCGCTCGTGCGACCGGGGGTCGTACTCGGGCGTGCCCTGCTTGTGCAGCTCCTGGGTGACCAGCCGCTTCGCCTCGGCCAGCCGGCTCACCGGATCCTTCTCGCTCACCGTGCCGCTCCCCTCTGCCGGGCCCAACGGTCCGGCTGCGATCCACGCTAGCCCCGCGTGCGGGCGCGCGCACCGCCTCAGCGCGCCAGGACCGCGACGGCCTCGAGGTGGTGCGTCATCGGGAAGAGGTCGAACGCCTGCAGGTCGGCCAGGGCGTACCCGTCGGCGGCGAACAGGGCGATGTCGCGGGCCAGCGCGGCGGGGTCGCACGCGACGTAGACCACGCGCTCCGGTCGCAGGGCCGTGATGCCCGCGACCACCGCACGACCCGCTCCCGTGCGCGGCGGGTCGAGCACGACCGCGTCCGCGTGCACGACGTCGGAGTCCGCGTCCACGGTGCCCGTGAGCACCTTGGCCACGTCGCCGGCGTGGAGCTCGACGTTCGCGCGGTCGTGCAGGTTGCGTCGGGCGTCCTTGACTGCGCGGGCATCGCCCTCGACCGAGACGACCTCACCGGTCTCGCCCACCGCGTCCGACAGCGGGGCGGTGAACAGCCCCGAACCCGAGTAGAGGTCGAGCACCGCGGCGCCGTCGACGTCGCCCAGGCCCGCGAGCACGGCCTTGACCAGCAGCTCGGGTGCCTCGCGGTGAACCTGCCAGAACCCGGCGCCGGCGACCCGGAACGTGTACGCGCGCTCGCCCAGCTGCACGTGCTCGCGCACCGCCGTCCGGGCGTTGGTCCGGCCGTCCATGCGCCCGCGCCCGAGGTCGTACGGTGCGTCGTCGACGAGCACCATGGGCGTGTCGCCGCTGGACGGGGCCACGGCCTCCACGCGCGCGCCGGCGGTCCAGCGGCGGCCGAACAGCTCGAGGGCCGCGATCGCCTCGCTGGCCAGCGGCATCGAGTCGAGCACCTTGATGGTGTGGGACCGGAAGCCGTGCATCCCGGCCCGGCCCTCGGCGTCCGCGACGAGGTCGATCCGCGTACGCCACCCCAGGCCGCCGCGCTCGTCGTCGCCGGGCGCCGCCTGCACGGGGACGTCCAGGTCGAGCTTGGCCAGCCGCTGGAGCTGCTCCGCCAGCACGGCCCTCTTCCAGGCGCGCTGACCGTCCAGCGAGACGTGGGCGAGCTCTCCCCCGCCGACACCCCCCGGACCGGCCGCGGGCCACGCCGACTCGACGCGGTCCGACGAGGCGTCGAGGACCTCGACGGCGTCGGCGCGCCAGAACTTCGAGGTGTCGCCGAAGTCCGTCAGCCGGGCACGGACCTTCTCGCCGGGCAGCGTGTGCCGGACGAAGACGACCCGACCCTCGTGGCGGGCGACGCAGTGCCCTCCGTGGGCGACGGGCCCGATCTCGAGCTCGACGACAGGTGCTTCAAGGTCAGTAGCCACGCGGAACCGTACCCCGGACCGGGTCCTCGAGCCCCGTCTGGCCCTCGGTGGAGGCCAGCTGCCACGGCACGGACGCGACGACGACGCCGGGCGTGAACAGCAGGCGTCCCTTGAGCCGCAGGGCGCTCTGGTTGTGCAGCAGCTGCTCCCACCAGTGCCCGACCACGTACTCGGGGATGTAGACGACGACGAGGTCGCGCGGGCTGTCCCGCCGGACCGAGCGCACGTAGGTGAGCACCGGGCGCGTGATCTCACGGAACGGCGAGTCGAGCACGCGCAGCGGCACGGGGATCGCGAGCTCCTCCCACTGGGCGCGCAGGGTCTCGACGTCCTCGGGGTCGACGCCGACCGTGAGGGCCTCGAGGATCTGCGGCCGCGACGCCCGGGCGTAGGACAGCGCACGCATCGTCGGCCGGTGCAGGTGGCTGACCAGCACGATCGCGTGCACGCGGCTGGGCAGCGCCCGCGCGGAGGCGGCGTCGGCGCCGAGCGCCAGCTCGGCGCGGACCTGCATGTAGTGCCGGTGGATCGACTTCATGAGCACGAAGACGACCGCCATGGCCAGGATCGCGATGTAGGCGCCATGAGTGAACTTCGTGACGAGCACGACCACCAGGACCGTCGCCGTCATGGCGAACCCGACGGTGTTGATGACGCGCGAGCGCTTCATGGCGGCGCGTGCGGCGGGCTCGGCCTCGGTGCGCAGGTGCCGTGTCCAGTGCTTGATCATGCCGAACTGGCTGACCGTGAACGAGACGAAGACGCCGACGATGTAGAGCTGGATCAGCCGGGTGACCTCGGCGTCGAACGCGATGATGAGGGCGATCGCCGCGAGCGCCAGCGTGACGATCCCGTTGGAGAACGCGAGCCGGTCGCCGCGGGTGTGGAGCTGGCGCGGCAGGAACCCGTCGCGCGCCAGGATCGAGCCGAGCACCGGGAAGCCGTTGAACGCGGTGTTCGCGGCGAGCACGAGGATGAGGCCGGTGACGATCGAGACGATGACCGCCATCCACGGGAAGTCGTGGAACACCGCGGTCGACAGCTGGCTGATCACCGGGTGCTGGATGTAGGTGGCCTCGACCGCCTGCCCGTTGCGGGTCAGCTGCGTCATCGGGTCGTCGGCGAACGTCACGTGGGTGGCGCGCGCGAGCAGCAGGATCGACATGATCATGGTCACCGAGATGCCACCGAGCAGCGCCAGCGTCGTCGCCGCGTTCTTCGACTTCGGCTTCTTGAACGCGGGCACGCCGTTGCTGATGGCCTCGACGCCGGTCAGTGCGGCACAGCCCGACGCGAACGCGCGCAGGATCAGGAAGAAGCCCGCGATCCCCGCCAGCCCCTCGTCGAGCCCGTCACCGGGGAGCAGCTGCAGGTCCGCGCTCTCGGCCATCGCCAGGTTGCCGGTGGCGAACTGGATCGCACCGACCACCGCGACCGCACCGATCGCGAACATGAACAGATAGACGGGGATCGCGAACAGGCTCCCCGACTCCTTGACGCCACGCAGGTTGGCCACGGTGAGCAGCACGACGAGCCCCACGGCGAACGCCGCCTCGTGCCCGCGCAGGGGTGGGAAGGCCGTCGCCGCGTACTGGGCGCCCGACGAGATCGACACGGCCACCGTCAGCACGTAGTCGACCAGCAGAGCGGAGGCGACCGTGACGCCGGCATTCGAGCCGAGGTTCGTCGTCGCGACCTCGTAGTCGCCGCCGCCCGAGGGGTACGCGTGCACGTTCTGCCGGTAGGAGGCGACCACCACGAGCATCACGAAGACGACCGCGAGCCCGACCCACGGGGAGATCACCAGGGCGGAGGCCCCCGCCAGCGAGAGGGTCAGCAGGATCTCGTCGGGCGCGTACGCGACCGACGAGAGCGCGTCCGAGGCGAACACGGGCAGCGCGATGCGCTTGGGGATGAGCGTGTGGCCGAGCCTGTCGCTGCGGACGGGTCGTCCGAGCAGCAGGCGTTTGGCGGCATCCGAGAGGTCCGACACGATGGCTCATGCTAGGCGGCTGCGGACCGTCTGACACCACCGACGCCTCGCCCGCCTGGGTCGGGGTCTCGCAGAGAGCCGCGGGACGTATAGCGTGCGCCCTGTGCACTTCGTGATCATGGGCTGCGGACGAGTGGGCGCCACGCTGGCGCAGAACCTCGAGGAACACGGGCACTCGGTGTCCGTCATCGACCAGAACCCGGAGGCGTTCCGACGCCTCGACCCGTCCTTCGAGGGCAACAAGGTCACGGGTCTGGGCTTCGACCGCGACACGCTGAAGCAGGCCGGCATCGAGGACGCGTTCGCGTTCGCGGCGGTCTCGGACGGCGACAACTCGAACATCCTGGCCGCTCGGGTGGTCCGCGAGACGTTCGGCATCGAGAACGTGGTCGCCCGCATCTACGACCCGCACCGCGCGGAGATCTACCAGCGGCTCGGCATCCCGACCGTCGCCACCGTGCGCTGGACCGCCTTTCAGGTGCTGCGCCGGCTGCTGCCCATGGGTGCGACGGACGAGTACCGCGACTACTCGGGCAAGATCCAGCTCTCGCAGATCGACATCCACGAGGGCTGGGTGGGCAGGCCCCTGCGCGCCCTCGAGGAGGCCAGCGGCGCCCGCGTCGCGTACGTCACCCGCTACGGCGACGGCATCCTGCCGACGTCGACCACCGTCCTGCAGGAGAACGACACCGTGCACGTGCTGCTCCTCGCCGCCGAGTCCGCCCTCGTCGAACGGATCCTCACCTCGGCGCCGGCGGTGTCCGAATGAGGGTCGTCATCGCCGGGGCGGGGTCCGTGGGCCGGTCCATCGCGCGCGAGCTCCTGGGCCACGGCCACGAGGTGACGCTGATCGACCGCCAGCCGTCCGCGATGCGCGTCTCGCAGGTGGCCGACGCCGACTGGCTGCTGGCGGACGCGTGCGAGCTGCCCACGCTGCGCCAGGTCAAGGCCGACGAGGCCGACGTGGTCGTGGCCGCTACGGGCGACGACAAGGCCAACCTCGTCATCTCGCTGCTCGCCAAGACCGAGTTCGGGGTCCCCCGCACGGTCGCGCGCGTGAACAACCCGAAGAACGAGTGGATGTTCGACGAGGCGTGGGGCGTGGACGTCGCCGTCTCCACCCCTCGCATCATGACGGCGATGGTCGAGGAGGCCGTCACCGTCGGCGACCTCGTGCGGATCTTCACGTTCCACCAGTCGCGCGCGGACATCCTCGAGCTCACGCTCCCCGAGGACTCCCCCCTGGCCGGCGTGCGCGTCGGTCAGATCCAGTGGCCCTCGGACACCGTGCTCGCCGCGATCGTGCGCGACACCCGGCCGATCGCCCCGACCGCGGACGACACGCTCGAGGGTCGCGACGAGCTGCTGTTCGTCACGGGGCGGGACGCGGACGAGACCGAGCTGGAACAGCTCTTGACCCGCGGACCAGCATCCAGCTGAACCAGAGGGCCAGCGCGGTCCCGGGCACGCCCATCACGAGCTTCGCGGTGCCGAGCCACGCGGTCTCGGAGGCGAAGTACAGGGGAAGCTGAACCGCGAGCCGCAGGCCGAACAGCGCCACCAGCGGCCAGGTCGCCAGCGCGTACCGGCGACGCAGCACCGGGTCCGCGTGCCAGTCCACCGCCGCGGCGAAGCTGCCCGTGCTCGACAGCGGACCCTCCGGCCGGAACAGGCCCATGACCAGCCCGACGAGCGGCCAGCCGACGACGATCGAGAGCAGCGTCGCCAGGAAGTACGCGACGTTGACCCAGAGCCCGTAGGCGAAGTAGTCGTTCGCGTCGCCGGTCTTCCAGGCCCAGAAGACGCCGATGCCGACGCCGATCATCCCGGCGAACGCCTGCGTCGGTGGGGTGCGCTGGGCGAGCCGCACGATCACCGCGATCACGGCGGCGGCGGACGCCGCGACCAGGGCCGGCTTCAGGGTCTGACCGGTCGCGAGATAGACGACGACGAAGAGCAGCCCGGGCGCGACGGCCTCGATGATCCCCCGGACCCCGCCCATGGCGTCCATGGCGGAGAACTCGTCGGCCGCCAGCACGCGCATGCCGCGCAGGCCCCCCTCCTCGGGAGGGACGACCTCGTCGATCGCGTCTATCCCCTCGAGCGGCCGCCCGTCGTCCGGGTGCGACTCACTCACCGGGACGCGGCCGCAGCTCGTAGCGCGGGTTGAACACGGTGCGGCGACCGTCGACGAGACAGACCAGCCCCTCGATCTTCAGGCGACGACCGGGCTCGATGCCGGAGATCTCGCGCCGGCCCAGCCAGACGAGGTCCAGCGAGCCGCTGCCGTCGTACAGCTCGGCCTCGAGCGCCGGGACGCCCTCGCGCGGGCGCAGGGTGACCGACCGGATGACCCCGGAGACGCTGGCGCGCGAGCGGTTGCTCAGCTGGTCGACCGGGGTGCACCCGACGGACCGGTGCGCGTCCTGGCGCTCCTCGTCGGCCTCGATCTCGGCCTGCGACGCGACCGCCTTCTTCAGGCGCTCCTTGAGGCTCATCGGGTCTCCGTGATCTCGGGTCCGCGGGTCAGCGGGTCGAAGCTCGGCGTCTCGGCCTCGGTCGGCTCCGCGGGGCTGAGCTCGGGGTTGGCCGTACCGGGCAGCGTCAGCGTGAGCAGGTCGCGGGGCGCGCGTGCATCCGTGCCGCGCACGACGACGATGCCCGCGAAGACCTTCTCGAGCGGTGCGGCGGCGGCGGGGTCGACGGCCGCACGGCCGGTGAGCACGCCGCGCACGAACCACCGCGGTCCGTCGGCGCCGACGAACCGGGCGGGCCGGTGGCCGGTGCGGCCCTCGGGGGTGCGGATGGGCAGCCGGGCGAGCAGCTCGCGGCCGAACGGTCCGGGCAGGTCGTCGACCGACCCACCCTGCTGGGTCACCGACTCGGCGATCTCGCCGCGGATCTCGTCCCAGATGCCCTCGGTCCGCGGTGCGGCAAACGCCTGGACCTGCAGGGACGAGCCGTCCAGCAGGATCGACGCCGCGGAGACGGTGTCCGTCGCCTTGTCGATCTCCATCCGCAGCTCCATGCCCTGCACACCCGGGATCCGGATCGCGCCGAGGTCCACCCGCGCGATGTCGTCGGTCACCTCGTCGGCGTCCCACGGACCGCCGGTGCGCTGGAACGGCTCGGCGTCGACCTCGACGACCTCGTCGAGCTCGTCGACTTCGTCGGTCTCGGACCCCTCGACCGGTGCGTCGGCGGCGTCGATAGCCTCATCGGTGGCGGCGTCCTTCCCACCACGTCGGAACAGACCCACGTTGCTCACTCCTCCTCGACGCGCGCACTGCGGCGCACGTTGCTGCCTGCACGAGCGCAGACCGTCCCTCGACCCGAACACCACGCTCACGACTGCGGCGACGGCTTCTCTACCGAAGACAGTAGCCCCGCCACCTGTGCCCACCTAGCCGGCCGGTGCCGCCTTCCACCCGCCGCTGGACCCGAACCCGCCCTCACCGCGGTGCGACCCCGGCAGGTGGTCGACCGCCACGAACCGCGCCCGCTCGACGCGCTGGATGACCAGCTGCGCGATGCGGTCGCCGCGGTGCAGCTCGAGGGCGTGCTCCACGTCCGTGTTCAGCAGGGTCACCGCGATCTCGCCGCGGTAACCCGCGTCGACGGTGCCGGGCGCGTTGACGATGGTCAGGCCGTGCCGCATGGCCAGGCCCGACCTCGGGTGCACGAAGGCCGCGTAGCCGTCGGGCAGCGCGATCGCGACACCCGTCGGGACCGTCACCCGGCCCTGCGGCGGGATCACCACGTCGATGCGCGTGACCAGGTCCGCGCCCGCGTCACCGGGGTGCGCGTAGGAGGGTTCGGGAAGGTCCCGGTCCAGGAGCTGGAGCAGGACCTCGGGGCTGTGGTCGGCCGTCACGGGGCCAGACCCTACCGGCCCGGATGGGATGCTGGGGGCATGCCCGACGTTCCCGGCGGCACTTCGTCGCCCGCCTCCGTCCCCACGAGCACCGTGTACTCCGAACGGCTCACCCTCGGGCCCCTCGGCTGGGTGCTGCTGATCGTGTTCGGCGCGATGATCGGCATCGCGTTCCTGCCGGTCGCCGCGTGGCTCGCGGTCGTGCTCGGCCTCGCGGTGGTCGTCGTCGGCATGTTCGCCCTGGTCGCCACCGCGCCGGTCGTGCGGGTGGACGGCACGACGCTGCAGGCCGGCCCGGCGCGTATCCCGCGGGACCTGGTGGGCGGCGCGACGGCGCTGGACGCGGCCGGGGTGCGGACCGAGCTGGGCCCCCGTCTCGACGCCCGCGCGTACCTGTGCCAGCGGGGGTGGATCCACACGGCCGTCCGCGTCGAGCTCGTCGACCCGCTGGACCCGACGCCGTACTGGATCGTCTCCACGCGCCACCCGGACGCCTTGGTCGCCGCCCTGACCGGATCCTGAGAACCTGCCCCGAGAAACAGCGCGGCCGGCCGCCCCGTGGGGACGACCGGCCGGTCAGGTAGGTGAGCGCGTCAGGCGGCGCACTCGGAGCAGACGGGGTGACCGTCACGCTCGTAGGCGAGCTGGCTGCGGTGATGCACCAGGAAGCAGCTCGAGCAGGTGAACTCGTCGGCCTGACGGGGCAGCACGCGCACGGAGAGCTCTTCGCCCGAGAGGTCCGCTCCAGGGAGCTCGAACCCTTCGGCCGCCTCGGTCTCGTCCTCGTCCACCACGCCCGAGTTCTTGTCGGAACGCCGGGCCTGGAGCTCCTGGAGCGAGTCCTCGCTCAGGTCCTCCTCGGTCTTGCGCGGGGCGTCGTAGTCGGTAGCCATGTCTGGCGTCACACTCCGTGTCTTGGTCGTACTCGGGGAACTCGTACGCGGGATCAATGCGCCGGAGCGGCGTTTTGTTCCCTGTCGCGGGTGGGATTCTGCACCACATCCGCCGGATGCGCGAACAGTGACAGAACATCTTCTGGATCAGGCCCGTTGGTCAACTGTCCTGGTCAGCGTCGGATGCCTCCAGGTAGGCGACCAGCTCCTCGACCCGTCCGGGTGGTCCGGCGACCGTCATGGCCTCCCCCGCGGGCCGCCCGCGCAGGCCGGTGACCACGGCACCGGCCTCCTGGGCGACGAGCGTCCCGGCCGCGAGGTCCCACGGCTGCAGGCCCCGCTCGTAGTAGAGGTCGAGGCCGCCCGAGGCGAGGGTGCACAGGTCGAGCGCGGCCGACCCGATGCGACGGATGTCACGTACCTGCGGCAGCAGACCGGCCACGACACGCGCCTGGGCCCTGCGCCGCGCGGCCACGTAGCCGAACCCGGTGCCGACGAGACTGTCGATCAGCGGCTGTGCGTCGTTGACCCGCAGCGACCGGCCGTCGAGGGTCGCGCCGAGCCCCAGACCGGCCAGGAACACGCGGCCGTCCTTGGGTGCGACGACACACCCGGCGAGCACCGTCCACGTCGCCGGGTCGGGAGCCGTGCCGTCGGGCGTGCTCACTGCAGCCACCGACACCGCGTACGCGGGCAGGCCGTAGAGATAGTTGACCGTGCCGTCGATGGGGTCGACCACCCACCAGATGCCCGACGAGCCCGGCGTCAGCGACCCCTCCTCGCCGAGGAGCCCGTCGTCGGGCCGCAGCTCGGCGAGCCGGCGACGCAGCAGCGCCTCGGAGGCGAGGTCCATGGCCGTGACGACGTCCTGGGCGCTCGACTTCGTCGCGGCGACGGAGATCTGACCCTCCCGGCCCTCGCGCACCAGGTCGGCGGCCTCGCGGGCGACGATCTCGGCGACCTGCATCAGGGAACGGATCTGTTCGGTCACCGGTCCATCCTGTCAGCGGTCCGGCGGCGCACCGCCCAGCGTCCACGGCTGCGGGCCGGATCGGTGGCAGGCTCGTCCCGAGGTACTGGGAGGTCGAATGGCTGAGCTCGAGCTGGTGGGTCTGCACGAGGACGGGGAGCATCTCGTCCTGGTGGGTCCGGACGGTGCGCGATTCCGGCTGCGCATCGACGAACCGCTGCGTGCCGCCGTGCGCCGCGACCGTCCGCAGCTCGAGCAGCTGCGCGCGGAGAGCGCGGGCACCCTGAGCCCCCGGGAGATCCAGGCACGCATCCGCGCCGGCGCGACGACGCAGGAGGTCGCCGACTCCGCGGGCCTCCCGATCGAGCGCGTCCGGCGGTACGAGGGACCGGTGCTGGCCGAGCGCGAGCACATCGCCGAGCAGGCCCGCGGCACGCGCGTCGGCCGCGAGATGGGCTCGCCCGTCCTCGGTGACCTCGTCACCGACCGCCTGGCCGCCCGTGGCGTCGACCTCGCGTCGCTCGCCTGGGACTCCGCGCGCGACGCCAACGGTCCCTGGGTCGTCCTGGCCCGGTTCACCGTCGACGACTCCGAGCGCGAGGCCCGCTGGACCTTCGACCCGTCGAAGCGCACCGTCGTGGCCGACGAGGACGAGGCACGCTGGCTGTCCGAGACCGAGCTGCCCGACGAGCCCGTGTCGCGTCGTCACCTCGCGGCCGTCCGGGACGTCGTGTTCGACTTCCAGCCCGACGGCACGACCGTCCGCACGGCGGCCGCGTCGACGGCCGTCCTGCCGGACCCGGCACCGGAACCCGATCCCGTGGATGAGACGGCGGCGCTCCTCGACGACCTGCGCGACCGGCGCGGCGTGCGCCAGGCGCTGGAGCTGGACGACGACGACACCGAGGAGTTCGAGGGCTTCGGTCCGCAGCACGCGTTCGACTTCGGGCGACCCGACGCCGACGTCCCGGGCGCTCACCCGCAGGACGCCGAGCCGGCCGAGGAGGCCGTCGTCTACCCGGCGCCGGTCATGGTCCCGTCGCCCACGCCGATCGCCCTCGCGGCGGACTCGGCCGACCACGACGAGCACGGCGACCGCCCCCGGGCGGCGGCGCGCCGCGGGCGTGCCAAGGTCCCGAGCTGGGACGAGATCGTCTTCGGGGCGAAGCCCGAGTAGCTCAGCCGGTCTCGAAGTCCAGGGTCTGCATCGACGGAGACGACGCCCGGGCGGCCGCAGCGGTCATCCGGCGCATGTGGTGGCGACGGCACAGCACCTCGTAACCGACCTCGTCGGCAGCCGAGCCGACGTCGCCGACGACCACCTGCGCGCCCTCGACCACCATCGTCCCGTTGACGGTCCGGGCGTTGTGGGTGGCTCGGGCGCCGCACCAGCACAGCGCCATCACCTGGAGCACCTCGACGCGGTCCGCGAGCTCGACCAGGCGGGCCGCCCCGGGGAACAGCCGGGCTCGGAAGTCCGTCGAGATTCCGAACGCGAACACGTCCACGCCGAGCTCGTCGACGACCCGCGCGAGCTGCTCGACCTGCCGGGCGGTGTAGAACTGCGCCTCGTCGCCGATCAGGTAGTCCACCGGGTGCCCGTGGGTGCGACGCGCGACGACGTCCGCCCAGAAGTCCGTCGTGTCCTCGACCTCGAGCGCGCGCTGCGTCAGGCCCAGGCGCGAGGAGATGACCGCCTTGCCCGCGCGGTCCTGCCGGGTGAACAGGATCCCGTCGCGACCGCGCGCCGCATGGTTGTGGTGCATCTGGAGCGCCAGGGTGGACTTGCCGCAGTCCATGGTCCCGGAGAAGAAGACGAGCTCGGCCACAGGTCAGGAACCGCCCTTCAACGCGTGATCATGCGACGACGACGCACGGCACGAGCATCTCGTGCCGGGTCAACGATCCGTGTACCCCGATGAGCTCGAGCGAGGCGGGCGTCTGGGTCGCCGAGTCCACGACGGTCGCGCGGCCGGTCATCGCGACGACGACGTCCCCGATGATCGGCACCACGTGCTCGGCAACCTCGCCGAACCAGCCGTGGTCGGACGCCTCCGCCCGGGTCGCGACGACCGCGGCGGAGCCGAGCACGTCGCGCCAGCGTCCGGCGACCGCCTCGGGGTCGGCGCCGCGCTCGAGGTGCAGGTGCAGCGCCCGGGGCTCCCCCGCCGCCAGCTCGACGCCCGCGCCGAGCACAGGGTGGGTCGCCAGGTCCCAGCGCTGGCTCAGGTCGACGTCGACCATGCCGTGGTCCGCGGTGACGAGCAGGAGGGTGTCCTTGGGCAGGCTGCGGGCGAGCCGTCCGAGCTCGAAGTCCAGCTCGGCGAGCGCGTCGCCCCACTGCAGCGAGCCCCAGCCGTGGTGGTGGCCCGCCTTGTCGACGTCGCCCCAGTACAGGTACGCGACGCCGGGCCTGCGCAGCGCGGCGACGGTCGCGTCGACGCGCTCGGCGAGCGACTCCGCACGCGCGTAGTCCGGACCGCGCAGCGCCGCCTCGGTCAGCCCCGAACCGGCGAAGCGCGCCGGACCGATGCTCGTCACCGCGGTGCCGGCGGCCGTCAACCGCTCGAACATCGTCGGCTCGCGCTGCCACTCGCGTGCGGGCGGCAGGCCGGTCCAGCTCACGAGGTTGCCGAGCAGGCCGGTGGCGGGATCGCGCACGGTGTACCCGAGCATCCCCGTACGACCGGGCGGCACCCCCACGCCGAACGTGCCCATGGCCGTCGCGGTCGTGGACGGGAACGTGCTGGTCAGGGGCGTCGACGCCCCGAGCTGGCGGCGCAGGAACGGTGCGTGGCCCGCGCGCTCCGCCAGGTTGGCGTACCCGAGCCCGTCCACCAGCACGACGCAGACCCGCGAGGCTGCCGGCAGTCCCAGGAGGTCCTGCGAGTGCGCGCTGTCGATCCCGGGCAGGTCGACGCCGAGCGACCCGGCCACGGCCGGCAGGACGTTGCCGAGGCAGGGGTACGACGAGCTCGGCGCGACCAGGTCCGCGGCCTCGAAGGCGGCGAGCGCATCCCTGGACGCGGTCGTGAGGACCGACTCCACGTCCGTCATCGGGCGCGGGCGCTGGCCGCCGAGAGCTGACGCGCGAACGCCGTGGCCGCGCGCACGTGCTCCGCGCCCTCCGCCAGCGCGCTGACGCGCACCACGACGTCGTCCGGCGCGAGCGTCCCGGTGAGCCCGTGGTCGGCGTCGCAGCTCGGGTCGCCGCACGTGGCGGGCTCGAGGTCGACGCGGGAGACCGCTCCCCAGCCGATCACGAGGGTCAGCTCGGAGGCTCCGGTGCCGGCCTTGTGCTGGTCGGGCTGGCCGACCACGTGGGTCAGGGCCACGGACTTCAGCTCGGACAGCGGGACCGCCTCGGTGGTCGCCGAGGCGCTCGCCGACGGGTGCTCCGAGTCGGCGGGATGGTCGTCCACGTGAGCGACGACGAGCCGGGTCGGTGTCAGGACGAGGACGGTGACGTGACGTCGCACCTCGGCGGCGTCGAACGTCGTCTCGGGATGGACCAGATGGGCGACGACGTCCTCGTCGGCGAGGGCCACGTCGAGCACGTCACCGACGAGCTCGGGGTAGTAGCCGGCACGGTGGAGGTCGACACGCAGGTCGGTGGCAGGAGCGGACACCCGGACATCCTCCCACTCGCGGCGACCGGACGGGCTGCTCATGTGGAGGACAGCCTCCTGGTCGCGTCCGCACGATCGGCACGGGCGACCGAGGCGCGCGCGCCCAGCACGACCGCCCCGCTCTCCGAGACGACGACGGGGTTGAGCTCGAGGGAGCGCAGCTCGGGCAGGTCGTCGGCCAGGACCGCGACGCGCGCGATGAGCTCCTCGAGGGCGCCGACGTCGAGCGCCGGCAGGCCGCGGTACCCGAACAGCCGCGGAGCCGCCCGGGCCGAGCGCACCAGCTCGGCGACGTCGACGTCCGTGAGCGGCGGCACGCCGTACGCGACGTCACCGAGCAGGTCGGACGCGTCGCCGGCCAGCCCGAAGCTGATGATCGGGCCGAACAGCGGGTCCTCGACCGAGCGGACGACGCACGCCGACCCGTGCGGCGCCATCGCCTGCACCTCGAGCGGCGGCTGGTCGTCCGCGTCGAGCGTCGCGGCCAGGGCCAGCACCTGCTCGACGTCCCCGCGCAGCTCGGCCTCGTCGGCGATGTCCAGCCGAACCCCCCCGAGGTCGGCCCGGTGCCGCAGCGCCGAGACCGTGGTCTTGAGCGCGACCGGCCAGCCGATCCGTTCGGCCGCGGCCACGGCCTCGTCGGCGTCCTGCACCAGGTGCGACGGCACGACGTCGATGCCGACGGTCGCGAGCAGGGCCGCGACCCGCTCGGGGTCGAGGGTGACCGCGCCGCCGTCCTGGGAGAGCCAGCCCGCGACGAGCCGCCGAGCGGTGCGCGTGTCGGCGCCGGCCGGGTGCAACGACAGCCCGCGGTCCGCCGACCGCCACTGCGCGTACCGGGCGGCCCGGCCGAGCGCGAGGGCGCCGTCCTCCGGGGTGCTGTAGGCCGGCACGGTCCACGCCCGGCCCGCCTCGTCGGTCGCCGTGAGCTCGGACGTCACGCCGTGCAGCTCGTCCATGCAGGCGACCGTGGTGCGGCCGGTGCGGGCCGCGGCCGTCGCGAGCTCCGCCTGGAGCACCGGGTCGGGGCCGCCGACGGTCGGGATGCGCACAGCGACGACGACGTCGCTCTCGGGGTCGTCGTACAACGCCGTGACCGCCTCCCGTACCTGCCCGGCGTCGGCGTCCTCCGGCAGCAGGACCACCCGCCCCGACGCGACGAGCCCCGCCGCCGTGGCGGCCTCCGCGACGAGGGCCGCCGTCGAGGCCGAGCTCGCGAGGATCGCGGTGCGCCGGCCGGCCGGCAGCGGCTGGAGCGCGAGCACCTGCGCGACGTCGAGCATCTGGTGGGTGTTGTCGACGCGGACGACCCCGGCCTGGCGCAGCATCTCGGCCAGCGTGCGCGGCGGAGCGTGCGTCGCACGGACGGCATGCCCCGGCGGGACCACCTGGCCGGAGCGTCCCGCCGTCACCACGATCACCGGCTTGAGCTGCGACAACCGGCGGGCCACGCGAGAGAACTTGCGCGGGTTGCCGATCGACTCCAGGTAGAGACCGACGACGTCCGTGCCCTCGTCGTCAGCCCAGAACTGCATGAGGTCGTTGCCCGAGACGTCGGCGCGGTGGCCGGCGGACACGAACTCCGACAGCCCGATCCCCCGCCTCCGCACGGCCGCCAGCAGGGCCACGGCCATCGGGGCGGACTGGCAGAACAGCCCGATCCGGCCCGCGGGCGGCGGGACCTGGGCCAGGGAGGCGTTGAGCAGAGATCCCGCCCGGTGCGCGAGCAGGCCGTACGAGCCGGGCCCGACGACGCGCATCCCGGAGCCGTGCGCGACACGGAGGAGGTCCCGCTGCCGCTCGAGCCCCTCCGGCCCGTCCTCGGCGAACCCGGCGGACAGGAGCACGATCCCGCGCACGCCGAGCGGCGCCAGGTCCCGGACCACGCCGACCGCGTCCTGCGCGGGCACGGCGACGACCGCGAGCTCGACGGGTCCGAGCACGTCCACGAGCGCGAGCGACGGGGCACCCGGCACGCCCACGGTGTGCACGACGAGGTCGGGCTCACCGGCACGCAGGTCGGCCAGCACGCCCGCCGCTAGCCGCCCGACGAGCGACGCGTCGTCGACGCCCGGACCGACCACGACGACCGAGCGCGCCTCCAGCAGTTGCCGCACCGAGCGCGCCTCGGCCCGGTGCTCCCGGTCCGCCATGACGGCCAGCGAGCGATCGGTCGGGTCGATGTCGAAGCTCAGCGCGACGACGCCGTCCTCGGTGCGCTGCCGCACCACGTAGCCGGCCTCGCGGAACACCGAGATCATCCGGCCGTTCTGGGGCAGCACCTCGGCGACGAAACGCCCGACCCCGCGCTCCCGGGCGGCCGCGGCCAGGTGCTCGAGCAGCACCGAGCCCAGTCCCCGGCCCTGGTGGGCGTCGGCGACGTTGAACGCGACCTCGGCGTCGTCGTCGTCGATCCGGTCGTAGCGGGCCACACCGATGATGTGCTCGACGTCGCCGGCGTTCGCGACGGCGACGAGCGCGACGCGGTCCACGTGGTCGACGTTGACCAGGCGCTGCAGGTCGCGCTCGGAGAGCCGCTCCATGGCGGCGAAGAACCGCATGTAGATCGACCGTTCCGACTGGCCGACGTGGAACGCCTGCAGCGCGTCGGCGTCGCTGGGCAGCATCGGCCGGATGTGCGTGGTGGACCCGTCGTGCAGCACGACGTCCGCCTCCCACCCGGCCGGGTACGCGGGTGCGTCGTCGTCGACGTCTGCCATGTCCGTCAGGCTAGTGCGCCTCCTGCGCGCCGCAGCCGGACTTGGCCGCGGACGGTCCACAATGGTCGCCGCACAGCAGTCCGGCCCCCGAGGAGCACCAACGATGGCGCGTCGCCCCGCGACCCCCGACGTCCCGCCCGAGGACGTCGTCGAACGCATCGTCGACATCGACGTCGCGACGGAGATGGAGGGCTCGTTCCTCGAGTACGCCTACTCCGTCATCTACTCCCGCGCACTGCCCGACGCTCGCGACGGCCTCAAGCCCGTGCAGCGCCGCATCCTGTTCCAGATGTCGGAGATGGGCCTGCGCCCGGACCGCCCGTACGTGAAGTCGGCGCGCGTGGTCGGCGACGTCATGGGCCGCCTGCACCCGCACGGCGACACCGCCATCTACGACGCGATGGTCCGCCTCGCGCAGCCGTTCTCCCTGCGCCTGCCCCTCATCGACGGGCACGGCAACTTCGGTTCGCTCGACGACGGGCCCGCCGCGCCCCGGTACACCGAGGCGCGCATGGCACCGGCCGCCCTGGCGATGACCACGGGTCTCGACGAGGACGTCGTCGACTTCGTCCCGAACTACGACAACAAGCTCCAGCAGCCCGAGGTCCTCCCGGCCGCGATCCCCAACCTGCTGGTCAACGGTGCCGCGGGCATCGCGGTCGGCATGGCCACGAACATGGCCCCGCACAACCTCGTCGAGGTGATCGCGGCGGCCCGCCACCTGGTGCTGCACCCGGACGCGACGCTCGAGGACCTGCTGCGGTTCGTGCCCGGGCCCGACCTGCCCTCCGGCGGCAAGATCGTCGGCCTCGACGGCGTCCGCGACGCGTACCGCACCGGCCGTGGCGCGTTCCGTACGCGGGCGACCGCCCGCATCGAGAACGTCACGCCCAAGCGCAAGGGCATCGTCATCACCGAGCTGCCCTACGGCGTCGGCCCGGAGAAGGTCATCGAGAAGGTCAAGGAGGGCGTCCAGACCAAGAAGCTCACCGGCATCTCGGACGCCATGGACCTCACCGACCGCACGCACGGTCTCCGGCTCGTGATCGAGGTGAAGACCGGCTTCGTGCCCGAGGCGGTGCTGGAGCAGCTGTACCGGTTCACGCCGCTGGAGGACTCGTTCTCCATCAACAACGTCGCTCTCGTCGCCGGCCAGCCCAAGACGCTCGGCCTGCGTGAGCTGCTGGTCGTGTGGGTCGAGCACCGGCTCGTCGTGGTGCGACGGCGCTCGGAGTTCCGGCTGGCCAAGCGGCTCGAGCGCCTGCACCTGGTCGAGGGCCTGCTCATCGCGATCGTCGACATCGACGAGGTCATCCAGGTCATCCGCACGTCCGACGACGCCGACACGGCGCGCTCCCGGCTGCGCAGCGTCTTCGACCTCTCCGAGCCGCAGGCCGAGTACATCCTCGAGCTCCGGCTGCGCCGGCTGACCCGGTTCTCCCGCATCGAGCTGGAGAAGGAGCAGGAGCAGCTGGCGACCGAGATCGCCGAGCTGCGCGAGATCCTGGCCGACGACGCCCGCCTGCGCACCCTCGTCTCGGACGAGATGGCCGAGGTCGCCGCCACCTACGGCACGCCGCGCCGCACGATCCTGCTGGAGTCGGCCGGCGGCACGTCCGTCACCGGCGCACCGGCGGCCCGCGGTTCGGCAGCCCCTCTGGAGATCGCCGACACGCCCTGCTGGGTCCTGCTCTCGGGGACCGGGCTCCTGGCCCGGACCGCGTCCGAGGACCTCCCTGCCCGGGTCGAGGGGGCGCGCCGCGCCAAGCACGACGTGGTCTCCGCGACCGTGCTCACCACGGCGCGCGCCGAGATCGGTGTCGTGACGTCGCAGGGCCGCATCGTGCGCGTCTCCGTGCTCGACCTGCCCGCGCTCCCGCCCACGGACGGCACCCCGAGCCTGTCCGGAGGCGTCCCGCTCGGCGAGGTGGTGACGCTGCTGCCGCGCGAACGCGTGGTCGGGCTGGCGTCGCTCGCTGCCGACGCCCCGACGCTCGCGCTCGCGACGGTGCAGGGCACCGTCAAGCGGGTCGCGCCCGGTGACGTGCCCGGCAACCGCGACGCGTGGGAGGCCATCGCGCTCAAGGACGGCGACGAGGTGGTCGGCGCGGTCGCCGTCGTGGACACCGACGAGCTCGTGCTCGTCGCGTCCGACGCGTCGCTGCTGCACTTCGCCGCGTCAGCCGTGCGGCCGCAGGGACGCGCCGCGGGCGGGATGGCCGGCATCAAGCTCGCGGCCGGCCAGCGGGTCGTCGCGTTCGCAGCGGTGGCCGCGGACGTCGTCGCGCAGGCTGTCGTCGTCACCGTCGCCGGTGCTTCCGGCGCCCTCCCGGGGACGCAGGCCGGGTCCGCCAAGGTCAGCCCGTTTGAGGTCTACCCGGCCAAGGGACGCGCCACGGGCGGCGTGCGGGCGCACCGGTTCCTGCGCAACGAGGACGCCCTGATCCTCGCGTGGGTGGGCGTCGGCCCGGCCTGGGCCTCGGGGTCGGGCGGTCAGCCGATCGAGCTGCCCGCGCTCGACCCGCGTCGCGACATGTCCGGGACGGCCCTCAGCGCGCCGGTACACGCGGTCGGCTGAGCGTCCGCGCCGCGCGGACCATCGAGACCACGTTGTCGGGCACGCTCGGCCGGCTCACCACCGGCCGCGGTGCCCGCTCGGGCGCCCGCCGCTGCCGGGCGTTGCGCTCGACGACGGCCGCCGCGATCAGCGCCTGCGCGACGACATAGGTGAGCATGACCCAGAAGTCCTGGTGCGGCAGGTTCCACGCCGGGACGAACTCGCCGAGCGCGATCAGACCGTCGGACACCAGGAACACGGCGCCGCCGATCCCTGCGAGCCGACCGCCGCCGGTGGACAGGACCGCCATCGCGGTCAGGCAGCCGCCGTACACGGCGACGGGGACCAGCAGGTCGCCGGCGCCGCTCGCGCACGCGCCGACCATGCCGACGAGCACCGCCGCGTAGGGCAGCAGGAGCACGGGCCGCCGGTGCAGGACCGAGCGCCGCGCGTCCGGTGCGAACGCGACGACGAACGCCACCTGCGCGAGCAGGAAGAAGCCGACCATGACCAGGAAGGACGCGTCGTCGCCGACGAAGGACGGCAGGAGGTCGCCGAGCCAGGAGAAGCCGAGCGCGACGAGCACCCAGGTCACCAGGTGCCCGCGCGGCCACCGCGTGGCGGAGACGAGCGCCCCCGCCAGCACGGGCATGAGAGCCCACTGCGCGACCCGAGCCACACCGTCGGCACCGACCCACTCCGCCGACACCTGGACGAGCGCGACGACCACGAAGGCCGCGGCCCAGATGCGTGCGGCCCAGGACAACGTCCGTCCCACCACGACCTCCTCGACGCCGGGCGACGTCGACCGGCAGCAGCGCGAGACGTCGTCGTCCCGCCGCGCCCGATGCTAACGCGCCCCGAGCCGTCTCCATGACGGCCCTGCGGGTGAGGTGTCAGAGGTCGATCGCGAACATCGTCGAGCTGTGGAAGACGACATAGCCGAGGTTCGTGTACAGCCGGTGTGCGCCCGACTGGTTGGCGGTGTCGACGCCGAGCTCGGCGTACTCGATCCCGTCGGCCTTGTAGGCCGTCATCGCGGCGCTGAGCAACGCACCCGCGAGGTGCCGGCCGCGCCAGGCCCGGCGGACGCCGAGCAGCTCGGTGTAGCCCGCGCTGTACCCGGTGATCTCCCAGTCCTGCTCGTAGCGGCCGGAGACCAGGTAGCCCGCGACCTCACCCGTCGCGTCGTCGACCGCGGCGAAGCTCCAGGTGGGCGCGAACATGCTGCGCCCCTGTGCCCACTCCTGCGCGGTGCGCGGCTCGCTGCCCCAGTGGTCGGCGAACGCCTCGTTGTGGGCGAGCCGCACCTGGTCGTCCAGCTCGGGCGTCCAGGGCACGATCGAGATGCCGTCCGGTGCGGGGATGTCCGGCAGCGCGACGTCGAGGGGACGCTTCATCTCCGCGTAGAAGCGCGCAGGAGCGAAGCCGGACGCGCGCAGCAGGCGGATCTTGGTCGGGGCGTCGTCGTCGGTGAAGACGGCGATCCGGGCCGGCAGCTCCTTGCCCGCCTCGGCGATCTTCTGGCGGCCCCGGCCCATCGACCACGCGAGCAGCTCGCGGCCGATCCCGCGTCCACGCCACAGCGGGTCGACCCCGCCGTCGAGGAACGCCCGCACCACACGGGTGTCGCCGGGGGGCTGGTTCACCTGCGCGTACGCGCGGAACCGTCCGTCGGCGTCGACGGCCCCGAGCGTGTCGAGCTCGTGGTTCTTCCACTCGCCGTCGAAGTGCTCGTCGACCTCCTCCTGCGACGTGCGGTACGGCGCGTGGTCGGCCTCCTCGATCGCCGTCAGCAACCGGGTCAGCTCGGGGACGTCGTCGCGGGTCAGCGGCCGCCAGACCAGGCCGGCGAGCCCGTCGAGCGACGGGAGCTCGGCCGGTGCAGCGGCGCGCTCGGCGATGGGGGTCTCGGTGGCGTTCACGACGACCACGATTCCGGGCGGGGCCCCGCCGGGCAACCGAAAAGCGCCTAGGAGGCCGACCCGCGCAGGATCGAGGTCATCTTCTTGCCGCGGGCCACTTCGTCGACGAGCTTGTCCATGTACCGGATCTTCTGCATCAAGGGGTCCTCGATCTCCTCGACGCGCATCCCGCAGATGACGCCTGTGATCTGCGAGGCGTGCGGGTTCAGGCCGGGGGCCCGCGCGAAGAACGTCTCCAGGTCGATCTCGTCGGCGATCGCCTTCTGGAGGCCGCCCTCGTCGTAGCCCGTGAGCCACGTGATGACCTCGTCCACCTCGTCCTTGTGGTGGTCCTTGCGCTCGACCTTCTTCACGTAGAGCGGGTAGATGCTGGCGAAGCTCATGCCGAAGATGCGGTGTCCTGCCATCGTCCCGTCCTTCCGTCCCGACTCAGGCGTCGATGCGGCTGCGGTCGAGCCCGTCCGCACCGGCGACGATGAAGTCCTTGCGCGGAGCGACGTCCGAGCCCATGAGCAGCTCGAAGATCTCCTCGGCCCGCTGCGCACCCTCGACCGTGACCCGGCGCAGCGTGCGGTGCCGCGGGTCCATCGTCGTCTCGGCCAGCTGGTCGGCGTCCATCTCGCCCAGGCCCTTGTAGCGCTGGATGTCGTCCTTGTAGCGCTTGCCGGCACGATCCAGCTTCTTCAGCGTGGCCGCGAGCTCGGCCTCGGAGTACGTGTACACGTACTCGTTCTTGCGGCCACCGCCGCCGATCACCTCGATGCGGTGCAGCGGGGGCACGGCGGCGTACACGCGCCCGTCCTCGACGAGCGGGCGCATGTACCGGAACAGGAGCGTGAGCAGCAGGGTCCGGATGTGCGCGCCGTCGACGTCGGCGTCGGTCATCAGCACGATCTTCCCGTAGCGCGCCGCCTCCAGGTCGAACGTGCGGCCCGAACCCGCGCCGACCACCTGGATGATCGCCGCGCACTCGGCGTTCTTGAGCATGTCCGAGACGGACGCCTTCTGGACGTTGAGGATCTTGCCGCGGATGGGCAGGAGCGCCTGGAAGTCCGAGCTGCGGGCCAGCTTGGCCGTGCCCAGGGCACTGTCGCCCTCGACGATGAACAGCTCGCTGCGGCCCACGTCGTCCGACCGGCAGTCCGCCAGCTTGGCGGGCAGCGAGCTGGTCTCCAGGGCGTTCTTGCGGCGCGAGATCTCCTTCTGCTTGCGCGCGGACAGGCGGGCGCGCATCTCGCCGACGATCTTGTCGAGCAGCAGCGACGACTGCGCCTTGTGGTCCCGCTTGGGCGACGCGAAGATCGCCGCGAGCTCCGTGTCCATCACGCGCGCGACGATGGCCCGCACCGCACCCGTGCCGAGGACCTCCTTGGTCTGCCCCTCGAACTGCGGCTCCGCCAGGCGGACCGTCACGACGGCGGTCATCCCCGCCAGGACGTCCTCCTTGTCGATCCGCTCCGAGGTGTCCCGTGCCGAGATCTTCAGCCGGCGCGCGTTCGCCTCGACCTGCTTGCGCAGCGTGCGCAGCAGCCCGGCCTCGAAGCCGGCCATGTGCGTCCCGCCCTTGGGGGTCGAGATGATGTTGACGAAGCTGCGGACCTCGGTGTCGTAGCCGGTCCCCCAGCGCAGCGCCACGTCGACCTCGCAGGTCCGCGCCACCTCCTGCGCGGTCATGTGCCCGCGCTCGTCGAGCACCGGGACGGTCTCGTGGAACGTGCCCGACCCGGTCAGGCGCCACGTCTCGGTGACCGCCGGGTCCGGGGCCAGGTGGTCGACGAAGTCCACGACGCCACCGCTGTGAAGGAACGTCTCCTCGTGGGGACCGTCGGCTCCCGGCGTACCGGCGATGCGGCGTTCGTCGCGCACCATGAGCGTCAGGCCCGGCACCAGGAAGCTCGTCTGCCGCGCCCGCGTGACCAGCTCGTCGTAGGCGAAGACCGCCGTCTTGGGGAAGATCTGCGGGTCTGCCCAGTACCGCACGCGCGTGCCGGTCTTCGCACGCGCGACCTTCCCGCCCAGCTCGAGCGACGAGCCCGAGACGAAGGGCTCGAAGGCAGCGTCCGGCCCGATGCCGCCGCGGTCGTCGAACGTGCCCGGCTCGCCCCGGCGGAACGTCATGCGGTGCGTGCGGCCGTTGCGGTCGACCTCGACGTCGAGGCGCGAGGACAGCGCGTTGACGACCGAGGCGCCGACGCCGTGCAGACCGCCCGACGCGCCGTACGAGCCGCCGCCGAACTTCCCGCCCGCGTGGAGCTTGGTGTAGACGACCTCGACACCCGTCAGGCCCGTCTTCGGCTCGACGTCGACCGGCACCCCGCGACCGTTGTCGCGGACCTCGACCGAGCCGTCCGCGTGCAGCACGATGTCGATCCGGTCGCCGTGGCCGGCCAGGGCCTCGTCCACCGAGTTGTCGATGATCTCCCACAGGCAGTGCATCAGGCCGCGGCTGTCCGTGGTCCCGATGTACATGCCCGGGCGCTTGCGCACCGCCTCGAGGCCCTCCAGCACCGACAGGTGGCGGGCCGTGTAGCCGGACTGCGAGGAGGTCGTTGTCACCGGCCGATCGTATCCGTCGGTCCCCACATGGCCCCGCTGCCATGCCGCTGCGACGCGCGGGGGCCGCTATCTCGCGGTATGTCCGCTTCTCGTCCTGTTACGGCAGATCTCGATTTGTTTCGGGACGGTCACAGTCCACTACGCGGTGAGCGAACCACCCGCCCTGGGTGCCTACAAACGGGGAACGAGATGGTTGTATGGACGTGTGACGGGCACCATGACGCAACCACTGACCGCGGCCGACCGCTGCGACCGCTGCGGCGCGCAGGCCTATGTCCGGGTCATCCTCCCGGTCGGAGAGCTGTTGTTCTGCGCGCACCACGCGCGCGAGCACGCGCCGAAGTTCGCCGCGCTCGCCACCCACGTGCAGGACGAGACCGACCGCCTGCTGGCCGAGCACGGAGCAGGAGCCGGCGCCGCCACCTGAGCGCGCACGGCACCAACCGAAGACGGCGACGAGGCCCGGACCGCAATGGTCCGGGCCTCGTCCGTCTCCGGGTCGACGAGCCGTGCGTGATCTACGACGCGACTGACACGCGCTCCATCGCGACGTCGGCCCACGCCGCGCCCGTCACGAGCTCGCGAGCCTGCATGTCGCCCCGGCCAGCGCAGCCTGGCGCTGCTCGGGCGCACCGCGGATCGGCTGGCCGCAGACGAACTGGATGTCCGTCACCCCGAAGACGCCGAAGATCGCCGGGTTGCGCAACGAGGCCCGGACCAACCGGTCCGGGCCTCGTCGTGCGTTCGTTCGGTGCTGCTGGCGCGTCAGTCCAGGTAGTCGCGCAGGACCTGCGACCGCGACGGGTGGCGCAGCTTCGACATGGTCTTCGACTCGATCTGCCGGATCCGCTCGCGCGTCACCCCGTAGACCTTGCCGATCTCGTCGAGCGTCTTGGGCTGACCGTCGGTCAGGCCGAACCGCATCGACACCACGCCGGCCTCGCGCTCCGAGAGCGTGTCGAGCACCTGGTGCAGCTGCTCCTGGAGAAGTGTGAAGCTCACGGCGTCGGCCGGGACGACAGCCTCCGAGTCCTCGATGAGGTCACCGAACTCGCTGTCGCCGTCCTCGCCGAGCGGCGTGTGCAGCGAGATGGGCTCGCGGCCGTACTTCTGGACCTCGACGACCTTCTCGGGCGTCATGTCGAGCTCCTTGGCCAGCTCCTCCGGCGTGGGCTCGCGGCCCAGGTCCTGGAGCATCTGGCGCTGGACGCGCGCGAGCTTGTTGATGACCTCGACCATGTGCACCGGGATACGGATGGTGCGGGCCTGGTCGGCCATGGCGCGGGTGATCGCCTGACGGATCCACCAGGTGGCGTACGTCGAGAACTTGTAGCCCTTGGTGTAGTCGAACTTCTCGACCGCGCGGATCAGACCGAGGTTGCCCTCCTGGATCAGGTCCAGGAACAGCATGCCGCGGCCCGTGTAGCGCTTGGCCAGCGAGACGACGAGTCGCAGGTTGGCCTCGAGCAGGTGGTTCTTGGCGCGGCGACCGTCGTTGGCGATCCACTCGAGCTCGCGCTTGATCTTGGGCTCCATGGTGACGCCTGAGTTCAGCCGCTCGTCGGCGAACAGGCCCGCCTCGATGCGCTTGGCCAGGTCCACCTCCTGCTCGGCGTTCAGCAGCGCGACCTTGCCGATCTGCTTCAGGTAGTCCTTGACCGGGTCGGCGGTGGCGCCGGCGGTCACGACCTGCTGGGCCGGAGCGTCGTCGTCGTCCGCGTCGGAGTAGACGAAGCCGCTGTCCTCGGACTCCTCCTCCTTGGCGGCGGGCTTCTTCTCACCGTCCTCGGACTCGTCGTCCTCGTCAGCGACCTCGACGGCCTCGACGACCTCGATCACCTCGGCGACGACGTCGACGACCTCGATGTCCTCGATGTCGATCTCCTCGCCCTCGACGGGCTCGTCCTCGGACGGCTCGGCGTCGCCGGCCTTGGCGGCCGTTGCCTTGGCGGTCGTCGTCTTGGCGGCCGGAGCTGCCTTGGCACGCGTCGTCTTCGGCTTGGCAGCGGCGGGCGCGTCCGGGTCGGCCGTCGCGGTCGCCCGGCGACGGGTCGTCGTCGCGCCCGCGCTCTCCTCGGCCGCCACGACTGCCTTGGCCGTCGGACGGGCCTTGGCGCTGGTCGCAGCGGCGACGCGGGCCGGCTTGGCCGTGGGGGCGGCGGGCTCGGAGACACCGATGCCGGCCGTCGCGAGGCCGCGGACGACGGCGCGCAGGCGCTTGGCGTCCTGGACGTCGGCCTGCTCGCACGCGGTGCGCAGTTCCTCGGCACCGACCGTGCCGTGCGTGCGGCCGCGAAGGACGAGCTCCTGCAGAGCGGGGTGCTCGAACTCACGCGGAAGTGCGGGGTGCGGGGTCTGGGACGACACGAACGACCTTTCGGCAACGCGACACCGGGAGGGGCCGGGAGTCTAGATAGATATTGTACCGACCTCGCGGGCCTCTCGCCGTTACCTCGGGCACGACGAGACGACCGCCAGGGGCGGATTTCGCGGGGTTGCACGCTTACAACGGACGAGCGCCGCCAGAGATTCCCGCCCGGACGAACCCGGCGAGCCGTCGCAGGACGGCGTCAGGTCGGCTTCACGGTGAGCACGGGGCACGCCGCGTCGAACAGGACGCGCTGGGCGTTGGCTCCCAGGATGAGCTTGCCCACCGGGCTGCGCCGACGAAGTCCGAGGACGATCAGCTGGGCGCCCACCTGCTCGGCGGTCGAGATGAGGTCGTCTGCGACGTCACCGCTCTCCAGGAGCCGGACCTCGTGATCGATGCCGGCCTCGGTGAGGCGAGCCCGGACCTGGTCGAGGTCGGCCTCCACGCTCGCGCGCTCGTCCGCGGGCTCGCCCGGACGCGCGCTGACGACCACGACGACCGGAGTCTGACGCACTCGTGCCTCGTCGACCGCCGCCTCGAGAGCTGCCCGACCTTCGGAGGTGGCCAGATAACCCACCACGATTCCCATCGGTCTCTCCCGTCCACGTCGACTTGGCCCCTCCGTGACCGTACCCGAGGCGGGCCTGCACCACGACCGCATCGTCGGAGCGTCGAAACCCCAGGTGGGAACGGCCGTCGCGGGTCAGCCGGACCGCCGTACCCACCCGGGTGGGATGCCGGCCCCGAGCGCGTCGCCGAGGAGCGCTGCCAGCCGGTAGCCCGGTTCCGCGGCGAGCGCGCGGTCCAGGAGCACCCCGGCTCGCGCACCGTCGCCCCGCCACCACGCCAGCAGGGCCAGCAGCGTCAGTGCGGGCGCCTGCGCGCCGGCCCGACCGTGGGCGACGACCCCCTCCAGGGCCGCCTCGTGCGCCGTCGTCTCCGGCTCCGGCGGGTCCACGGCCCGGGTTGGGTCGATGATCTTCGCCATCGCGGCACCGAGCGCGTCGTCGAGGCCGTCGGAGCCCGCAGCCACGACCCGCTCGGCCAGGTCGTCGGTCCCGGGCACCAGCGTGACGAGCACCGCGTCGCGCACCAGGCGGTCGTCGAGGCCCGCCTCGAGCCTCCCCCACGGCACGCGGGGGCCCGCACCGTCCGCCGCCGACATCCGTCGTACGACCTCGCGCCACGCGACGACCGAGTCGAGGCGCCACGACGCCACGGCCTCCGGACCGCACACCAGCGCCTCCTCACGATGGGTCTCCCACCGCCGTCGAGCCCGCGCGACCGTGCGTCGGCGCTCGGCTCCCGCCGACCGGATGCGGGCGATGTCTGCGCGCGAGTCGGCGACCGCGGAGCCCGCGAGCACCAGCTGCGCACCGATCTGGGTCGAGTCGAGGTCGACGAGCGGCCGGCCGCCGGGCGGGCAGCAGTCGTCGACACAGTCGAGCGAGAAGTACCCCGTGTCCGTCACGACCCACGCCGGCACGTCACCGAGCGACGGCTCGGCCGCGTCCCGAAAATGCTGTGCAGCGCGCTGCACGGGGCCTGCGACACCCCGGGGGTCGTCGTCCGTGTAGAGGACGAGGACCCCGCTCTCGGCGTCGTCCCGTCCGAGGTAGGCGAGGAGCCGGCGGGCGAGGGCGGGGCCCTGATGCGGGTCCGCGAGGTGCGGCAGGTCGACCCGCACGACCAGCCCGACCCGCCCGCGTGGCGCCCGCAGGCTGACAGCCACCACGCTGTCTCGCGGACGGAAGCCGAGCCGGTGCGGGACCAGTGCGAGCAGCTCGCGGGCCTCCCTCATGCGGACTGTGGTGATCTCCATGGGCCCAGCCCACCGGCCCGAGGACCGCCGTGACGGCCGCACCGCACTTCTGTGGGCGAGCCGTGCCGAGGCGAGGGTTGTGGTCGCGTCGGCTCCGGTCGAGCGATGTCCGGTCGCACATCCCGGCCCGCTAACCTGACCCGATGCCCAGCCGGTCCACCCTCGTCGCGCGCGCAGCAGCAGTAGCTGCGGTCGCCGTCACCGTGCTCGGCGCGGCGGGCTGCACGACGAGCAGTCCCGGCGTCGCGACCGCCACCGGCTCGACCGCCGTGACGGCGTCGCCGAGCCCGACGGAGACCCTCCTGCCGGGGGCCGACAGCCCGCACTCCGCCGTCGGGAAGGTGGTCGACGGATTCCCCGTCGACCTGATCCCGGTGCCGGACGGCGCCGAGGTGCTGGTCTCGTCGGCCGAGCCCGTGGAGGGCACGGACCTCACCGAGGTGAGCCTGAACCTGCGTTCGCAGGCGGACACCGCGACCCTGCTCGCCGCCGTCAGTGCCCCGCTCGTCGCCGCCGGATTCGTCGCGGGCGCTCCCCCGGCCGCCGAGCCCGGGCTGTCCGCGCAGTCCACGTTCTCCCGCGCCGACGGCTCCGAGCTGCTCGTCGTCGGCATCCTCGACCGCGACGGCGTGCGCACCATGACCCTCGGCGGGCGGGTGCGGCTGCCCGCGCCGTAGGCTGCCCGGCGTGACTCCCTCGACCCCCGCCCTCGTCGACGTCGAGGACGTCCGTGCTCGTGTCGACGCGGTCCTGGCGCGGCACGTCGCGCAGCTGCGCACCGTCCTCGCGGCCGCGAGCGGCGACGCGGACCGGCTCGCGGACGCGGTCGCGCAGATGCTCTCGGGCGGCAAGCGGCTGCGGGCCGCGTTCTGCTACTGGTCCTGGCGCGCCCACGGCGGCCGCGCGGGCAGCGCCGAGGCCGACGCGGTGATCCGTGTCGGAGCGGCGCTCGAGCTGTTCCAGGCCGCGGCACTCTTCCACGACGACGTGATGGACGACTCCGACACGCGACGCGGCTTCCCAGCGGCACACCGGGCCTTCGCCGCCCTGCACGACGCGCACGGTCTGACCGGTGACGCCGAGCGGTTCGGCATGTCGGCCGCGATCCTGCTCGGCGACCTGACGCTGGTCGCCAGCGAGCAGGAGTTCGCCGGCGCCCTCGCGACGCAGCCCGTGCAGCGGGCCGAGCGCGCACGGGCGGTCTTCGACCTCATGCGCACCGAGGTCACGGTCGGGCAGTACCTCGACGTCCTTGCCCAGGCGCTCCCGTGGGGCGACGACCCGGCCGCCGACGAGGTCCGCTCCCGGGAGGTCATCCGCGCGAAGGCCGCGCGCTACAGCGTCGAGCACCCGTTCACGCTCGGCGCAGCACTCGCCGACGCGGACGAGCCGGCCCTCGCCGCGTGCCGGGCCCTCGGCCTGCCGCTCGGAGAGGCGTTCCAGCTGCGTGACGACCTGCTCGGCGTCTTCGGCGACCCTGTCGCGACGGGCAAGCCCGCCGGCGACGACCTGCGGGAGGGGAAGCGCACCGTACTCACGGCCCGGGCGGTCGCGCGGGCCCGCGCGGTCGGCGACGAGGCGACCGTCACTCTTTTGCGCACCCGTCTGGGTGATCGCGGCCTTTCCGACGCGGATGTCACCCAGGTGGCCGACGCGATCAAGGCCACGGGCGCGCCGGACGACATCGAGCAGCTCATCGAGGAGCTCTCCGGAACCGCGTTCGACCTCATCGACGCACGGCGCTGGCCGGACCCGGCGCGAGGCCAGCTGGTCGGCCTGGCGCATGCGGCGGTGGACCGACGCGCCTGAGGCACAACGGCCCGCCGCTCACCAACAACGCGGTGGACCGGCGCGCCTGAGGCACAACGGCCCGCCGCTCACGAACACAGCGGTGGACCGGCGCGCCTGACCTCTAGAGCTCGGCGGCCGCCAGGCGCCGGATCTCGGTCTTGCGACCCGCCCGCAGCGCGTCGATCGGCGTCCCGGGCAGCGCGTCCTGCGCGGTGAAAAGCCACTCGATGGCGTCCTCGTCGGAGAATCCGGCGTCGGACAGCACGGTGAGCGTGCCCTGCAGCGAGGCGAGTACCGTCCACGGCTCGTGCGCCTCGGGCTGCGTCGGCTGCGCGGGGTTGGCCAGATGCCCCGGGACCAGGAACGACGCCGGGATCGAGAAGACGCGCGGGTCCCCGCGGCGGGTGCCCACGACGCGGCGCTCCTGGACGATCCGACGAACCTTCGAGGGGTCCGTGCCGAGGCGGTCGGCGACGTCGGGGACGGTGAGCCACTCACCTACGAGGAGGTCCAGGGCGTCTGCAGATGCGTTCACCCGACCAGAGTACGCATCCGGGAATTACACCTCGGCAATTCCGCCCCGCGCTTTCCAGGCCGGAATCCGTGGGCTACCGTCACTTTTGTTCACTCCTGTCACACAGGACCCTTCTCTTTACTTTCGCAACATGAGGTGCGCCATGGCCCAGTCCGCTGCAGCCCGTTCCGTCGGGCTCCGCCGCGCCGCCACCGGGACGGGTGCGCTCGCGCTGGTCGCGATCGCCGCGACGGCGACCGGTGGGGCCGCCCACGCCGACGAGCAGGTCACGGTCCGGTCCGGCGACACGGTCAGCCACATCGCGGCCCGCAGCGGGAGCACGGTGGCCGCCATCGCCCGCGCCAACGCGCTCGCCGACGTGTCGCGCATCCGCATCGGCCAGGTCCTCACGATCCCGACGGGCGCCGCGGCGGCCGCACCCGCCCCCGCAGCAGCACCCGCGCCCGCTGCCGTGGGCTACACCGTCGTCTCGGGCGACACCGTCGGCCGCATCGCCGCGCGCTACGGCACGAGCGTGCAGGCGGTCATCGCGGCGAACGGCCTGGACGCGCGCGCCATGATCCGGATCGGCCAGACCCTGACCATCCCCGGTGCGGCGTCCGCGGCCGCGCCTGCTCCGGCGCCCGCTGCCGTCACGCAGGCCGCCAGCTCCACCGGGTACACGGTGAGGTCGGGCGACACGGTCACCGGGATCGCGACGAAGCTCGGCTCCTCGGTGCCCGAGATCATCGCCGCGAACGGGCTCGACGCGCGCGCGCTCATCCGCATCGGACAGACCCTGACCGTCCCGGTCCCCGCACCGGTCTCGGCGTCGGTCGGCAACACCTTCGCCGGACGGACCTACTCCGACCAGGTCGTCGCGGCGGCCAATGCGAACCTGGCCGCTCTGCGCGGCACGTCGGTCCCGTCCAAGAGCCAGATGCAGGCGAAGATCGCGGCGACCGCGAGAGCGATGGGCGTCGACCCCGCGCTCGCGCAGGCGGTCGCCTTCCAGGAGTCGGGCTTCAACCACGCCGTCGTCTCGCCGGCGAACGCGATCGGCACCATGCAGGTCATCCCGAGCTCCGGGGCCTGGGCCTCCGACCTCGTCGGGCGCCCGCTGAACCTCGTCGACCCCGACGACAACGTGATCGCGGGCGTCGCGATCCTGCGGTCCCTCGTCTCGAACGCGCCCGACCTGCCGACGGCGATCGCCGGGTACTACCAGGGCGCCACGTCCGTGAAGCGCAACGGGATGTTTGCGGACACCCGCCGCTATGTCGCGAACGTGCAGACCCACATGACGCGCTTCCACTGACAGCCGGTCCTGCGCCCGTAGACTCCTGCGCGTGGGAACAACCGTCACCGATCCGCTCGTCGGCCGCCTGGTCGACAGCCGGTACGAAGTCGTGTCCCGCATCGCGCGTGGCGGCATGGCGACCGTGTACCTCGCGGTCGACCGCCGCCTGGACCGGGACGTGGCGCTCAAGGTCATGCACGCGCACCTCGCCGAGGGGGCGTCCGGCACCGACTTCGTCGCCCGGTTCCGCCGCGAGGCCCGGACCGCCGCCCGCCTGACGCACCCAGGGCTCGTCGCCGTGTACGACCAGGGCGTCGACGGCGAGACCAGCTATCTGACGATGGAGTACGTCGACGGCTCGAACCTGCGCCGCTACCTCGGCGAGCGCGGCGCGCTGACCGTCGGGGACGCCCTCCGGATCGGCGAGTGCGTGCTCGACGCCCTGGCGACGGCGCACCGCGGCGAGCTCGTGCACCGCGACATCAAGCCCGAGAACGTGCTGCTGGCCACCGACGGGCGGGTCAAGCTCGCCGACTTCGGCCTGGCCCGCGCGGTCACCGAGGTCACCTCGACGACGACGGGAACCGTGCTGGGCACGGTCGCCTACCTGGCGCCGGAGCTGGTCACTCGCGGCCTGTCCGACGCGCGCACCGACGTCTACGCGTGCGGCATCCTGCTCTTCGAGATGCTGACCGGCCGTCAGCCGTTCACCGGCGAGACCCCGATCCAGGTCGCGTTCCAGCACGTCAACAACGACGTCCCCGCCCCGTCGGAGCTAGTGAGCTGGCTGCCGATCGAGATCGACGAGGTCGTCCGCTCGCTCGCGGCCCGCGACCCCGACGACCGCCCGGTCGACGCGGGTGCGGCCCTCGCGCTGCTGCGCAGGACGCGCCTGGCCCTGGACGAGGAGACCCTCGAGCGACGCGCGGACATCGCACCCTCGATCGTCCTGCCGGCCGCGACCGACCCCGACGAGACCGACCTGAGCCCGGAGGCGGAGGCCGAGGTCGACGACGCGTCGCAGGACGCTCTCGAGGAGGTCTCCAGCGACCAGGCCGAGACGACTCGGCTGGAGTCCGACGCGCGCGGCGCGACCGTCGCCCTCCCGATCGGACTGGGCGTCAGCGCCGCGGAGCTCGACCAGGGCGGTCCGCCCCCGGTCAAGAAGCGGCACACCGCCCGCTGGATCATCCTGCTCGGCCTGCTCGCGGCCCTGATCGGGGGTGCGGCCTGGTGGTACGTGGAGTACGGCCCGGGCGCGTACACCACGGTCCCGACGATCGTGCGGCAGGACGAGGCGCACGCGACCCAGATCCTGGAGAACGCCGGGCTCGAGGCGAACGCGACGAAGGAGTTCAGCTCCGACGCGCCGATCAACGAGGTGTTCTCGACCGACCCGGGTGAGGGCAGCCGCATCCGCAAGGGCGGGACCGTCACGTTCGTCGTGTCCAAGGGCCCCGACCTCGTCGTCGTCCCGGACGGTCTGGTCGGCGTGCCCCAGGCGGACGCCGAGGCGGCGCTCACGGCCGCCGAGCTGACCCCGAACCTCGGCACGGCCCAGGACAGCGACACCGTGCCGGCGGGCAACGTCATCAGCGCGACCATGCCGGACGGCATCACACCCGCCGAGCCCAGCGCGAGCATCACGCGGCACGCGGTCGTCACGCTCGTCATCTCGAACGGTCCGGCGCCCGTGACGATCACCTCGGTGGTGAACCTCTCCGTCGAGGACGCCACGAAGCTGGTCGCTCCCGACAACCTGAAGCTCGCGCCGACCGAGGTGTTCAACGGCGACGTGCCTGCGGGCCTGATCATCGACCAGGTGCCCGCACAGGGCGCGCAGGGGCACCGCGGCGACACGATCACGGTCAACGTGTCCAAGGGTCCCGAGCTCGTCACCGTGCCCGACGTCGTGGGCAAGAGCAGCGAGGACGCGCAGGCCGCGCTCGAGAGCGCCGGCCTCGTCTACAAGGGTCAGAAGTACCTGGGCGGGATCTTCAACAAGGTGCGCTTCCAGGACACCGGCGCCGGGACGCAGGCGCCGAAGGGCTCGACCGTCACCGTCACGATCTGGTAGCCCGCCCGGCGCTCGGCCGGGCGGACCGTCCAGCCCGGGTCAGCTGGCCGCGCGCAGGAGCTCGACCACCTGGAACGCCATCTCCAGCGACTGCTGGTGGTTCAGGCGAGGGTCGACCAGGGTCTCGTAGCGACGCGACAGGCCCTCGTCGTCGATCTCCTCGGTGCCACCCAGCACCTCGGTGACGTCGTCGCCCGTCAGCTCGATGTGCAGGCCGCCCGGGACGGTGCCCAGCCCCCGGTGCACCTCGAAGAAGCCGGCGACCTCGTCCATGACGTCGGAGAACCGGCGGGTCTTGTACCCGGAGGCCGACGTGATGCCGTTGCCGTGCATCGGGTCGCACACCCAGGTGACGGGACGGCCGTCGGCGGTGACCTTCTCGACGAGGGACGGCAGCAGGTCGCGGACCTTGCCGGCACCCATGCGCGTGATGAAGGTGATGCGCCCGGCCTCGCCGCTCGGGTTGAGCTTGTCGATGAGCGCGAGCGCATCGTCGCCGGTGGTCGTCGGGCCCAGCTTGATGCCCAGCGGGTTCTGCACGCGCGAGAAGTAGTCCACGTGCGCGCCGTCGAGCTGACGGGTCCGCTCGCCGATCCAGACGAAGTGGCCGGAGCAGTCGTACGGCAGGCCGGTGCGCGAGTCGATCCGCGTGAGGGGTCGCTCGTAGTCGAGCAGCAGACCCTCGTGGCTGGCGAAGAACTCGACCGTGCGCAGGGCGTCGAAGTCGGCGCCGCAGGCCGCCATGAAGCGGATCGCGCGGTCGATCTCGGCGGCGATCTCCTCGTAGCGGGAGTACGCCGGGTTCGCCATGAAGCCGCGGTTCCACTCGTGCACGCGCAGCAGCGAGGCGAAGCCGCCCGTGGTGAACGCACGGATGAGGTTCAGCGTCGACGAGGACGTGTGGTACGCCTCGAGCAGCCGCTGCGGGTCCGGCGTGCGGGCCTCGGGCGTGAACTCGAAGCCGTTGATGATGTCGCCGCGGAACGCGGGCAGCGTGACGCCGTCGCGGGTCTCGCTGTCCGACGAGCGGGGCTTGGCGTACTGCCCGGCCATCCGGCCCATCTTGATGACGGGCAGGCTCGCACCGTAGGTCAGGACGACCGCCATCTGCAGAATCGTCTTGATCTTGTTGCGGATGTTGTCCGCCGTGGCCTCGTTGAACGTCTCCGCGCAGTCGCCGCCCTGCAGCAGGAACGCCTCACCGCGGCCGGCCGCGGCCAGCTGGGAGCGCAGCGCGTCCGCCTCGCCCGCGAACACGAGCGGCGGGACGGTCGCGAGCTTGTCGGTGACCCGGGCCAGGGCGACCGCGTCGGGCCACTGCGGCTGCTGGACCGGCGACATCGAGCGCCAGGCGTCCAGCCCGGCGACGACCTGCGGGTCCGGCTCGACGGTCATGAGTGGCTCGCCGGGACGAGGTCCTGGCCGATGTCCGCGAGCAGCTCGCCGAACCACGGCTGGGACACGTCGAACGCCTTGCCGCCGGCGATGCGCGGGAACTCGATCGCACGCAGCACGTCGCCCTGCTCCTCGTCGTGACCGATCACGCCGGACTCGCCGCGCAGCGCGCACTCGACGGCCAGGTCCGTCATCGACTTGATCAGGCGCAGGTCCTCGGCGTTCGCGGCAGCGGCGCGCGAGTAGTAGCCGGACTTCTGCACCATGACCTTCTCGGCGCCCAGCTTCTCGGCGAACTGCTTGGCGAACCACTGACCGGGGTTGATCGTGTCGAGGCGCACGTGACCGAACGCGTCGCGCAGCACCTCGGTGCCCGAGGACTCGAGCTGGTCGACGATCTCGTGCATGCCGGCACCCTCGGACAGGAAGATGTTGACGTTGCCCTGGGCGTCCATGACCGTCTTGAGGCGGGCGGCCTCGGCGTCGATGTCGAGCGCGAGCTCGGGCAGGAACACCGCGTGGATGTCCCAGCGCTCGCGCGTCAGACCGATGCCCGGGACCCACTCCTGGGTGTCGAGCCACGTGCGGTAGTCGGCCGCGGCGGCGGCGGTGAGCCACCCGCAGTGCCGGCCCATGACCTCGTGCACGATGAGCATGCGCGGGCCGGAGCGGTGCTCGCCGATGATGTTCGCGGCGAACCCGGCGGCCTCCTCGGCCGCGGTCCACGCGCCGAGCGACTGCTTGATCGGCACGACGTCGTTGTCGATCGTCTTGGGCAGGCCGACCACGGTCAGCTCGTAGCCGTTGTCGTGCAGGTAGGCGGCGAGGTCCGCCGCCGTCGTGTTCGTGTCGTCGCCACCGATGGTGTGCAGAACGTCGACGCCGTCGGCCTTCAGGCGCTCGGCGGCGACCTGCAGCGGGTCCTCGCCCTCCTTCACCAGGCCGCGCTTGACGCAGTCGGCGGCGTTGGTGAGCTTGACGCGCGAGTTGCCGATGGGCGAGCCGCCGAACCTGTGCAGGATCCCGGCCTTGGCGCGCGTCTCGTCGTCGATGACGATCTTGTCGCCGCGCAGGAGACCGTAGTAGCCGTGCTCGTACGCGATGATCTCGATGTCGGGAGCGATCTCCGTGTAGCGCTCGATGAGCCCGCCGACGGCGGACGACAGGCACGGAGCGAAGCCACCTGCGGTCAGGAGGGCGACGCGACGAACCGACATGAGAAACACCTCTCGTTGACACCATCGGCGCGCACGGGCAGCGGCGCGCCCCAGAAGCCGGCGCTCAGACCGACCGGGTCATCCTACTGACGTCTCGGGCTCGCCCTCGGGCGGTACCGGTACCTGGACGTCCGGCACCGGGCGTCCGCCGGGGGCGGCGGGCAGGTGGTCCGTGGCGTCCCCCGCCACGGCGGGGTGGCCGGTCGCGATGCGCGCCTTCTGGGTGGCCGCGTACACGTCGACATACTCCTGGCCGGACAGCGCCATGATCGCGTACATGATCTCGTCGGTGACCGAGCGCAGGATGAACCGGTCGTTCTCCATGCCCTGGTAGCGGCTGAAGTCGAGCGGCTCGCCGATGACGACGCCGATGCGCATGACCTTGGGGATCCGGCGCCCGGGCGGCTGCGCCTCGTCCGTGCCGACCATGGCGACGGGCACGACCGGTGCGCCGGACTCGAGCGCGAGGCGCGCGATCCCCGTCTTGCCGCGGTACAGGCGGCCGTCCGGGCTGCGGGTGCCCTCGGGGTAGATGCCGAACAGGTCGCCGTCGCTCAGCCGCCGCAGGCCCGTGCGCAGGGCTGCCTCGCTGGCCTTGCCGCCGCCGCGGTCCACCGGGATGGTGCCGACACCGCGCATGAACCCTGCCGTCAGCCGGCCCTTGACGCCCGATCCCGTGAAGTACTCCTGCTTGCCGATGAAGACGAGCTCGCGGTCCAGGACCAGGGGCAGGAAGAACGAGTCGATGACGGCGAGGTGGTTGCTCGCGAGGATCGCGGCACCGTCCTCGGGCACGTTCTCGGCGCCGCGCACCCACGGGCGGTAGATCAGGTGCAGCAGCGGACCGACGAACACCCGCTTCATCAACCAGTAGAACAACGGTTCACCTCTCGACCCGACCCACGGACTGTGCGCTCACCCGAGCCAGAGCTCGCACGTGCCAGGCCCCCACGCGCCACGCCGACCGCTCGGCACGACTCTAGAGTGCTCTCATGGCACCACGCCCCGACGACCCCGACGACGGAGTCCCGCCGCACGGCGCGGACGTCCCCGAAGGGACCGGTCCGCCGTCCGACGAGGACGTCTGGAACGGCATCGTCGCGCAGCTCGGGGACATCGACGGCTACGACGGTTCGACGCCGGTGGAGCCCGAGAGCACCAAGCCCCTCGACTTCCCGGTCGCCCCGTGGGTCGCGGACAGCCGCGTCGTGCGTCCGGCGCCGGACCTCTCGGGCCGCGACTGGGAGGGGACGGCCCAGTTCGACGAGGCCGAGGCAGCCGTCGACGCGGGCGAGCACTTCGTGCCTCCGGACCCCGGCCCGGTGCTCGGCGGAGACCCGCTGCTCACGATGGCGTGGATCGCCGCGGTGGGCATGCCGCTCTTCCTGCTCGTCGTGGTCATCGCCTGGCCGGCCGCACCTCCCGCCCTGATCCAGGCGGCCGGCGTCGTGTTCGTCCTGGGCGTGGCCGTGCTGCTCTGGCGCATGCCCAACCGCCGCGACCCTGAGGACGACGACACGGGTGCCGTCGTCTGAGAGGTCAGACCCGCGCAAGGTCCGCCGCGCCGACCATGCCGGCGTCGTTGCCCATCGAGGCCACGACGAGCGCCGCCTCCGGACGGTGCCCCCGGGCGGAGAGCTGCTCGGCGAACCCCCGGCGCGCCGGGACGAGCAGCAGGTCGCCCGCGGCCGCCACACCGCCGCCGACGACGATCAGCGCCGGGTCCAGCAGGGCCGTGGCGGACGCCGCGCCCTCGCCGACCCACCGGCCGAGCTCCGCGAGCAGCTCGACGGCGAGCGGGTCGCCGTCCTGGGCCGCCTGGGTGATCTGCGGACCGGTGAGACGGTCGACGTCCCCGCCGGCGAGCTCGAGCAGCCGCGTCGCGCGGTCGGGCTGGATGATGATCGTGGCCTGGGCGTCGCGCACGAGCGCGCTCCCCGAGGCGTACTGCTCCCAGCAGCCCTCGTGGCCGCAGCCGCAGTAGTGCCCACCGGGGACGACACGCATGTGGCCGATCTCGGCCGCCACGCCCCACGCACCGCGCACGAGCTTGCCGTCGGTGACGATCGCTCCACCGAGGCCCGTGCCCACGGTGAGCATGAGCATGTCGTCGACGTCACGCCCCGCTCCGTACCGGAACTCGGCCCAGCCGGCGGCGTTGGCGTCGTTCTCGACGACGATCGTCACGTCGTCGTCCAGGAGCGCTGCAACGCGGTCGCGCAGCGGGTAGTCGCGCCACGCGATGTTCGGGGCGAACAGCACCGACGAACGGTCGGCGGAGACGAATCCGGCGGCGGCCAGACCCATCGCGTTGACCTCGTAGGACTGGCTGAGCTCGGCGTAGACGTCCGCGATGGCCTTGTCGATCCCGGCCGCGTCGTCGGGAGAGGTGTCGCGTCGGGTCTGCGCCAGGATCTCGCCGTCCTCGTCGACGACTCCTGCCGCGATCTTCGTCCCGCCGATGTCCACACCGATGGCGTGCATGTTCCCGTGTGCTCCTACGCGCTCGTACTCTGCTCGCGACCGTCCGGTGCGGTCCCCCACGCTAGCCGCCGCCGTGGGTCGGCGCGCACCCCGTCCGACCGACGTCCGGGACCGCGACGCGCAGCGTACCCAACCTGCCCGGATGGCCGCGCGCGTCCCGTATCCTCGTCGCACACTTCGCCACTGTCACTGGAGCCAGCATGGACGAGTTCCGAACTCCTCTGCGTCTCGAGGTCGACCCCTCGAACAACCTGAACGACCTTCTTGCCGAGCGCGTCACGGGAACCCCGGACCGCGTCGTCGTCGAGCACAAGACGCAGAAGGGCGGGCCCTGGATCCCGCTCACCGCCCAGGAGTTCGACGCCGAGATCGTCGCCGTCGCCAAGGGGCTCGTCGCCCGTGGCGTCGAGCCGGGCGACCGCGTCGGGATCATGTCGCACACGCGCTACGAGTGGTCGCTGCTCGACTGGGCCGTCTGGGCGGCCGGTGCCGTCCCCGTGCCGCTGTACGAGACGTCCTCGGCCGAGCAGGTCCTGTGGATCCTGACCGACGCCGACGTGTCGCTCCTGGTCGTCGAGACCGCCGCCCACGCCGCCACGGTCGAGGAGGTCCGGGCGGACGCCCCGACCCTGCGCGAGGTGCTCCTGCTCGACGAGGGCGCCATCGACACGATCGTGGCCGGCGCCGACTCGGTGTCCGACGAGGAGATCGCCCGCCGCCGCGGCCTGGCCGGGCTGTCCGACGTCGCCACGGTCATCTACACGTCCGGCACCACGGGCCGGCCCAAGGGTGTCGAGCTCACGCACGGCAACTTCTACGAGCTGACGGTGAACACGGTCGCCGACCTGTACGAGGTGGTCGGCGAGCCCGGTGCGCGCACGCTGCTGTTCATGCCGCTGGCCCACGTCTTCGCCCGCTTCATCGAGGTGCTCTGCATCCCCGCGGGTGCGGTCCTCGGGCACACGCCCGACACGACCACGCTGATCGAGGACCTGGCCTCGTTCCGGCCCTCGTTCATCCTCGCCGTGCCCCGCGTGTTCGAGAAGGTGTACAACTCGGCCGAGCAGAAGGCAGCCGCGGGCGGGAAGAGCGCGATCTTCCAGCGGGCCGCGAAGACGTCGATCGTCTACTCGCGTGCGCTGGACACGCCGCGCGGACCGGGCGCCTGGCTCAAGCTCCAGCACAAGGTCGCCGACGTCCTCGTGCTCAAGCGCCTGCGCGCGGCGCTCGGCGGGAACGCGAAGTACGCCATCTCCGGCGGAGCCCCCCTGGGCGAGCGGCTGGGTCACTTTTACCGCGGGCTCGGGCTCAACGTCCTCGAGGGCTACGGCCTGACCGAGACGACCGCGCCCGCGACCGTCAACCGCCCCGGCAAGGGCACCAAGATCGGCACGGTCGGCATCCCGATGCCCGGAACCTCGATCCGGATCGCCGAGGACGGCGAGATCGAGGTCAAGGGCATCCCGGTGTTCCGCGGCTACCACGCGAACGACGCGGCGACGCAGGAGTCGCTCGTGGACGGCTGGTTCCGCACGGGCGACCTCGGCTCCCTCGACGACGAGGGCTACCTGCGGATCACGGGTCGCAAGAAGGAGATCATCGTCACGGCCGGCGGCAAGAACGTCGCCCCGGCGGTGCTCGAGGACCGGCTCCGGGCGCACCCGCTGATCAGCCAGGTCGTCGTGGTGGGCGACCAGCGTCCGTTCATCGGCGCGCTGATCACGCTAGACCCCGAGGGCGTTCCCGGGTGGCTCACGGCGCACGGCAAGCCCGAGATGAGCGTCGCCGAGGCGGCCAAAGACCCCGACGTCCTGGCCTCGCTCGACCTCGCCGTCGAGAAGGCCAACAAGGCCGTCTCGCGGGCCGAGTCGGTGCGCAAGTACCGCATCCTCGCCGACGACCTCACGATCGCGAACGGCTACCTCACCCCGAAGCTCAGCATCCGCCGCGCGCAGGTGCTCAAGGACTTCGCCGGCGAGGTGGACGCGCTCTACGCGACGTCGGCGTCCGACTGAGGGTCAGATCGCCTTCACCATCCGCAGGGGTGGCACCAGGCCGGAGGCAGCGAGCACCTCGATGGCTCGCCGCTCGCCGGCGTCGAGCTCCGCGGGCAGGGGGGCCCGAGCCGGCTCGGCAGGCGACCGCGTACGCACGGGGATGGTCAGGAACGTCACGACGCAGTCCGCGCACGCGGCGCCGCGCTGGGTGCAGGTGTCGCAGTCGATGATCATGCGCCGGACGCTAGCGACGACCACCGACAGTCACCTCAGAGGTGCTGGATCCGCGCGACGAGCGTGCGGGACGGGACCACCCACGCGCCGGCGGCCTCGACGTCCCGCACGATCTCCTGGTCGCTCGTCACGACGACGAGCACGCGTCCGGGCGGCTCGGCGTGCACGAGCCGGCGGATGAGGTCGTCGGCGATCTCCCCGACGGCGAACAGGACGCGGACCCCCCGGGCGTGGCCGCCGGTCGCGCCCTGGCCCTCCTGCCCGTCGAAGCACACGGTCACCTCGGCGCCGGTACGCGCCGCCACCCCCGCGAGCCCGTCGACCAGGCGCCGCCGCTGCTCGGCGAGCGTCAGTTCGCCGAAGCCCGTCTTGGAGACGTTGTAGCCGTCGACGAGCAGGTGCGCCCACGGCTGGCGGAGCAGCTCCTCGAGCAGGGCGGGGTCGTCGATCGATCGACCGCGAGAGCTGGGTCGGGCCGCGGCCTGTTCCACGCCCGGGCCGACGAGGTCGGCCGGCTTGTCGCCCGCGGGCGGCAGGGCCAGCTCGGAACGCAGGCCGCTCGCGGCGTCGACGATCGTGTCCAGGAGGAGCCGGACCCGTGCGTCGGCGAGCTTGCGGGCGGCGCGCAGCTCCGCGCGGGCGGCGGTCCGCTCCGCCGACGACGCACGCCGCTCGTCGCGCGCCGCCTGCAGGTCCTGAGCCGCCTGGGCCTGGGCCTGGACGGCGGCGTCGAGCACCGCCAGCGCCTCGTCGGCGGCGCGACGACCCTCGCTGCGCGCGCGGTCGGCGTCCGAGCGCAGCCGGCGCAGCTCGCGCTGGAGGCTCGCGAGCTGCTCCTGCGCCGCCCGCGCGTCCTGCGTCGCGGTCGCCAGGTCGGCGCGCACGCGTTCGGTCTCCGCCTGCGCCTTCGCGAGGCTCGCCCGCAGCTGAGGAAGCTCGGCATCGGCCCCTGGGGCCTCGGGGGGCACGAGGCTCCGCCAGCCGGGCACCCCGAGCAGCCACGCTCCCGCGGCCGCCTGCGGCGACGGTTCCGGGTGCTCGTCGACGACCTGCGCGGCGAGCGCGGGGTTCGCCTGCGCCCAGACGCGCGCGACGCCCTTGCGGAAGACGTCCTCCTGCTGGAGCGCGGTCCACAACGGGCCGGCCCCCGCGGAGGCGCGGCGACGCGGAGCGAACCGGTGCACGGCGCGCAGGGACGCGGGCACCTCGACGGGCTCGAACGTGCCGAGCGCGTCGGAGGCCGCCTGGACGAGCGCGGCGCGCACGGTCGGTGGGACGTCGGACCGGTCGGCGGGCGCGCCTGCGGCGTCCTCGAGGTCGGTGCCGGTCATGCCAGCACCCTAGGCGGACGCCGGGCCTCCGGTGCGGCGCGGCGGTCGTGTCGGTGACCGTGGGTAGCGTCCGCCCCATGTCGTCCGTCCGCCGCCTACGCCCCGTGTGGGCGGACGCCACCCCGGCGCCGGACGCGCGGCCGCACCAGCCCACCCTCGAGGACCTCGGCACACCGCTGTCGGACGTGACGTTCGTCGTCGTGGACCTCGAGACGACGGGCGGGACGCCCGCCGACTGTGCGATCACCGAGATCGGTGCGGTCAAGGTGCGGGGCGGGGAGGTGCTCGGCGAGTTCCAGACGCTGGTCGACCCCGGCGGGCCGGTCCCGCCGTTCATCCAGGTGCTGACCGGCATCACGACCACCATGCTCATCGGCGCCCCGCCCATCGAGGAGGTGCTGCCCAGCTTCCTGGAGTTCTCGCGCGGGGCCGTCCTCGTCGCGCACAACGCGCCGTTCGACATCGGTTTCCTCAAGGCGGCCGCCGCCAGGACGGGGCACGCATGGCCGGGCAACAAGGTGCTCGACACGGTGCGTCTGGCGCGCCGTGTGGTCACGCGCGACGAGGCTCCGAACCACAAGCTCTCCTCGCTCGCCGCCCTGTTCCACGCGACCGTCACGCCCAACCACCGGGCGCTCTCGGACGCGCAGGCCACCGTCGACGTGCTGCACGCGCTCCTGGGTCGCCTGGCGCCGCTCGGCATCACGCACCTCGAGGACCTCGCCACGGCGACCGACCCGGTCCCGCAGGACGTCCGCCGCAAGCGGACCCTCGCGGACGGCCTGCCGGACTCCCCCGGCGTGTACCTCTTCCGCGGGCCGGGCGAGGAGATCCTCTACGTCGGCACGTCCACGACGTCCCTGCGGCAGCGCGTGCGCAGCTACTTCACGTCGGCGGAGAAGCGCAGCCGCATGATCGAGATGGTGCGCGTCGCGCACCGCGTCGACCCGATCCCGTGCGCGACGCCGCTCGAGGCACGCGTGCGCGAGCTCCGGCTCATCGCGGCCCACTCCCCCCGGTACAACCGCCGGTCCCGCTTCCCGGAGCGCATGCCCTGGGTCCGGCTGACGTCCGAGCCCTACCCACGGCTGTCCGTCGTACGCGAGGTCAAGGCCGACGACGGTGCGACGTACATCGGGCCGTTCGCGTCGGCCAAGACCGCCCAGCTCGCCCTCGACGCGCTGCACGAGACGTTCCCGATCCGGCAGTGCACCCGGCGCCTGCCGCTGGTCGCGCCAGCCGGCTCGTCGGCCTGCGTGCTCGCCGAGATGGGTCGGTGCGGTGCGCCCTGCATCGGGGACGCCCCCGACTACGCGGCGGTCGTCGCGGCGGTCCGGCACGCGATGCTCGCCGACGCCGACGCGGTGGTCGGCGCCCACGCGGACCGCATCGACACGCTCGTGGACCAGGAGCGGTTCGAGGAGGCGGGCACCGTGCGCGACCGCCTGGGCGCGTTCCTGCGAGGAGCGTCGCGCGCGCAGCGGTTCGCGCCGGTGTCCGCGTGCCCCGAGCTGGTCGCCGCGCGCAGGACGGAGGACGGCGGCTGGGAGCTCGTGCTCGTCCGGTACGGCCGGCTCGCGGGCACCGCCCGCGTCGACCGGCGCACCGACCCCCGACCCGCGATCGCGACCCTGCAGGCGTCGGGCGAGCACGTCGAGGCACCGGTCGCTCCCGCGCCGGCGGCGCACCCCGAGGAGACCGACCTCGTGCTCACCTGGCTCGACCAGCCCGGCGTGCGGCTCGTCGAGGTCGCGAGCACCTGGGCCTATCCCGTGCGCTCGGCCCTGCGGCTGCGCGACCCGGCCGCGGCCGTCGCGACCGTGCTCCGGCCGCGCGAGGCGCTCGGACCGCTCCGGCTCCACCCGGCGGAGGCGCTCGGCGACCGGCCGCCGGTCGTCCTGACCGGCGAGCTCGACGACGCCGACGCGCAGGTGCTGCCCACCGGCGTCCGGCGGCCCCGCACGGCATGATGGCGACCATGCTCACCGCCATCGTGCTCATCGACTCGGACGCCGCACGGATCCCGGAGGTCGCAGCCGCGATCGCCGACATCTCGGGCGTCAGCGAGGTCTACTCCGTCACCGGCGAGGTCGACCTCGTCGCCATGGTCCGCGTCCGCGAGCACGACGACCTCGCCGACGTGATCGCCGACAAGATCAGCAAGGTCGAGGGCGTCCTGCGGACCCAGACCTACATCGCGTTCCGGACGTACAGCCAGCACGACCTGGAGCAGGCGTTCAGTCTCGGGCTCGAGGACTGACGCGTCCCGGTCTGACCTCGGTGACCGACTAGGCGGCGCTGGCCGCCCGCCAGCGGGCCAGGACGTCGGCCGCACGGCCACTGTCCAGGGCCTCCCGCGCGTGCCCGGCGCCCGCGAGCAGCCGCTCGGTCAGCGACCCGTCACTGGTGCCCGGAAGCGTCCCGTCGGCGACGAGCGCGGCCGCGGTGTTGAGCACGACGGTCTCGCGCACCGGCCCCTGCTCGCCGCCGAGGAGCCGGCGGGCGACGTCGGCGTTGTAGTCGGCCTTCGCACCCCGCAGCGACGCGAGCTCGATCCGGGCGACACCGAGGTCCGCCCAGTCCACGACCGACTCGTCGACGAGGCCGTCGCGGACCTCCCAGATCTTCGTCGGGCCGGTGGGGGCGATCTCGTCGAGCCCGTCCTCGCCGCGGAAGACGAGCGCGCTGGCGCCCCGACCCGCCAGGACGCCCGCCATGAGCGGGGCCATCCGGGCGTCGGCGACACCGATCGCCGCGGACCGCGGCTGCGCCGGGTTGGTCAGCGGGCCGAGGAAGTTGAAGGCGGTCCCGATGCCGAGCTCGCTGCGCGCGGGTGCCGTGTGCCGGAACGACGGGTGGAACACCTGGGCGAAGCAGAAGGTGATGCCGACCTCGGTCGCCAGCTCGGCGACGCGGGCGGGCGCGTGGTCGAGCCGGATCCCGAGCGCCTCGAGCACGTCGGCCGAGCCGGACGACGACGAGGCGGCCCGGTTGCCGTGCTTGACCACGGTGAGCCCGGCGCCGGCCACGACGAGGGCGGACATGGTCGAGATGTTGACCGTGTGCGACCGGTCGCCGCCGGTGCCCACGATGTCGATCGTCCGACCGGGCACCGTGATCCGCACCGCGTGCTGGAGCATCGTGTCGGCGAGGCCGGTGAGCTCGGTGACGCTCTCGCCCTTGGTCTTCAGGGCGATGAGGAACGCGGCGACCTTCGGCGTCGACGCCTCGCCGCTCATGATCTCGCTCATCGCCCAGGCGGTCTGCTCGGACGTGAGGTCCTGCCGGGCGACGAGCGTGGCGAACAGGTCCGACCAGGTCGGAGCGTCGGTCATCGGGCGACGGCCCGCGCCTCGACGAGCGCCGCGACGGCCGCGTGCAGCTCGACCGGGTCGAGCGGGCGGCTGACGACCGCCTCGGCGTTGGACCACGAGGCCAGCCAGGCGTCCTGCGGTCGACCGGTGAGCACCAGGACCGGGGGGCACCGGTAGATCTCGTCCTTGAGCTGGCGGGCCAGGCCCATCCCACCGACCTTGTCGGCCTCACCGTCGAGGATCAGCAGGTCCAGGCCGCCGGCCTCGGTGCTCGAGATGACCGCCGCAGCCGTCGCGACCTCGACCCACTCGATGTCCGGCGCGCCCCGACGAAGGCGTCGTCCGACCGCCAGCCGCACCTGCTCGCGCGCGTCGACGTCGTCGCTGTACAGCAGGATCCGCGGTGCCGGGAGGGCGGCTGCGTTCTCGGGCTGGCCCGTGCTCATGGAGGTCCTCACTCATCGTCGACGTGCGTCCGAGGGGAATCTTGGCACGGGTCGCGGCGAGGCGGTGAGGAGCAACACATTCTCGTCGTCGGGACCCATAGCACGGGGTCCGCGACGCGCCGGTCCGTCGACGGTCCGACCTGCGGCGCGACCGGTCGTGGACGGCCTGCGCGAACGGCGGTCTGCCGCGTGATCGTGCGGCCGACAGGGTGCTGCTTCTCGCGCGCGCGGGCGCCGATCCTGACGGTGTGACATTTACCCGTCGACGCTCCGCAGCTCCAATGACCCATGGCGGGGCGGGTTCGGCCATAATGGCCAACGTGTCGACCGCAACGGCTGCCCCCCGCACCAGCCCCCACGTGAGCGTCAACCGACCGAACCCCGTGTCGGTAGGGACCATCGTGTGGCTGGCCAGCGAGCTCATGTTCTTCGCCGGCCTCTTCGCCATGTACTTCACGCTGCGGTCCGCCGCTCCCGAGGAGTGGGCGTTCTGGACCGCGAAGCTGAACATCCCGTTCGCGACGGCCAACACGATCGTCCTGGTGCTGTCGTCGGTGACCTGCCAGGCCGGGGTGTTCGCCGCCGAGCGATTCCAGCCGGTGCGCAGCGGCTCGCTGCTGAACGCGCGCCGCTGGGGCATGAACGAGTGGATGACGCTGACGTACCTGATGGGCGCGGTCTTCGTGTCGGGGCAGATCTACGAGTACGCGAACCTGGTGCGCGAGGGCCTGACCATCTCGTCCAGCCCGTACGGCTCGGTCTTCTACCTGACGACCGGCTTCCACGGTCTGCACGTCCTCGGCGGTCTCATCGCCTTCATCTTCCTGCTCGGCCGGTCGTTCACGGCCAAGCGGTTCGGTCACCACGAGGCGACCACCGGCATCGTGGTCTCCTACTACTGGCACTTCGTCGACGTGGTCTGGATCGCGCTGTTCGCCATGATCTACCTGCTCAAGTAGCAGGGGCGGGCCTCGTCGCCCGCCACAACTGAATCCCATCCCCCAACGTGCGAGACGAGGATCGATCCGTGAAGGCACTCGCAGCCCGCAGGCAGGATCGGCGTGCGCCGATCGTGCTGCTCCTGCTGGCGCTGCTGCTCACCGGTGGGCTGTACGCGGTGCTGGCACCGACGTCGGCCGGGGCGACGACCGTGAAGGCCGACGCCAGTGACATCGCGACCGGTGAGAAGCTGTTCCAGGCCAACTGCGCCACGTGCCACGGACCCTCGGCGGCCGGCACCGCGAGCGGACCGTCGCTGATCGGCGTCGGCGCCGCAGCAGTGGACTTCCAGGTGGGCACGGGCCGCATGCCGGCCCAGATGAACGGCCCGCAGATCGAGGCCAAGCCGGTCCAGTTCGAGCAGGAGCAGATCAACCAGCTCGCCGCGTTCGTGGCCTCGCTCGGTGACGGCCCCGCCATCCCGACCGCGGAGATGGTCGACCCGGCGCTAGGCAACGCGTCCAACGGCATGGCGATCTTCCGCACCAACTGCGCGATGTGCCACAACGCGGTCGGCGCCGGTGGCGCCCTCTCGCAGGGCAAGTTCGCGCCGAAGCTGTGGGACACCACGCCGACGCACATCTACGAGGCGATGCTCACCGGCCCGCAGTCGATGCCCGTGTTCAACGACGCGAACATCACGCCCGAGGAGAAGCGCGACGTGATCGCGTTCATCGACCAGCAGGGTGGCGCGTCCCCGGGCGGCCTGACCCTCGGTGCCCTCGGACCCGTCAGCGAAGGCCTCTGGGCGTGGGTGGTCGGACTCGGCCTGCTCATCGGCGCAGCGGTCTGGATCGGAGCCAAGTCCTCGTGAGCATCCACGACCCGGCCCCCGAGGCCACGACCGACAACTCGCTGGTGCTGCGCGAGGACGGGACCTACCCCGAGCGGTTCGAGGACCCGGGCCACCCGGAGCACCACGACCGGATGGGCGACAACGACCCGAAGGCGAACAAGAAGGCCGAGCGCCAGGTCGTCTTCTTCTTCGTCCTGTCGGTCATCGCGACCATCGGCTTCCTCGTCGCGTACTTCGCCATTCCCCCGGGCGAGACGCCCGAGTCGATGCGGCTGTCGAACTTCCTGCTCGGTATCGGGCTCGCGGTGTCGCTGCTCGGCATCGGCATCGCCGCGGTCCACTGGGCCAAGGCCCTGATGAACGACCACGAGAAGGCCGAGGAGCGGCACGAGCAGCGCAGCTCCGACGAGACTCGTGAAGCCGCCGTCGAGGTGCTCAAGGAGGGCGCCGCCGACTCGGCGATCGGCCGCCGCGGACTGCTCCAGGGCACGATGATCGGCGCGCTCGCGCTCTTCCCGCTCGCGATCATCGTGCCGATCGTCGGCAACGTCGGCGACGACTGGAACGTCAGCAAGTTCAAGTACACGATGTGGAAGAAGGGCACCCGTCTCACGACGGACCCGAGCGGACGGCCGATCAAGGCCGCGGACGTGACCGTCGGGTCGGTGTTCCACGTCCAGCCGGACAAACTCGACGAAGAGGCGCACCCGCTCGACGAGAAGGCCAAGTCCATCGTCCTGATGGTCCGACTCAATCCTGAGGATCTCAAAGAATCCGAAGAGAAGAAAAGTTGGTCCTATAACGGGATCGTCGCATACTCGAAGATCTGTACTCACGTAGGCTGTCCGGTCGCGCTGTACGAGCAGCAGACCCACCACCTCCTGTGCCCGTGCCACCAGTCGACCTTCGACGTGTCGGACGGAGCGAAGGTCGTGTTCGGACCGGCGAAGCGGCCCCTGCCGCAGCTGCCGATCACCGTTGATGACGAGGGCTATCTGATCGCTCAGAGCGACTTCAATGAGCCCGTCGGCCCGAGCTTCTGGGAGCGTCTTACGTGACCACGACATCGACCCCCTCCCCGGTCGAGAAGATCGCCGCAGGCACGGCGGACTACCTCGACCAGCGCACCGGCATCGGTACCGCGGTCAAGGTCTTCGCGCGCAAGATCTTCCCCGACCACTGGTCGTTCCTGCTCGGTGAGATCGCGCTCTACAGCTTCATCACGATCCTGATCTCGGGCGTCTTCCTCACGCTCTTCTTCGTGCCGAGCATGAACGAGGTCGTGTACGACGGACCGTGGGTGGCCCTGCAGGGGCAGCACATGTCCGAGGCTTTCGCCTCGACGCTGAGGCTTTCCTTCGAGGTCCGCGGCGGACTGCTGATGCGGCAGATCCACCACTGGGCCGCGCTGATCTTCATGGCCTCGATCGTCACGCACATGATGCGCGTCTTCTTCACGGGCGCGTTCCGCAAGCCGCGCGAGGTCAACTGGGTGGTCGGCTTCACGCTGATGATCCTCGGGCTCGCCGCAGGCTTCACGGGCTACTCGCTCCCCGACGACGTGCTCTCCGGCAACGGTCTGCGGATCACCGACGGTGTGGTGCGGGCCATCCCGATCATCGGCAGCTACACGTCGTACTTCCTGTTCGGCGGCGAGTTCCCCGGTGACGTGCTGATCCCGCGCATGTTCACGGTGCACATCCTCCTGATTCCCGGGATCATCCTCGCGCTCATCGGGCTGCACCTGTTCTTCGTCGTGCTGCACAAGCACACGCAGTACCCGGGCTCGGGTCGGTCGAACAAGAACGTCGTCGGCTACCCGCTCTTCCCGATCTACGTGGCGAAGGCCGGCGGCTACTTCTTCCTCGTGTTCGGCGTCATCGCGCTCATGGCGGCGACCATGACGATCAACCCGGTCTGGAACTACGGCCCGTTCGATCCGTCCATCGTCTCCGCGGGCGCTCAACCGGACTGGTACATGCTGTTCCTCGAGGGGTCGCTGCGCCTGATGCCCGGCTTCGCCGAGGTCGTCATAGGTCAGTACACGCTCTCGCTGAACGTGATCATCCCGGCGATGGTGATCCCGGGCATCCTGTTCACGGCGCTCGCCCTGTACCCGTTCATCGAGGCATTCGCGACGGGCGACCACGAGGAGCACCACGTGCTCGACCGGCCGCGCAACCGGCCGTTCCGTACCGCGTTCGGCGCCTCGCTGCTGACCGCGTTCTTCATCCTCATCCTCGCCGGTTCGAACGACCTGATCGCAACGCACTTCCACCTGTCGATCAACGACATCACGTGGGGGTTCCGCGCATTGATCTTCCTGGGTCCGTGGTTCGCGTTCTGGATCACCAAGCGCATCTGCCTCGGCCTGCAGCGCAAGGACCGCGAGCTGGTCCTGCACGGCCACGAGACCGGTCGCATCGTCCGGTTCGCCAACGGCGAGTACATCGAGGTCCACAAGCCCCTCGACCAGCACGAGCGGTGGTTGCGCGTCCAGCACGACAACACGCGGCCGCTGGAGATCGAGCCGGCCGAGGACTCGCGCGGCGTGCGTCGCAAGGGCTACCGGCTCGACCGCATGCGGCAGCGGCTCTCGGAGACGTTCTACGAGGACCGCATCGAGCCCGTGACACCCGCCGAGCTCGTCGCCGCGCACTCCCACGGCGAGCACGACTCGATCGAGAGCGCCGCTCACGGTCCGGCCGAGCTGACCGGGGCCGGGGCGGGCACCGTCGGCGGTGGCCAGCACCTGGTCGATCCGAAGGATGAGACGGCCCCTGACGGGCGGAATCGCTGATCCTGAGCAAGAGTTGTCCGAAGAGTCGGGGGGGGGGGGGGGGGGGGGGGGGGGGCCCGGATCTGCCCTACGACTACGCGGCGCTCGAGCCGCACATCTCGGGGCGCATCATGGAGCTGCACCATGACAAGCACCACGCGGCCTACGTCGCCGGCGCCAACACGGCGCTCGAGAAGCTCGCTGCCGCCCGCGCGGCCGACGACTTCGCCGCGGTGAACCTCCACGAGAAGAACCTCGCCTTCAACCTGGGCGGGCACGTCAACCACTCCGTGTTCTGGCAGAACCTCTCCCCCGAGGGCGGCGACAAGCCGACCGGCGAGCTCGGCGCCGCGATCGACGAGTTCTTCGGCTCGTTCGAGGCGTTCCAGAAGCACTTCGCCGCGAACGCGCTCGGCATCCAGGGTTCCGGCTGGTCGATCCTCGCGTGGGACTCCATCGGCCAGAAGCTCGTGATCGTGCAGCTGTACGACCAGCAGAGCAACATCGCGCTCGGCCTCGTCCCGGTGGTCGTGCTCGACATGTGGGAGCACGCCTTCTACCTGGACTACGTGAACGTGAAGGCGGACTACGTCAAGGCGTGGTGGAACATCGTCAGCTGGGCCCACGCCGCTGCTCGCTTCGACCGCGCGCGCACCCAGACGGCCGGCCTGATCGTGGCCGTCTGACCGCCTGTACGCCCCGCAGAACGCCTGAGGGCCCGCACTCGTCGTCGAGTGCGGGCCCTTGGCAGTTCGTGCGTCAGGACTGCTTCTCGAGCGTCCCGATGTCCTTGCCCTTGTCGTCGAGGATCGTCATGGTGTCACCGTCGACCGTCGCCTTCGCCGCTCCTGAGAGCCACGTGTCCACGTCCTCGCACGCCATCATCGTCGCGGAGAACGGGCCGAACTCGATGTCGGAGCCGTCGAGCTTCCAGGTGCCGTTCATCTGGTTGCACCCGTCGGTCCCGCTGACGGAGCCGTCCTCCAGGAACTCGAGATCGACCGGCGGCTTGGAGTCCGGCTCTGCCCACTCACCCGTGATGTCGCTCTTCGAGGGTGCAGATCCGGAGGAGTCGTCGCTGGAACAGGCGGTCAGTGCCGCCCCTGCCACTGCGACGAGGATGATCGTTCGAACCACTAACGCGCGAGGATTCCTCATGCCAGGACGCTAGCAGTGTGAAATGCCTGCTCACAGGGGTGGAAACCCCGTGGTCAGACGTCAGTGGGCGTGCTGTCCCCGCGAGAACTCGAAGACCCAGCCCACCAGGCCGATGATGCCGAGCACGATGCCGATGTACGACATCCAGAATCCGACGGCCAGACCGGCGAACGTGATCGCGGCGGCGACGCCGAGGACCAGCGGCCACCAGCTCCAGGGGCTGTACACGCCCTGGTCGCCTGCGCCCTGCTCGATCTCACCGTTCGGGTCGTCCTCGGGACGCTCGTCGATCCGGCGGCCCAGGAGCGCGAAGTAGGCGCCGATCATGCCCACGAGCCCGCCGACGAGCGGGATGCCGACGGTGCCGACGGCCTCGCCGCCGCTCCACCAGGCGTAGATCAGGCCGATGGGGACGAAGAACAGCACCCCGTAGAGGAAGAGCTTGGTCTCGAGCTTCACTTCTCGTCCTCCCCGTCCGTGCTGGTCTCGGTGGCCGGCCGTTCCTCGACGATCGTCGCGGTCGACTGCTCGGGCTCGCCGGTGCCGTTCACGACGCGCTCGACGCCGAGCGACGTCTCACCGCGCCGGTCCGCCTCCCAGTCCAGCGGACCGGGATCGGGCTCGACGAAGTCCATGGCGGCGACCTCGGGGTGGTGCAGGTCGAATGCCGGGCGCTCCGAGCGGATGCGCGGCAGCGACGTGAAGTTGTGCCGCGGCGGCGGGCAGCTGGTCGCCCACTCGAGCGAGGCCCCGTAGCCCCACGGGTCGTCGACCGTCACCAGCGGGGCGTTGCGCCACGTGGTGTAGACGTTCCAGAGGAAGGGCAGCGTCGACGCGGCGAGGATGACCGCACCGATGGTCGAGACCTGGTTCATCACCGTGAAGCCGTCGTCGGGCGAGTAGTCCGCGTACCGGCGGGGCATGCCCATGACGCCCAGCCAGTGCTGGATCAGGAACGTGGTGTGGAAGCCGACGAACAGCATCCAGAAGTGGACCTTGCCGAGGCGCTCGTCGAGCATCCGGCCGGTCATCTTGGGCCACCAGAAGTAGAAGCCGGCGAACATCGCGAAGACGACCGTGCCGAACACGACGTAGTGGAAGTGCGCGACGACGAAGTACGAGTCCGACAGCGAGAAGTCGAGCGCCGGGCTGGACAGGATGATGCCCGTCAGGCCGCCGAAGAGGAACGTGATGAGGAACCCGATGGTCCAGAGCATGGGTGTCTCGAACGTGAGCTTGCCCCGCCACATCGTGCCGATCCAGTTGAAGAACTTCACACCGGTGGGCACGGCGATGAGCATCGTCATGAACGCGAAGAACGGCAGCAGGACCGAGCCGGTGACGTACATGTGGTGCGCCCACACGGTCACCGACAGGGCGGCGATCGCGATCGTGGCGTACACCAGGCCGCGGTAGCCGAAGATCGGCTTGCGGCTGAAGACCGGCAGGATCTCGGTGATGATGCCGAAGAACGGCAGCGCGATGATGTAGACCTCGGGGTGCCCGAAGAACCAGAACAGGTGCTGCCAGAGGATGGCGCCGCCGTTCTCGGGGTTGAACACCTGCGCACCGAACCGGCGGTCGGCGCCGAGCGCGAACAGCGCGGCGGCCAGGGGCGGGAACGCCATGAGCACCAGCAGCGACGTCACCAGGGTGTTCCAGGTGAAGATCGGCATGCGGAACATCGTCATGCCGGGCGCACGCATGGTGACGATCGTGGTGATGAAGTTGACGGCACCGAGGATCGTGCCGAACCCGGCGAGGGCCAGTCCGAAGACCCAGAGGTCTCCCCCGAGCCCCGGTGAGTACACGGTGTTGGACAGCGGCGCGTACGCGAACCAGCCGAACGACGCGGCGCCCTGCGGCGTGAAGAAGCCGGCGCCGGCGATCGTGCCGCCGAAGAAGAAGAACCAGTACGCGAGCATGTTCAGCCGCGGGAACGCCACGTCGGGCGCGCCGATCTGCAGCGGCATGATCACGTTGGCGAAGCCCGCGAACAGGGGCGTGGCGAACAGCAGCAGCATGATCGTGCCGTGCATGGTGAATGCCTGGTTGTACTGCTCCTTCGACTGGAACACCTGCATGCCCGGGTCGAAGAGCTCGGCGCGGATGAGCAGCGCGAGCGTGCCGCCGATCGCGAACCAGACGAACGACGTGATCAGGTACAGGTACCCGATGGTCTTGTGGTCGGTGGAGGTGATCCACTTGATCACGGTGCGGCCGAGCGTCTGGCGCGACGGCGCCAGTCCGGGGATGTGCTCCGCGACGGCGGCCATCAGTTCTCGCCTTCCTTCGCCGCGTCGGGCGCGGTGTCCTGCAGGCGGCTGTACTCGAGTCCGAGCGAGCCCTCCTGGCCGTTCTCCTTCAGCTGCGCGATGTGCGCGTCGTAGTCCTCGCGAGTCACGACCTTGACGTTGAACAGCATCGACGAGTGGTACTCGCCGCAGAGCTCGGCGCACTTGCCGAGGTACTCGCCGACGACCTTCGGCGTGACCTGGAACGAGTTCGTCTTGCCGGGGATCATGTCCATCTTCATGAGGAACGCGGGCACCCAGAACGAGTGGATGACGTCGCGCGAGTTGAGCGTGAACTCGACGGACTCGTCGACCGGCAGCCACAGGGTGACCTGGTCGCGGAGCACACCGGTGCCGGCGCTGCCGACGTCCTGGGCGTGCTGGCCGGTCTCGTACGCGTCGTCGTCGAGGTAGTTGAAGTCCCAGCTCCACTGCTTGCCGATGACCTGGACATGGTTCTGGGTCTCGGCCGAGGTGTCGATGATCGCCTCGGTGTCGCGGTTCGTGTAGTAGAAGAGCACCCCGACCATGATGATCGGCAGGATCACGTACATGATCTCGAGCGGCACGTGGTACCGGAGCTGCACCGGCAGGGTGTCGTCCGCCTTGCGCTTCCGGTAGACCGTGACGCACCACAGGATCAGGCCCCACGTGATGACGCCGACGACGAGGGCCGCGATCCAGGAGCCGACCCAGAGGCTGGTGACCCGGCCGGTCTGGTTGGTGATCTCGTTGTCAGACGAGCCAGGGAGCCAGCCGCGCTGCACCTCGGCGGAACAACCGCTGAGGGCGACGACGACGACGGCAAGCAGACCAGCCATGACCAGCGCTGGCCGCCGCTTGCGACGGGGGGTGTCCGGGTGCAACGGGGGGACCTCTCACTCGCGTCCCGACGGGCGCTCCCGCGGTGCTGGGGGCGTCGTCCGGGACCTTCGTCCTCGACTGGTGCAGCCTAGCGCCCCGGGCCGCGCGTTTCGTGCTGACGACGAGTGTTGACGACGCCGTGTCAGCACCACGTCGGTCACGTCCCGCTCCTCGGGACGGTGCCGCGGCACCCGTCGACGGGCTGCCCAGGGGGATCCTCTCCCGCCTGGTCACGGGCGTCTCGGGGTTACGGTGCGTGCGTGAGCACAGATGGCGAGCCCGAGACCACCGGGCCCCGTGACACCCCTGCTGTGACCGACGCCACTGGCGGGCGTGTCGTCCTCGACGCCGGCGGGCGCGCCCCGCTGCTCCCCGAGGCGCGGTCGGCCTTCCTCGAGGCCCTCGACCAGGGCTGGGCGGACCCGCGTCGGCTCCACGCCGAGGGTCGGCGCGCCCGCATGCTGCTCGACGGCGCGCGGGAGGCGATCGCCGCCGTCGTCCGCGCCCGGACGCAGGACGTCGACCTCGCCCCGTCGCACACCGCGACGCTGCACGGGGCCGTCCGGTCGGTGGCCCGCGGCCGACGACGCTCCGGGTCCGACGTCGTCGTCGGGGCGGTCGAGCGGGCGGCCGTCCTGAACGCCGCCGACTTCGCGGGCACCCGCGTCACCGTGCCGGTCGACGCGACCGGGCGGGTCGACCCGTCCGCGTTCGTCGATGCCGTCGGACGGCCCGGGGTGGCCCTGGCTGCCCTGCAGCACGCGAACGGCGAGGTGGGCACGCTGCAGCCCGTCGACGCCGTGCACGAGGCCGCACACGCCGCGGGCGTCCCGCTGCTCATGGACGCGGGCGCGAGCCTGGGCCACGTCGACGTGGGCGAGGCGTGGGACCTGCTTGCCGCGGACGCGGGCGACTGGGGCGGTCCGGCCGGGATCGGGGTGCTGGTCACCCGCTCTGGCGTGCGTCGCTCCCCCGACTGGCCCGAGGACGAGGACCGCTGGTTCCCGGGCGGCGTGAGCGTGCCCGCCGCACTGGCCGCCGCGGTCGCGCTCCAGGTCGCGTCGGCGGCGGCCGACGACCGCAGGGCGCTGATCGACGGGGTCCGCACCCGGGTGGCCGCTGAGGTCCCGGACGTCGACGTGGTCGGCCACCCCGTGGACCGGCTCCCCCACGTCCTGACGTTCTCGTGCCTCTACGTCGAGGGCGAGGCGCTGCTCGGCGCGCTGGACGCCCGCGGGTTCGCGGTCGGCTCGGGGTCGGCCTGCACGTCGAGCGCGCTGGAGCCCAGCCACGTGCTGGCCGCGATGGGGGCGCTCACGCACGGCAACATCCGGCTCGCCCTGCCGCGCGGCACGCGGTCGGCGGACGTGGACCGGTTCCTCGACGAGCTGCCGGGGATCGTCGCCGGTGTGCGCGAGGCGTGGGGGGTCGGCTCGCTGTGATCGTCGTGGACGCCCGTGGGCTGCGCTGCCCCGCGCCGGTCATCAGGCTCGCGCGCGCCGCGAAGGACGCCCCGGTCGGCAGCACGCTCACCGTGCTGGCCACGGACCCGGCAGCCGTGCACGACGTGCCGGCCTGGGCTCGGATGCGCGGTCACGTCATGGTGGGGTCGACGGAGCAGGACGGCGTCCACGCACTGACCGTCCGCACGCAGGCATGAGAAAAGGCCCCGGCATCCGCCGGGGCCCCTCTCATCGGATCAGCTGAACGAGCCGCCGCACGCGCAGGCGCTGCCGGCGTTCGGGTTGTCGATGGTGAAGCCCTGCTTCTCGATCGTGTCCGCGAAGTCGATCGTCGCGCCCTCGAGGTACGGGACGCTCATGCGGTCCACGATGACCTCGACGCCGTCGTAGTCCTTCACGGCGTCGCCGTCGAGCTGACGCTCGTCGAAGTACAGCTGGTAGATCAGGCCGGAGCAGCCACCGGGCTGGACGGCGACACGGAGACGCAGGTCGTCGCGGCCTTCCTGCTCCAGGAGGCTGCGGACCTTTCCGGCGGCGACGTCGGTGAGGAGGACGCCGTGCGTGGTGGTCTGCGTGGTCTCGCTCATATGTCTCTCCAGTGGGCTCACGGGACGGTGCTCGCGTCTGTCTGTCGATCCGCAACAGCACCGGGCTCCGAGTTGTTCCCCTCCAGGGTACGACCCTCCCGCGCAAACTTCGGTGTGCGATGCGTCGCACGGCGATTCAGGTCAGCGGGACCAGGTTCGGGCGATCCGCGTGGCGCGGGCGGCGAGCGTCTCGGCCGGTGCGGCCAGCGCCGCGCGGACCGCGTCAGGCGTCTCCGCGACCGCGTACGCCGCCGTGATCCCGGCGGCCGACAGCTCGCGACGACCCACCAGCACCTCCCCGGCGAGCACGATCGTCGGCACACCGTGCGCGAGGGCACGAGCCGCCACCTCGCTCGCCGCCTTGCCGTGCAGCGACTGCCAGTCGAACCGGCCCTCCCCGGTCACGACGACGTCCGCAGCCGCGATGCGCCCGTCGAGCCCGACCGCTTCGGCGACGAAGCCGGACCCGGGCACCAGCCGACCTCCCAGGAGGGCGAGCCCGAAGCCCAGGCCGCCCGCTGCGCCGGCTCCGGGCGTGGTGGTCAGCCGGGTCGTCGCGGACGTGGCGCGGGCGCCTGCCAGCAGGTCCGGGCGGACCGCGTCGCCGAGCGCCGCGGTCGCCGCGTGCGCGAAGTCGGCCAGCGCGCGCTCGAGCTCCTGCGCCTGCTCGGGCGTCGCGCCCTTCTGCGGCGCGAAGCCCGCGCTCGCGCCCTGCAGTCCCAGTAGCGGCACGTCGACGTCGGTCGCGACGACCAGCTCGACGCCACGGAACCGGTCGCGCAGGTCACGCAGGCCGGCGAGGTCGTCGGCGGTCACGGCGCCCAGTGCTCCGCCCCCCAGGCCGAGGTCCTGCGACAGGCCCGGGACGCCCAGCGCGTCGGCGAGCCCGACGAGCGCACCGGCCCCGGCGTCGTTCGTCGCCGAGCCGCCGAGCCCGACGACGACGCGGGTCGCGCCCGAGCCGAGCGCGGCCGCGATCAGCTCGCCCGCTCCCCTGGTCGTCGTCACGCCGGGGTCGCGCCGGTCGGCCGGCACGAGCGGCAGCCCGATCGCCTGTGCGGACTCGACGTAGGCGGTCGTGCCGACGAGGAGGAGGACGACGGGCGTCGGCTCGCCGACCGGCGACGTCACCGTCACCGGCACGAGCGAGCCGCCCAGGGCTCGGTGCAGCGTCGCGACGAAACCGGGGCCTCCGTCGGACAACGGGCAGGTCAGCACCTCGTCGTTCGGTGCCACCGCACGCCAGGCGCCGGCGATCACGTCGCTCGCCTCGTCGGCCGTGAGGCTCGAGCCGAAGCTGTCGGGGGCGATGAGGACGCGCACGCCGTGCATCGTGGCACGCCTGGACGGCGTCGACTTTCAAGAACGAGTCCGTGTGCGAGGATCGGCGCGTGAGCGTGACCACGGATCGAAGCACCTTCTCCGAGCCGGCTCCGTCGGCGCTGCTGCTGCTGGGGCGCGGCATCGACCTCGCCTCCGAGCGCGGCGTCGAGTGCGTCGGCGACCTTCCCGCAGCCAGCGACCCGGACCTCGTCGAACGGGCCCGCGTGGCCCGCGCAGCACTGGGCACCCGCGCGTTCGTGCTCGGCCACCACTACCAGCGCGACGAGGTCATCGACTTCGCCGACGTCACGGGCGACTCCTTCAAGCTCGCCCGCGAGGCCGCCGCGCGGCCCGAGGCCGAGTTCATCATCTTCTGCGGCGTGCACTTCATGGCCGAGTCGGCCGACATCCTGACCTCCGACCACCAGCAGGTGATCCTCCCCGACCTGGCGGCCGGCTGCTCCATGGCGGACATGGCGGCGATCGACCAGGTCGAGGACGCGTGGGACGTGCTCGCCGACGCCGGGATCGCCGACGGCACGGTCCCCGTCACCTACATGAACTCGACGGCGGCCATCAAGGCGTTCACCGGGCGCCACGGCGGGACGATCTGCACGTCGTCGAACGCGCACGTCGCGCTGCGCTGGGCGTTCGACCAGGTCGGCGGCCTCGAGGGCACGGGCAAGGTGCTCTTCATGCCCGACCAGCACCTCGGCCGCAACACGGCGGTGCTGCAGCTGGGCCTCTCGCTCGACGACTGCGTGGTGTTCGACCCCCGCAAGCCGGGCGGCGGGCTGACCACGGAGCAGTTGAAGAACGCGCGGATGATCCTGTGGCGCGGGCACTGCTCGGTGCACGGCCGGTTCTCCGAGCGCAACGTCACCGACATCCGGGCGGCCGTCCCCGACGTGACCGTGCTGGTGCACCCCGAGTGCAAGCACGAGGTGGTCACGGCCGCGGACATGGTGGGCTCGACGGAGTACATCATCAAGGCGCTCGACGCCGCGGCCCCGGGGAGCTCCTGGGCGATCGGCACCGAGCTGAACCTGGTCCGGCGGATCGCGGCGGCGCACCCGGACAAGAACATCCACTACCTCGACTCCACGGTCTGCTTCTGCTCGACCATGAACCGCATCGACCTGCCGCACCTCGTCTGGGCCATGGAGTCGCTGCTCGCCGGGCGGTCGGTGAACCAGATCGTCGTGGACGCCGACGTCGCGCACTGGGCACGCGTCGCTCTCGACCAGATGCTCGCCCTGCCCGGGTACTGAGGTGTCCACGGGGAACGGCCTGCGGGTCGGGATCTTCGTGTTCGACGGCGCCGAGGAGCTCGACGTCGTCGGACCCTACGAGGTGCTGAAGTACTGGGCCGACCACTCCGAGCTGCACCCCGAGGTGCTGACGTTCTCCGTGGACGGCGGTGGGGTCCGGTGCGCCAAGGGCTTGCGCCTCGTCCCGGACGTCTCCATGGCCGAGCTCGGGCCGCTGCACGTCCTGGTCTACCCGGGCGGCCACGGCACCCGGATCCTGCTGCGCGAGCCCGAGCACCTGGCGTGGGTGCACGAGATGCGCGCGACGACCCCGCTCCTGACGAGCGTCTGCACCGGCGCGCTCGTGTACGCGGCTGCCGGTCTGCTCAGCGGGCGCCCTGCGACCACCCACTGGGCGGCGTTCGACGAGCTGCTCGAGCTCGAGCCCGACGTGCTCGCGGACACCGAGTCCCGGTTCGTCGACGACGGCGACCTCGTCACGTCGGCGGGCGTGTCCGCCGGGATCGACATGGCCCTGCACCTCGTCGCGCGGCTCGAGTCGGTGGACGTGGCCCGCGACGTGCGGCGGGGCATCCAGTACGACCCCCAGCCTCCGGTATGACGGACCTGCTGTCCGCTCCGGTGCTCGAGCACGCCCTCCTCCCGGTCCGCCCCGGTGAGCACGCTGCGTTCGAGGAGGCCCTGGCAACCGCTCTGCCGCTCGTGGAGTCGGTCCCGGGCTTCCGGGGCGTGCACGTCTCGCGCAGCATCGAGAGCCCTGGCACGTACCTGCTGCTGATCGGCTGGGACTCGGTGGAGGCGCACACGGTCGGGTTCCGTGGGTCGCCGCAGTACGAGCGGTGGCGCGAGCTCCTGCACCACTTCTACGACCCGTTCCCGACGGTCGAGCACCACGTCCCGGTCGTGCCCCAGGAGCGGTAGCTCACGCCCGGTGGTTGGATCGGCCGATGGCCCGCATGATCCCGCTGCTGCCCTGCGGTGACCTCGACGAGGCGCTCGCGTTCTACGGCGCGCTGGGCTTCGAGGTCACGTACCGCCAGTCCCGGCCGTATCCGTGTGCCGGGTTTCGACGTGGGCCGCTCGAGCTGCAGGTGTACGGCATGCCCGACTGGGACCCCCTGCAGTCGCACTCGACGTGCCTCGTGCTGGTGGACGACACCGAGGTGCTGTGGCGCGAGTGGGCCGACGGCCTGCGCGGGCTCTACGGGAAGATCCCCGTCCAGGACCTCCCACGCATCACGCGTCCGCGCCGCCGCGCGAACGCGGACGGCGCCAGCGGTTTCTCGCTGGTCGACCCGAGCGGGAACTGGGTCCGCGTGTTCGGTGAGGGCTCCGGGTCCACGGCTGCGACGACGACGCTGGGCCGCGCGCTCGACAACGCCGTCGTCCTCGCGGACTCGAAGGGCGACGCCGCCCAGGCGCTCAAGATCCTGTCCGCAGCCGAGCGACGCGCGGACACGACGACGTCCCTGGACGACCGTGAGGCCGCGCTGGCATTCATCGCCGAGCTCCAGGAGCGACTCGGCGACGGCGAAGCGGCAGCGCGAGACCGGCTTCCCGGTCAGCCCTGAGCGAGCCGCTCCAGCAGCAGCGCCTCGGCCAGCACGACCTTGGCCAGCTCGCCGAGGTGCACCGACTCGTTGGCGCCGTGCGCGCGGCTGTCGGGGTCCTCGACGCCCGTCACCAGGATCGACGCGTCCGGGAACACGTCGAGCAGGTCCGCGATGAACGGGATCGACCCGCCCACGCCGATGTCCACGGGCTGCGTCCCCCACGACTGCGCGAACGCCCACCGCGCGGCCTGCATCGCCGGCGAGTCGGTCGGTGCCTGGAACGGCTTGCCGGACTCGCCGTCGGTGACCGTGACGCGGGCGCCGAAGGGGGCGTGCTCGAGCAGGTGCGTGCGCAGCGCCTCCATCGCGGCGGCCGGGTCCTGGCCGGGAGCAAGCCGGACCGAGAGCTTGGCCGACGCCCGCGGCGTGATCGTGTTCGACGCGCTCGCGACGCGGGGCGCGTCGAGGCCGATGACGCCGATCGCGGGACGCGTCCAGAGGCGGGCGGTGATCGGGCCGGTTCCTGCGAGACGGACCCCGTCCAGCACGCCCGCGTCCGCGCGGAACGCGGCCTCGTCGTAGTCGACGGTCGGGTCGGGGGCGTGCACCAGGCCTGCGACCGCGACGTCGCCGGCGTCGTCGTGCAGCGTCGCGATGAGGCGTGCGAGCAGGGTGGGCGCGTCGAGCACCGCACCCCCGAACATCCCCGAGTGCACCGCGTGGTCGAGCACGGCCACCTCGACGACGAGGTCGACCAGGCCGCGCAGCGAGGTGGTCAGGCCGGGCACCCCGACGGCCCAGTTGGTCGAGTCGGCGACGACGATCACGTCGGCGGCGAGCAGGTCGCGGTGCGCGGTGAGGAACGGCAGGAACGTCGGCGAGCCGATCTCCTCCTCCCCCTCGACGAAGACGGTCACGCCGACCGCGAGCTCGTCGGCCAGCACCCGCAGAGCACCGATGTGCGCGACGATCCCGGCCTTGTCGTCGGCCGCGCCCCGGCCGTAGAGCCGCCCGTCGCGCTCGGTCGGCTCGAAGGGCGGGGTGTCCCAGTCCTCACCGGGCGGCTGCACGTCGTGGTGCGCGTAGAGCAGGACCGTCGGGGCGCCCTCGGGTCCCGGACGCCGGCCGACGACCGCCGGGGCGCCGCCGTCCACGCGCAGCACCTGGACGTCGTCGAAACCCACCCCGTGCAGGAGACCGACGACGGCCTCCGCGCTCGCCGCGACGTGCGCCTGGTCGAACTCCGCGTTGGAGACGCTGGGTATCCGGACCAGGGCCTCGAGATCCGCGCGCAGGGCGCTGAACTGGTCCGCCGTCCGCGTGCGGAGGGTCTGCGTCCGACTGTCGTTCGTGCTCGTCTCGTCCGTCACGCCTCAGCACGCTACTCGACTACCCTTGCTCCGTGCCCGGTAGCAGCAAAGACCAGCAGCCCGCCCTCTCCGAGGGCCCCAGCGAGCCCGTAGGCAAGGGCCGGCCGACGCCGAAGCGCAAGGAGGCCGAGGCGGCCAACAAGCGCCCGCTGGTCAGCTCCGACCGCAAGGGCGCGGGTCGCGCGCAGGCCGACGCCCGCAAGAAGCAGCGCAATCTCGAGTACCAGGCGATGCAGTCCGGCGACGAGAAGCACATGCCGGTCAAGGACCGCGGCCCGCAGCGCCGGTACATGCGCGACTACGTCGACGCGCGCTTCAACCTGGGCGAGTTCGTCCTGCCGGTGGCCGTCCTGCTGATCGTCGTGCAGCTCGCGTTCCAGAACAACCAGGCGATCGCCAGCGGCGCGATCCTGGCGCTCTACGCGTACATGCTCCTGTTCTCGGTCGACGCGTTCATCCTGTGGCGCAGCGTGAAGAAGCGCCTGAAGGCCAAGTTCGGCGACGACGTCCCGCTCAGGGGTGCGCCGTTCTACACCGTCGTCCGGGCGCTGCAGATCCGTCGCTCCCGCCTGCCCCGGCCGCAGGTCAAGAGGGGTCAGTACCCCAGCTAGGGTCGAGGGATGGTTTCCTACCGCTACCTCGGCCGCTCCGGCCTCAAGATCACCGAGATCACCTACGGCAACTGGCTCACGCACGGCTCGCAGGTGGAGAACGACACCGCGAAGGCCTGCGTCCGCGCCGCGCTCGACGCCGGGATCACGTCGTTCGACACCGCTGACGTCTACGCGAACACCAAGGCCGAGACCGTCCTCGGCGAGGCGCTGAAGGGCGAGCGCCGCGCAAGCCTCGAGATCTTCACCAAGGTCTACTGGCCGACCGGCCCCGGCGGCGCCAACGACTCCGGCCTGTCCCGCAAGCACATCCTCGAGTCGATCGACGGTTCGCTGGAGCGCCTGCAGACCGACTACGTCGACCTCTACCAGGCGCACCGTTACGACGAGTCCACGCCGCTCGAGGAGACGATGCAGGCGTTCGCCGACGTGGTGCGCTCCGGCAAGGCGCTCTACATCGGCGTCAGCGAGTGGACCGCGGACCAGATCCGCGCCGGCCACGCCCTCGCCCAGGACCTCGGCATCCACCTGATCTCGAACCAGCCGCAGTACTCGGCGCTCTGGCGGGTCATCGAGGGCGAGATCGTCCCCACGTCGACCGAGCTCGGGGTGTCGCAGATCGTCTGGTCGCCCGTCGCGCAGGGCGTGCTCACCGGCAAGTACCTGCCCGGCCAGCCCGTCCCGGCCGGCTCGCGCGCGACCGACGAGAAGGGCGGCGCACGGTTCATCGGACGCTTCCTGGAGCGGCCGGACGTCCTGCAGCGCGTGCAGGACCTGCGACCGATCGCCGACGAGCTCGGCCTCTCCCTCGCACAGCTCGCCGTCGCGTGGGTGCTGCAGAACCAGAACGTCGCCGCCGCGATCATCGGCGCCTCCCGGCCCGAGCAGGTGACCGAGAACGTCAAGGCGTCCGGCGTGGTCATCCCCGCCGAGCTGCTCGCGCGGATCGACACGATCCTCGGCGACTCGGTCGTCTCCGACCCCGCCGAGACGGCACGGAACGCGCCCGGACCCCGCTGAGCTACACCGTGACGGCCTCCGGCTCCGGCACGGGGGCCGTCACGGTGAACCGCGGCAGGAACACGTGCACGAGCGGGCCGATGGCCAGCGCGTACAGCACCGTCGCCGGCCCGAACGTCCCGCCGAGGATCCAGCCGGCGCTGATCACCGTGACCTCGATGCCGGTCCGGACCAGCCGGATCGACCACCCCGTCCGAGCGACGAGGCCCGTCATGAGCCCGTCGCGCGGACCCGGTCCGAGGCGCGCCCCGACGTAGAGGCCGGTGGCCAGGCCGTTGAGGGCCACGCCTGCGACGGCCAGCGCACCCCGCGCGCCGATCGGCAAGGGGTCGGGCAGCTGGTCGAGCATGCGGAAGAACGGGTCGACGAGCAGGCTGATCACGGCGACGTTGGCCACGGTGCCGACGCCCGGGCGCTGCCGCAGCGGGATCCAGCACGCGAGCACGACGAGGCCGGTCAGCAGCGTCACCATCCCGAACGACAGGCCCGTGTGCTTGACGATGCCCTGCGTGAGCACGTCCCACGGCATCGAGCCCAGACCGGCGTGCACGACCATCGCGATCGAGAGTGCGTAGAGGACGAGCCCGAGCACGAGCTGGGTCGCGCGGCGGGTCACTCCGCCGTCCACTCGTAGCGCGAGGCGGGCGGCGGTCGGTGGCCCAGGCCGTCGCGGCGGACGACGCGGGCCACGGCCACCACGAGGGTCGTCGTCACCAGGACTGCCAGAACTATCGATAGCCACATGCTCATGGTAGGCAAGTCTGGTTCTGATGTGGCCTTTCAGAACATAGCCACTTCTGGAATAGTGGCTTCATGACCATCAGTGACCTCCCGGCGGACCGCCGCATCAGCGGGCAACGGCTGCAGTCCGTGCTCGGCGCCTGGCAACGTCCCGGCCCTGCCTACGCGGCGCTGGCCGACGCCCTGCGCGCCGCGATCCTGTCGGGCTCGGTGCCGCTGAGCACGCGGCTGCCCAGCGAACGCGAGCTGGCCGACGCGACGGGGGTGTCCCGCACCACGACCACCTCCACCTACGACCTGCTGCGCGACGAGGGCTACCTGGTCAGCCGGCGCGGCTCGGGCACGGTGACCACCCTGCCGAGCGGCCGCGGCGCACGCACGTCCTTTGCCGAGCCGCACGACGACGAACCCGCCGTGGTCGACCTGTCCATGGCGGCGCCGTCAGCCCCCTCGGTGCTGCACGGCGCCTACCTCGCCGCCCTCGACGCCCTCCCCCGGCACCTGACGGGGACGGGATACGCACCGCTCGGCCTGCCCGTCCTGCGCGAGGCGGTCGCCGCCTGGTACTCCCGCCGCGGCACCCCCACCACCCCCGACCAGATCCTGGTGACGACGGGTGGCCAGCAGGCGATCCACCTCCTCGTGCACGCGCACGCCGGCCCCGGCGACCGCGTCGTCGTCGAGCACCCCACCTACCCGCACGCCATCGACGTGGTGCGCGGTGCCGGTGCTCGCCCCGTGCCCGTCCCGTCCGGCGAGCGCGGGCTGGACATCGACCTGCTCGAGTCGACCATCCGCCAGGTCGCGCCGCGGCTGGTGTACCTGATCCCCGACCACCGCAACCCCACCGGGACGTCGCTCGACGACGACGAGCGCGCCGCCGTGCGCGCCCTGGCGCGTCGCTACCGCACGACCGTGGTGGGCGACGAGGTCATGACGGAGCTGACGCTGGACGGACCGGCGCCGTCCTCGTTCGCCGGCGACGGGACCGGTTCGGCGTTCGTCGTCTCGATCGGGTCGGCGTCCAAGTCCTTCTGGGGCGGCCTGCGCGTCGGCTGGGTCCGCGGCCACCCCGACCTGGTGGCCCGCCTCGCGTCGGCCCGCGCGAGCGTCGACATCGGCACGCCCCTGCTCGAGCAGCTGGTGGTCACCGAGCTGCTCTCCCGGCCCGCGGACCTGCTGGACCGCCGTCGCGTCGTGCTGCGCGAGCACCGTGACCTCCTGGCCGGCCTGCTGCTGGACCGCCTGCCGTCCTGGCGCTTCGAGCTCCCGCGCGGCGGCCTGTCGCTGTGGGTGGACCTGGGGGCGCCCGTGTCCAGCGCGCTGGCCGCGATCTCCGTCCGGCACGGCGTCCGCGTCGTTCCCGGGACCGCCTTCGGCGCGGACGGCAGCTTCGAGCAGAACCTGAGGGTGCCGTTCACCACGTCCCCCGACCAGATGCGCCGCGGGGTCGCGGCGCTGGCGGACGCGTGGGCGAGCCTCGGCATCACCGAGCCGTCGACCGGACCGGCGCGCGTGCACGCGCTGGTCTAGGTGTAGGGCAGCGTCAGCGTCGGGGTCGCCTGCGTGCCCTCGTGCAGCAGCCGGACCGCGTGCACACCCTGCGCGGCGAGCGTGCGCCAGTGCTCGCCCAGCCACTGCTCGGCGTCGTACTGGGTGGTGAACACGGGGCTGACGGGGTTGCTCACGGCCTCCGCGTCCGCGCCGTCGAAGCGCCACTCCCACTGCGGTCGCAGGACCATCATGCGACCGCCTTGCGCTGCGCGGGCGAGCGGAGCGCCTGGTCGGCGCCGAGCGCGCGCGTGATGCGCGACGGCCAGAACGGACCCTCGTAGATCAGTCCCGTGTACCCCTGCACCAGGGTGGCTCCGACGGCGACGTACTCGCGCGCGTCCGCGGGGGTCGTGATCCCCCCGACGCCGATGATCACGGCGTCCGGGCCGAGCCGGCTGCGTAGCCGGGCGACGACGTCCAGCCCGCGCGCGAGCACCGGCGGACCGGACAGGCCGCCCGGTCCGAGGTCGTGCGCGATCGTGGTGTTGACCGCGACGATCCCCTCCAGCCCGAGCTCGGCGGCGAGCTCCGCGACCGCGTCGACGTCCTCGTCGGACAGGTCGGGGGCGATCTTCACCAGCAGCGGGACCGCGGGCTTGCCGGCCTTGGCCGTGGCCTCGTCGGCCGCGACCCGGGTGGCCTCGAGGATCGGGCGCAGGGCCTCGACCGACTGCAGGTCCCGGAGGCCCGGGGTGTTCGGCGACGAGACGTTGACCACGAGGTAGTCCGCGTAGGGCGCGAGCCGGCCGGCGCTCGTCGCGTAGTCGACCGGAGCCTGCTCCGCCGGGGTGACCTTGGTCTTGCCGATGTTCACGCCAACGACGAGGCGACGACCCGCCGGGGTCGCGCGCAGCCGGCGCAGACGTGCGGCGACGTCGGCGGAGCCCTCGTTGTTGAAGCCCATCCGGTTGCGCAGCGCGCGCTGGTCCAGGACGCGCCACAGCCGCGGCGGCTCGTTGCCGGGCTGCGCGTGGGCGGTCACGGTGCCCACCTCGACGAACCCGAAGCCGATCATCGTCAGGCCGGCGACCCCGACCGCGTTCTTGTCGAAGCCGGCGGCCAGCCCGAACCGGGACGGGAACCGGCGTCCGAACACTCGCACCTCCCCCGACGCGGGCGACGCGAAGACCCGGGCGACGAGCCCTCGCAGCAGCGGGACGCGCGCGACGCCGCGGATCACGCCGAACGCGACCTCGTGCGCGCGCTCGGGGTCCATGCGGCGGAAGACGAGGTCGAAGAGCAGGCGGTACACGCGCTCAACCCTAGGCGCTGCGGGCGGGGCGGCCGGTGCGCCACAGCCACAGCAGGCCGAGGAACGGCAGGACCAGCGGGATGTAGCCGTAGCCCTGCCCGAACGCCGACCAGACCGTCTCGTCGGGGAACTCGCCGACGTCCGCGAGCGACAGGACGCCCACGGTCAGGACGCCGACGAGCTCGATGCTCACCGCCCACCAGGCGAGCGTGCGCCGGTCCTTGGCCAGGGCGATCGTCGCGACGACGTAGACGAGGCCCGCGGCGAGCGAGAGCAGGTACGCGACCGGTGCCTCGTCGAGCTTGGTGGTCACCTGGTAGAGGCCGCGAGCGGTCGCGGCGAGCGCGAGGATGCCGTACACGGCGACGAGCAGGCGCCCCGGCCCGCTGGCGGTCGAACGGGTGGTCACACGGTCCCCCAGATCTGCAGGAGTCGGTACTCCAGGAATGCGACGGTCAGTGCGGCCACCAGGAGCACCACGGAGCTCCAGCGCGTGCGCTCCGCGAACGCCCAGGCCGCGGCGATCGGCAGGACCAGCGCCTGCGTCAGGACGTAGCCCCACAGGAGCACGCCGTCGACGTCCGGCGACCCCGTGGCCGCCAGGACGCCCGCGACGAGCGCCTGCACGACCAGCACGGCCTCGACCACCGCGCCGCCCCAGAGCTGACGCAGGACCACGGCGCGGTCGCGGACGACGAACCACAGGGCCCAGCCGGCGAGCGCGACGCACAGGGCGACGACGAGCAGCGCGAGGGCGACGATCACGGTGCCCCACCGTACCGGCGCTCCGACCTATAGTCGGACGGTGACCGTGACGCTGACCTCCCAGGACCCTGCCCGCCTCACCGTCGACGCCCTCGTGGTCGCCGTCGCCCAGCAGGACGACGCGCCCGTCGTCCTGGGGGCGGACCGGCTGCCCAAGGAGCTGCGCACGCTCCTCGCGTCCTCGGCGTCCGCCCTCGGCATCACCGGTGCCGCCGACGAGGTCCGCCGGCTGCCCGGCACCGGCCTGTCGGCGTCCGTGCTGGTGCTCACCGGCGTCGGCTCGGGCCCGCTGACGCCCGAGACCCTGCGTCGTGCGGCCGGTGCGGCCACCCGTGAGCTGGCCGGGACCGCGAGCGTCGCCCTGGCCCTGCCGGCCGACGAGACGGCGGACGTGGCGGCCATCGCCGAGGGCGCCCTGCTCGGCGCCTACGCGTTCACGCGCTACCACGAGTCGAAGGTGCCGGTCTCGACGATCCAGATCGTCACCAAGCACGCCCGCGACCGCGCCGCCAAGGCCGCCCTCGAGCGCGCCTCGGTGGTCGCCGCGGCCGTGCACGGCACCCGTGACCTGGTGAACACCGCACCGAACGACCTCTACCCGGCCGCGTTCGCCGACCTGGCCAAGTCCGCCGTCAAGGAGTCCGGCGCGAAGGGCCTGCGCGTCACCGTGATCGACGACAAGGCGCTCCTCGCGGGCGGCTACGGCGGCCTGACCGGCGTCGGACAGGGCTCGTCGCGCGGCCCGCGTCTGGTCAAGGTCGCCTACTCGCCGTCGCGCGCCAAGGGCAAGGTCGCGCTCGTCGGCAAGGGCATCACGTTCGACTCCGGCGGCATCTCCATCAAGCCCGCGGCGGGCATGGAGGCGATGAAGTCCGACATGGCCGGTGCAGCCGCCGTGCTGAACATCGTCGTCGCGGCCGCCAGGCTCGAGCTGCCCGTCGCGGTCACCGGGTGGCTGTGCCTCGCCGAGAACATGCCGTCGGGGACCGCCCAGCGGCCGTCCGACGTCATCACGATCCGCGGCGGCAAGACCGTCGAGGTGCTGAACACCGACGCCGAGGGTCGCCTCGTCATGGCCGACGGTCTCGTCGAGGCCGTCGCCGAGAAGCCCGACGTCGTCATCGACATCGCGACCCTGACCGGTGCGCAGATGATCGCGCTCGGCAACCGGATGTCCGCGGTCATGGGCACCGACGACGTGCGTGCCGAGGTCGTCGCCGCGGCGGGCGCGTCGGGCGAGCAGTTCTGGCCGATGCCGCTGCCCGCCGACCTGCGTCCCGGTCTGAAGTCGAAGGTCGCCGACATCGCGAACATCAGCGACCGGTTCGGCGGGATGCTCACGGCCGGGATCTTCCTGCAGGAGTTCGTCGGTCAGACGCCGTGGGCGCACCTCGACATCGCCGGACCCGCGTTCAACGAGCGCACCGCCCACGGCTACACCCCGGTCGGCGGCACCGGCGTGGGCGTGCGCACGCTGCTGGCCCTCATCGAGGGCCGGGCGCCGCAGGTCTAGGACCCCTGGGCGGCTCGCGCGGCCAGCGCGGCGAACTCCGGCTTGCCGAACGCCGTGCCGAACAGGCCCCAGCCGCCCTCGGCCGCCTCCGTGAGGACCACCCAGGTCTGGACGCCCTCCCCGACGAGGTCCGTCACGATCCGGGTGGCCTCGCGGGTCAGCTCGCGCTGGCCCTCGCGGTCGAGCGAGTCGGGCGGCGTGATCACCTGGATGCGCACCGCACGGGCCGTCGGGTTCGCGGCCGTGGTGACCTGCGGCAGCCGGTGCACGAACGCGGCGGTGTTCTCGGTGAAGAACGGTCCGATGACCTCTTCGCGGTGACCCTCGGCCCGTAGGACGGCCAGGGTCAGGTCGGTCGCCAGCTTCTGGTCCGCGTCCGCGGGGACGAGGTCGTCGGGGACGTAGACGTCGATCATGGGCATGGCTGGCTCCTCTTTCCGAAGAACGATGACGACAGACTATGATGATGTACATAGAACGTAAGTTATGCAGTTCGTCATAGTCAAGGGAGCGACGGGTGGCAGGCGAGACGAGGGCGCGGATGGTCGACGGGGCCGTGCGGCTCCTGGCGACCGAGGGCACCCAGGGCACCTCGTTCGCCGACGTGCTCGAGCTGACCGGCGCGCCCCGCGGCTCGATCTACCACCACTTCCCCGACGGCAAGGACCAGCTGCTCGCGGCGGCCGTCGACCTCGCCGGCGCCCGCGCGCTCGAGGCCGTCGACCAGTGGGCGGGACGCACGCCGCAGGAGGTCACGGAGTCGTTCCTCGGGCTCTGGCGCGCCGTGCTCACCCGCTCCGGGCTGCGCGCGGGCTGCGCGGTGCTCGCGGTCACGGTCTCCACCGGGTCGCCCGAGCTGCTCGAGCACGCCGCCACGGTCTTCCGGTCCTGGCGCACGCGGCTCGCGGACCTGTTCGTGGACGGCGGGATGGGTCCCGACGAGGCGGCGGGCTTCGCGGCGACCCTCGTCGCGGCGTCAGAGGGGGCCGTCGTGGTCAGCCGGGCCGAGCAGTCGATGGAGCCGTTCGAGCTCGTCGCGGACCAGCTGCTGCGGATCCTGCCGGGCTAGAGCCCGCTGGCGCGCTTCTTCGTGATGCGCTGCCGCGAGTTGTAGTCGCGGACGCGCTGCGGGTACCCCGTGCGCTGGACGTCGTAGATCGGGATGTTCATCTCGCGCGCGATCTGGGCCGCGGCCTCACCGTCGGGCACGCGCCGGCGGGTCCACTCCCCGTCCGTCGCGACGAGCATCACCGTGGTGGGTGTCGAGTTGGTGCGCGGCTCGACGTAGGCCTCGACGCCGACACGCGTCAGGATGAACTCCTTGAGGTGCGCGACCGTGGCGTCGCGCGCCGACTTGTCGCTCGGTGCGTCGTTGGCGGCCGGATGCTTCCGGCGCGAGAACAGGCCCATGCCTCGTGAGGGTACATTCCGGAGCCGTGCGATCCCTGTGATGCACGAGACGAAACAATGGTCATGGGACGAATGTTCTGAGTGTCACATGAGCGCGTCGGGCGTCCGGGTCGTTCCGGACCTGCGGGGATGACAAGATGGTCGGCGAGCTCGAGACCACAAAGTCTGCGTAATGAGGAGTCTGCACGTGGCCGACACCACCGGCACCGCTTTCGACATCGTCGTCCTGGGCGGAGGCAGCGGCGGCTACGCGGCTGCCCTCCGAGCAGCCCAGCTCGGGAAGTCCGTCGCACTTGTCGAGGCCGACAAGGTCGGCGGGACCTGCCTGCACGTGGGGTGCATCCCCACCAAGGCCCTGCTGCACGCGGCCGAGCTGGCCGACCACGCCCGAGAGGGCGCCCACTACGGCGTGCACACCACGCTCGAGAAGATCGACATGGCGGGCGTCAACGAGTACAAGGCGACCGTGATCAGCCGCCTGTACAAGGGCCTGCAGGGACTCATCAAGTCCCGCAAGATCACCGTGTTCGAGGGCTACGGCAAGCTCGTCGCCAAGGACACGGTCGAGGTCAACGGTGAGCGCATCACCGGCGAGCACATCATCCTCGGCACGGGCTCCTACGCCCGCACGCTGCCCGGCCTCGAGATCGGCGGCCGCGTCATCACGTCCGACCAGGCCCTGCAGCTCGACTGGGTGCCCAAGTCCGTGATCGTGCTCGGCGGCGGTGTCATCGGCTCCGAGTTCGCGTCCGTCTGGAAGTCCTTCGGGGCCGACGTCACGATCATCGAGGCGCTCCCCCACCTCGTCGCCAACGAGGACGAGGCCCTGTCCAAGGCGTTCGAGCGCCAGTTCCGCAAGCGCGGCATCAACTTCAACCTGGGCGTCCGGTTCGCCGGTGTCACCCAGGACGACAACGGCGTGCACGTCTCGCTGGAGGACGGCAAGACGTTCGACGCCGACCTGCTGCTCGTCGCCGTCGGTCGCGGACCGCGCACCTCGGGCCTCGGCTACGAGGACCAGGGCATCACGCTCGACCGCGGCTTCGTCATCACCAACGACCGCCTGCACACCGGCGTCGGCAACATCTACGCCGTCGGCGACATCGTCCCCGGCCTGCAGCTGGCCCACCGCGGGTTCGCGCAGGGCATCTTCGTGGCCGAGGAGATCGCCGGGCTCAACCCCGCGACGATCGTCGAGTCGGGCATCCCGCGCGTGACGTACTCCGACCCCGAGGTCGCCTCGGTGGGCCTGACGGAGGCGCGCGCCAAGGAGGTCCACGGTGCCGACAACGTCGAGTCGCTCGAGTACAACCTCGGTGGCAACGGCAAGAGCCAGATCCTGGGCACGCAGGGCTTCGTGAAGCTCGTGCGCCAGAAGGACGGCCCGGTCGTCGGCATCCACATGATCGGTGCGCGCGTCGGCGAGCTCATCGGGGAGGGCCAGCTCATCGTGAACTGGGAGGCCTACCCGGAGGACGTCGCGTCGCTCGTGCACGCACACCCGACGCAGAACGAGGCGCTCGGAGAGGCGCACCTCGCCCTCGCCGGCAAGCCGCTGCACGCCCACAACTGACCACACGATTCGAAGGAGACACGAGCGGTCATGTCCGACAACGTGCAGCTGCCCGCCCTCGGTGAGTCCGTCACCGAAGGGACCGTCACTCGCTGGCTGAAGAACGTCGGCGACACGGTGGAGGTCGACGAGCCGCTGCTCGAGATCTCGACCGACAAGGTCGACACCGAGATCCCGTCGCCGTTCGCCGGCGTGCTCGAGCAGATCCTGGTCCAGGAGGACGAGACCGTCGAGGTCGGTGCCACGCTGGCCGTCATCGGTTCGGGCTCCGGCTCGGGTTCCGACGAGGGTTCGTCGGCGCCCGCCGAGGCCGAGGCCCCCGCGCAGGACGCCCCTGCCCAGGAGGCTCCCGCCGACGAGGCCCCCGCCGAGGAGCCCGCCGCCGAGGCGGCTCCCGCCGAGGAGTCCGTCGAGGAGCACGAGGAGCCCGCCGCGTCGGCTCCGGCCGAGTCCGGCGGCGTCGGCGAGAACGTGACGCTCCCCGCGCTCGGTGAGTCCGTCACCGAGGGCACCGTCACGCGCTGGCTCAAGAGCGTCGGCGACACCGTCGAGGTCGACGAGCCCCTGCTCGAGATCTCCACGGACAAGGTCGACACCGAGATCCCGTCGCCGTTCGCGGGCACGCTGCAGCAGATCCTGGTCCAGGAGGACGAGACCGTCGAGGTCGGCGCCGTCCTGGCCGTGATCGGGTCGGGCGCCTCGGCACCGGCCGCTGCCTCGGCTCCTGCCGCCGCACCGGCTCCGGCCGAGCCGGTCGCCGCCCAGCCCGCTCCGGAGCCGCAGACCGCACCCGAGCCGTCGGCAGAGCAGGAGTCGGCCGCGCCGKCGCCCGTCGCCGCCACGCCCGCGCCGGTCCCGGCCACGCCCGCCCCGGCGCCCGCACCTGCGGCTGCACCCCAGGCGTCCGGCAGCTACCTCACCCCGCTCGTCCGCAAGCTTGCGGCCGAGAAGGGCGTCGACGTCTCGACCCCCACGGGCACCGGCGTCGGCGGGCGCATCCGCAAGGAGGACGTCCTCGAGGCGGCCGCCAAGGCCGAGGAGGCCGCGAAGGCCGCCGCCGCTCCGGCGCCTGCTGCGGCTCCGGCCGCCGCACCGAAGACGGCCGCCGCGACGGTCTCGCCGCTGCGCGGGACCACGGAGAAGGCCAGCCGACTGCGCCAGATCATCGCCGAGCGCATGGTCGACGCCCTGCACTCGCAGGCGCAGCTGACCACGGTCGTCGAGGTGGACGTCACGAGGATCGCGCGCCTGCGCGCCAAGGCGAAGGCCGACTTCTCGGCGCGCGAGGGCGTCAACCTCACGTTCCTGCCGTTCTTCGTCCTCGCGGCGATCGAGGGCCTCAAGGCGTACCCGAAGATCAACGGGGTGCTCGAGGGCAACACGATCACGTACCACGGCGAGGAGAACGTCGGCATCGCCGTCGACACCGAACGAGGCCTGCTGGTGCCGGTCATCCGTGACGCGGGCGACCTGAACCTCGCCGGCATCTCGCGCAAGATCGTCGACCTGGCCGGTCGCACCCGCCAGAACAAGGTCACGCCCGACGAGCTGTCGGGCGCGACGTTCACGGTGACCAACACGGGGTCCGGCGGAGCGATCATCGACACCCCGATCGTCCCCGGCGGCACCTCCGCCATCCTCGGCACCGGCGCGATCGTCAAGCGTCCGGTCGTCATCCAGGACGCGGACGGCGCCGAGGTCATCGCGATCCGGTCGATGTGCTACCTGTCGCTCTCCTACGACCACCGCCTGGTCGACGGAGCGGACGCCTCGCGCTACCTCAGTGCGCTCAAGGCCCGCCTCGAGGAAGGTGCGTTCGAGTCCGAGGTCGGTCTCTGACGCTCCGCACAGCCTGACCGCGGCCCGGTTCCCCTCGTGGGAGCCGGGCCGCGTGGCGCCGTCGGCACACCTCGCGTGGGAGCGATCCGGCGCCTCTTGTGACGCCTCGTGCTGGTGGGACGAACGAGGCACCTCACCGGTCCCAGCAGTCGCTCCCGCCCCACGTGGCGCCAGGTCGATCCGTCCGCCGTCGTCCCACCGGCGCGGGACACCGGCTCACCGGGCCGCGACGGCGACCCGAACGTAGGGTGAGCGCCATGCAGGTGGTGGTGGCGGGGTCGCACGGGTTCATCGGTGGTGCGCTGGTCCCGCAGCTGCGTCGCGACGGGCACCTGGTGCGCACCCTGGTGCGCGGCGAGACCCGCAGTCCCGACGAGATCCGCTGGGACCCGGACGCGCGGCAGCTCGACCCGACGGCCCTGGAATGGGCCGACGCCGTGATCAACCTCGCGGGCGTGAACCCCGGGACGCGGCCCCTCACGCAGTCGCGCAAGCAGCTCGTGGTGTCGTCGCGGGTCAACACCACCCGGTTGCTGGCCCGGACGCTCGCGGGTCTCGGCGACCGACCGCGCGTGCTGCTCCAGGCGTCGGGGATCGGCGCGTACGGCTCCCGGGGCGACGACGTCCTCGACGAGGACGAGCCGATCGGCACCACCTTCTTCGCGACCGTCGTGCGGCAGTGGGAGGCGGCCACGGCTCCCGCGCGCGAGGCCGGCGTCCGGGTGGTCCACCTGCGCACGGGCGTCGTGCTCAGCTCGCACGGCGGAGCGCTCGGCCGGCTGCTCCCCCTGATCAAGCTCGGCGTCGGTGGCCGGCTCGGCGACGGGCGCCAGTTCTGGCCGTGGATCACGCTCACCGACGAGGTCCGGGCGATCGAGCACCTGCTGACCTCGCAGGTCGAGGGGCCGGTCAACCTGGTGACCGCGGCCGACCGCAACGCCGACGTGGTCGCCGCGCTCGCCAAGGCGGCGCACCGACCGGCCGTCGTGCCCGTCCCCGCGTTCGCGCTGCGGGCCGTGCTCGGCGACTTCTCCTCGGAGGTGCTGGGCTCCAACCGCGCGGTGCCTGCAGTCCTGGACGCGGACGGCTTCGTCCCGACCCACCCCGACCTGGCGAGGGCCGCGGCCTGGGTGGCGGCGGGCGGCTGAGGCGGTCAGCCCGCGGGCTCGGTGACGTCCCAGACGCGCCACCCCTCGTCGGTCCAGCGCAGGCCGAGCACGACCGTCCGCGTCGCCGACCTACCGGAGGCCGTCGACATGGCGGCCGTCACGGCCACGTCCGTCGTGGACGGTCGGGACCCGTCGACGAGCCAGGCGTCCTCCACGTCGACGGTCAGCCCCGCCGACGGGGAGGCCGACTCGAGCAGCGCCGCGTCCGCGGTGTGCGCGGGGCCGTCGGCAACCTCGACGTCGCCGAGCCGCGAGACGTCCGCCTCCCCCACGACCGCCGCCCGGATCCGGCTCAGCTCGACCGCCGCGGCCACGGGGTCGTGCCCATCGGTGAGCGCGTCCTGCGGCGGCGCCGAGAGCAGCCGCCAGCCGACCGCGCCGAACGCCACGACCGCGACGCAGGCGAGCGCGACGAGCCGACCGGGGAATCTGCGCCGGGTCGAGCGGCGGGTGGGCGTCGGCGGCGCGTGCCGGGCGCTCGAGAGGAGCGCCGACGAGGCGAGCGACCCGGCGTCGGGAAGCTGGACCGGCTCCGGCTCGGCGGCCCGGAAGCACGCGTCGGCCAGCCGGGCCGCGTCGACGTTCGGGCCGCCGAGCACGTCGACGAGCGCGTCCCTCAGGACGAGCCCTCCCGCCAGCAGGTGCACGTCGTCGTTCGGCAGCTGAGCGATGACGGCCGCCGCCAGCGCGGTCAGGTCCTCGGTCGGCCCGGCCGCTCCGACGACGACCCCACGCAGGTCCCGGAGGATCGGGCGACCGTCGGGCCGCACCAGGATCGTGGACGCGTCCACCGCGCCGTGCGCCAGGAGGGCATCGTGCAGGGCACCCAGTGCACCGGCGACCGGGATGGCGACCGTCGCGGCCTCGCCGTCGGTCAGGGGCGACCGCGCGGCCCGGACCTGCGCGAGGGAGAGCCCCTCGGCGTGCTCCACGAGCAGCCCGATCCGGCCCGGCGTGAGCTCGGTGGCGTCGAGCAGCCGCGTCAGGTGGTCGTGCCGGACGCCGCGCAACCGGGCCACCCGTGCGACGAGGGTGTCGTCCTGGACGTCCGCGTCCATCAATTGGAGCTCGATCCGGTGGCCGGTCCCGTCGAGCGCGACCGCGAGCCAACGGTCGCAGCCGAGCAGGGTCGTCGCCCGGAACCCGAGGCGGGCGAGCGCGTTCTCGATGTCTGCGGGCACCGCCGTCGCGTCCATCCCGACATCCAAGCGAGGTCGCGACGGACGCGTCGGCGGTCGTCCACAGGTCAGGGCATGCGTACGGTGCGGCCCTCGTCGGCGGACATGCGCGCGGCGTCGAGCACCCGGGCGGTCCGGGCGGCGTCGTACGGGTCGACCGGTGCCGGTCCTCCGTCGACGACCCAGGAGACGACCGCGCGGTAGAGGTCGACGTGCCCTCCGCCGGCGCGAGGCACGGGCACCCGCTCCGAACCGTGGACCAGCCAGCCCTCGTGCTCCGGCTCACCCGGCCGACGGGTCTCCTCGTAGGCGTCGTCGAGGGCCGTGAACGGTGACGCCTCGCCCTCGAAGCTCGTCACGAGATACGCGCCCCCGTCGCCGAGAACGCGGGTCCGGGGCCCAGGGGCCCCGACGACGGCTCCGGCCTGCAGGTGGCTGATCACCCCGGAGGTGTGGGTCAGCGCCAGGAAGACGTCGTCGACCGCGGGCGTCGAGCGTGCGTGCAGCTCGGCGTAGACGGACGTGACGGGACCGAACAGCTGCGTCGCGGAGTCGACCAGGTGCGCCCCGAGGTCCAGCAGCAGGCCGCCGGAGAGCGGGTCGTTCTCCTTCCACCGGTCCTGCGGCACCGGCCGGAACCTCTCCCAGCGCCGCTCGAAGCGGTGCACGGTCCCGAGCGACCCTGACGCGAGCAGTGCCTGCAGCGTGAGCTGCTCGGTGTCCCAGCGCCGGTTCTGGAAGACGGTGAGGCGACCGTCGCCGCGGGAGGCCAGCAGCTCCGCGTCGTCGGCGGTCGTGGCCAGGGGCTTGTCGACGATGACGTGCAGGCCGGCGTCGAGCGCGGCCAGGGTGTGCTCGACGTGGTCGCCGGACGGGCTGGCGACCACGACCAGGTCGAGGTCGGCGGCGTGCGACAGCAGACCCGCCACGTCGGGCTCCACGACGGCGCCGGGCCAGTCGGCCTCGACCTGCTCGGCGCGGTTGCGCGTGACCACGGCGGTGACCTGCTGGCCAGCCTCCCGCAAGAGCCGGGCGTGGATGCCCCGACCCGCTCCGCCGTACCCGACCAGGCCCACCCGCAGCGCACTCATGGCGCTCACTCTAGGTCGGCGTGGTGGGCCTTCTCCTGAGGGTGTGAGAGGGCGCTGGGCCACCACGTCCGCCGGTCCAGGTCGTGCACGAGTGCCGGTACGAGCAGGCTGCGCACGACGAGCGTGTCGAGCAGCACCCCGAACGCCACGATGAAGGCGATCTGGGCGAGGAACAGCAGCGGGATGATGCCGAGCGCCGCGAACGTCGTCGCGAGGACCACACCTGCGGACGTGATGACCCCGCCCGTCACCGCGAGGGCCCGGACCACTCCGGCTCGGGTGCCGACGACGACCGACTCCTCCCGGACGCGCGTCATCAGGAAGATCGAGTAGTCGACCCCGAGCGCGACGAGGAACACGAACGCGTACAGCGGCACGACCGGGTCGGCGCCCGGGAAGCCGAGGACGTGGTTGAAGACGAGGGCGGCCACCCCGAGCGCGGCCGCGAACGACAGGACGTTGGCGACGAGAAGCAGGGCCGCCGCCGCGACCGAGCGCAGCAGGAGCATGAGGATCAACCCGATCACCAGCAGCACGACGGGGACGATCACCCGCAGGTCACGCTCGCTCGCCCTCTGCGTGTCCAGCGTCTCGGCCGCCGCCCCACCGACCACGGCCGTCGGGCTCGCCGCGTGCACGGCCGTGCGCAGGTCGTCGACGACCGCCACGGCGGCCTGGGAGTCCGACGAGGCCTCGGTCGTGACGTCGAGGCGCACGCGCCCGTCCACGACAACCGGCGGCGCGTCCTGCGACCCCGGGGCGCCACCGGTGTACGGCGCGACGGACGACACACCGTCGACACCCTCGGCAGCCGACGTCACGGCGTCGACGTCGGCCTCGTCGACGATCACGATCGCGGGCTGGACCGCACCGGCCGGGAAGTGGTCGACGAGCACCGCCTCGCCGGAGACGGCGTCCACGTCGGTGAGGAAGACGTCGACCTGGCTCGTGCCCGACGCCTTGAAGGTCGGCAGGAACGCGGCACCGACGCACAGGACCAGGGCGGTGAGGATCCACACGGGTCGCGCCCGCCGGCCGACGAAGCGGGCGAGCCGTGCCCAGAGGCCCGGACCGTCCGCCGGGTCGGGCTCGGCCGTGGGGTCCACGTGCGCGTGCGCCACGTCGGGCACGGTCGCCGCCTCGGACGGTCGCGGCGCGCGCGGCCAGAACAGGAACCGGGACCGACGCCCGCCGATCAGCAGCATGGCCGGCAGGAGGGTCAGGGCACCGAGCATCGCCGACGCGATGCCGATCGCCGCCACGGGCCCCAGCGAACGGTTGGAACCCAGGTCCGAGAGCAGCAGGCAGAGCACGCCGGCGATCACGGTGCCGGCGCTCGCGACGATCGGCTCGACGCAGGCGCGCAGGGCCTGGCGCATCGCGTCGGCCGGGTGCTCGACGCGCGCGAGCTCCTCCCGGTACCGCGCGACGAGGAGCAGCGCATAGTCCACGGACGCGCCGACGACGAGGATCGAGAGGATCCCCTGCGACTGCCCGTTGAGCACGAGCGTGCCGTTCTTGGCCAGGTGGTAGACCACGAGCCCAGCCAGGCAGAGGGCGAACACGGCCGTGAAGATGACCACGAAGGGCAGGAACGGCGAGCGGTAGACGAGCACGAGGATGAGGAGCACGGCGCCGAGCGCCACCAGCAGCAGGACACCGTCGATACCGCCGAACGCGGTCACCAGGTCGGCGACGAACCCTGCCGGTCCGGTGACCCACGCCCGCAGGCCCAGCTCCCCGGCGGAGGTGGCGGTGGCGCCGAGCGACTCGTCGAGGGAGGCCCGCAGCGCGAGGACGAACGAGTCCGTCACCCCCTCGTCGTCGGCCAGCAGCTCCTCGGCCTTGTCCGCGTCGAGCGAGAACGCGACGAGGAGAGCCTGCCCGTCCTCGGACGGGACGACCGCGACCTGCCCGACGAGGTAGTCGGACCAGGTCCCGTCGTTGCCGGCGGGCAGAGCCTGGTCCGGCACGGCCGCCGCCCAGTCCTGCACCGCACCGAGCTGTTCGGGCGTGACGTCGCCGCCGTCCTGGGGCTCGAGGACCACCAGCGCCGGTAGGGTCGGCGTGTCGACGAAGGCCTTGCTCTCGGCGGCGGCCCGGGTGGACTCGGCCGACGCGGGCAGGAAGGCGGCGGCGTCGTTCGTCTGGACCTGCGAGAGCTTGCCCTGAGCCATGCCGCCCAGTGAGCCGATGCCGAGCCAGACGACCAGCGCGACGCCGACGAGGACAGCGCGGACCACGGTCCGACGACGATTACTCAGCATGCTGAGTATCATTGACGTGAATGCTCCGCACGGCAAATTGGAGGCATCGTATGGAGCAGGAGCTCGACCCTGCTTCGACGGACCCCGCGGACTGGCCCGCCGGACGGCTGCTGTCCGCGGCCGCGCGCCGGGTGGAGCGCGACTGGAACGCCCACCTGGCCGCGTGGGACCTCAACCACGCGAGCCTGCCGGTGCTCGTCCACCTGGCCATCGGCCCCCTCTCGCAGCGCCAGCTGGCCGCCGCGTGCGGGGTCACCGAGCAGACGACCAGCCGCGTGGTCGCGCGCATGGAGCGCACCGGCTACGTGACGCGCACGCCGCACGCCCAGGACCGGCGCCGGCTGGTCCTGTCGATCACCGACTCCGGTCGTGCCGCGCTGGCCGTGGCGTCCGACCGCGAACCTGCCGAGGCGATGGTGACCCGCGGGCTGACGGCCGACGAGGTCACCGAGCTGCGCCGCCTCCTCACGCTCGTCGCCCGGCCGGAGCAGCCCGCCGAGGATCCCGGGTTAGCCTGACGGCATGCGGTTCGACGAGCTCGACCTCGGCACGCGCCTGCTCCCCTACGAGCCGACGTGGCAGCTGCAGCGCGAGGTGCACGCGGCGGTCGCGGACGGGACGCGCGAGGACGTCGTCCTGCTCTGCGAGCACGAGAGCGTCTACACGGCGGGCAAGCGCACGGCGAAGGCCGACCGGCCGGTCGACGGCACCCCCGTGGTCGACGTCGACCGCGGCGGGCGCATCACCTGGCACGGCCCGGGCCAGCTCGTCGGCTACCCGATCGTGCGGCTGGCCGCCCCCATCGACGTCGTCCGCTACGTGCGCGCGCTCGAGGAGGCACTGATCCGCACGTGCGCCGACCTGGGCCTGGAGACCATCCGCGTGGAGGGCCGCAGCGGCGTCTGGTTCGCCGCGACCGCGACGCAGCGGGAACGCAAGGTCGCCGCGATCGGCGTCCGCGTCTCGCGCAGCGTGACCATGCACGGGTTCGCGCTCAACTGCGAGCCGGACCTGTCCGTCTACGACCGCATCGTGCCGTGCGGCATCCCGGACGCCGACGTGACGTCCCTGTCCGCAGAGGCCGGCCGACGCGTGACGATCGCCGAGGTCACACCCCTCGTCCGCGGTCACCTCGCGAACGCCCTCGAACCCCTGCTCGACGCCGTGCCGGCAGTGTGACGTCCCTGTGACGTCCAACTCCCTGGGCCGCCGGGCCGCCGTCCGCGGGTTAGTCTGACCGGCGTGACGATCGCAGCCGATGGCCGACGCATGCTCCGCATCGAGGCGCGCAACGCCGAGACCCCCATCGAGCGCAAGCCCGAGTGGATCCGGACCCGCGCGACGATGGGCCCCGAGTACACCGAGCTCAAGGGCCTGGTGAAGCGCGAGGGCCTGAACACGGTCTGCGAAGAGGCCGGCTGTCCCAACATCTTCGAGTGCTGGGAGGACCGCGAGGCCACGTTCCTCATCGGCGGCGACCAGTGCACCCGACGCTGCGACTTCTGCCAGATCGACACCGGCAAGCCCGCAGCGTTCGACGCCGACGAGCCGCGCCGCGTGGCGGCGTCCGTGCAGGCGATGGGCCTGAAGTACTCGACCGTGACCGGCGTGGCCCGCGACGACCTGCCCGACGGCGGCGCGTGGCTGTACGCCGAGACCGTCCGCCAGATCCACGCCGTGAACCCCGGCACCGGCGTCGAGCTGCTCATCCCGGACTTCAACGCCACGCCCGAGCTTCTCGACGAGGTCAATTCGTCGGCGCCCGAGGTCCTCGCGCACAACCTCGAGACGGTCCCCCGCATCTTCAAGACGATCCGCCCGGGCTTCCGCTACGACCGGTCCCTGTCGGTCATCACGCGGGCGCACGAGGCCGGTCTGGTCACCAAGTCGAACCTGATCCTCGGCATGGGCGAGACCACGCAGGAGGTCGTCGAGGCGCTCGCCCAGCTGCGTGAGGCCGGCTGCGACCTCATCACGATCACCCAGTACCTGCGCCCGTCCGTGCGCCACCACCCCGTGGACCGCTGGGTGCGTCCGGAGGAGTTCGTCGAGCTCTCCGCCGAGGCCGAGCGGCTCGGGTTCCTCGGCGTGATGTCCGGTCCACTGGTCCGCTCGTCGTACCGTGCCGGCCGCCTCTGGGGCCAGGCGATGCGCCGCTACGGCCGGCCGATCCCGGAGGCCCTCGCCCACCTGAGCGAGCCGACGACGTCCCGCCAGGAGGCGGCGAGCCTGCTCGCCCGCTGACGTCCGGAGCACCTCCGCTCGTCGGTAGACTTCCGACCCATGGCCCGCGACAACTCCTCCACAGCAGCGCCCGTCAAGAAGCAGCGCTGGTACCACCAGCTGTGGCAGGTCTTCCAGATGACCCGGAAGTCCGACCCGGCGATCACCTGGATCCTCCTGGCGATCTTCGTCGGGATCATCGCGATCGGCGTCGCCGTCGGCCTCGCGCTGAACGCGCTGTTCTTCTGGCTGCTGCTGAGCATCCCGTTCGCCGCGCTCGCCGCGATGTTCGTGCTCTCGCGACGAGTCGAGAAGGCCGCGTTCGCGCAGATCGAGGGCCAGCCGGGCGCCACGCTCTCCGCGCTGCGCAGCATCCGCCGCGGCTGGAACTTCCCCGAGGAGCCGGCCGCGTTCGACCCCAAGACCCAGGACCTCGTGTTCCGCGGTGTGGGTCGGCCGGGCGTCGTGCTGGTCGGCGAGGGTCCCGCTCCGCGGATCAACAAGCTGCTCGAGGCCGAGCGCAAGCGCACCGCGCGCGTCGTCGGCGGCGCGCCGATCATCCTGATGCAGATGGGCGAGGGCGAGGGCCAGATCCCCCTGCGCAAGATCCCGCGCTCCGTGCAGAAGCTGCGCAACAAGCTGACCAAGGCGGAGGTCGCGGAGGTCAACAAGCGGCTCACCGCGCTCGGCGGCGCCCGGCTCCCGATGCCCAAGGGCGTCGACCCGAACCGCGCGCGCCCGGACCGCAAGGGCATGCGCGGCCGCTGAGCCGCTCACAGGACAGACGCCCGAGGCAGTGGCCCGCGACCCGTTCTGGAACCACAACACGCACTACCACCCGCTCGCGCTGCGGCATGCGCGGTCGGCGGCCACCGCGCTGGACGTGGGGTGCGGCGAGGGACTGCTCGTCCGACGCCTGCGCGAGGCCGGCGTGCCGCGCGTCACCGGGCTCGACCTCGACCCTGCCGAGGTCGCTCGGGCCGTCGGCGGACCGGGCATCTCGTACCAGGCCGGCGACGTGCTGGACGGCCCGGCGGAAACCTTCGACCTCGTCACGTGCTTCGCGACGCTCCACCACCTGGACCTCGAGGCAGGCCTGAGGAGGCTGGCAGCGCTGACCGCGCCCGGCGGCCGCCTCGTCGTCGTCGGCCTGGCCGCCGTGCGCACACCCGTGGACGCCGCGACGAGCCTGGCCGCGGTCCCGGTCGCGTGGGCCGTCGACCGCGCCCGGGGCACGTGGGAGCACGGCTCGCCGATGGCGGACCCGGTCGACGGCTACGGCCACGTCCGACGAGCGGCCCGCGCGATCCTGCCCGGGGTGCGCTGGCGTCGTCGGATCTACTGGCGGTACAGCCTCGAGTGGCAGCGGCCCGGCTGACGGTCAGCGCCGGACGATGGCCGTCCCGGCGACCCGGTCGTGCATCCCGCGCCCGTCCGCGTCCCAGATGACCGCCGGGATGACCAGGCAGAGCAGCAGGGTGCGGGTCAGCGCGCTGAGGAAGCCGGGCGCGCCGGTCTCCCAGGCGCGGTCGGCGGCGGCGGGCGAGTCCGCCGGGAAGATACGACGCACGCGCAGGCCGAGCAGGCGGTGCCCGAGCGTGTTGCCGATCGAGCCGACGAGCAGCACGTTCTCGAGCGCGAAGATGCCGAGCGTCGCGAGAGAGCTCCCCCGCGTCAGGTAGAACCCCTCGGTCGTGACCGGGAAGAACACCGCCGAGATGGCGAGGCACGCGAACCAGTCGATGACGAGCGCGCCGACCCGGCGACCGAGCCGGGCGAGCGACCCGGTGCCCTCCGACGGCAGTCCGAGGCGGTGCCCGCGGCGGTCGGCGGGGTCGCCCCCGGCCGGTTCGCCTTCGAGCCACGAGCTGAGGTCACGCCGATCTGCCACCCGAGCAGGGTACGTGCCTCTACCACTCACGGGAGCGCAGAGCGAGACGGACATCCGCCCGAAACATCCCGGGTACCCGGCGTTCGTAGGTTGTGCCCACTCGCTCCGCTGAAGACACCGGAGTGCCGAGTCGTGCCTGAGGGGTACCAATGAGCGGAAACGCCGTGCGTCGCGAGGCCATCTGGAACGTCGAGGCCTATGTTCCCCCCGCCGTGAGCTTCAACGGGGACGAGACCCCCGGGGAGATCTTCGGTGCGAACGTCTTCAGCAAGACGGTCATGCAGAAGCGCCTGCCGAAGTCGGTCTACAAGTCCGTCATGGCCACGATCGAGCACGGAGCGATGCTCGACCCCGCGATCGCGGACTCCGTCGCCTCGGCGATGAAGGACTGGGCCCTCGAGAAGGGCGCCACCCACTACGCCCACGTCTTCTACCCGCTCACCGGGCTGACCGCCGAGAAGCACGACAGCTTCTTCGAGCCGGTCGGCGACGGCACGTCGCTCGCCGAGTTCGCGGGAAAGACGCTCGTGCAGGGCGAGCCGGACGCCTCGAGCTTTCCCAACGGCGGCCTGCGCAACACGTTCGAGGCCCGCGGCTACACGGGCTGGGACGTCACCAGCCCGGCGTACATCCTCGAGAACCCCAACGGGAACACGCTGTGCATCCCCACGGTCTTCGTCTCGATGACGGGCGAGGCCCTGGACCACAAGACCCCGCTCCTGCGCTCGCAGCAGGCCATGGGCGAGCACGCCGCGCGCATCCTGACGCTCTTCGGGCACGAGAACCAGAAGGTCGTCGCGTTCTGCGGTCCCGAGCAGGAGTACTTCCTCGTCGACCGGCACTTCTTCCTGGCACGCCCCGACCTGCTCAACGCCGGCCGCACCCTGTTCGGGACGAAGCCGCCAAAGGGCCAGGAGTTCGACGACCACTACTTCGGCGCCATCCCGGACCGTGTGCTCGGCTTCATGATGGACACCGAGCGTGAGCTCTTCAAGCTCGGCATCCCGGCCAAGACCCGCCACAACGAGGTCGCCCCGGGACAGTTCGAGATCGCCCCGATGTTCGAGCGCGGGAACATCGCGGCCGACCACCAGCAGCTGCTCATGACGACGTTCAAGACGATCGCCAAGAAGCACGGCATGGAGTGCCTGTTCCACGAGAAGCCCTTCGCCGGCGTCAACGGCTCCGGCAAGCACGTGAACTTCTCGCTCGGCAACAACGACCTCGGCTCGCTGCTCGTCCCGGGCGACACCCCGCACGAGAACGCCCAGTTCCTCGTCTTCTGCGCCGCGGTCATCCGTGCCGTGCACAAGTACGCGGGTCTGCTGCGCGCGTCGGTCGCGTCGGCGACGAACGACCACCGCCTCGGCGCCAACGAGGCTCCCCCGGCGATCATCTCGATCTTCCTCGGCGACCAGCTCGCCGACGTGTTCGAGCAGATCGCCAAGGGCGCCGCCACCTCGTCCAAGGGCAAGGGCGTCATGCACATCGGCGTCGACACGCTGCCCGTCCTGCCGACCGACCCGGGCGACCGCAACCGCACCAGCCCGTTCGCCTTCACGGGCAACCGCTTCGAGTTCCGCGCGCCGGGCTCGATGCAGACGGTGGCCGGCCCGATGACGACGATCAACACGATCATGGCCGACTCGCTGGACTTCTGCGCCACCGAGCTCGAGGCCGCGATCTCCGCGAGCACCGACTTCGACCAGGCCGTCCAGACGCTCCTGACCGAGATCATCACCGACCACGGGAACGTCGTGTTCAACGGCGACGGCTACTCCTCGGAGTGGCCCATCGAGGCGGAGCAGCGCGGCCTGGCCAACCTCAAGACGACGATGGACGCCCTGCCCGAGCTCATCACCGAGTCGGCGATGGAGCTGTTCGAGCGGTACGGCGTCTTCAACCACCGCGAGATGCACAGCCGCTACGAGATCGGGCTCGAGCAGTACGCCCTGACGATCGGCGTCGAGGCACGCATCGCGCTCGAGATCGGCACCACGGCGATCCTGCCCGCGGCCGTCAAGCACCAGACCGACATCGCGCTGAACATCGGAGCGCTCAAGGCCGCGGGTGCGGAGCCGGACCTCGCGCCGCTCGACGAGGTCAGCGTCCCGCTCGCCGCGCTGCGCGCCGGCCTGGCCACGCTCCGCGCCGCGCTCAAGGCCGACGTCGGGCACTCGGCGCTCGCCGAGGCCGAGCACGCCCGCGACGCCCTGCTGCCGGCCATGGCCGACGTCCGGGCCGCGGCCGACGCCCTCGAGGAGCTCGTCGCCGACGAGCTCTGGCCGCTGCCGACCTACCAGGAGATGCTCTTCATCCTCTAGCAGCACACGTTCTTTCGACGAGCGTGTGGGCCGCCCGGCCTCGTGGATCGGGCGGCGCACACTCCTCGGACACCGGCCTCCCGCCTCTGGGAACCGGGCATAGGGTCAGGCCGTGGTAACACGGAGCGGACTTCCGTAACGCTGTCGAAACATTCAATACACGACAGAGAAACGGCCCGCTCGTACCCTGCCTGTGCCCGACCTGATGGGAACCCCCGACCGAGGAGCAGCGGATGTTCAGCAAGCCAGAGGAAGTCCTGGCGTTCATCAAGAGCGAGGACGTGAAGTTCGTCGACGTCCGCTTCTGTGATCTGCCCGGCACGATGCAGCACTTCAACGTCCCGGCCGCCTCCCTGGACGCCTCGTTCTTCACCGAGGGTCAGATGTTCGACGGCTCCTCGATCCGTGGCTTCCAGGCGATCCACGAGTCCGACATGAAGCTCATCCCGGACGTGACGTCGGCCTACATCGACCCCTTCCGGGTCGAGAAGACGCTGAACATCAACATGCACATCGTCGACCCGTACACCGACGAGCCCTACAGCCGCGACCCGCGTCAGGTCGCCGCCAAGGCCGAGGCGTACCTCGCGTCGACCGGCATCGCCGACACGGCCTTCTTCGCCCCCGAGGCCGAGTTCTACATCTTCGACGACGTGCGCTTCAAGACGGCGCAGAACGAGTCGTTCTACAAGATCGACTCGTTCGAGGCGGCCTGGAACACCGGCCGCGAGGAGGAGGGTGGCAACCTCGGCCACAAGATCCCCTACAAGGGTGGCTACTTCCCCGTCCCGCCGGTCGACGGCTTCGCCGACATCCGCGACGAGATCAGCCTCCAGCTGGACGCCCTGGGCCTCGGTGTCGAGCGTGCCCACCACGAGGTCGGCACCGCCGGCCAGCAGGAGATCAACTACCGCTTCGACAAGCTGGCGATCTCCGGCGACAAGGTCATGCTCTTCAAGTACGTCGTGAAGAACGTGGCCCACAACAACGGCAAGTCGGCAACCTTCATGCCGAAGCCGCTGTTCGGTGACAACGGCTCGGGCATGCACGTCCACCAGTCCCTGTGGAAGAACGGCGAGCCGCTGTTCTTCGACGAGAAGGGCTACGGCGGCCTGTCCGACCTCGCCCGCTGGTACATCGGCGGCCTGCTCAAGCACGCGCCGTCGCTGCTGGCGTTCACGAACCCGACGGTGAACTCCTACCACCGCCTGGTCCCCGGCTTCGAGGCCCCCGTCAACCTGGTCTACTCGGCCCGCAACCGCTCCGCGTGCATCCGCATCCCGGTCACCGGTTCCAACCCGAAGGCCAAGCGCATCGAGTTCCGCGTGCCGGACCCGTCGTCGAACCCGTACCTCGCGTTCGCCGCCATGCTCATGGCCGGCATCGACGGCATCCAGAACCGCATCGAGCCGCCCGAGCCGGTCGACAAGGACCTGTACGAGCTGCCCCCCGAGGAGCACGCCCTCATCCAGCAGGTCCCGGGTTCGCTCGGCGAGGTGCTGGACTCCCTCGAGGCCGACCACGACTTCCTCACGGCGGGCAACGTCTTCACGCCCGACCTGATCTCGACGTGGATCGACTACAAGCGCAACGCCGAGGTGGACCCGATCCGCCTGCGCCCGCACCCGCACGAGTTCGAGCTCTACTACGACGTCTGATCGTCCACGGCTGCTCCCGTGAGCGTCTGACCCGTCGTACCGGCACCCCAGTCACCCTCGGTGGCTGGGGTGCCGTCTTCTCCCGACGACGCACGACGGCGTCCCGGCCAACCCCCTGCACCGGCCGGGACACCGTCGCGCTGCCGCGCCCTGCCCCGACCTCACACCATGCACTGGGTCCAGGGCCGGCAGATCGGCAGGCGGTGGGACACCTGCGCATGACTCATGACGGGCTCGCCGCCCGACGTTGCCTGGTGCGCGCCCGCGCTGCAGGAGCAGAGCCCTGCGGCCAACGCGACGGTGACGAGGATGCCGAAGCCCTTCTTCATGGTGCCCTCCGAGGTGATGGGCGCCGCCGGGGGGCGGCGCTGGTGACCGGTATGGACCCCGCCGGTATCGCAACGGACCCGGCCCGGTATCACCGCGGTATCGCGACCGTTGACGGTCCCCGGAACGGGGCGGACAGTTCGGGAGATGGGCATACAGGTGCTCGGACCTCTGACCGTCGGCGGCTCGGACGGGTACGGGCTGCGCGATCGCGTGGTCCTGGAGGTGCTGGTCGTCCGGGTCAACGAGACGGTCGACACCGAGGTCCTGGCCGATGCCGTCTGGCCCGAGACCCCGCCCGCCAGCTGGTCCAAGGTGGTCCAGGGGTGCATCAGCCGGCTGCGCAAGCGCCTGGGCCCGGACGCCATCGAGACCACCTCGTACGGCGGCTACGTGCTGCGGCTGAACGACGACCAGATCGACAGCCGCCGGTTCGAGCGCCTGGTGGGACGGGCGCGTGACCATCTCGCCGACCACGACCCGGACAGGGCCTCGTTCGCGCTGGACGAGGCGCTGGCGATGTGGCGGGGCCGCGCGCTGGCGGACCTCGACGAGTGGGAGCCGGGCCGGACCGAGGCCGAGCGGCTGGACGGGCTGCGGATGGACGCCCAGGAGCTGCGCGTCGAGGCCGAGATCGCCGCGGGGCGCGCCCGGGCGACGCTCGAGGACGCCCGCGCGCTCGTCCGGGAGGCGCCGTTCCGGGAACGTCGCTGGGCGCTGTACGCCCGCGCGCTCTACCAGTCGGGCCGGCAGACCGATGCGCTCGACGTCCTGGGTCAGGCCCGGCGGATGCTGCGGGAGGAGCTCGGTCTGGATCCCGGCACGGAGCTGTTGGCTCTCGAGGACGCGATCCGTCGCCAGGACCCCGAGCTCGAGCGGCCGGAGTCGCTGACGGTCAGCCTGGTCTGTCCCTACCGGGGCCTGCTGCCGTACGAGAGCGACGACGCGGAGACGTTCTTCGGCCGCGAGGCGGACCTGGAGTCCTGCCTGGCGCGGTTGCGTGCCCAGGGCGTCCTGGCGGTCGTCGGTCCCTCGGGCACGGGCAAGTCGTCTCTGGTACGCGCGGGGGTCGTCGCCACCCTGCTCGACGAGGGCGTCCAGGTCGTGGTGACGAGCCCGGGCGGCCGCCCGCTCGACACCCTGGGCGGCCTGCCGTCGCGACCGCCGTTCCCCGTGCTGGTGGTCGACCAGTGCGAGGAGGCGGTCACCCTCTGCGACGACCGGGCCGAACGGATGGCGTATCTCGACCGCGTCGCGACGTACGAGGGCTCGGTCGTCCTCGCGCTGCGGGCGGACCGGCTCGGCGAGCTCTCGACGAGTCCCGGCTTCGCGCGGCTCGTCGAACGCGGTCTGTACCTGCTGTCACCGATGAGCGAGGTGAACCTGCGCGCCGCGATCGAGGGACCGGCGCGCCAGGCGGGTCTGCGGCTGCAGCCCGGTCTCGTCGACCTGCTCGTTCGTGAGGTGGAGGGCGAGCCCGGCGCGCTGCCGATGCTGTCGCACGTCCTGCGGCAGACCTGGGAGCGACGCGAGGGTCCGACACTGACCGTCGACGGCTACCGGGCGACCGGCGGGATCCGGGACGCCGTGGCCCAGTCCGCGGAGAACCTCTACACCGGGTTCGACGAGCTGCAGCAGACCCAGGTGCGGGCGATGTTCCTGCGGCTCGTGGCGCCCAGCGACGACGGCGCGCCGCCGGTTCGTGCGCGCGTGCCGCGGCAGACGCTCGCGCTCGACGATGCTCACGAGCGCCTCATCGACCTCCTCGCCGCCGCCCGGCTGGTCAGCAGCGACGAGGGCGACGTCCAGATCGCGCACGAGGCGCTGGCCCGTGAGTGGCCGCGGCTGCGCGGGTGGCTGGAGGACGACGTCGAGGGTCAACGCGTCTTCCGGCACCTGGCCACGTCGGCAGAGGGCTGGGAGCTCATGGAGCGGCCCGACAGCGAGCTGTACCGCGGCGTCCGGCTCGCCGGGGCGTGCGAGTGGGCGGACCGGCACCACGGCGAGCTGACCGAGACCGAGCAGTCGTTCCTCGACGCGTCCGCGCGGAACGCCGAGCGCGAGCTCCGGGCGAAGGCCCGCACCAACCGTCGGCTGCGGCTGGCCCTGACCGGTGTCGGGACGATGCTCGTCGTCGCACTCGCGGCCGGACTCGTGGCCGCTCAGGCGGCGCGGAGCTCCGACGAGCAGGCGCAGGTCGCGCAGGAACAGGCGCAGCGGGCCGATGACCAGGCACGGATCGCCGACTCCCGCAGGCTCTCGGCCGAAGCACTGGCGACGACTACGCCCGATCTCGCCGTGCTGCTCGGCGTGCAGGCTGTGCGGCTCGACGACTCATTCGCCGCGCGCACCACGTTGCACGACGTGCTCGAACGGACCGGGGACCTCGTCGCGGTCGCCCGCGGGGCGGGGAACTTCTTGGACGTGAGCCCCGACGGCAGCACCATCGCCGTGACCAGTGCATTCGGTACCGACGACGAGGGCCAGGCGACGTTCGACGCGCAGAACCTGACGAGAACAGGCGGACGGTCCGACCTGCGCACACTGTCCCTCACGTACTCGCCCGACGGCACGAGTCTCGCCGTGGCGGTCGTCGACCCAGACCCGTCGGGGACGCAGATCGAGCTGCCCGACAAGCAGCCCGTCCGCCTCCTCGACGCGCAGACGCTCGAGGAGACAGCAGTTCTGGGCGGCTTCTCGGAGGGCGCCTACGTCGATCGGGACGCCCTGGTCTTCAGCGCCGACGGCTCACGGATCGCAGCCGTCACCTGGCACGACAACTGGCCCGACGAGGCACTCGTCTGGGACACCGCTCAGCCTGCCCGACCGATCCGGCGTATCCCCATGCCACAGATCTACGGACGAGTCTTGCTGAGCCCCGACGGGCAGACCGTCTACGTCATCCAGCGGTACGGCACGGACAGCCTCCGCGCCTTCGATGTCGACACGGGCCGCCGACTGCTGGCCGGGACCCCCGAGTACCGGGGCGAACGGGAGGCGATCATCGCGCTCAGTCCGGACGGCTCGACCCTCGCCCATTCGGACGCCGACGGGGTCGTCATCCTCGACGCCACGACGTTCGAACCGCGGTTCACGCTCGTCGGCGAGTCCGAGGGTGTCAATGCGCTCGAGTTCGGCCCGGACGGCACCCGCCTCGCGGCCGGCTACACCGACGGGAAGATCGTTGTCTGGGATCTCCCCACTCGGAGTCAGGCGCGCGCCCTCCTGGGGCACACCAAGGAGGTCACCGACCTGGCCTTCAGCCCCGACGGGACCACCCTGTACTCCGTAGCACCGGACCGGATGCTGCTGGCGTGGGACCTGGACGGGACGGGCGGGTTTCCGGGGTGGCGTTCGTACCCCACCGAGCCGGAGGGGATCGACCTCGCGCGCAGCATCCCGTCGCCGGACGGGACCAAGGTCATGTACCAGTCCTACGGCAATGGCCTGCAAGGCCAATCGATGCAGTTCCGCGACCTGGAGACCGGCCGCCTGACGCCGCTCACGCCGGTGCATGCCTCGGGGCCGGCACAGTTCGTATGGAGTCCGGACTCGAGCATGCTCGTGTCCGCGGACACCGATCCGGAGACCGGTATCCCCTGGCTGGAGGCCTGGGACCCCGACACGGGCGCCTCGATCCGGCGCAACGACCACGCCCCTGGCAACAACCTGGCCTTCACGCGCGACGGACGTACGATCTTGTCTCTGGGCACCGACTTCGTCTGGATGATGGATCCGGCGACTCTCGAGGTGGTACAGCACCCGGTCGCCCTGCCCGCGCTGGACGCCGAGGAGTGGGACGTCCCGCTGCTCAGCCCCGACGATCGCACACTGCTGGCACGTCGATGGAGCACCAACGACACGCTCGCTGTGGTCGACCTACGGGCGGGCACGACTCGCGACGTGCTCCTCGACAGCTATCCCGACACGATGGCCTTCTCCCCCGACGGAACCAGGCTCACCGTCTACTACGGCGCCGAGAGCACGTGGGGCGTGATCGACGTCGCCGCCCTCCGCGAAGGGCGGCTCGAGTACGCCATGGACCTGCGCAGGTTCCCGAGCAACCACGTCTGGGAGATGACCTACACCGCGGACGGCTCGCAGATCATCACGACAGGAAACGGGGCCGTGGACCTGTGGGAGGCGCGAACGCTCCAACTCCTGGGCAGCCTGAGCGCCGGCAGCCCCGACGACGTCGCGATCGCACGCCCCCTGGGTGACGAGCACACGCTTGTCGTCGCCCAGCCCCGGGGCAAGGTGCTCATGTGGGACACCCGGCCGCAGCACGTCATCGATGTCGCCTGCCGCCTAGCGGGTCGCAACCTCGATCAGGACGAGTGGGCCCTGTACCTGAAGGACCGCGAGTACGAGCCTGCCTGCCCCGAGCTCGGCTAGTACACGTCGCGCACGTACCGCTTCTCCTTGGCCAGCTGCTTGAGGTAGCCGGTCGCGTCCTCGTCGGAGAGGTGCCCGTGGGTCTGGGCGATCTCGTGCAGGGTCTTGTCGACGTCCTTGGCCATGCGGCTCGCATCGCCGCAGACGTAGAAGTGCCCGCCCTCCTGCAGCCACGACCACACCCGTGAGCCGTTCTCGCGCAGCCGGTCCTGGACGTAGATCTTCTGCCGCTGGTCGCGGGAGAACGCCAGCGTCAGGTGCGTCAGGTGGCCGTCGTCCCGCCACGCCTGCATCTCGTCCTGGTAGTAGAAGTCCTTCTCGGAGTTGCGCTCGCCGAAGAACAGCCAGTTCCGGCCGCGGTGCCCGAGCGCCTGGCGCTCCTGCAGGAAGCCGCGGAACGGTGCGATCCCGGTGCCTGGGCCGACCATGATCATCGGGGCGCTCGCGTCGGTCGGTGGCCGGAAGTGGTTCGTCGGCTGGACGAACACGGGCACGTCGGCCGTGTCGCTGTGGTCGGCCAGGAAGGTCGAGCAGACCCCGTGCCGGGCCTGACCCTGGTGCTCGTACCGGACCGCGGAGACCGTCAGGTGCACCTGGGTCGGCTCGACGAGCGGGCTCGACGAGATCGAGTAGAGACGCGGCTGGAGCCGCTTGAGCACGGCGAGCCACTCGGACACGGGGGCCACGACGGGGTACTCGGCGAGCACGTCGATCGCCTGCCTCCCCCACAGCCACTGCTGCAGGCTGGTCCGGTTCCCCGAGCGCAGGAGGGTCGCCAGCTGACGGCCCGGGTGGTGCTCGTTGACGAACTTCAGCAGGTCGGGCGTGACGTTGACGATCTCCAGGTGGTTCCGGCACGCGTCGCGCAACGAGACGCTCCCGACGTCAGTCAGGTCGACCGCCGTCTCCCCGTCCAGCCGGGTCGCAGCCAGCCAGGCCTCCACTGCGGCGGGGCTGTTGACCGGGCGGACGCTGAGCGCGTCGCCCGCGCGGTAGGTGAGGTCCGGGTCGATGTCGAGCCCGAACTGGCGCACGTCCTTGGTCGACCCGGCGGCGCCGAGCCGGACGTTGCGGGTCACGCGCGTCACGAGCGGCGTGTGCCGGGAGTAGCGGGCGAGCGTGCCGGCCGACGACGAGACGACGGCGGCCGTGGCAGAGGGCGCGAGCAGGGCGGAGACCCGCAGGAACCACGCCTGCGCGGGCTCGCTGTCACCGGGTTCGCAGTCGGCACGGTCGGTGAGACGTTCGGCGCCGAGCTCGCTCATCCGGGCGTCGAGCCGCCGACCGTGGCCGCAGAAGTCGCCGTAGCTCGAGTCGCCGAACGCCAGGACGGCGTACGGCAGGCCAGCAAGGCTCGGTGCGTCGTCGGCGGCCAACGCGCTCCAGAACGTCTCCCCGTTGTCCGGGGAGTCTCCGTCGCCGAAGGTGCTGCTGACCAGGAGGACGGGGTCACCGCCGGGCAGACCCGCCACGTCGTAGTCGTCCATGGCGACGAGCGCGACGTCGATGCCGGACGCACGCAGCCGGTCGGCGAACTCGACCGCGTGCTCCTCGGCGTTCCCCGTCTGCGACGCCCAGAGCACCCGGACGCGTGCTCGGGCCGGGGCACCGGCCGACGGACGAGGCCCTCCCCGGTGGAATCCCGCCAGCATCCCGTTGATCCAGGCGCGGGCGTTCTCGTCGAACGGCGCCGAGTCCGGCAGCACCGCGGGCTCGGATACCGGGAGCTGGTCGTGCGCCCACAGCAGGCCCTGCAGGTAGCTCTCCTGCTCCCGCGACAGGTCCGGCGGGCCGCTGGGGGTGCTGCCCAGGCCGGTGAGGATCAGGCCCGTCGGCGAGGCGGCCGCGACGGCCGGCGCTGCGGTCGGGGTGGCAGGCGCAGCGGCGGCCAGCTTCGTGAGGGCGACGGCCGAGACCTTGAACTCCGGCTGGAACGAGAGCGGGTCGACGGCGTCGTTGGTCACCGCGTTCACCGCGAGGTACTCGCCGTAGGTGTCGTTCCAGTGGAACGGTGCGAACAGGTTCCCGGGCAGCACGCGGTCGGACACCGAGGCGGGGAGCACGGCGCGGCCGCGGCGCGAGGCGATCTCCAGGGAGTCGCCGTCGGCGATGGACAGGCGTGCGGCGTCGTCGGGGTGGAGCTCGACGAACGGCCCGGGGTCGAGCTTGTTGAGCTTGTCGACCTTGCCGGTCTTGGTGAGCGTGTGCCACTGGTGCTGCAGCCGCCCGGTGTTCAGGATGAACGGGAAGTCGTCGTCGGGCATCTCGCGGGCGTCCATGTGCGGGCGGGGGAAGAACACCGCCCGGCCGCTCTTCGTCGCGAAGGCGAGCCGAGGGCGGCTGCCGTCCGCGCGCTCCAGCAGGTGCTGGCTGACACCGTCGTTCAGGTACCGGATCGGGTTGCGGCCGTCGTCGTCGGGACGCGTCGCGTCCTGCGGCGGGCTCGGCCACTGCACCGGCGTGCGCTCCAGCCGCTCGTACGTCACACCGCGCAGGTCGTACCCGGTCCGCGGGTTCCAGAACTGCGTGATCTCCTCGAAGACCTCCTCGGCCGACGCGTACGTGAACGCGTCCGCGAACCCCAGGGCGCACGCGACCTCGGCGATGATCTGCCAGTCGGGCATCGCCTCACCGACGGGGTCCGCCGCCTGCTGCAGGAGCGTCAGGTTCCGCTCGGAGTTGATCGTCACGTACGTCGACTCGGCCCACAGCGCGCCGGGCAGCAGGATGTCCGCGTACTCGTTGGTCTCCGTGTCCACGAACACGTCCTGCGCGATCACGAGCTCGCAGCTCTCGAGCCCCTGGATCACTGTGGTGCGGTTGCTCACCGAGGCGACGGGGTTCGTGCAGATGATCCAGCAGGCCTTGATGCTGCCGTCGACCATCCGCTGGTACATGTCGATCGTGCCGGTGCCCACCTCGGTGCGCAGGGTTCCGTCGGGCAGACCCCACGCCGTCTCGACGAACGCGCGGTCCTCGGGGTCGAGGACGCTGCGCTGGCCCGGGAGGCCCGGACCCATGTAGCCCATCTCGCGGCCACCCATGGCGTTCGGCTGCCCCGTCAGCGAGAACGGGCCGCTACCGAGGCGGCAGATCGCGCCGGTCGCGAGGTGGAGGTTGACCAGCGCGTTGGTGTTCCAGGTGCCGTGGGTGCTCTGGTTGAGGCCCATCGTCCAGCAGGACATCCAGTTGTCGGACTCGCCGATCCACCGGGCGGCGGTGCGCAGGTCCGCCTCGCAGATGCCGGTGAGCCCGGCGACCGTCTCGGGCGGGTAGTCCGCGACGAACGAGGGCATCTGGTCCCAGCCCTCGGTGGCCTCGGCGATGAACTCCTCGTCGATGTGCCCGTCGGCGACCAGCAGGTGCAGGAGCCCGTTGAGCAGGGCGAGGTCGGTCCCGGGCTTCACCTGGAGGAACAGGTCGGCCTTGTCGGCGGTGGCGCTGCGGCGCGGGTCGACGACGATGAGCTTCGCCCCGGCCCTGACCCGGTCCATCATCCGCAGGAAGAGGATCGGGTGGCAGTCGGCCATGTTGGAGCCGATGACGAGGAACACGTCGGCGTGGTCGAAGTCCTGGTAGGACCCCGGAGGCCCGTCGGAACCCAGCGAGAGCTTGTAGCCGGTCCCGGCGCTGGCCATGCAGAGCCGGGAGTTGGACTCGATCTGGTTGGTGCCGACGAAGCCCTTGGCGAGCTTGTTGGACAGGTACTGCGCCTCCAGCGACATCTGCCCCGAGACGTAGAACGCGACCGCCTCAGGCCCGTGCTCGTCGATCACGGCACGCAGCCGTCGCGCCGCCTCCTGGATCGCGTCCGCCGTCGGGCGCGGTTCGAGCGGCGCCCCTCGTTCGGGTCGGACCATCGCCTGCTCGAGGCGCCCGCCGGCCGCGAGCATCTCGGCGCTCGTCGCCCCCTTGGTGCACAGCCGGCCGCGGTTGGCCGGGTGCTCCTTGTCGCCCGACGCCTTCGCGACGCGCCGCCGTCCGGTCGCCGGGTCGACGGCGATCTCGAGCACCATGCCGCAGCCCACTCCGCAGTAGGAGCAGGACGACTTCACGGTCGTGGTGGCGGGCGTGGTCACGTGCCGGCAGCTCCCTGTGTCGATCGGACACCACCGACGATGCCTGGAGCGGATTGCCAGGAGGGCGCGATCCCGTGGCGCGGGCGTCAACAACTGCGCACAGCGGCGCCGCGGCACCTGTGAGAGGTCCCGGACCGAGCAGTCCTCAGTCGGACGTTGCCGGCTCCGCGGAGTCTGCGGCCGAGAGGCGGCGACGGTGCGGGTCCCGGACCACGCGGTCGGCCGTGCGGCAGGGCTCCCCCGGTGCGGCACCGCAGCGCGGGCAAGCTCGGGCAAGGACGGGATCGACCGGGTCAGTGCTCATCATCGCCTCGCAGCGGGATCGTCGATCGATCGGCCGGCACCGACCGGTCACCACTGGTCGGCGTGCTCCCGAGCCTGACGGACTGGACGGCCGTCCGTCAACGGGTCGACCATCGAATCTGCACGTCAGCGCACGGAACGTGCACGCGACCCCCTCCGAAGTCCGGTACAGGGAACGCACAGGATTCGTACGGTGACGGCATGACCGATGCGAGCCTTCCCGCCCCCGTCTGGCAGCAGCGTCCGGTGTACGGACCGCCCGAGAGGCCCGGCCGCCTCACGACCGTCCTGGCCCCGTTCTGGGCCGCCCGCAGCCGCGCGATCGCCGCCGTCACGCTGGCGACGTGCCTCGTGGTCGGCGTGCTGAGCGCCGTGGCGCTCGTCGGCCACCAGCCGGGTCTCGGCGCCGCGCTCGCGGGGACGATGGTCTGGGTGGCAGCCTTTCCGGCGCTCTGGCGCCGTCGGTCGGTGACGGACCTCGTCACGGCCGCGCTGTCGGTCGCGCTCGTGTCCGTGGTCGCGGTCCGCGCCGCCGGGTGGTTGGCCGGGCTCTGCGCCGTGGTCGCCGCCTGGGCGGCCGCGTCGGCCGTCACCGGCGCACGGTCGGCGCCGGCCTACCTGCTGGCGCCGGTCTCGTGGGCCGCGGGTGCAGCCCGCGCAGTGCCGTGGCTCGGGTCGGGTCTCGGGCGGACGGCAGGGTCGCGACGAGGACAGCTGCTCGTGGCGCTGCGCAGCGTGGGGATCACGGTGGGGCTGCTGCTGGTGTTCGGGCTGCTGTTCACCAGCGCGGACAGCGTGTTCGCGAGCTACGTCCCGACCGTCGACGCGAAGTGGCTGCCCGCGCAGCTCGTCGTCGGCGCCCTCGTGGCGGTCGTCGCGGCGACGTTCGCGCAGCTCGCGCTGCACCCGCCGGGTTGGTCCGACGCCCGCCTCTCCCCCGCCCCGGCGGCCCGTCGCGGCGAGTGGCTGCTGCCGGTCGTCGCGCTCGACGTGCTCGTGGTCGCGTTCGTCCTCGTGCAGGTCGACACGCTCGTCGGCGGGCGGCTCGGCGACGTCACCTACGCCCAGTACGCCCGGCAGGGGTTCTGGCAGCTCGTCGTCGCGACCGCCCTGACCCTCGTCGTCGTGGCCGTCGCCGCACGACGCGCACCCGACCGCCTGACGGCACGGGTCGCCCTCGGCGTGCTGTGCGTCGGCACGCTCGGCGTCGTCGCCTCGGCGCTGCGTCGGATGGACCTGTACGTCGACATGTACGGACTCACGCGGCTCCGGCTGCTCGTGGCGGTCGCGGAGGTGGTCCTCGGGGTCGTCCTGGTCCTCGTGCTCGTCGCCGGTGTGCGGTGGAAGGGCGGCTGGCTCCCGGGGGCGGTCGTGCAGGTGGTCGCCGTGGCGATGCTCGGGCTGGCCCTGGTGAACCCCGACGCGCAGATCCTGCGGCACAACACCTCTGCCGCCGCGACGGGCGACCTCGACATCGTCTACCTGCAGGACCTGTCCTCCGACGCGGTGCCGGCGATGGACGCGCTCAGCGAACCCCTGCGCTCGTGCGTGCTCAGCGGGGCGGACACGTCACCGACCTGGGGCGGGCCGCTGGCCTGGAACCTCGGGCGCAGCCGCGCAGCCGGCGTGGGCCCCGAGGAGGGCGACGCCGGCTGCGCGTTGGTCAGGACGTCGCGACAGGCTCCATAGCGGGCTCGTCGTGGGCCGGACGCGCCAGGAGCGTGAGCACGCCCAGGATCAGGAGCGCGACGACGGCCACCACGAAGACGGTCTTGCCGGTGATCCCGTCGGCCAGCACGAGGACCAGGACCGCGATGCCGGTCACGACGACGCGGATGAGGGTGCGCTGCTCGTAGAGCCAGACTCCGAAGGCGCCGGTCCCGACGCCGTGCCGGTCGCCGAGTCCGCGAACCCACGCGACTCCCTTGCCGGACGTCTCGCGCACCGACCTCGCGGCCGGCGTGCCGCCCGCGAAGAACGCGACGATCGCGACGATCAGGCCCAGGACGAGCCCGACCCGCAGCTCGATCCGCAGCAGCGAGACGAACTGGTCGTAGAGCGTGACGGCCACGTCGGGACGCTGGACGCTCGGCGGCAGCGAGTTCGAGTAGAACCATCTGCCGATCGCGAGCCCGACGGCCAGGAGCGCCATCGCCACGGCGAGCGAGAGCCCGGCGATGACGAGCGCGCGCGACCGCTTCTGGGCGAACAGCACGCCTGCGGCGAGGAGCAGCAGCGAGATCCACGGAAGCACGGCACCGATCACGTCGATCGCGCGGTACGCGTTCTGCAGCCGGACCAGGTCGGAGCTGGACGCGACCGGGAACGTCACCTTGATCGTCGGGATCCGGCCGGCCAGCGTGAACCCGGCGTCGACGAGCGCCGTCTTGACCTGCTCGATGATCGGCGTGATGTCGATGACGAGCTGGCCCGAGTCGCTGATCTGCGCGAGCGCGTCGGGGTCGCCCCGCAGCGTCGCGACGATCTGCTCGTGGGCCGTTCGGTTGGCCTCGGTCCACGTCGCGGCGAAGGCGTCGGACGTGACGATCTTGTCCACCTGCTTGCGGACGAAGCCCGTGACGGCGTCCTGCAGCGGCCCCTTCAGCGACGCGAGTCCGGTCGTGACGATCGGCGGCAGGTTCAGGCCGGCGATCGCGTCGGTCGCCTGCGTCGTCAGCTCGTCGAGGTTCAGCGCGTCGACCACCGCGTTGGTGACGCGGTTGGTGACCGCGGCCTGCACCCCGGGGTCGCTGGCGATCGGCGCGATCGTGTCGACGTAGGCGTCCGTGTCGACGACGAGGTCGCGGGCCCAGTTGCCGACCACGGCGATCGGCGCCAGGAGCGCCCCGAGCAGGATGAGCACGATCGCCGCGGTGGTGCGCCCCGGCTTGCGCTTGCGCCGGACGGCGGGCGCCGTGACCGTGGCCGCGCGCAGGGCTGCGTTCTCGGCCTCGAGGGCCGCCAGACGCGCCTCCAGGGCTGCCGGGGTCTCGGGCTCCTCCGGTGTCGCGACGACGATCGGCACCGTGTCGTTCAGGGTGTCGGGCTCGAGGACCTCGGCCGTCGTGCCGACCACGATCGGCTCCGTGTCGTTCGCGGCGGGCTCCGCCTCCTCGAGCACGGGCTCGGCCGTCTCGTCGGCCGCGATGTCCTCGGCGACGTTCGCCGCGGGCTCCTCGACGACGACCTCGGCCGCGGGCGTCTCCTCAACCGGCGTCTCGACGGCGGGCGTCTCGGTGCCCGTCGCAGGAGCGCCGGCCTCGAGCGTCTCGTCGACTGGCGGCGTCACCGGCTCGGTCTTCGGAGCGGTCGTCCGGGGTGTCCGCTTTGCGGCCGGCGTCCTCGGCTTTCGAGGCGGCGGAGTGTTCTCGACCACGGGCCCTCCCGGCACACGTTGAACTGTTCGCACCATTTGCACGATGTCTGGTCGAGCATGGCAGTTCCGCTGGTCAGAGCGCGAGCAGGTTCATGGAATGCCGGAGGTTCAGCCGTAGAACACGCGCTCGACCACCGTCCGAGCCCGCCTCGCGGTCCGCAGGTAGTCCTGCTCGAGCTCGCCGCCGGAGCCCGCGGGATAGCCGACCACCCGCGCGAGGCCGGCCAGGGCCTGTCGATCGTGCGGCAGGAGGTCGGCGTGCGCTCCGCCGCGACCGGTCCACAGGACGTTCGCGTCCCGCAGCCGCGACGCGAGCTGCCACGCCTCGGTGAGGACCCGCGCGTCGTCGGCGTCGAGCAGCCCCGCCGAGGCCGCGGCGTCGAGGGCCTCGAGCGTCTCCGTCGTGCGCAGGGCGGGCACCTCGTGCGCGTGCTGGAGCTGCAGGAGCTGCGCAGTCCACTCGACGTCCGAGATCCCCCCGCGACCGAGCTTGAGGTGGCGCGCGGGCTCGACGCCGCGGGGCAGCCGCTCCGACTCGACGCGCGCCTTGATCCTGCGGATCTCGCGCTCGTCGGACGGGTCGATGCCGCCCTGTGGGTAGCGCAGCGGCGCGACGAGCTCGACGAACCGCTCCCCCAGGCCCGGGTCGCCGGCCACCGGACGGGCGCGCAGGAGCGCCTGGCTCTCCCACGGCGACGACCAGCGGTCGTAGTACTCGGCGTAGGAGTCGAACGAGCGGACCATCGGACCGTTGCGACCCTCCGGACGCAGGTCGGCGTCGACCTCGAGCGTCGGCTCCGGCCCGACCGTGCCGAGCAGCGTGCGCAGGGTCGTCGTGACCGAGAGCGCGAACTCCTGCGCGAGCACGTGGTCCATGCCGGGCACGGGCTCGTGCACGAACAGCACGTCGGCGTCCGAGGAGTAGCCCATCTCCCGGCCGCCCCAGCGGCCCATGGCCACGACGAGCATCCGCGTCGGGTTCTCGTCCAGCCCGCGCTGCGAACGCGCCTCCCACTCGGCGACGCGCAAGGCGCCGACCAGCACGATGTCGGCCGCGACGCTCAGGCTGCGCGACGCACGCGTCCCGGTGAGCGTCCCCGTGACGTCCGCGGCGGCGGTCCGGGCGAGCTCACGGCGACGCAGGCCACGCAACGACGTGACCGCCTTCACCGGCTCGTCGGACCGCGTCAGGATCGCGTCCGCCTCCGCCGTCAGCCGCTCGTACGTCCGCGGCTCCAGGTCGGCGTCGTCGGCCAGCCACGTGACCGACTCGGGCGAGCGGGTCAGCGCGTCGGCGACGTAGCGGCTCGTCGACAGCACCCGCGCGAGGCGTCGGGCGGCCGTGCCGGAGTCGCGGAGCAGCTTCAGGTACCAGTGCGTCGCGCCCAGCTCGTCGGAGAGCCGGCGGAACGCCAGCAGCCCACCGTCGGGATCGGCGCCGTCCGCGAACCAGCCGAGCATCACGGGCAGCAGCTGCCGCTGGATCGCGGCACGCCGCGACAGCCCCTCGGTGAGCGCGGCGATGTGCCGCATGGCGCCCGCGGGGTCGAGGTAGCCGATCGCCGCGAGGCGGGCGCGCGCCTCGTCGGGAGACAGGCTCGCCTCCTCCGTCGACAGCTGGGCCGTCGCCGGCAGCAGCGGCCGGTAGAACAGCTCCTCGTGCAGGCGCCGGACGTCGCGCTTGGCCGCCTTCCAGCGCTCGACGAGCCCGTCGGCGCCCTCGGACCGCATCCCCACCGACCGGGCGAGCCGGCGCAGGTCCGGCTCCGCGGTCGGCATGAGGTGCGTCCGGCGCAGGCGGTGCAGCTGGATGCGGTGCTCGAGCGCCCGCATGAGCCGGTAGCAGACGGCCAGCTGCGCGGCGTGCGACCGGCCCACGTACCCACCGGCGGCGAGCGCGGCCAGCGCGGTCAGGGTGCTGGGGCTGCGGATCGACTCGTCGGCGCGCCCGTGCACGAGCTGCAGGAGCTGGACCGTGAACTCGACGTCCCGCAGCCCGCCGACCCCGAGCTTGATCTGCCGGTCGGCCTCGGCGGCCGGCACGTAGCTCTCGACGCGGCGACGCATGGCCTGGGAGTCCTCGACGAAGTGCTCGCGGGTGACGGCGCCCCAGACGAACGGCTGCGTCATCTCGACGTACTCCTGGCCGAGCGCGCGGTCCCCGGCGAGCGGCCGGGCCTTGAGCAGCGCCTGGAACTCCCACGTCTTGGCCCAGCGCTCGTAGTACGCCTTGTGGCTGGCGATCGTGCGGACCAGCGGACCGTTCTTGCCCTCCGGGCGCAGCGCCGCGTCCACCGGCCACAGCGCGGGCTCCACCGACGGGGTGGAGCACGCCCGCGCCAGCCCGGCCGCGAGCCGGGCGCCGGTGGACAGGGCCTCGGCCTCGTCGACACCGTCCATCGGCTCGGCGACGTAGATGACGTCGACGTCGCTGACGTAGTTGAGCTCCCGGCCGCCGCACTTACCCATGCCGATGACCGACAGCCGCACGCCGAGCCCGTGGTCGTCGAGATCGGCGCGCGCGATCGCGAGGGAGGCCTCCAGCGCCGCTGCGGCGAGATCGGCGAGCGCCGCCGCGATGCCCGGCAGGCGACTGAGCGGCTCGGTGCTGGTCAGGTCGGTCGCGGCGATGCGCAGGAGCCGGAACCGGTACGCCTTGCGCATCGCATCGATCCCGGCGGACCCGGCGAGCGCGGCGACAGGGACGTCCGCCGAGGGGTCCGCCCCGACGGCCTCGAGGAGCTCCGCGCGCACGGCGTCGACCGCGACGCCGGTGCCGGGGGTGTCGTCGAGAAGGATCGTCAGGGCCTCGGGGTGCGCGACCAGCGTGTCGCCGAGCGCGATCGAGGCGCCGACGACGGCGAGCAGCCGTGCGCGGGCCGGGCCGTCCTCCAGCAGGATCCCGCGCAGGACCTCCGGGTCGTCGCCGACCGCGCCGGCCAGCTTCGCCAGCGCGAGCAGCGCCTGGTCGGGGTCGGCGACCTCGGTCAGCGCCCCGACGAGCAGGTCTGCCGGGTCGTCGACGATCGCGACCAGCGCCGCGTCCGCGAGCAGCCGCTGGGCGCGCGTCGGGTCGGAGACGCCCGCCCGCGTCAGCCGCCCGGCGAGCGTCGATCCCCGGCCGGAGGACGAGACCGTCACAGGACCGGCAGGAACCGCCGCAGCTCGTACGGGGTGACCTGTGCGGCGTAGGCGTCCCACTCCTGGCGCTTGTTGCGCAGGAAGTAGTCGAACACGTGCTCGCCGAGGGTCTCGGCCACGAGCTCGGACTTCTCCATGATCGAGATCGCGGCGTCCAGCGACGTGGGCAGCGGCTCGATGCCGAGCGCGCGGCGCTCCGCGTCGGTGAGCTCCCAGACGTCGTCCTCGGCGCCCTCGGGCAGCTCGTACCCCTCCTCGATGCCCTTGAGGCCCGCGTTCAGCAGGACCGCGAACGCGAGGTACGGGTTGGTGGCCGAGTCGACGGCGCGGTACTCGATGCGGCTCGAGTTGCCCTTGCCAGGCTTGTACATGGGCACGCGGACCAGGGCGGACCGGTTGTTGTGACCCCAGCAGATGTAGCTGGGCGCCTCGGCGCCGCCCCACAGCCGCTTGTAGGAGTTCACGAACTGGTTGGTGACCGCAGTGATCTCGGCGGCGTGCTTGAGCAGGCCGGCGATGAACGACCGGGCCGTCTTGGACAGCTCCAGGTGGCCGCCGGCCTCGTGGAACGCGTTCGCGTCGCCCTGGAACAGCGACAGGTGCGTGTGCATGCCGGAACCGGGCTGGTCGGCCAGCGGCTTGGGCATGAAGGAGGCGAACACGCCCTGCTCGAGCGCGACCTCCTTGACCACGGTGCGGAAGGTCATGATGTTGTCGGCCGTCGTCAGCGCGTCGGCGTAGCGCAGGTCGATCTCGTTCTGGCCCGGGCCGGCCTCGTGGTGGGAGAACTCCACCGAGATGCCCATCGACTCGAGCATCGTGATCGCGGCTCGTCGGAAGTCGTGCGCGGTGCCGCGCGGCACGTGGTCGAAGTAGCCGCCCTGGTCCACGGGGACCAGCGGCTGCGTCGGGTCGGCCGGCGCGTCGAAGAGGTAGAACTCGACCTCGGGGTGCGTGTAGAAGGTGAACCCCTGGTCGGCGGCCCGCGACAGCGCGCGCTTGAGCACGTTGCGGGAGTCGGCCAGCGACGGCTCCCCGTTGGGCGTCAGCAGGTCGCAGAACATGCGGGCGGTGCCGTGCCGCTCACCGCGCCAGGGCAGGACCTGGAACGTCGACGGGTCCGGGCGGGCGATCATGTCCGCCTCGTACACGCGCGTCAGGCCCTCGATCGCGCTCCCGTCGAACCCGATCCCCTCCGAGAACGCGGCCTCGAGCTCAGCCGGGGCGACCGCCACCGACTTGAGGATCCCGAGCACGTCGGTGAACCAGAGGCGGATGAAGCGGATGTCCCGCTCCTCGACTGTGCGGAGCACGAACTCCTGCTGCCTGTCCATGCGGTACATCCTGCCTGATGAACCACGGTTCCGAGCGTCAGTGTCCGGGGTGGGTCTTGGGCGTGAGTCGCGCCACGCGAGAACGTGCAGCGCCGACCGGGTGGTTAGGCTCGGACACATGCCTCACGCCCGCGTCGCCCTGGCGCAGATCGACACGCGAGTGGGTGACGTCGCGGCCAACGCCCAGGCGGTGCTGGTCTGGGCCCGCAAGGCTGCGGACGCCGGCGCCGACCTCGTGGTGTTCCCCGAGATGACGCTCACCGGGTACCCGATCGAGGACCTCGCGCTGCGGGCGTCGTTTCGACGAGGGGCCGAGGCGGCCCTGCAGGAGACGGCGACGGCGCTGGCCGACGCGGGTCTCGGGGACCTCGCGGTGCTCGTCGGGACGGTCGGCGAGCGGTCGGTGACCCCCGTGCACGAGCCCAAGGCCCCGGAGGGACCGCGCCGGCCCACCAACCAGGCCGTGCTGCTCCAGCACGGGAAGGTCCAGGAGCGGTACAACAAGCACCACCTGCCCAACTACGGCGTGTTCGACGAGTACCGGATCTTCGCGCCCGGCGACGACGTGCTGGTCATCGACGTGCTGGGCCGACGGGTCGGCGTCGTGATCTGCGAGGACATCTGGCAGGACGGCGGCCCGGTCTCCCAGATGGACGAGGCCGAGGTCTCGCTGCTCGTCGTGCTGAACGCCTCGCCGTACGAGGAGGGCAAGGGCCACCAGCGCGTCGAGCTCGCGGCCCGTCGCGCGCACGAGGTGGAGGCGCCCGTCGCGTACGTGAACCTCGTCGGCGCGCAGGACGACCTCGTCTTCGACGGCGGCTCGTTCGTGATCGCCACCGACGGCCGCGTGCTGACCAGCGCTCCGCAGTTCGAGGAGCACCTGCTCGTCTGGGACCTGCTCGGCGACGACGACGCACCGTCGGAGGGCCCGAAGGCGCGCACGCTCGACCCCGACGAGGAGGTCTACCAGGCCCTCGTCGCCGGACTGCGCGGGTACGTGCGCAAGAACGGGTTCCGGTCCGTGCTGCTCGGGCTGTCCGGTGGAATCGACTCCGCGCTCGTCGCCGCGATCGCGGCGGACGCGATCGGCGGCGAGAACGTCGTCGGGGTCTCCATGCCGTCGGTGTACTCCTCCGAGCACAGCAAGGACGACGCGCAGGACCTGGCCAAGCGGATCGGTGCGGACTACCGCGTGCAGCCCATCAAGGCGATGGTCGACGCGTTCGAGGGCGAGATCCCGCTCGAGGGCGTGGCCGCGGAGAACCTGCAGGCCCGCGTCCGCGGCGTGATCCTCATGGCGATCTCCAACCGCGAGGGCCACCTCGTGATCGCGCCGGGCAACAAGTCCGAGCTCGCGACGGGCTACACGACGATCTACGACGCCGGCAGCATCGGCGGCTTCGCGCCCATCAAGGACGTCGACAAGTCCCGCGTCTGGAAGCTGGCCCGCTGGCGCAACAACGCGGCGGTCGACGCGGGCGAGCTGCCGCCGATCCCCGAGTCGTCGATCACCAAGCCGCCGAGCGCCGAGCTCCGTCCCGGCCAGGTGGACCAGGACTCGCTGCCGCCGTACGAGCTCCTCGACGAGGTGCTGGACGCCTACGTGGAGCACGCCGAAGGGCGACCCGAGCTGCTCGCGCGGGGGTTCGACCCGGCCGTCGTCGACAAGGTCCTCGCGCTCGTCGACCGGGCCGAGTGGAAGCGTCGGCAGTACCCGCTGGGCACCAAGGTGACGGCGCTGGCGTTCGGTCGCGACCGACGGCTGCCCATCACGACGGCCTGGCGCGAAGCGTGATTCTCACAGACAACAGGAGCACCGAACGATGAGCCAGACCCCGAAGCGCGTGCGCGTGCACCACCTGCGCGAGGCGAAGGAGCGCGGTGAGCGGCTGACCATGCTCACCGCGTACGACGCCGTGACGGCGCACATCTTCGACGCGGCGGGCATCGACATGCTGCTGGTCGGCGACTCGATCGGGAACACGATGCACGGGCACACGACGACGCTGCCGGTGACCGTGGACGACCTCATCCCGCCTGCTCGTGCCGTCGCCCGGGCCGCCCAGCGCGCGTTCGTCGTCGCGGACCTGCCGTTCGGTTCGTACGAGGCCGGCCCCGAGCAGGCGCTCGCCACGGCCGTCCGGATGATGAAGGAGACCGGCGTCGCCGCCGTGAAGTTCGAGGGCGGCAAGCGTGTGGTCCCGCAGATCAAGGCGCTGACCGACGCGGGCATCCCCGTCGTCGCGCACCTCGGGTACACGCCGCAGTCCGAGAACCTGCTGGGCGGTCCGCGGGTGCAGGGTCGGGGCGACCACGCCGCCGAGGTGCTCTGCGAGGACGCCGTCGCGGTCGCCGCCGCGGGCGCCGTCGCCGTGGTGCTGGAGATGGTGCCGGCTCCCGTCGCCGCCCGGATCACCGAGATCGTGCACATCCCCACGATCGGCATCGGCGCGGGCGCCGGCTGCGACGGCCAGGTGCTCGTGTGGGTCGACATGGCCGGCATGACCGACTGGTCGCCGAGGTTCGCCAAGCGGTTCGGCGAGGTGGGCGCCGCCCTCTCGGCGGCCGCGACCGCCTATGCCGACGAGGTCCGCAACGGCACGTTCCCCGACGCCGGTCACCAGTTCGACTCATGACGGCACGCCGCGCGGTCCTCGTCGTCGGGATCGTCGTCGGCGCTGTCCTCGTGGCTCTTGCCCTGCCCGTCGCCTCGGGCGTGTACCCGGTCGCGCAGCTCGTGTCGTTCCGAGCGGTCCTCGGTCTGGGCGCGCTCGGCACGGCTGCGCTGCTCGCGGTGCTCCTCGCGCTTCCCGGACCTCGTCGGACGCTGCTCCCGCTCGTCATCGCCTTCGCCGTCGGCGCGGCGGCGCAGGGTGCGGTCCTCGGCTGGCGGAGCGTGCCGCACGAGCCGGCGGCCGCCGCGGACTCCGACGACGTCGTCGTCCTGTCGTTCAACACCCTGGACGTGGTCACCCCGGCCGAGCTGTTCACGCTGGTCGACGAGCACCACGCGGACGTCGTCGTCCTGCCGGAGACGTCGTACCGCACCGGCAAGAAGGTCGCCGCGCTGATGGCGCAGACGGGCCACCCGATGCTGGTCTACACGGCCGACGGCACGATGCCCGAGGTGGTCGGCACGACCCTGCTCGTCGGTGAGCGAATGGGCGCCTACAGCCCGGAGCGTGAGCTGCCCACCCGGTTCGGCTCGATGCGCGTCGAACCGCTCGACCCGTCCTCCCCGGTGCTCGTCGCGGCGCACCCCATCTCCCCGGGCGAGCGCTCGACGATGGCCGCCTGGCGCGAGGACACCACGCTCGTCGCCACGCAGTGCGCGCGCACCCCGGGGGCGATCGTCGCGGGCGACCTCAACGCCACCCTCGACCACCCCGGCCTGCGCGACCTGGGCCCGTGCGTCGACGCGGCCCGCGAGGTCGGCGAGGCGTCGCACGGCACCTGGCCGTCGTCGGCACCCAGCCTGCTCGCGGCGCCGATCGACCACGTGCTCGTCGACGGACGCGCCTGGCGCGTGGTCGACTTCGCCGTCCTGCCCGCGACCGGCGGCAGCGACCACCGACCGATCCTCGCGACGCTCGAACGGCGCTGACTCAGCCCTTCTCGTCCTGCTCGTCCCACGCCTGGTTGCGTCGTCGCGCGGTCTCGAGCGCCTGCGTCGCCGCCTCCCGCGTCGGGTACGGGCCCATGAGCTTCGTGTAGTCGCTCTGCCGTCCCTCCTCCACCTGGTGGGTCTCGAGGTTGTAGTAGTACCCGTCGGCCATCGCGCTCTCCCTCCGTACGGGCACCCACCCGGCTTCGATGCCCTCTCTTCCGTAGACTGCCAGGTATGTCGTCCGTGCACGCGCCACGAAGCGCCCTGGTCCCCGGCACGGTCAGCCCTCGCCGCTCCGTCCCGTCCTCGATCGCGCGCCCCGAGTACGTCGGTCACCCGGGTCCGGCCCGCTGGACGGGCCCGAACGTGCTGGACGACGAGATGATCGGCCGCATCCGCGTCGCGGCGCGCATCGCGGCGCAGGCGCTCGCCCTGGTCGGGGAGCACGTCGAACCCGGTGTCACCACGGACCGGCTCGACGCGATCGGCCACGAGTTCCTGCTCGACCACGGCGCCTACCCCTCGACGCTCGGCTACCGCGGCTTCCCCAAGTCGCTGTGCACGTCGCTGAACGAGGTCATCTGCCACGGCATCCCCGACTCGACGGTGGTCGAGGACGGCGACATCGTGAACATCGACGTGACGGCCTACATCGGGGGCGTGCACGGGGACAACAACGCGACGTTCCTGGCCGGCGACGTCGACGAGGAGTCCCGGCTGCTGGTCGAGCGCACGCAGGAAGCGCTGGCCCGGGCGATCAAGGCCGTCGTCCCCGGGCGCGAGGTCAACGTCATCGGCCGCGTGATCGAGAAGTACGCGGCCCGGTTCGGGTACGGCGTGGTCCGCGACTACACCGGGCACGGCGTCGGTCCGGCGTTCCACACCGGGCTCGTGATCCCGCACTACGACGCGGCGCCGGCGTACGACACCCTCATCGAGCCGGGGATGGTGTTCACCATCGAGCCGATGCTGAACCTCGGCACCCCGGACTGGGTCATGTGGGACGACGACTGGACGGTCCTGACGGCCGACGGCCGCCGCAGCGCGCAGTTCGAGCACACCTTGCTCGTCACCGAATCCGGAGCGGAGATCCTGACCCTGCCATGAGCGACGACAAGAAGCACGCGAAGAAGGCCAGCACGGCGTTCGGCATCGACATCGGCGGGAGCGGGATCAAGGGCGCACCCGTCGACCTCCGCGACGGCGAGTTCGCGGCCGACCGCGTGCGCATCCCCACCCCCCAACCGTCGACGCCCGACGCGGTCGCGCAGACCGTGGCCGAGGTCGTCGACTCGTTCGACCTCGACAAGAACGTCCCGATCGGCGTCACGTTCCCGGCGGTGATCCTGCACGGCGTCGCGCAGTCGGCCGCCAACGTCGACAAGTCGTGGATCGGCACCAACGTCGAGAAGGTGGTCCAGACCGCGTCAGGTCGCCAGGTCCTGGCGGTCAACGACGCCGACGCCGCCGGCTATGCCGAGGTGCTGTACGGCGCCGCCAAGGGAGTGAACGGGGTCGTGCTCGTCGTGACGCTGGGCACGGGCATCGGGTCCGCCCTGATCGTCGACGGGCACCTGGTGCCCAACACCGAGCTGGGGCATCTCGAGATCGACGGGCACGACGCCGAGTCGCGGGCCGCCGAGAGTGCGCGCGACCGGGACGACCTGTCCTGGGAGGCGTGGGCCGAGCGGCTGCAGCGCTACTTCACCGTCGTCGAGAACCTCTTCTGGCCGGACCTGATCGTGGTCGGCGGCGGCGTCAGCAAGCACGACGAGAAGTTCCTGCCGCTGCTCGACCTCCGCACCAAGATCGTCCCGGCCCAGCTCCGCAACGCCGCCGGGATCATCGGCGCAGCCGCGCTCGCCGCCGACTACCGCGGCTGACGTTGCCCGTCCTCACCGAGGTCGCCGAGGGCGTCCACGTCGCGACGAGCGCGGTGTACCTGACGACGTCCACGGTGCTCGTCGCCAACGACCGCACGTGCCTCGTCGTCGACCCGGGCGTGACCGCGCACGAGATCGACGTCCTGTCGTCGGCGATCCGCCAGCACGGCTGGACCCCGATCGCCGTGTGGTCGACGCACGGCCACTGGGACCACCTGCTCGACGGCGGGATCTTCACCGGGCTGCCGCGCTGGTCCGGCGGCTGGCCGGTCGACGTCGAGACGTTGATGAACGAGCGCGACGAGGACGAGGAGCTGGCCCGCGTCCTGCTCGCGTCGCCGGGCGACTCCCCCGCGTCCGTCGTCGTCACGCCGCCCGTGCCCTTCCCGTCGGTCGGGGACCTGCTCGACTGGTCCGGACCGCCCGTGCGGGTGGTCACGCACGGCGCCCACGCACCCGGCAGCACCTCGCTGGTGGTGCCATCCGCCGACGTGCTCGTCGCCGGCGACCTGCTGTCCGACGTCGAGATCCCGCTGCTCGACCTCTCCTCGCCCGACCCGGTCGGCTCCTACCGCGAGGCCCTCACGCAGCTCGCCGGATCGGCGTCCCTCGTCGTCCCCGGGCACGGCCATGTCGGCACGCTCGCCCCGCGCGTCGCGGCCGACCTCGCCTACCTGGACGGCTCGTCGGCTGACGATCCCCGCCTGCACGACCCGTGGCTCGCGGCCGTTCACGAGTCCCAGGCGGACGCTCTGGCCGGCTGACACCGTGCGACGATGGGCCGATGGTCTGGGTCATCGTGGGCGGCGTCGTGCTCGTCGCGCTGCTGCTCTGGGCCGTCGACCGGATGGTCGCGCACGGATGGTTCGACCGCCGAGCGCCGCGGGAGCGGCCGGCCGCGGCCGCCGGGACCGGGAGCGGGTTCCTGGGCGACCTCATCGACGTGTTCCAGCCCAACCACGTGCACCTGACCGCCGAGCAGGAGCGCCAGCAGGCCGACATCCAGCACGCCGAGGACGCCGCACCGCCCGTCGACCTCGAGTCGGGCCGCGTCCGCATCGATCCCCGGTAGCGGGCGTCGGCACCCGCCTCTAACCTGCGTCGCATGGCTTCCGTGATCTCCCAGCTCGTCATCGACTCGGCCGACCCGCACGCCCTCGCCGCCTGGTGGCGCGAGGTCCTGGACTGGACGTACCCGTGGGAGGCGGCCGACGACGACGTCGAGGTCGAGATCGGTCCGTCCGACGGCTCCGCGGCCAACCTGCTGTTCCTCAAGGTCCCCGAGCTGAAGACCGCCAAGAACCGGATCCACCTCGACGTCCGCCCGCCGAACGGCTCGAACCAGGCCGCCGAGCTCGAACGCCTGCTGGCCCTCGGAGCGACCCGCGCCGACATCGGCCAGGGCGACGACGTCCCCTGGCACGTCCTGGCCGACCCCGAGGGCAACGAGTTCTGCCTGCTGCGGAACACCCCGGAGGAGGCCGCGGCCCGCCTGGCCGCCGAGACCGCTGAGGCTGCAGGCTGACCTACCGCGCGGTCGGCAGCTCGGCGTACCGGTCGTCCGCCGGGGTGACCACCTCGGCCGGGACCGCCGTCCCGCGTCGGACCAGGGCGATCCCCGCGACGACGAGCACCATGCCGGCCAGCTGCGTCGGCAGAGGCGCCTCGCCGACGAGCACCCAGGCCAGCAGGACGGCGACGAGCACCTCGGAGAGCGCAAGGAACGACGCGAGCCGCTCACCGAGGAGTCGGACCGACAGCGCGCTGACGCCGTAGGCGAAGGCGGTCGGCACGGTCGCGACGATGAGCAGCGGCACGATCCAGTGCACCTGGGCGCCGAGGAGGTCGACGCTCACGTCGGGAGCCGCCAGCGGCAGGATCCCGACCGCGGCGACGAGCCCGATCGTCACCGCGCCGACCACCATGCCGGCCCCGGCGAGGCTGATCGCGGGGAGCTCGGTCGGGCGCCCGGTGAACGCGAAGTAGGCGGCGTTGCCCACGGCGGCGAGCAGCGCGAAGGCCAGCCCGAGCGGGTCGAGCTCGAGCGACCCGGTCAGGTCGAGGACCAGGACCAGTCCGCCGGTCGCCAGGGCCGCGCCGGCCAGCGTCGCGCGCTCGGGCGCCCTGCGCTCTCGCGCCCAGCGCCACGCGACGAGCAGCAGCGGCCCCATGTACTCGACGAGGAGCGCCACGGCGACGGGCAACCGGTCGACGGCGAGGAAGTACATCGTCGAGGCCGTGGCCACGCCGAGGACCCCGAACCCCAGCACGGTCCTCCACTCGACCCGGAGCAGGTACCAGCGGCCGTGCAGCGCCCACGCGGCGGGTCCGGCGAGCAGCAGGGCCGCGACGGACAGCCGGACCAGGATCGCCGACCCGGGCGACCAGCCGGCGACGAGCAGCGGCTTGACCACCGGGCCGCTGGTCGCGAACGCCATCGCCGCGACCAGACCTGCGACGATGCCGACGGAGCGGTCCCGTGCGGCGGTCGTGCGCATGGCGTGGCTCCAGGCTGTCATGAGTGAAAGGGCGCTACGCTCATGACAGTAGCGTGAATCCGACAGGAGTCAACGTGGTATTTGCCCATGACACCGAGGCGAACCTCGCGGCCGCGGCCGAGCTCGTGAACAGCGCGCGCCGTCGCGACGGTCACGACGCCATGGCGACGACCGACGACGTGAGCGAGTTCTACACGCGCTGGGGCTACTCGGTGCGGCACGACGGCGACAGCACCGAGCTGGCCGCGGTCCGCGACGCCCGCGACCAGATCGCCGAGCTGTGGGAGGTCGACCGCGACACCGCGGCACCGCTCCTCAACGACATGCTCGCGCGCGGGGGCGCCGTCCCGTTCCTGGTGCGCCACGACGAGCTCGACTGGCACCTGCACGGCACCGAGCCCGACGCGCCACTCGGCACGGTCATGCTCGTCGAGACGGCGATGGCGATGATCGACGTGGTGCGCAGCGACGAGTACGACCGCCTGCAGCACTGCGCGGCCGACGACTGCGACGCGGTCCTCGTCGACCTCTCCCGCAACCGCTCCCGCCGCTTCTGCGACGTCAACGGCTGCGCCAACCGAGCGCACGTGGCCGCGTACCGGTCTCGGCGCGCGCACGGCCCCGAGAGCGGATGAGCCTGCTGGCGGGACCGCCTGACGCCTGACGTGTATCCGCTCCGACCCTTCGCACCCTGGTGTTCATCAGAACCAGGGAGGCGACGAGATGTCCACCACGATGAACGGCTACGCGCGCATCGACACGATCGATGATCGCTTGACCTTGGCCACGGTCTCCGGGCACAGCACACGTCTGCTGGGCGGCCCCGTGGCGACGGTCCTCTGCGAGGTCGGGCGACGTTTCCACACAGACGTCGAGCCCGTCACCACCTTCAACGGATGGCGCAGCGCCGCCTTGAACAAGAGCTCCGGTGGTATCACGAGCTCCAACCACCTCTCGGGGACCGCCGTCGACGTCAACGGCGGCAAGCACCCCAGGTTCGAGCACGGCACCTTCACGGACGCCCAGGTCTCCGCGATCCGGCAGATCCTCGTCGACCTCGGCGGGGTCGTGCGCTGGGGTGGCGACTGGAACGGCGAAGGCCGCCTGACGGAAGGCGACGCGGACGAGATGCACTTCGAGGTCGTCTCCAACATCGCCACCCTCACCCCGGTCGCGAACCGCATCGCCGACCCTCTGCACCCGGACGGGGTGCCCTTGAACAACCTGACCGCACACCTGGAGGACGACATGGTCACCGACATCATCGAGCTGTACACGCGGATCCTGGGTCGCGGACCCTCAACCGACGACATCTGCGCGCGGCTCGTCCAGACACCGACGCAGGTGGTGGACGACCTGCTGAACGCATCGCCGACCAACGAGCCGAGCTCGGTCGACGCCGCCTACCGCGACTACCTGAACCGGGCTCCTGACCCGACGGGTCGGGCCACGTGGGGAGCGCAGCCTACGATCCGCGCGATGCGTGCCGGACTCAAGGCGTCCGCCGCCGACGGCGCGACCTGACCCGGGGCGCCCGTGAACGGCGGGCGCCCTAGGAACGGATGAGTCAGTCGATACGCCGGGTTCTGTCCTCGCGCGCGGTTGCCCGCAGCTGCGCGAGTGGCGGCCATCCCTCTACGACGTACGTTGCCGCACGCCTCCAGCGGCCTACCCGGGAGCTCGGGCGAGCAGCCCTCGAACACTCCCTGTCTGGCCTTGCTCCGGGTGGGGTTTACCGAGCCGCACCGGTCACCCGGCACGCTGGTGGTCTCTTACACCACCGTTTCACCCTTACCGGCCCAGCGAGCTGAGCCGGCGGTCTGTTCTCTGTGGCACTTTCCCGCGGGTCACCCCGGGTGGGCGTTACCCACCACCCTGCTCTGCGGAGCCCGGACGTTCCTCGGCAGGCCCGAGGGCCTGACGCGGCCGCCTGACTGACTCATCCGCGCCGACAGCCTAGCGGCCACCTTCACCGTCCCGTGCACGTGCCTGTGACGGTGAAGGTGGTCTCGGCGCCGGTGCCGGAGAGCCGGACGTCGCCGGAGTCGCTGATCACGAAGTCGGTGATCGTCCCCTCGAAGCTGTGGTCGCCCTCCGCCGAGACCGTGCCGGTCCCGAGGGCGAGCGTCACGGTCACGGTCGTGGCGTCGTCGGCGAAGACGAGGTCGAGGGTGCCCTCGTCGGGGTTCACGCAGCTGCTGGCGGGACCGGTGACCTCCACCGTGCCGTCCGCGGTCGCCAGCGTGAAGCCGTCGCCGGGCACGGCCGGGTCCGAGGTCGTGGGTTCCGACGAAGGAGACGACGAAGGGGACGACGACGTCGACGACGAGGACGAGGCAGCCGGGGACGGTGACGCCGCGTCGTCGGCGGTGCCGCAGGCACCCAGTCCGAGCACGACGACCGAGGCGAGCAGAAGACCCGACAGAAACGTGCGACGACGCATGGCGACTCCCCTGGCTGGACGATGCGAGCAACCCCGACGGTAGTCGGCTTGCACCTCGGCCGGAGGCTCAGGGCGAGATCGCGCCCATCCACCAGCCGCTCCGCACCGAACCCAGGGCATGGACACCACACCGCCCCTGACCCAGCGAGAGCGCGTGATCCTCGCGCACCTCGCACTCCCCCTGACCCTCGGCGAGATCGCCGCGTCGCTGTTCGTCACCCGGAACACCGTGAAGTCGCAGGTCCGCTCCATCTACATGAAGCTCGGCGTCGCGGATCGAGAGAGCGCCCTGCACGCCGGCCGGGCCTGGGGCCTCGTGCCCGAAGGTCTGGGCAGCATGGACGGCGACGACGGGGCCGACCACGTCCGACCGAACCGGGCCGACGTGCCGAGGCCGTCGGTTCAGACGTCGACGCGGTAGTCCAGCGACAGCTCGTCGCCCGAGACCCCGCGGATCCCCCAGTTCTCCGGCGGGCTCTCGATGATGATCACCTCGAGGTCCTCGACGGACAGGCCGAGGGTCGGTGCGACGTCGTCGTAGAACGCGGCGATCAGGGCACGCCTGGCCGACCGGGACCGCCCCGTGAAGCAGAGGATCTCGATCACCAGGTACTCCTTGGACCGCGGCGCCACCAGGTCGTCGGCGTCGAGCAGGAAGAACCGGTGGAACCGCTTCTCGGGCGGGAGACCCCAGGTCCCGACGATCGCGCGGTGCACCGCGTCCGACAGCGAACCACGCCGGTCCTGCCAGACATCGCGCCGGCCGTAGATCTTCACGTGCGCCATGCGGGCCTCCTCGGGACTCCTCGCGTGGTTTCGTCGCGCGGAGCCTACAGTTCAGGCGTGCTCGTGCTCCTGCCGCCCTCCGAGGGCAAGACGCCGCCGCGCGCCCGCGGCCCTCTGCTCGACCTCGATGCACTGACCGCACCCGGCCTGACGCCGTTGCGCGAGAAGGTGCTGGACGCGCTCGCGCAGGTCAGTGCATCGCCGGACGCCGTCGCCGCGCTCGGCGTCGGTCCCAGTCTTGCCGACGAGGTCGCGCGGAACGTCCACCTGCGCACCGCGCCGACGGCACCTGCCAAGAAGGTCTACACGGGTGTCCTCTACGGGGCGGCGGGGCTCGACCGGCTCACACCCACGGCTCGGTCGCGTGCCGCCGAGTCGGTCCGGATCGTCTCCGGGCTGTGGGGCCTGGTCAGCCCCGACGACCACATCCCCGCCTACCGGCTGTCGATGGGCACCGACCTGCCCGGCATCGGACCGCTGGCCGGCGCGTGGAAGGCGTCGCTGGGCGTCGAGCTGCAGGAGCGCGCCGAGCGCGAGCTGGTCGTCGACTGCCGCTCGGCCACCTACCTGGCCGCCTGGCACCCGCCGACGAGCGCCGACTGGGTGGCCGTCCGCGTGCTGCGCCAGGAGCCCGACGGCTCCCGCTCGGTGGTCTCGCACAGCGCGAAGCACACGCGCGGCGTGCTCACGCGGCACCTGCTCACGCGCCGCGGGAAGGCTCCGCAGGATGCGAGGAGCCTCGCGCGCGTGGCCGGCGAGCTCGTCGGGACGGAGCTTCTCGCCGTCGAGCTCGGTCCGCCGGGCCGCGGTGCGCGCACGCTGTCGCTCGTCGTCGCGTGAGGCGTATCCCCTGGTGGCTGGTCGCGGTCCTGGTGACCGTGCTCGTCGTCGTGACCGGCTGGCTGCCGCACGACGACGCGATGAAGCTGGCCGAGCGCACGCTGCCGATCCTCGTCTTCGTCGCGGGCCTGACGGTCGTCGCGGAGATGTGCGCGGGCGCCGGGTTGTTCGAGCAGGCCGCCGGGCTCGCCGCGCGGGTCGCCGGGAACCGGCGGTGGGCGCTGTGGGCGCTCGTCGTGCTGCTCGCCGTCCTCAGCACGGCGGTCCTCTCGCTCGACACCACCGCGGTGCTGCTCACGCCTGTCGTCATCGCGCTCGCCCGGCGCACGCACACGCCACCGCTGCCCTTCGCGCTGGCCGTGCTCGCGCTGGCCAACACCGCGTCGCTCGTGCTCCCGGTGTCCAACCTGACCAACCTGCTGGCGGACCACACGCTCGAGGTCGGCTACCTCGGCCTGATGTGGGCACCCGCGGTCGCGGCCATCGTCGTGACGGTCGCGATCCTCGCGATCCGCGACCGCCGCGTGCTGCGCGGCGCGTTCGACCCGAACCTGCCGCGCCCGCCCCGGGACGTGCCGCTGCTGGTGGTCACGGCGGTGACCGTGGGGGTCCTCGGAGTGGCGTTCGCCCTCGGCGCGCCGACCGCCCCGACGGCCGTCGCAGCGGCCGTCCTGCTCCTCGTCGTGACCCTCGCCCGGCACCAGAAGCTGCCCGTGAAGGCCCGTGACCTGGTGCCGTGGCGCACCCTGCTCGTGGTGCTCGGGCTGTTCGCCATCGTCGAGACCCTGCACTCCCACGGCCTCGGGGCGCTCCTCGCCGACGCGTCGGGCACCGGCACGGGTCCCGTGGACCTCCTGCGGGTGGCGGGCGTCGGCGCGCTCGCGGCCAACGGGCTGAACAACCTACCCGCCTACCTCGCGCTGGAGCCCGCGATGGGCGGCGACCCCCTGCGGATCGCGGCGCTGCTGATCGGGACCGGTGTCGGTCCGCTGATCACGCCGTGGGGATCGCTCGCGACGGTGCTGTGGTGGCAGCGGTGCCGCGCGGTCCTGCTGGACGTGCCGACCAGGACGATCGTGGGCCAAGGCCTGCTGCTGGCCCCCGTGGCGGTGGTCGTCTCGACGCTGGCGCTGGTCGCCGCCCACTAGGCTGGCAGCGCGGCCCGGCGTAAGAGGGACGCAGTCCGATGGATCGGGCGCCTCGCCCTGTGCGGGCCAGGTGCCCGATCTGCCCGCGTCAGGGCCGGCCGCCCCACCCCTCGCTCGGCGCACCGACCACCGCGACCTCGTTGCGGCGGTCCTCGAACCACCGGACGATGCTCACCGACGCCGGCGCGACCCGCAGCTGGCTCCACGACGACGGCTGCGCGCCCATGGTGACGCCGAGCGCCGCCCGGATCGAGACGGCGTGGCTGACCACGACGACCGTGCGGTCCACCCCCTCCGCCAGCAGCGCCTCGAGCCCGCCGCGCAACCGGATCCCGACGTCCTCGATCGACTCCCCGCCCGGCGGCCGCACGTTGGCCTCGGTGTGCCACGGCTCGAGCTGACCCGGCCAGCGCTCCTCGATCTGCTCGGAGGTCAGGCCCTGCCAGTCGCCGAAGTTCGCCTCCTGGAAGGTGGCATCCGTGCGCACCGGGAGGCCGAGCCGCTCGGCGATGATCCCGCCGGTCATCTGCGTCCGGACCATCGGCGACGCGATCACGAGGCTCGGGTACGGGATGTCGCCCCAGAGGTCACGGCCGACGCGGTCGACGAGGTCGGCGGCGGCGTGCGCCTGCCCGATCCCCGTCTCGTCGAGCGGCGGGCCGGGCTCGCCCGAGCCGGAGTAGCCCCGGGCGACGGTCATGGTCGTCTGCCCGTGCCGGACCAGGACCACCGTGACCGGCTCGTCCTCGTCGAAACGCACGCCGGCACCCGAGGGGCGCGGGGCTCGGCCCAGTGGTGCGGCGACGTCGCTCACGTGGGCAGTCTTGCGGTCCATCGCCAGGTTGGCGAGCCGGTCGGCCGCGCCGTTCTGGGCGCGAGGCACCCAGGTCCACGTCACGCGGGCGGGATCGACGACGGAGCGCGCCTCGGCCGCGAGCCGGCGCATGTCCTCGTGCTTGATCTGCCAGGCGCCGCTCATCTGCTCGATGACGAGCCGCGAGTCCATCCGGACCTCGATCGACGCGTCCGCGTCGATCGCGACCGCCGCCTTCAGCCCCGCGACCAGGCCGGAGTACTCGGCCACGTTGTTGGAGACGACCCCGAGGTAGTCCGCCCGCTCGGCGAGCACGGCACCCGTGGCGGCGTCACGCACGAGCGCGCCGTAGCCGGCCGGACCCGGGTTCCCCCGCGATCCGCCGTCGGCCTCGACGACGAGCCGGCGCGCCACGGTCAGCCCCGCGCGGGCTCGGGCAGCCGCACGAGGATGCGCCCGCACTCCTCGCAGCGCACGACCTGGTCCTCGGGCGCCTTGCGGATGGCCTCGACGTCCAGCGGGTTCAGCTCGAGCCGGCAGCTCTCGCACCGTGCACCGCGCAGCGCACCGGCACCGCGGCCACCCAGCTGGGCCCGAAGCTTCTCGTAGAGGGTGACCAGCGCGGCGTCCAGACCCTCGACCGCGACCGCACGCTCGGCGCGGACCTTCTCGGCGTCGGCGTCGAGCGCCGCGAACGCGGCATCCCGCTCGGCCTCGACGTCGGCCCGCCGGGACGCCAGCGAGTCGTGCGCGGTGGTGACCTCGGCGAGCGCGGTCTCGTGGGCCTCGAGCCGCTCCATGACGTCCAGCTCGACCTCCTCGAGGTCGGACTGGCGACGACCGAGCGCGACGAGCTCGCTCTGCAGCGCCTGCAGGTCCTTCGGGCTGCCCTGTCCGGAGTCGAGCCGGGCCTGGTCGCGCGCAGCCCGCACGCGGACCTGCTCGACGTCGCCCTCGGCCTTGGTCAGCTCGCGCTTKAGGTCACCGACCGCAGTCCGGCTGGTGACCAGCGCGGTGTGCAGGTCTCCCACCTGGGAGTCGAGCTCGACCAGCCGCGCCAGCTCCGGCAGGGTCCGCCGCTTGTGCGCGATCTGGTCCAGCCGCGTGTCGAGCTCCTGGACGTCGAGCAGTCGGCGCTGGTCCGCTGCGGGGGCTGTGGTCACGGGTGTCCTTCGGTCGTGGCGTGTGGTGCGGTCTGCTCGGGGCTCGCGACGCGACCCGTCCACGGGTCGGTGCTCAACGTGCTGACGCGCGTCTCCACCGTAGTCCCCGCGGCGGCGGCATCCTGCTCCAGCGCCCGCGCCGCGTGGGCGAGCCACGGCCACTCGGACGCGAAGTGGGCGACGTCGACGAGGTACGGGGTGCCGTCCTCGTGGTCCGCGCGCTCGCGCAGCTCCGAGGCGGGGTGGTGGCGCAGGTCCGCGGTCACGTACGCATCGACGCCGGCGCGACGGACGGCGTCGAACAGGGAGTCGCCCGACCCGCCGACGACGGCGACGCGCTCGACGCGCCCGTCGGGGTCACCGGCGAACCGGATGCCCTGCGCCGTGGCGGGCAGGGCATTCGCGACGGCGGCCGCGAACTCGCGCAGAGTCGTCGGCACGGGCAGGCGCCCCACCCGGCCGATGCCGGTGGACCCGGGCCACGACGCGAGCTCGAGCACGTCGAACGCGGGCTCCTCGTACGCGTGCGCGACCCTCATCGCGGCGATGACGGCGGAGCGCAGGCGCCGGGGCGCGACCATCTCGACGCGCGCCTCGACGACCCTCGACGCCACGCCGGCGGACCCGATCGTCGGGTTCGCGTCCTGCGACGGCGTGAAGGTGCCCTCGCCGGTCGAGGTCCACGCGCACCGCGTGTACTCCCCGACCGCACCGGCACCCGCGGCCGCGAGCGCGTCGACGAGCTGCTCGGCGGAGCCGACCGGGACGAAGACCACGTGCTTGTCGAGCGCCTCGGCGGGCGCGGCGTCGAGCGGCGCCGTGTCGACCAGTCCCAGTGCGGAGGCGAGCGCGTCCGCGACTCCCCCGGACGCCGCGTCGGCGTTGGTGTGCGCCGTGTAGAGGCCGATCCCGCCGAGCACCAGCCGGTGCAGCAGCGCGCCCTTGAAGGTGGTCGCGGCGATCGACTGGACCGGCTTGAGCAGCAGCGGGTGGTGGGTCACGACGAGGTCGGCACCCCACGCGGCGGCCTCGTCGACGACCGGCGCGACGGGGTCGACCGCGAACAGGACGCGCGCGACGGTCTGCGACGGGTCGCCTGTCACGAGCCCGACCGCGTCCCAGGACTCGGCGGTGGCCGGCGGGTAGCGCCGCTCGAGCAGCCGGACGACGTCGGCCAGGGTCGCTGCGCTCACGCCTGCACGTTACCCAACGTGGACCTCGTCGCCGACGGAGATCGCCCCGGACCGCACCGGCACCATCTGGATCCCGAACCACACCTCGCCGTCCCAGCGCCGGTGCCGGGCCAGCGTGCGCAGCGGCTCGCGCCCGACCTGCTGCGTGTCCGGGTCGATCGTCGTGAGCACGCACCGGCCGCAGGTGTCGGCGAACCGCAGCTCCACGTCCCCGACCGTCAGCGTGGACCAGCCGTCCTCCGCGAACGGCTCGAGGTCGCCGTCGACCACCAGGTTGGGCCGGAACCGCCGCATGTCCAGCGCCTGCCGGGGCTCAGGCGCCGGCCGACCGCGCTCGAGGCTCGTCTGCACCAGCTCGTCGTGGCTCTGCGCCGCCCAGGCGTCGAGCCGGGCCAGCGACGCGGTCGTCGTCACGTGCACGGGACCGGTGTCGGTGAGGGCGAGCGGGTCGTCCAGGGTCCCGCCGTGGTTCTCGGACATCCCCCGGCGTCGCGGGTCGTCGAGCCACACGAACCGCACGGACCGGCCGAGCAGCTCGGAGCACCAGGCCGACGCCTCGTCCCCGGCGAGCGTCGCGACCGACACCCGGCTGAGCTCCACGGCGACGTCCGGCGGGCCCCCCGGCTCGGGCACGGTGATCGTCGGCAGGCCGGCGCCGGACAGCTCGACGCCGCCGTCGACGACGCGGGCGTGGGCGGCCAGCATCCGGGGGAACTTCCGCGCGGTCAGGGTCTCGCCGTCGTCGTCGATCAGCATCCACCGCCGGTCACCGCGAGGTCCGGAGACCTCCACGTCCATGCGGTCCAGGGGTACGCCCGCGAAGGACTTCACCGGGAAGACGGTCAGCGCGGAGACGACAGGCACGTGCGGACCATAACAATCAGGTTCCCAGCTGCTCGACACGACGCTCGACCTGCGCCCAGGCCTTCTCGGAGACCCCGGGGTGCACGGACCGGTCGACGTCCGCGAGCGCGGCCGCCGTGGCCTCGACGGTCTGCGTCACCACGCGCCGCGCCCGGGCAGGCGTGAGCCCCCAGTGGGCCCCCTCGGCGACGAGGTCGTCGACCGTGACCTGCGCGATGGCCCGCCGACCGGCGACGTCGAGCGCGAGCAGGCCGGACGAGACCCCGGTGTGCTCGTGCATCGACACGTCGTACGCCGGCGCCAGCTCGACCCGGGCGCCGTCCGCGTGCCGGACGAACGAGTGGTTCTTGGCGTGCGCGTCCGTGTTGCCGATCAGCACGGTGAACGTGGCCAGCCGCAGCAGCGGGTCGGGCGTGGCGCCACCGTCGGTCAGCACGCCCGCGGCAGCGGCGTAGGAGGGCAGGGCACGGCCGCGCTGGAACTTGCGGTCGGGGTCGGCGGTGGACAGACCCAGCGCCTGGGCCAGGTCCTCCTGGTGCACGCGCCGCACGGCGCCGGCTTCGGCGACGCGGTCGTAGCGCTCCACGACGATGGCCCGGAGCTCGCCGAACCGTTCGATGCGCGCCTCGACGCCGGTCAGTCCGACGCGCCGCGCCAGGTCGAGCGCCGCTGCCTCGGTGTCGATCAGGTCCCGCGTCGGCGACGTCTCCGGGCGCGACAGCTTGAGGATGTGCGTGGACGGCGCTCCCCCGCGGACGCGCGCCCACCCGTCCGGGGTCCGCGCGAGAGCGACCTTGGGCTCCATCCCGGCCAGCGACGTCAGCGAGTCGAGCCGGTCGCCGCCCCCGCCCTGCCTGGCGGCATGCGTCAGCATCGCGGCGATCTCGTCGTCGTCGACGGGTTCGAGCCGACCGGTGGTGGCGGGATCCGGGGCACCCTCGTCGACGAACACCACGGCACCGGCCGTGTCCTTGCCGTACACCGCGAGCATGGCCATCGTGTCGTCGGGGTCGATGCGGTGCTCCGCGGCCATCGTGCTGCGGGCACGTCCCTCGGGCAGCAGTCCCTCCAGCCAGACGCGCACGCGCGCCGGGTGACGCCCCTCCGGCGACCCGACGGGCAGGAGGTGGGAGACCACCCGCGACCCGTTCCCCCAGCGGCGCACGGCCTCCTCGGTCCAGGTCAACGTCATGCCCGACCGCACCGTCGCGGCCCGGGTGCCGTACAGCCAGACGTCGAGGTTCACCGCTGCTCGACCCGCAGGACGACCCCCAGCTCGCGCAGCACCGCGAACAGCCGGTCGGTGTAGAGGCTGGGCTTGCCCTGCTCGATCTCGTTGACGTAGCGCCGGGAGATCCCCAGCTCGTCGGCCAGCTCGGCCTGCGTCAGCCCGCGCGCCGATCGCGTCTCGCGCAGGAACCGGCCCAGGTCGCTCGGGCGCGTCACCCATGCCCACGGCTTGTCGTCGCTCATCGGGGCCTCCGTGTCACCATATCCGCACATCGGTTCGCGGTAACCATATCGTTACTCAGCACCAATGTCACCATATGGTGGCGCGGAAAGCACGGTGGGCCCGGCCGGTTTCGAACCGGCGACCTCCGCGGTGTAAGCGCGGCGCTCTGACCAGCTGAGCTACAGGCCCCTGACGACGACGGGCGCTCAGCCTACCGGTCAGGCAGCGGCCAGGGCCGCGACCGCGGCGCGGTACTCGGCCAGGGGACGCGCACGTCCGGGCGGGTTCACGACCGACCAGCGCAGGATGCCGTCACCGTCGACGAGGAAGCTGCCGCGCACGGCGTGCCCCTTGGCCTCGTCGAAGACCCCGTAGGCCCGGGCGACCTCGCCGTGCGGCCAGAAGTCGGAGAGGAGGTCGAAGCCGAAGCCCTCCTGGGCGGCCCAGGCTCGCAGCGAGTGCCTGGGGTCGCAGGAGATGACGGCGACGTGCACGCCGGCCTGCTCGAACTCGGCGATGTTGTCGCGCAGCTCGCACAGCTCACCGGTGCACGTGCCGGAGAATGCGAACGGGACGAACACCAGGACGGCGGGTCCTCCGAGCAGGCCGCTCAGCGTCACGGGCGTGCCGTGCGTGTCGGGCAGGGAGAAGTCCGGAGGGGTCTGCCCGAGCAGCGGGGTCGTCATGGAAACGACCCTAACAACGGTCAGCGGCCGCGGCCTCTGGCGGCGAGACGGGTGGCCGACCAGTCCGTCGCGATCGACAGGGTGCTCATCGCGTGCAGGCCGGACGTCGTCGCGGCCTCCTCGATGTCGCTGTGCGACACGTGGCCGGAGCGCCCGGCCTTCGGGGTCAGCACCCAGATCGGGCCGCTGTCGTCGAGCACCGTCAGGGCGTCGACCAGCGCGTCGGTGAGGTCGCCGTCGTCCTGCCGGAACCAGATCACCGCGCCGTCCGTGACGTCGTCGTAGTCCTCGTCGACAAGCTCGGTACCGGTGATGGCCTCGAGCCCGGAGCGCAGGGTGTCGTCGACGTCATCGTCGTAACCGAACTCCTGGATCACCTGACCCGCGGCGAAACCCAGACGAGACGCTGCGTTCGCAGCGCCGTCCGTGGTGGATGACACGTCCTGACCGATCCCTTCCCTCGCTCGCCCCAGGCCGGGGCGACGCTTCCTGATGCCAAACCGTAGCCCACCGCACAGGGGCCCGGCCTGGCAAGACACGAGCGCGTCCCGACGAGCGCGCGGCCTGTGTCATGGACGTCACGTGGCTGTTCCTTGGACTCGGTGTGACTTTCGGGCCCTCGGGGTCAGAGAATGGGTGCACTACCCCGAACCCGCCACATGCCGACCCCGGCGTGTCCGGCGGGGACGGAACAGATGCGCCGCCGATGCCGACCGGGCTCGTGCGCGCGGACGAGACGCAAGGAGCGCAGGTGGCTTCGATCGACGAGACGGGACCGCTCATCGGCGGCCTGCTCAGCCAGGTCCCGGACATCGACCCGGACGAGACCGGCGAGTGGGTGGAGTCCCTCGACGGACTCATCGACGAGAAGGGCGGACCGCGCGCGCGGTACGTGCTGCTGAGCATGCTGCGACACGCCCGACAGCGGAACGTGGCCATCCCGGCCTCGCTCAACACGCCTTACGTCAACACCATCTCGGTGCACGACGAGCCGTACTTCCCCGGCGACGAGGCGCTCGAGCGCCGCTACCGCTCGTGGATCCGCTGGAACGCCGCCGTCATGGTGACGCGCGCGCAGCGGCCCGGCGTGGGCGTCGGCGGGCACATCTCGTCGTACGCGTCCGTCGCGACGCTCACCGAGGTGGGCCTCAACCACTTCTTCCGCGGCAAGGACCACCCCGGCGGCGGCGACCAGGTCTACTTCCAGGGCCACGCCTCCCCCGGCGTCTACGCCCGCGCGTTCCTCGAGGGCCGCCTGTCGGAGCACCAGCTCGACGGGTTCCGCCAGGAGCTGTCGCACCCGGGCGGCGGCCTGCCCTCCTACCCGCACCCGCGCCTGGCGCCGGACCTGTGGGAGTTCCCGACCGTGTCGATGGGTCTGGGCCCGTCGGCGGCGATCTACCAGGCGTGGACCAACCGCTACCTGCACCTGCGCGGCATCAAGGACACCAGCGAGCAGGACGTGTGGGCGTTCCTCGGCGACGGGGAGATGGACGAGCCCGAGTCGCGCGGCATGCTCCAGCTGGCCGGCCAGCAGGGGCTCGACAACCTGACGTTCGTCGTCAACTGCAACCTGCAGCGGCTCGACGGCCCGGTGCGCGGCAACGGCAAGATCATCCAGGAGCTCGAGGCGCAGTTCCGCGGCGCCGGCTGGAACGTCATCAAGGTCGTCTGGGGCCGCGAGTGGGACGCCCTGCTCAACGCCGACAAGGACCGCTCGCTGGTCAACCTCATGAACACGACCCCGGACGGCGACTTCCAGACGTTCCGTGCCGAGGACGGCGCGTTCATCCGCGAGCACTTCTTCGGCCGCGACCCGCGGACCAAGGCGCTCGTCGAGAAGATGACGGACGACGAGATCTGGGCGCTCAAGCGCGGCGGGCACGACTACCGCAAGATCTACGCCGCCTACAAGTCCGCACGCGAGCACACGGGCCAGCCGACAGTGATCCTGGCGCACACCATCAAGGGCTACGGCCTGGGCTCCGGTTTCGCCGGGCGCAACGCGACGCACCAGATGAAGAAGCTCAAGTCCGACGACCTCAAGACGCTGCGCGACTCGCTGCACATCCCGATCACGGACGAGCAGATCGACGAGAACCCGTACCTGCCGCCGTATTTCCACCCCGGCACCGAGGACGAGGGCATCCAGTACATGCTCGAGCGTCGTCGTCAGCTGGGCGGGTTCGTGCCCGAGCGCCGCTCGGTCCACAAGCCCCTGACGCTGCCCGACCCGAAGGTCTACGAGGGCCTGGCCAAGGGTTCGGGGCACCAGGACGTCGCCTCGACGCAGGCACTCGTGCGGCTGTTCAAGGACCTCGTGCGGGACAAGGAGTTCGGCCACCGCCTGGTGCCGATCATCCCCGACGAGGCCCGCACGTTCGGTCTGGACTCGATCTTCCCGAGCGCCAAGATCTTCAACACGAACGGCCAGAACTACATGGCCGTGGACCGCGAGCTCATGCTCTCCTACAAGGAGTCCGAGTCCGGCCAGATCATGCACACGGGCATCAACGAGGCCGGCAGCGCGTCGGCGTTCCAGGCCGTCGGCACGTCGTACGCGACGCACGGCGAGCCGCTGATCCCGTTCTACTTCTACTACTCGATGTTCGGGTTCCAGCGCACGGGCGACCAGTTCTGGGCCGCCGGTGACCAGATGGCCCGCGGGTTCCTCATCGGCGCCACCGCCGGCCGCACCACCCTGACCGGTGAGGGTCTGCAGCACGCCGACGGGCACTCGCCGCTGCTGGCCGGGACCATGTCGCACGTCGTGCACTACGACCCGGCCTACGGGTACGAGATCCGGCACATCGTGCGCGACGGCATCGAGCGCATGTACGGCGAGGCGGGCGGTCGCGACCGCGACGTCATCTACTACCTCACCGTCTACAACGAGCCCATGCCGCAGCCGGCCGAGCCGGAAGACGTGGACGTCGAGGGCATCCTGCGCGGGATCCACCTCATCTCGCCGGTCGAGGGCGACGGGCCGCGTGCCCAGATCCTCGCGTCGGGTGTGGCCGTGCCGTGGGCCCTGGAGGCCAAGAAGCTGCTCGCCGAGGACTGGGGCGTCCAGGCCGCGGTCTGGTCCGTGACCAGCTGGAACGAGCTGCGTCGCGACGGCCTCGCCGCCGACCAGCAGGCGTACCTGCACCCCGGCGAGGAGGAGCGCGTCCCGTACCTCACGGCCAAGCTGCAGGGTGCCGAGGGTCCGTTCGTCGCGACGACGGACTACGACCACCTCGTCGCCGACCAGGTCCGCGCCTGGATCCCCGGCACGTACGCCACGCTCGGCGCCGACGGCTTCGGCTTCTCGGACACCCGCGCGGCGGCTCGCCGGCACTTCAAGATCGACGGTCCGTCGACGGTGGTCCGCGTGCTCCAGCAGCTCGCGCGCACCGGTGCGGTCGCGCCGGAGGTCGTCGCTCAGGCCATCGAGCGGTACCGCCTGCACGACGTCACGGCCGGCACGTCCGGCAACGCCGGCGGCGACAGCTGACGGTCTGACGCTCGCAGCACGACGAAGGCCCGGGCAGCAGCCCGGGCCTTCGTCGTGAGCCTGTCCCCACCGAGCGCTCGCGCGCACTCGCGTCACCGAGCGCGGTCGTCCGTCGCCGAGCGCCGTCGCGTCGAGCGCGCGCTCGATCACCCGCGGGAGCCGTCGGCGACGGACCGGGGCGTTGGGTGCGCCACGCGGGCCGCCCCCGGTCATGACCGAGGGGGACTTCTTCGTCGGTGCGTCAGGTGCCGGGGATGTTCTGCTCGGCGTGGGCCAGCTCGCGGCCGAGCTCGCCCTTGAGGTCGGCGACCGCCGACTGGTCGGGCACCAGATCCAGGGCCGCGATGTGCTGCTTGGCCTCCAGCGGTCGTCCGGCCTCGATGGAGGCGAGCACGAGCTGGCGGGCGACCTCGGGGTCGTGCTCGCGCGGGCGCCAGTGGCCGACGCCCAGGCCGATCGCGTCGACGGGCATCTCGGCGCTGCGCAGGAGGGCCAGCGCCTCGACGAGCGCCTTGCCGGACGGGTCCCGCTCGGCGGCGGTGGTGAGCCTGCGCAGGGTGCCCTCGTGGTCGTCGGAGACCGACAGACGCGCCACCTCGATGAGCGGGTACCAGGCGCGCGGGTTGCCGGCGAGCTCCTCGCCGAGCGCCCACACGGCCAGGTCCGCGGCGCGCTGCCGCTCGCCGTCGTCGGGCGGGGCGGCCAGCGGGTCGTCGTCGGCGACCGTGGACTCCGCGGCCCGGCGACGGACGATCTCGGCGAGTGCGACGAAGGCCCGTTCGTTGTTGGGATCGTCGCTCAGCATGGACCGAAGTGCGTCCTCGTGAAGGGTGTCCCCGCGCCGCGCAGCACTGGTCGGACGGCGCGCGCCGACCCGCGAGGCCGAGGACGGCCGTCGCATGAGCTGACGCAGACGGGGCAGGAGAGCCATGGAGCGACCTTATCCGCAACGGACGAACCACACCGGCTGATGGGCTCCCCGACACGGGTGTGCGCGAGGCAACGTTTGTCGACTTCCCACAACCGTCACCCTATGCTCGCCCCATGTCCAGCACCCTCGACGGGCGCGCGCCCCAGCCGCCGCTGCCGCCCACCCGACCCCGACGGGCACCGTCGACCCGGGTCAAGACGCCCGCTCCGGAGTCCCGTGGCGGTCCCGAGACCCAGCGCCGGGTGCGCGAGGGCGCGGGGCTGCTGTCCGCGGCCGCGATGCGGCGGCTGGACGAGGACCTGGAGTGGTACCGCGAGCTGCCGGCGGAGGACCGCTCGTGGGTCGGCCTCATCGCTCAGGCGGGCATCACGGCGTTCGTCACCTGGTTCGCGGAGCCGACCCGGCCGCCGCACGGGGTCGGCGACATCTTCGCCACCGCGCCGCCCGAGCTGACCCGGTCGATCTCGCTCCAGCACACGCTCCAGCTGGTGCGCGTGGTGGTCGACGTCGTCGAGACGAACAGCGACCGGCTGGCCGCACCCGGCGACGAGCGGGAGGTCCGTGAGGCCGTGCTGCGCTACTCGCGCGAGGTGGCGTTCTCGGCCGCGGAGGTCTACGCCCGCGCCGCGGAGATGCGCGGCGCCTGGGACGCGCGGCTCGAGGCGCTCGTCGTGGACGCCCTGGTCAGGGGCGACGCGGACGACGCGCTGCGCTCACGCATCGCGGCACTGGGCTGGAGCGGCCGAGGATCGACCCTGGTCATGGTGGGCACGACGACGTCCGCGCTCGACGACGTCCGCGCCGCCGAGCTGCGCCGTGCCACCCGCCGGGCGGCCGACGACGCGCTCGTCGGCATCCAGGGCGACCGCCTCGTCGTGTTCCTCGGGGGCGAGGGCGACCTGCGCGCCGCGGCGTCGACCCTGCTCCCCCGGTTCGGTCCCGGTCCCGTGGTGATCGGGCCCGTCGTCGGCGACCTGACCGACTCGGCCCGCTCCGCGCGCGCGGCCCTGTCCGGGCTGCTCGCCGCGCCCGCGTGGGAGCAGGCTCCGCGTCCGGTGCAGGCCGACGAGCTGCTGCCTGAGCGCGTGCTCATCGGCGACGAGACGGCCCGCCGGACGCTCGTCGCGCAGGCGTTCGCCCCGCTCGCCGCCAGCCAGGGGTCCCTGCTCGAGACGCTGTCGGCATACCTCGGCACCGGGCGGTCGCTGGAGGCGGCCGCACGCACGCTGTACGTGCACCCGAACACCGTCCGGTACCGCCTGCGACGCGTCGCGGACGTGACCGGCTGGGACCCGCTCGACGCCCGCGAGTCGTACGTCCTCCAGACCGCGCTGGCGCTCGGACGGCTCGACGCGGCGAACGTCTCTTTGTAGGAGAGGTACAAGGGGGCCCCAGAAGGTTGGTGCACGCCGTGACCGGGACAGCCGGCGCCGGGAAGGAAGAGTGGAGCGCGTGCTCGTCGTCGTCTGCCCCGGTCAGGGCGCCCAGTCCCCCGGCATGCTCGCCCCGTGGCTCGAGCTGCCGTCCGTCACCGAGTCGATCGCGAGGGCGTCCCGCACCACGGGCCTCGACCTCGTCGCCCACGGCACCACCTCGGATGCCGACACCATCCGGGACACGGCCGTCGCCCAGCCCCTGCTCGTGGCGTCCGCGCTCGCGACCGTCCGGGCCGTCCTGGACATCGACGCGGACGCGCCGCTCGCCCTGACGGCCCAGCCGCTGCTCGGTGCGACCGCGGGCCACTCGGTCGGCGAGCTCGCCGCGGCGGCGATCGCCGGCGTGCTGACGGACGACGAGGCGCTGCGCCTGGTCGCCGTCCGGGGCGCTGCCATGGCCCGCGCGGCCGCCGCGACTCCCACCGGGATGAGCGCCGTCCTGGGCGGCGACCCCGACGAGGTCCTCGCCTCGCTCGCGCGGCACGGGCTCGTGCCCGCGAACGTCAACGGCGGCGGGCAGGTGGTCGCGGCCGGCACGCTCGACGCTCTCGCCGCGTTCGCCGCGGCCCCGCCGGCCAAGGCGCGCGTCATCACGCTGCAGGTGGCCGGCGCGTTCCACACCGAGCACATGGCCCCCGCGGTCGCCGAGCTCCGCGCCGCGGCCGACGCCGTCACGCCGGGCGAGCCTCTCGTGCCGCTGCTGACCAACTCCGACGGCTCCGTCACCGCCTCCGGGGCCCGCGCGCTCGAGCTCATCGTCGCGCAGGTGGCCAACCCCGTCCGCTGGGACCTGTGCCAGGTCACGCTGCAGCAGCTCGGGGTCACGGGCCTGCTCGAGGTCGCCCCCGGCGGGGTGCTCACGGGTCTGGCGCGGCGTACGCTTCCCGGGGTCGAGACGGTCGCCGTCAAGACCCCCGCCGACCTGGACGCCGCTCGCGACCTCATCCGTCGGCACGCCGGTACCCCTCAGAACAGCATGGAGAACCCGTCGTGACCCGACCCACCCTCACGCAGGCCACCGGACCGGCGCACACCCGCATCCTGGGCCTCGGCGGCGTCCGCGGAGAGAACCTCGTCACCAACGACGACATCGCGGGCCCGATCGACTCCTCCGACGAGTGGATCCAGCAGCGCACCGGCATCGTCACGCGTCGTCGGGCTTCCGCCGGCACCGACGTGCTCGACCTCGCCGAGGAGGCCGCCAACCTCGCGCTCAAGGACGCCGGCCTCACCGGCGCCGACATCGACTGCGTGATCCTGTCGACCGTCACCTACTTCCACCAGACGCCCGCGGGCGCCGCGATCATCGCGGACCGCATCGGCGCCTCGCCGGCGGCCGCGTTCGACATCTCTGCCGCGTGCGCCGGGTACTGCTACGGCATCGGCCAGGCGGACGCCCTCGTGCGCGCCGGCACCGCGCGCAACGTGCTCGTCATCGGCGCCGAGAAGATGAGCGAGTTCATCGACCCGACCGACCGCACCATCTCGTTCCTGCTGGGCGACGGCGCCGGCGCGGTCGTCATCGGCCCGTCGGACACGCCCGGCATCGGCCCGACGATCTGGGGCTCCGACGGCGCGCAGTCGCAGGCGATCCGCCAGACGCACTCGTGGCTCGCCACGCGCGACGAGGGTGCCGGCTGGCCCACGCTGCGCCAGGAGGGGCAGAGCGTCTTCAAGTGGGCCGTGTGGCAGATGGCGCCGGTCGCGCAGAAGGCCATGGACGCCGCGGGCGTGACGGCCGACCAGATCGAGGCGTTCATCCCGCACCAGGCGAACATGCGGATCATCGATCAGATGATCAAGACGCTCAAGCTGCCCGAGACCGTCGTGATCGGCCGCGACATCGCCGACACCGGCAACACCTCGGCCGCGTCGATCCCCCTCGCCGCCGAGCGCCTGCTCCGCGAGGGCCAGGTGTCCAGCGGTGCGCTCGCTCTGCAGATCGGCTTCGGCGCCGGTCTCGTCTATGCCGCGCAGGTCGTGGTCCTGCCCTGAGCACGCTTCCGGTGCGGCCCCCGCTGTACCGTTCGTCCGACCCCACACAGCATGACCCCCAACTAACGAGGAGACACCGATGGCGTACAGCGAGCAGGAGATCCTGGCCGGCCTGGCCGAGATCGTCAGCGAGGAGACCGGCCTTCCGACGGACTCCGTCCTGCCCGAGAAGTCCTTCACCGACGACCTCGACATCGACTCGCTGTCGATGATGACGATCGTCACGCTGGCCGAGGAGAAGTTCGAGGTCACCATCCCCGACGACGAGGTCAAGAACCTCGCGACCGTCGGCGACGCCGTCAGCTTCATCGCGGGTGCGCAGGCCTGAGCCTGTCCCGACCCGCCCGTCCGGACGGGCACATCACGTGCCCGTCCGGGCGGTCCACACCTGAAACGTCCCCAAGATCCGACCTGGAGCACCGATGAGCCACGTACCTGATGTCGTCGTCACGGGACTGGGCGCGACCACCCCGCTGGGTGGGGACGTGGCCAGCACCTGGGCCGCCGCGCTGAACGGCGAGTCCGGCGCACGGCGCTTCGACGACGCCTGGTTCGAGCGCGCAGGCCGGTTCGGCATCCCGGTCGAGTTCGCGGCGACCATCAAGGTCGACCCGGGCGAGGTCCTGACCCGCCCCGAGCAGAAGAAGATGGACCTCTCCGCGCAGTACGCGATCATCGCGGCGCGCGAGGCCTGGGCCGACGCGGGCTCGCCCGAGGTCGACGGTGACCGGCTCGGCTCGGTCGTCTCGTCCGGCATCGGCGGCATCCAGACGATCCTCGACGCGTGGGAGAAGCTCCTCGGGAGCCCGGACGGCGGCGCACGCCGCGTCCTGCCCATGACCGTCCCCATGCTCATGCCCAACTCGCCGACGGCCTACGTGTCCTTGGAGTTCGGTGCCCGTGCCGGCGCGCACGCCCTCGTGTCCGCCTGCGCCTCGGGTGCCGAGGCGATCGGCTACGCGGTCGACATGATCCGGACCGGCCGTGCAGACGTCGTCATCGCCGGCGGCACCGAGGCGTCGATCCACCCCATGCCCGTGGCCGCCTTCGCCGCGTCCCGCACGCTCTCGCTGCGCAACGACGACCCCGAGGGCGCCTCGCGCCCCTACGACGTCGACCGCGACGGGTTCGTCATCGGCGAGGGCGCCGGCGTCGTCATCCTCGAGAGCGCCGAGCACGCCGCCGCCCGTGGCGCCCGCGTCTACGCGCGCATCGCGGGTGTCGGCCTGTCCGCCGACGGCTACCACATCACCTCCCCCGAGCCCTCCGGCGACGGTCAGGTCCGCGCGATGCGGGCCGCCCTCGAGGAGTCCGGGATCGCGCAGACCGACATCGTGCACGTCAACGCGCACGCCACGTCGACCGTCGTCGGCGACCTCATCGAGGCGCGCTCGATCCGCGGCCTGCTCGGCGACGAGGCCGACCACGTCGCGCTCTCGGCCACGAAGTCGATGACCGGCCACCTGCTCGGTGGCGCAGGCGCGCTGGAGACGATCTTCACCGTGCTGGCGCTGCACGACCGCCAGGCACCGCCGACGATCAACGTCGAGAACCCCGACCCGGAGCTCGTCCTGGACCTGGTCCGCGACAAGCCCCGCGCGCTGCGCGACGGGCAGATCGGCGCCGTGAACAACTCGTTCGGCTTCGGCGGCCACAACGTGGCGCTCGTCGTCGCGTCGGTCTGAGGCGGCTCGGAGCTTCCAGCACCCGCCCGTCCACCGCGCCGTCGGTGGTGCGGCGCGGCCTCAGCCCACCCGGTGCAGCCAGCGCACGGGCGCACCCGCGCCGGCGTACCGGAAGGGCTCGAGCTCGTCGTCCCAGGCCTGACCGAGCGCGAGGTCCAGCTCGGTGCGCAGCCGCACCGGGTCCGCGGCGTGCTCGAGCGCGGCGCGGATGCGGTCCTCGGGCACGACGATGTTGCCGTGCACGTCGGTCGCGGCGTGGAAGATGCCGAGCTCCGGGGTGTGGCTCCAGCGCGACCCGTCGACGCCGTGGCTGGCTTCCTCGGTGATCTCGTAGCGCAGGTGCGCCCAGCCGCGCAGGGCGGAGGCCAGGCGGGCCCCCGTGCCCTGGGGGCCCTGCCACGAGTGCTCGGTCCGGTAGAAGTCCGGGCCGGCAGGCTGCTCGATCCAGTCGAAGGACGCACGTCCGCCCAGCACGTTGCCTGCCGCCCACTCGATGTGGGGGCACAGAGCGCGGGGTGCAGAGTGCACGAAAAGAACACCGCGGGCGATCGCACCTGCCATGTCGTCCTCCTGAACGGGCTTCGAGGTTCGTCTTCCCCAACGGCCTCAGCTTGTCCAGCAGTACGCACGGTCTCGCGGCGTGCTGGTGACAGCATGCACGAGCGCCCGGGGGAACGCCAGCCTGACGCGCCTCAGAGCTGGTCGCGGATGGTGCGCATGGCCTTCTTGCGCACCGACCGCTCGAGGCGGTCCAGGTAGAGCATCCCGTCGAGGTGGTCCACCTCGTGCTGCAGGCAGCGGGCCATCAGCTCGGTCCCCTCGACGACGACCTCCTTGCCGTCCAGGTCCGTCCCGACCACGCGCGCGTACCAGGCCCTCCGCGTCGGGTACCAGAGACCCGGGACCGACAGGCAGCCCTCGTCGCCGTCCTGGTACTCGTCCTCCGACAGCTCGACGATCACGGGGTTGAGGACGTAGCCGACCTCGTCGTCGATGTTCCAGGAGAACGCCCGCAGGCCGACGCCGATCTGGTTGGCCGCGAGGCCCGCGCGCCCGTCGGTGTCGACGGTCTCGACGAGATCCTCGACGAGACCGCGCACCCGGGCGTCGATCGTGGTGATGGGGTCGCACGGGGTGCGCAGGACGGGGTCTCCGACGGTCCGGATCTCTCGCATGGCCATGCGGTGATCCTTTCATGGCCGACGCGTTCCCGAGGCGCGGCGGCAGCCGGGGTGTGACCAGCACGACAGCCCGAGCCCGTGCTCGGTCCAGCAGCCGAGCGTATCTTTGTACTGACCGGTCAGTTTAAGGAGTCGTCGTGTCGATCATCACCCCAACCCTCGCCGCGCAGGCGCGCACCCTCGGGCTGACCTCGGACCGGGGAACCGTCTACGGCCCGCTCGATCTCGACGTCCAGGAAGGGACCCTCGCCGTCGTGCGCGGCCCGCAGGGGTCGGGCCGGACCACGCTCCTGCTGACGCTCGCCGGCCGGATGGTCCCCGACGCGTCGTCGCAGCTCGTCGTCCTGGGGCACGTGCTCCCCCGCGACCGCACGGCACTGCAGCGCGAGGCGGCCCTGGCCGGCTTCGCGGGGATCGACGAGCTGGACGACTCGGTGACCGTGGCGCAGCACGTCCGCGAGCGGCTCGCGTGGCTGTCCCCGTGGTACCGCCGGATGCGTCGACCGGACCAGGCCGACGTGGACGCACTCCTGCGACCCGTCTTCGGCGACCTGCCGGTGCCCGCCGCGGAGACCGTCGTCTGGCACCTCGACGAGGTCGAGGCCCTGCTGCTGCGGATCGCGCTGGCGATGGCCCAGGGTCCGCGCCTGCTCGTGGTCGACGACCTGGACCAGGTGCACGACCCCGACCGCCGCGCCCTCGTCTGGGAGCGGCTCGACGCCCTCACCGCCGACGGGCTGACCGTCGTCGCCGCCAGTGCGGCGGCAGCCCCCCGCACCGTTCTCGATCTCTCCGTCATGAAGGACGCCTGATGCTCTCGCTGACTTCCGGATCCGAGCTTCGCCGGTTCCGCCGCGGACGGCTCCCCCGCCTCGCCGTCGCCGCGATGCTGCTGGTCCCGCTGCTCTACGGCGCGTTGTATCTCTGGGCGTTCTGGAGCCCGACGTCGCACCTCGACCGGCTGCCGGTCGCCCTGGTCGACGCGGACACCGGGGCCACGCGCGACGACGGGACCCGGCTCTCGGCCGGCGCCGACCTGACCGACCAGCTCACCGACGCCGGGGCGCTCGACTGGCGCGTGACCGACCCCGCCGACGCCGCCGCGGGGGTGCGTGACGGTGACTACTACTTCGCGGTCACGATCCCCGACGACTTCTCGACGTCGCTCGTCTCGGCCGGCGGCGACGAGCCGACCAGCGCGCGGATCGACGTCACCTACAACGACGCCAACTCGTTCATCGGGACGACGCTCGGCCGCTCGGCCATGACGCAGGTGCGCGACGCGGTCGCCGAGACCGCGGGTCAGGAGGCCGTCGACCAGGTCCTGGTCGGGCTCGGGGACGCACGCGACGGTCTCGTCCAGGCGTCCGGCGGTGCCATCTCGCTGCGCGACGCCGCGACCCAGCTGGGCGACGGCGCCGCGCAGGTGGCCTCCGGGGCCGCGCAGGCGCGGGACGGCGCCGCGGCGCTGGCGGCCGGCACGGCGGCGCTGCGCACCGGGTCGGCCCAGGTCGCCGACGGCAGCGCGTCGTTGGCCGACGGTGCCGGACGGCTCGCCACCGGTGCCCAGACCGCGAGCACGTCGAGCGCGGCTGTCGCGGCGGGTGCGCGGCAGGTCGCCGACGGGGTGCATGCGACCGTCGGTCAGGTCGCGGCCGTGACGTCGGGGCTGTCTCAGGTCGGCGCCTACCTCTCCGCACGCGCCGCGACGGGCGACCCCGACGCGGCCGCGCTGCTCGCGGCCCTCGGCGCCGCGGACGTGTCCGGTGCTTCGGACCAGCTGCGCCAGCTCGACACGGGCGCGGCGCAGGTCGCGTCGGGAGCGGCCGCCCTGAACGGCGGCCTCGGGACGCTCGCCGGCAGCGCGCAGACCCTGTCCACGGGAGCGGGCTCGCTCGCCGCTGGGGCGTCACAGGTCGCGGACGGCGCGTCGGACGCCGCCGACGGGGCTGCGTCGCTGGCCGCGGGCACGGCGACGCTCGCCGACGGCGCCTCCCGGGTGGCGTCCGGCACCACCCAGGTCGGCGACGGCGCGCAGCAGCTCGCGGACGGGCTGACCGACGGCGCCGCGAAGATCCCGGACGACTCGCCCGCCCTGCGGACCGCACGCGCCAGCACCATCGCGAGCCCGGTGGCGCTCGCGACCACCGACCTGGCGACCGCCGACAGCCTCGGCGAGGGCTTCGCCCCGATGTTCCTGCCGATGGCGCTGTTCGTCGGCGGGATCATCACGTGGATGCTGCTCCGACCGCTGCCGACCCGGGCTCTGGCGACCCCCGCGTCCGGCTGGCGTGTCGCGATCGCCGGCTACCTGCCGGCCGTGGCTATCGGCGCAGGTCAGGTGCTCTTCCTGCTCGGGGTCGTCGGGTTCGGACTCGGCCTGAGCATCGGACACCCCGTGGGAGCCGCCCTGTTCCTCGTGCTCGTCGCGGCGACGTTCCTCGCGGTCCAGCAGATGCTGATCGCCGTCCTCGGGACCGCCGCGGGCAGGGTCGCGACGATCGCGCTGCTCATGCTCCAGATCACCTCGGCGAGCGGCACCTACCCGGTGCAGACCACGCCCACGTTCTTCCAGGTGCTGCACCCGCTGCTGCCGATGACCTACGCGGTGCAGGGTCTGCGCGACCTTGTGACGGGCACGCCCGACGCCCGCCTCTGGGTGGCCGTCGGTTACCTGGTCGCCGTGCTGCTGGCGTCGTTGGCCGTCACCGCCTGGAAGGCCGGACGGATGCGGACCTGGACAGTTGCCCGGCTTCACCCGGCGTTGAGCATATGAGTGCCCGAGCGATCTGACAGGCTGCGGCAATGCGAGCAGGGGACACCAAGGAACAGATCGTCGATGCAGCGCTCGCGCTGGTCGCGGAGCGTGGCTTCGCCGCCACGTCCGTCGACGACATCGCCGCGGCGGCCGGAGTGGCCAAGGGCAGCATCTTCTACAACTTCGGCTCCAAGGCCGGGCTCTTCGAGTCGATCATCAGCCAGGGGGTCGGACGGCTCACCGAAGCGTTGCGGTCGTCGTCGCACGGGCTGCACGGCCGCGAGGCGCTCGAGGCGCTCGTCACCGAGCTGCTCACCCAGATCCAGGCGCACCCCGACTTCGCCAAGCTGATGGCGGCGGAGTCGTTCCGGACCGGGCGCAGCTGGCAGGACTCGATCCGGCACCTGCGCGACGAGTCGATCGGCACCTTCGCCGACGTCGTCGCAGAGGCCTGGCCCGAGCGCAACGCGCTGCTCGCGGCCGCAGCCCTCTTCGGCGCAACTCTCCTCGGCGGCCTCGAGTGGCTGGTGTTCCAGCCGCACCGCACGCTCGCCGAGGTCCGTGCGGCGATCCTCGCCACCGTCGTCTAGATCGCGATCCGTCCCCGGAAATGCAAGAAGCCCGCCGTCTCCGGCGGGCTTCCTGCGTCGTCCCGAGGGACGTCAGTGTGGGTCGAGATCACTCGCCGCGCTGGGTGGGGACACCCGTGAGGAGCGAGCGGACCTCGGACTCGTGGAAGCGGCGGTGGCCGCCCAGGGTCCGAACCGCCGAGAGCTTGCCGGCCTGGGCCCAGCGCGTGACCGTCTTGGGGTCGACGCGGAAGAGGACCGCGACCTCACCGGGGGTGAGAAGGGCGCCCTGCGAGAGGGGGGCTTCGATGGTGGTAACAGCCATGATCGTTCTCCTGTCGTTCGGTAGCTCGGCTGGCCTCGTGGGCCCCGTGGCTTTGCGTCCCCGCCTTGCAGCGGGTTTGCCGTTTGTCGCTGACAAGGGGAACTATGCCCGGTTCTGGACACGTGTGCAACAGGCTGACCAGGCCGTTTCGCGGGCAAACGGGTGATTCAAACCCTCCAAAACCGGGCGGACGGCCATGTTCACCTTCCCTCGGGACCGGACCTGTGGCATCGGCCGACCCGCGGTCCCCGGTGAGAGCGCGAACCTCGAGGCCACCGGTGAAGCGGCCCTGACCAGGAGTTATGTCGCCGGTCGAAGCAAACCAGGCGGTGTCCGTTTCGTCACAGTGACCCGCCGGGGCGGTCCTGACCGGGCCCGTCAAACCGGTCCGAGGGACAGAAGGGACAGACCTGGGCAGACTTCCCAACATGTGGCGCATTTCACCCGTTTGCCGTAGAGACGACGGGCGCCGCGGGCCTAGATGCGGCCGTACCGGGCCCTGACGAAGGAGTAGACGCCGTACGCGACGAGGCCGGCGGCGACCACCACGAGCAGCACCACGCCGGCCGGATGGCCGCGCAGGGTGTGCATCGCACCGTCGAGCCCGGTCGACTTCGACGGGTCCGCGGTGGCCGCGGCGACGACGAACAGCACCCCGACGACCGCGAGCGCGATGCCCTTGCCCACGTAGCCGAGGACGCCCAGGCGCCGAGCCACCGAGTCGGCCGGCGCGGGTGGGAGGCCGCGCAGGTCGTCGAGGAACTTCTTCGTGGCGCCCTTGTAGACGTGGTAGCCGGCGACCGCGATCACGGCGATGCCCACGGCTCCCACGAGCAACCGGCCGCCCGGCGCGGACATCAGCTTCGCGGTCAGGTCCTGCGTCTGCGCCGAGCTGTCGGACCCTCCCCCGCGCGCGAACGACAACGCGGTGAACGCCAGGGCGAGGTACACGATCGCGCGGCCCGCGGCCTTGGCCCGGTCGCCCCCGCTCGCGGTCGCGGTCGAACGGCCCGGCGCGCCCTTGCCGATCGCCTTGGCCAGCTGCCACACACCGAGCGCGACGAACGCCAGCACGCTGAACCACAGGACCACGCCGCCGAACGGGGTCGAGGCGATCGCCGCGAGGGCTCCGGACTGGTCCGCCTGCTCGCCGCCCGAGCCGAACGCCACGCGCAGCGCGAGCAGACCGATGAGCACGTGCAGCACGCCGCTGACGACATAGCCGCCTCGCGCCGCGGCCTCCCAGCCCCGCTGGGCGTTCTGTGTCCCGCTCGTCGTCGCCATGACAACACTCCCTCGTGGACCGCCGGGGGTGGCGTCCTCGGCGCCGATGATCCCAGCGACCACGCCGGGCGGCGACCGGAGCGGGCGACCTACGCCGGGCGGCTGCCGACCATGCCCCGGGTGCGCCCGAAGAGCCCGCGCCGCTGCGTCGGGACGAACATGGTCGCGTCCGGCGAGCAGCCGTCGTAGCCGGAGGGGTAGAAGACGAGGTCGGGGCGGAGCAGGGCTACCTGCGACAGGCGGGAGCCGCGGGCGAACGCGGCCGCCAGGTCCTCGTCGGCCCCGATGTACGTCAGCGTGTTGTCGTGCTCCTGCACCACGTGCTCCCCCGTGCAGACCTCACCGCGTCGTGGGGTCCAGCCCCAGGGGCTCGCCGGCTCCTGGACCGGGTCGGCAGTCTTCCGGTAGATGTCGAATCCGTAGCGCACGTCGTTGTGCTCCTTCCAGCCGTCGCACCCGATCCGGGCGCTCCTGACGTTCATCGACCCGTTGCGTACCCGGCGGTAAGCGCGTCGACGCCGTTCCCTCCGACGCAGCAACGTGTTCACCCCGCGGAGTGCACCTTCGGTACTGTTCCGATGCCCCAGTAGCTCAGCCGGTCAGAGCGCCAGACTCATAATCTGAGAGGTCGTCGGTTCAAGCCCGACCTGGGGCACCACGCCACGCGGGTAGGTTTCTGCCGTGGCCCTGTTCTCCCGTCGACGACTCCCCGACACCGTGCGCTCGCGCCTCGAGCTGCGACCCGGCGACGCCGTCCTGGTCAGCACCGAGCTGGTCGACGACCGCTGGGTCGTGGCCACCCGCCTCGCCCTGCACGTGCTCGACGCGGGGCAGGAGGCCGTCCGCCACCCGTGGTCGGACGTCGACCACGGCGCGATGGACCCCACCACCCGGACCTTGAGCGTCCGCTGGGTCTGGGGTCGCACGAGCCGGTTCCTCTTCACCGACGCCCCCGGGTCCACCGCGTTCGCCCAGACCTTCCGCGAACGGGTCCAGCAGTCGGTCGTCCACGCGGTCGCCGCGACCCTTCCCGACGGCCAGCGGATCCGGGTCGCGCTGCGCCGCGGCGAGGACGGCGAGCTGTTCACGCAGGTGCTCGGCGAGGGTTCCGTCGACCTCTCCGACCCGGCCGTCGCGGCCGTCGTGGACGCCGCCGAGGACGAGGTCCGCGACGCCGTCGGGCTCCCCCGCTGAGTGCGGGAGCACCCTCCGACGGCTGCTACAGTTTTCCCCGCACGATCCCTCGTAGCTCAATTGGCAGAGCATCCGACTGTTAATCGGACGGTTACTGGTTCGAGTCCAGTCGAGGGAGCCAGCAGACGGGCCCCTGACCAGCGAAACGCGGCGGGGGCCTTTCTCATGTCGTCGTGGTGCGACTCGCGTGCGCGCGCCAGACCGCTCCAGGTGCGCACACGTCACGGCACCGCGGGCTGCCTGCAGGCGAAGTGCGCCGGGTCAGGCCCGAGAGCTCTGACGCACGATCAGCTTCGGCGGCAGGACGATCGTCGAGTGCTCGTGCGGTCCGTCGCCGTGTGCGGCCTCTTCCTGCAGGAGGGTGGCACCGAGGCGCCCCACCTCGTCGCCGGGCTGCGCGACGGTGGATATCGGGATCGGGCTGTCCCATGCGGCCTGGTTGTTGTCGTAGCCCACGATCGCGACATCCTCGGGAACACGGACGCCCGCCGAGACGGACAGCGCCTGCACGATGCCGGCCGCGAGGAGGTCGGAGGCGGCGAAGATCCCGTCGATCTCGCCGGCTGCGACGCGCGACGCGAGGTGCACGCCCACGGACCAGCCGTCGGAGCGGTTGATCCATTCGGGCGTGATCACCTCGGAGGTGACGTCCGGGTGCTCGCCGACGGCACGGTGGAACCCCTTGCCACGGTCGACGACGGGCTGGAGCTCGTAGGGACCACCGACGAACGCCAGCCTGCGACGGCCCGTCTCGATCAGGTGCTTGGTCGCGATGTAGCCACCGAGAGCGTTGTCCACGTCGACGCTGCAGTACTGCGACGACGGGGCGCTGAAGTTGAGGAGAACGAGCGGGATCCCCGCCGGCGCGCGCCGCGCGACCGCGGCGAAGTGTGCCGCGTCGTTCAGAGTCATCAGCACGCCCGTGACCCGGGACTGGGCGAACATGGCCAGATAGTTCGACTCCCGTTCGATCCGTGCGTCGCTGTTGGCGATCAGGAGCGTCAGACCGCCTTGCTCGGCACCGTTCTCCGCGCCGCGTGCGATGTCGACGAACAGCGAGTTGCTCAGGTCCGAGACGATGAGTCCGATCGACCGCGTCGATCCGAACTTCAAGGACCGGGCGGCCGTGTTGGGGACGTACCCCAGCATCACCATGGCGCGCTCGACCCGCTCTCGCGTGGCGGCCGCGACCTTGTCCGGGTGGTTGAGGACGTTGGAGACCGTCCCGAGCGACACCCCAGCGAGGGACGCGACATCGTCCACGCTCGGTCGTGACCTCGCGGCTGGACGGTTCGTCGGTTCTCGGGGAGGCACCGATGGCTCCTTCGTGGTCCAGTGATCGATGGCGAGACGAGAGTAGCGGTCTGTCCCAGGCGGCGAGCCGGATGCAGCGCCGCATCCGTGGCACTCGTTGAATCGAGCCAACCCTAGACCGGACCCCGCGCACTGCTGCCGGGACCCATCGGCCATCGAACCTGGTCAAATCACAGTTTGGCAACGCCGGTTGACCGACGCGGACCGGAGGTCTACGTTTTGAAACGCTTCAATCCATACTTCGCAATTCAAGGAGGAACTGTGAACTCGATGCTGAAGCGCCGGCGCACGCTGCTGGTGGGCGTCGTCGGTGTGAGCGCAACTCTCGCGCTCGCCGCATGTAGTGGCTCGGACTCAGGGTCCAGCGCATCGTCGTCGGGCGGGTCCGGGAAGTCAGCCGCCGACCTGTCGTTCCTCGCCATCAACGAGAACGAGACCATCCCGACCACGCTGACCACGCTGAGCAAGGACGAGTGCAAGGCGCAGGACGCGGCGCAGCCCCTGAAGATCACCAAGCAGGCGCAGTCGACCCTTGACCAGCAGCTGCAGCTGCTCGCTGGCCAGGACGCGCTGCCGTCTCTGTTCATCAGCGCCAACGCTCCGTCGCTCAACGCCCAGCTGGCCGAGCAGGGGACCCTCCAGGACGCCGGCGACGCACTCGACCAGCTCGGCATCTCGGACGACGTCCTGCCTGCGGCATCGTCGGTCATCGAGAACCTGTACGACGGCAAGCAGCTCGTCCTGCCCACGGAGCTGAACATCGAGGGCATCTGGTACAACAAGAAGCTCCTCGCCGACAACGGCATCGAGGTCCCGACGACGTGGACCGAGCTCACCGACGCGTTCGCGAAGCTGAAGGCGGCCGGCGTCCAGCCGATCTCGAACGCGGGCAAGGGTGGCGACGGCTGGGGCGTGACCCGATGGGTCGGAAACTACATCGCTCGTGACCTCGGTCCGACGGCGCTTCAGGACGTGCGAGACGGCAAGGCCAAGCTCACGGACCCGGAATACGTCAAGGCCGCCGACGCGATCGCGGACCTCGGCAAGCAGGGCTACTTCGGCGAGTCCCCCACGTCGATCGACTACACGACGGCGCTCAACACGTTCCTGACGGGCGACGCCGCGTTCATCTACATGGGTTCGTGGGCCGTGTCGAACTTCAGCGACCCCGAGCAGAACAAGATCGGCGCCGACAACATCGGCTTCATGCACTTCCCCGACGTCGACGGCGGCAAGGGCTCGGCCGAGCAGATGCCCGCAAACGTCGGCACGGCCGTGGCGATCTCGACGAAGGGTTTCGAGGACTCGGCCACGCAGGACTGGGTCAAGTGCATCGCCGCGAACTACGGCACCGTCGCCCTGCGCGACAGCGGCCAGGTGACCGGCTTCAAGGTCAACGGCGACGTCGAGGTCTCCCCGCTGAGCCAGCTCGTCCAGGACGAGATCGGCAAGACCCAGGAGAGCATCCTGTGGTTCGAGGCCTACTTCAGCCCAGAGGCGACGACGACCAGCCAGAACGACGGCGGTCTGCTCGGCTCGGGACAGCTGAGCGGTGAGGACTTCATGAACCAGGTCCAGGCCAGCCTCGGTTCCTGACACACCCTGAGTGTCGGCGCACGACCAACGAGGCGGGCCGGTGCCTGCGGCACCGGCCCGTCTCACACCCCTCGACGATGAGAGGCAGCTCCTGCCATGAACCGTGTCCTCGGCGACAAGCGCGCCATCCTGCTGCTGCTCGGGCCAGCACTGCTCGTGTACTCGCTCGTCATGTTGCTGCCGATGATCTGGTCGCTCGGATACACGTTCTTCAGCGGCAGCGTCGTCACGGGGTTCGACTGGGTCGGTCTGGAGAACTTCCAGAAGCTCTTCACGGATCCGGCCGCGCGCGAGGCGCTCTTGTTCACCCTGAAGTACGCCGTGGTGATCACCATCGGGCAGGTGCTCGTGGGCTATGGGCTGGCCCTGCTGTACATCTTCTTCCTGCGCAAGGCGTCGGCCACGATCCGCACGCTCGTGTTCTTCCCCGTCGTCCTGCCGACGGTTGCCGTCGCGCTGCTGTTCCAGAAGTTCTTCGAGTTCGCGCCGCAGACCGGGCCGGTCAACGCCCTGCTCGAAGCCGTCGGGCTGAACGCCGTGGACTGGTTCGGGACTGCGAGCCACGCGTTCTGGGTGATCGCGTTGATGGACATCTGGCGCTCGATGGGCTTCTACGCCGTCCTGCTCTACGCCGGGCTGGTCGACGTGCCGGACGAGCTGCTCGAGTCCGCGCGCCTCGACGGCGCTGCCGGCTGGCGGCTCGTGCGCAGCATCGTGCTGCCGCTCTCGCTGCCGGTGCTGGTCTCGTCGATCATCTTCAGCATCAACGGCACCCTCAAGGTCTTCGACTCGATCTACGCACTGACCGGCGGAGGCCCAGGCAGCGGGACCACTCCCCTGACGCTGCTGATGTACCGGACGTCGTTCTTCTACGGCGACTACGGCTACGGCTCAACGATCGCGCTGGCGCTCACGATCCTGTGCCTGATCGTCACTCTCTTCATCTTCCGCGCGAACCGTCGCGACATCACCCAGGACTGAGCCATGACCACCCTGACGCAGACACCGAAGTCCGTCGCCGCACCGGCCCACCCCGGCCGGACGCGCCGCCGCCTCCGCCGCATCCCGCTGTATGCCGGCGTGACGGTCCTCCTGGTCGTGATGGTGTACCCGCTGATCTGGCTCCTGCTCGGGTCCTTCAAGACGCAGGACGAGTTCCTCAACGACCCCACCTGGTCGCTCCCCGAGAGCTTCACCAACTTCAGCAACTACGCAGAGGCCTGGTCGAGCATCGCGCTCTACCTGCGGAACTCGGTGCTCGCCGTCTTCCCGGCCCTCGCCCTCGTCGTCGTGCTCGGCACTGCCGCCGGGTACGCGCTCGAGGTCATGGTCTTCCGTGGTCGCGGGGGCGTCCTGCTGCTGTTCCTGGCCGGGATCATGATCCCCGGCCAGATGATCCTGCTCCCGCTCTTCACGGTGTACTTCAAGCTGCACCTGACCAGCACGCTGTGGCCGCTGATCATCACCTACACAGCGATCGGCCTACCGCTGACCGTGTTCATGATGGCGACCTACTTCCGCTCGATACCTCGCGAAGTGTTCGAGGCGTCCACCCTCGACGGCGCGTCCGCAGTCCGCTCGTTCTGGTCGATCGGCTTCCCGATGATGCGCAACGCGGTGTTCACCATCGCCCTCGTCCAGTTCTTCTTCCTCTGGAACGACCTGCTCATCGCCCTGACGTTCACCACCCAGGACAACCTGCGCACCGTCCAGGTCGGCCTGCTCAACTTCACCGGGCAGTTCGGAGCCGTCGACTACGGACCGACGTTCGCCGCCATCTGCATCAACATGCTGATCATCCTGGTGCTCTACATCTTCCTCAACCAACGAGTCATGCGCGGCCTGTCCGCCGGAGCGGTCAAGGGCTGAGGAGTGATCACCGAACCCAGGCCGGCCCTGCCGCCGGACCAGCCCGACATGCCCGCACCCGAGATCGCCGTCAGCGCGCCCGTCGTCGAGCACCGCGCCGACGCCCTCGGTATCGGCGCACCGCGTCCGCGGATCTCGTGGACGATCGAGCGCGCGCCCAGCGGCTGGCAGTCCTCGGCCTACGAGGTACGCATGAGCGGTGCCGGCCGGCCGGCCGTCAGCTCGGGCTGGGTGAGCAGTGGGACGCAGAGGCTCGTCGAGTGGCCCTTCGAGTCGTTGCGGTCGCGGGAGCAGGTCCTGATCGCCGTCCGGGTACAGGACGAGGACGGCCGACGGTCGCCGTGGTCGTCGCCCACAGCGGTCGAGGCCGGACTCCTCGAGACCGCAGACTGGGTCGCCCGAGCCGTCACGCCGGCCGGACCGGTCGAGGACACCGACCTCCGTCGTCCACCGCTCCTGCGACACGAGTTCGAGCTCGCGGAGCGACCAGTCTCGGCGCGCCTGTACGCGTCCGCGCACGGTCTCGTCGAGCCCTACCTCAACGGCGTCCGCGTCGGCGACGAGGTCTTGGCCCCCGGCTGGACCGTGTACCCGCACCGCCTCGTGTACGCGACGTACGACGTCACCGACCTGCTCAAGGTCGGGCCGAACGCGATCGGCGCCTTCCTGGGCGACGGGTGGTACCGGGGACGTCTGGGTTTCGACGGCGGCAGCCGCGACATCTACGGCGACCGCCTCGCCCTGATCGCCCAGCTCGAGGTGGTACTGGCCGACGGCACCCGTCGCGTCATCGGAACCGGACCGGACTGGCAGGCAGGCGTAGGGCCGATCCTGAGCTCCGGCCTCTACGAAGGCGAGAGGCATGACGCACGACTCGACCCCGCGGGATGGTCGGTGGCCGGATTCGACGACAGCACGTGGTCGCCGGTCGACGTGGTCGAACGGGACCCGGCGACGCTCGTCGCCCCGGAGGGTCCGTCCATCAGGTGCACGCAGGAGCTCGAGCCCGAGTCGATCACGCGGACGGCTCGCGGGACCGCTCTGGTCGACTTCGGGCAGAACCTGGTCGGCCGGGTCCGCATCACGGTCGACGGCCCCGAGGGAACGCTCATCCGTCTCCGTCACGCCGAGGTGCTCCAGGACGGAGACGTCTACGTGCGACCGCTGCGCGGTGCGCAGTCCGTCGACGAGTACACGCTCGGCCCTGGTGGGCCGCAGGAGTGGGAACCACGCTTCACGATCCACGGGTTCCGGTACGTCGAGATCGAAGGCTGGCCGGGCGAGCTGCGGCGTGGCGACGTCGTTGCTCGGGTCCTGCACACGGACATGCGGCGCACCGGAGGCTTCGCCTCGTCGGACACCCGCCTCAACCGCCTGCACGACAACGTCGTGTGGAGCATGAGGGGCAACTTCGTCGGACTGCCGACCGACTGCCCCCAGCGCGACGAACGCCTCGGGTGGACCGGTGACATCCAGGTGTTCGGCCCAGCGGGGACGTTCCTCTACGACTGCGCCGGTCTGCTGTCGTCGTGGCTTCGAGACCTGGCCCTCGAGCAGCTGCCCGACGGAACGGTGCCGTGGTTCGTGCCGACGATCTACGGCAACCCGATGTGGTCACCTCCTCGCCCGGGCGCCGCCTGGGGAGACGCAGCCGTCATCGTGCCGTGGACCGTGTACCAGCGGTACGGCGACCTCGACGTGCTCCGCCGGCAGTTCGACTCGGCCCGCGCGTGGGTGGAGTGCGTCGAACGACTCGCCGGCCCCGACAGGCTGTGGGACGACGGTTTCCAGCTGGGCGACTGGCTCGACCCCGCCGCTCCGCCAGACGACCCCGCCGGTGCGCGCACCGACCGCTACCTCGTGGCGAGCGCCTACTTCGCCCACTCGGCGCGGCTGCTCTCTCGCATGGCCGACGCATTGGGACGCCGCCAAGAAGCGGAACGATTCGGCGCCCTGGCGGACGAGGTACGCGAGGCGTTCGTGCGCCGCTACGTGCAGGCAGACGGCCAGCTCGCGAGCGATGCGCCCACCGCATACGCCCTCACCCTCGCGTTCGACCTCATCCCGACCGAGTTCCGCGCGGTCGCCGGCGACCGGCTCGCCCGGCTCGTCGAGGAGGGCGGTGACGTCGTGGCAACCGGATTCGTCGGAACCCCGGTCGTGCTCGACGCACTCGCCAGCACCGGGCACCTCGATCGCGCCTACGCCCTCCTCATGCAGACAGAGTGCCCGTCGTGGCTCTACATGGTCGGGCAGGGCGCGACGACGATGTGGGAGCGCTGGGACTCGATCCTCCCGGACGGGACCGTCAACCCCGGGGACATGACCTCGTTCAACCACTATGCGCTCGGCAGCGTCGCCGAGTGGCTGCACGGGACGGTCGCCGGTCTGCGCCAGGCCTCACCAGAAGGCGACGTCTTCGAGGTGGCGCCTCGCCCCGGCGGCGGGCTGAACTGGGCACGGGCGTGGCTGGAGACCTCCTACGGGCGTGCCGATGTCCGCTGGGAGATCGAGGGCGACCAGGTGGCCATCACCGTCACGGTCCCCGTCGGCGCTCGGGCACGCGTCGATCTCGGTAGAGCCGGCGTCGTCGACGTCACGTCCGGGCGCCACGAGCTGACGGCAGGGCTCGACCATCTGATCAGCACCTGACCGCATCGGAGAGACGCTCCACCCGACCGAGGTGGAGCGTTTCATCCTGCCCTCCTGTCGCTTGCGAAACGGCGCCGACACCAAAATCTGCGCAGCCCAGAGATCTGCACCGCTTGACGAGATTGTGGCCTTCTGAGTAGTTTCGACTTCATTGTTTGAAACGCTTCAACTCAAGGGTTGGAGCGGACTTGCGCACGGACCTTGTCGTATCCGTCTCTCAATGAGGAGAACCGATGCACGTCTCGTTGCCCCGCCTCCGGTTGCCCGGCTCACGCCGGTCGATCGCCTTCGCGTCGTCGCTCGCGGTCCTGGTACCCCTCGCGGTCGGCGTCCCCCTGGCTGTGTCGGCGCAAGCCGCGCCGGCCAACGCGGCCTGCCCCTGGATGGACACCAGCAAGACCGCCGACCAGCGGGCGAACCTCCTGCTCAAGGCCAGCACGCTCGACCAGAAGCTGCGCTGGCTGGACGAGCAGGCCGCCAACAGCCCGGCACAGACCACGTTCAACGGCGTGACCTACCCGGCCCAGGTGGCATGCACGCCGAAGGTCGTCTACACCGACGGCCCCGACTACGTGCGGGGGTCGACCGGCGTCACGGTCTTCCCCGACCAGATCGGTCTGGCCGCCACGTTCGACGAGCAGCTCGCCTACGACAAGGGCGTCGCGCAGGCGGACGAGGCCTTCCGCTCCGGGAAGAACGTCATCCTCGGCCCGGGCGTCGCCTCGGGAAGGACCCCTCTCTCCGGCCGGACCCCGGAGTATCTGGGCGAGGACTCCCTGCTCTCGGGGAACATGGCCGCGGCCACCATCAACGGCATCCAGAAGGGCAACCCGAGCCAGCCCGTCATGGCCGTGGTCAAGCACTACGTCGCCAACGAGCAGGAGCTGGACCGGCAGACGAGCTCGTCGAACGTCGACGGCCGCACGCTGCGCGAGGTGTACAACCTGCCGTTCAAGATTCTGATCGACAAGTCGAACCCTGGCGGGATCATGTGCTCGTACAACCAGATCAACGGCGTCTTCGCGTGCGAGAACCCCGTCTTGAACAACCTCCTCAAGGGCGACACCGGCTACCAGGGCTACGTGGTGTCCGACTTCGGTGCCGTGCACAGCACTGCACCATCGCTGGCTGCCGGGCTGGACCAGGAGCTGAACCGCCCGCGGTTCTACACGCCGGCCAACATCGGCGCCGCGCTCGACAACGGTTCCGTGACGATGGCGCAGATCGACGGTGCCGCGTTCCGCGTCGTGCGGGCGTACATCGCGAACGGGCTGTTCGACCACCCGCTCCCGGACGTCCCCTCGACCAGCTCGTCGACGGACGCCCACAAGGCGCTCGCCGCTCAGATCGCCTCCGAGAGCTCGGTGCTGCTCAAGAACGACGGCAACGTGCTCCCCCTGACCGCATCGACCACGAAGATCGCGATCATCGGCCCGACCGCCTCGAACACCCCGACCAACGGGATCAGCGCTGGCAGCGTCTGCGCCCAGGCCTCAGGTCCCTTCGGCGGCAGCGGCAACCCATGCCCGAACCCCGTCGCACCGCTCGACGCGATCACGGCACGCGCTGCACAGGTCGGAGCGACCGTCACCTTCGACAACGGAGCCGACCTCACCAGCGCCGCCGCGACGGCAGCCGCCGCGGACGTCGCGATCGTCTTCGGCTACTCCAAGCAGGGCGAGTTCGCCGACCGCACGACGCTGGACCTGGACAACAACGGCGACGCGCTCATCGCCGCGGTCGCCGCCGCGAACCCCAGGACGGTGGCGATCCTCGAGACCGGCACGGCGACCCCGATGCCCTGGCTCGGCAGCGTCAAGGCCGTCTTCGAGGCCTGGTACCCGGGCGAGCAGCAGGGCACGGCGATCGCCCGCCTGCTCTACGGCGACGACAACTTCGTGGGCCGACTCCCCATGACGTTCCCGAAGTCGCTCGCGGACACCCCGACGAACACCCCGCAGCAATACCCCGGCACGTTCGCCAACGGCAGCACGACCCGCCCCACAGGCAGCACCGAGATCCGACAGGTCAGCTTCAGCGAGGGGCTGCTCGTCGGCTACAAGTGGTACACGGCGAAGAACATCACGCCTCTGTTCCCGTTCGGGTACGGCCTGTCCTACACCGGCTTCGCCTACAACAACCTCAAGGTCACGGGCAAGACGAACGGCAAGAAGCCGATCGACGTCACCTTCCTGGTGACCAACACCGGCCCGAAGCTCGGTACGGAGACAGCCCAGGTCTACCTGACGCTCCCCTCAGCGACGGGTGAGCCGACGCGGCTCGTCGGGTACGCCAAGGTGTCGCCCAAGGTCGGGCGCGGCGAGAAGGCGACGGTCACCATCGATCCGCAGGCGGCGGACCTGCCGCTGTCGTACTACGACACGGCCAGCCACGCCTGGACGATCGCACCCGGCACCTACACCGTCCAGGTCGGTCCGTCGGCCGTGACCGCCTCTGTGACCGGGACCTTCACGGTCGGATAGGTCCGCCACATCCTGACGCCCGCCCCGTGTCCGATCGGGGCGGGCGTCAGCCGCACGACTCGCACGTCCCTTCGAGGGCCACGGAGTGCGCGTCGTGCTCGGCGGAGCCGGCTCCAGTCCGAATCCCGCTGGACACGGACGACGACGGCTGGCCCGTGCCCCGGCTACCGTCGGGGTAGTCGCCGTTCGACTCGAAGGGCGAGGCGCCCGGGAGGCCCACTCCCCGATCGGAGCGGGAGGCGACATGGCCGCACGATCGGACGACCAGAGGCGCGCAGCGCTCGACGCGCTGCTCACGCTCCTGCACCGGACGCACCTGGCTGCACCCGACGTGCTGCCAGACGCGGTCGAGGCGGGTGTCGCGCACCTGCGCGCGTCGGCGGTGACGTACCTCGCGGACTACAGCAACACGGTGCTCGTCCCGATGGTCGCGGCGGGCCGAGCACGGCCCGACACGCTCGGCATCGACGCCACCCTCGCTGGTCGCGCCTACCGCCTGCTGACCGTGCAGACCACGGTGGCGGCCGAAGGTCCGGTGATCTGGATGCCGATCATCGACGGGGTCGAACGGCTCGGCGTCCTGCAGGTCGTCGTGCCGGACGAGGAGCGGCTCGGGGACGACGCGTTCCTGCGTGACCTGTGGTCGTTCGCGCACCTCCTCGGACACCTCGTCACGATCCTCGACGAGTACGGCGACGCGGTCGACGAGGTCCGACGCCAGGCGCCGCGGACGGTGTCCGCCGAGCTGATCTGGCAGCTGCTCCCGCCCTTGACGTCGGGCACCGACAAGGTCGTCGTCAGCGGCCGTCTGGAGCCGTCGTCCCACGTGGGCGGCGACGTGTTCGACTACGCGCTGTCGAACGCCCAGGCGCAGTTCGCGATCCTGGACGCCACAGGTCACGACCTGCACTCGGGGCTCGCCGCGGCGACCGCGCTCGCCGCCTACCGCAACTCGCGGCGCCACGGGCACGGTCTGCTCCAGCAGACCGAAGCGATCCACCGCGCGGTCAGCGACGAGTTCGCCGGGAGCACCTACGCGACCGGCGTGCTGGGAACCCTCGCGCTCGACACCGGCGAGCTGCGCTACATCGCGGCCGGTCATGCTCCACCGCTGCTCCTGCGCCGAGGCCGCGTCGTCAAGACGCTGTCCTCCGGTCGCCGACCGCTCCTGGGACTCGACACCCGAGAGGTCACCGTCGCCGAGGAGTGGCTGGAACCGGATGACGTGCTCGTGCTGTACACGGACGGGATCACGGAGGCGCGCGACACCGAGGGACGGTTCTTCGGACTCGACAGGCTCGTCGACTTCATCGAGCGCGAGGCGGCGGACGGGGTGCCGCTGCCCGAGATCGTGCGCCGGGTCGGCCGCCGGATCCTGGACCACCAGAACGGCGTCCTTCAGGACGACGCGACGATCCTGCTGATCCAGTGGACCTCCCAGGGCCAGGAGTCGCTCGAGCCGACGGCCCGTTGAGCTGGGTCGGTTCGCGCTCGCCGAGGCCCTGCATCACCGGAACGGCCGGCGGAGACTGTCGACCTGGTGCGTACCGCGGGCGTCACCCGTAGTCGCGGCGGTACCGAGCGTCGACCTGGCGGGCGAGCAGCTGGCGCTCGTCCTCGAGCGTCACGCCGTGCTTGTGCGCGAGGGCCGCGAGGATGTCGGAGCAGATCGCGTCGAACTCGTCGCCGGCCGAGCGACCGGTCGTCGTCAGCCAGCGCTGGTCGGCGACGTGGCGGACGTACTCGCCCACGGCGGCGTCCTCGGTGCGCAGGATGGTTCCTCCGTCGGCGAGAAGTGGGGTCCCGTCCGGGTTCGCGATTCCGGTGCCGGTCGGGCGAGGCCCGACCGACGCTGACGCCGACGCCGACGGCTGCGGGACCTCGTGCGCACGGACCTGGACGGGCGGCGTCTGTGGCTCGGGCGGCGCCGACGCGCGGGCCGGGGACGGCTGCTCAGGCACCGCGGTCACCGGACCGCCCGGGCCCTCGTGCTCGCGCAGCTGTGCGGTCACGATCTCCAGCCTGGCCCGGTAGCTCTCGATCACGGCCAGCTGATCGTCGAGCGGCACCTCGGGTTCGCCGCCGACGAAGTCCTGGTTGTAGGACTCCCGAGCGCGCACGAGCCGCTGCGAGAGTCGGCTGATCTCGTCGCGCAGCTTCGCGGGGCTGGCATCCGCGTTCGAGCGCGCTTGCGGCGGCGTTGCGTCGAACGTCAGTGCCATGGCTCCGCTCCTTGGTCGCCCTCGACCTCTCCACTCCATCGACCCTTCGGGCGCCCAACATGAGCCCGACGGCCGAGGAACACGAGGAGTCCGTGAACCGACGCGAGTGGCGCTGCGTGCGACTGCCCGGTCCGCGGTCGGAGCCGACGGGACCGCGGACCGGGCCGACCTCACCCCTCGGTGCCGGTCACGCCGATGTAGACCGCCGGGTTGCCGCGCGGGTTGAGCAGCACGACCGGTGCGATGCACCGCTGCGGCAGGGCGACCGTGGCCCGGATCCGGACGTCACCCGTGGGCGAGAACGGCACGGCGGCCGTCGTCGCGACGACCGCGCCGTTGCACGCCACGCTGGCCGAGACCGTCGCGACGGGGTTCGCGCCGGTCGACGTCAGGACGAGGCCCTCGACCTTGACGTCCAGCCGGCCGTCGTGGCGCAGCTTGACGTCGCCGTCGCCGATCACCCAGTCCGCACCGCCGGGCGCGACCGCCCCGAACAGCACCGGGTCGGTCGTCAGGCTGCCGGCGACCTCCGCGGTCAGGATCGTCCGCCCGCCACCACCGCCGTGGCCGCCGTCGGCGAAGGCCGCGGGAGCCCCCAGCAGCCCGACAGTCGCCACGACCGCCCCCGCCATCGCTGCGCGCCTCAGGATCGTCTTCATCGTCAACCCTTTCTCCGCGGGCCCGGGACAGGCCCGACACCTGTTGACACGAGACCGGGTGGCTCCGGGTTCACGGAGGATGCGTCTCCCCTGTTTTCGGCGTACAACGGAGCCATGTTCGAAGAAGGTCAGCTGTACGCCCCTGTCACCGCCGACAAGGACGGCAAGGCCACCGTGCACCTGGCGGACGACCACCCCGGTGCGAACGACGAGGAGTACCGCCGTCGTCGCAACGAGATCGCCGCCCCGGCACTCGCGTGGCGGCCGGGCGACGCCGTGCCGCGCGTGGAGTACACCGACTCGGAGAACGAGATCTGGGCGACCGTGTGCCGCGAGCTCGCGCCCAAGCACGAGCGGCTCGCCATCCGCGGCTTCCTGGAGGGCAAGGAAGCCCTCGCCCTCCCGAGCGACCGCGTGCCGCAGCTCGACGAGGTCAGCGACGGGCTCGAGCCGCTCAGCGGCTTCCGGCTGCACCCCGCCGCCGGGCTCGTCCCGCTCGACGTGTTCTACGGATCGCTGGCCGACGGGATCTTCCACTCCACCCAGTACCTGCGGCACCCGTCGCAACCGCTCTACACGCCGGAGCCGGACATCCTCCACGAGGTGGTGGGGCACTGCAACCTGCTCGCGAACCCCGCGATCGCGGACGTGAAGCGCCGCGCGGGCGAGGCCGCGCGACGGTGCCAGACGCCCGAGGGGCTGCAGTACGTGGCGGACGTCTTCTGGTTCACCATCGAGTTCGGCGTGATGTACGAGGCCGGCGAGCTGCGCGCGTACGGCGCAGGTCTGCTCTCCTCGTACGGCGAGATCGAGGAGTTCCGCGGCGCGGACGTGCGTCCCGTCGACTTCCACGCGATGGCCACCCTGGAGTACGACATCTCGCACTACCAGCCGATCCTGTTCGCGTGCGACGGCATGGGCGAGCTCACCGACCGGGTGGGCGGATTCTTCGCGGAGTTCGACGACGAGACGCCGGCCCGGCTCGCCCGCGAGGCCGCGGTCAGCCGCTGACCTCTACGCGACCGGCTGCCGGTCCCGCACGAGCAGGTGCTGCCGGAAGAACGCCGCGAGCTCGTCCGTGGCGTGCAGCGGCAGGACCGCCGCGACGTACTGGTCGGGCCGCACGACGACGACGCAGCCGGCGCGGTCGATGCCCCGCAGCTCGAAGATGTCCTCGTCCGGGTGGGTCGCGAACACCAACTCGTGGTCGACCAGCCCGAACGGCCCGGTGCGCGGGCGGAAGAGCTCCGGCACCTCCGCGACGTCGACCGCGTCGTGCCGCTGCTGGTAGACCACCTTGAGGTCCAGGACGGCGTCGACCTCCTCCCCCTCGCCCGTGTGCGCGACCACTGGGGAGTCGGGTGAGGCCGCCATCCAGTCGGACCACGTCGCCAGCGCGGAGGCGTCCGCGTCGGCGAAGGCGTAGACGCGCCAGCGGCCGTCGGCGCGGTGCTCGTGCCCGAGGTGCCGGGGGTTGGAGTCGGCGACGCGCACGACCGGGGCGGACTTGAACCGCTTCCCGACGGGGAACCCGGTGGCCAGGTCCTGGTGGGCGGGCTCGGCGACGAGCATCGACGGCGGGTACTGCGTCATGAACCCGAAGAGGAACTCGGTGGTCTGCACGTAGAAGTCCGCGAGCTCGGCCCGGTCGGAGAACTCCTCGGGCTTCTTCGCCATGAGCGACGACCACTGCTTGTCGAAGTCGATGAGGTTCTGCGCGATGACCTGGCGCTCGGCCGAGTAGGTGGCCAACAGGCTCTGCGGACTGCGGCCGGACAGGACGTAGCCGAGCTTCCAGCCGAGGTTGAAGCCGTCCTGCATCGAGACGTTCATGCCCTGGCCGGCCTTCGCACTGTGCGTGTGGCAGGCGTCGCCCTCGATGAACACACGCGGGGCGCGCACGCCGATCTGGTCGAGAGGGACGTCGTCGAACCGGTCGGTGACCCGGTGGCCGACCTCGTAGACGCTGTGCCAGGCGACGTTCTTCACGTCGAGCGAGTACGGGCTCAGGATCGCGTTCGCGTGGGCGACGATCTGCTCGACGGTCGTGCCGCGCAGCGCGTCGTGGTTGTCGGCCCGGGCCTCGCCGAGGTCTACGTACATCCGGAACAGCTGCCCGCCCTCGCGCGGGATGAGCAGGATGCTGCCGCCGGAGCCGGACTGGATCGCGCACTTGCGGCGGATGTCCGGGAAGTCGGTCACGGCGAGGACGTCCATGACGCCCCAGGCATGGGCCGCGGAGCCGCCCACCGCCGTGCAGCCGATGGACCGCCGGACGCCGCTGTGCGCGCCGTCGGCGCCGACCACGTACCTCGCGCGGACGACCTTCTCCTGCCCGACGTCCGGGCCGCAGGTGCGCGCGAGGTGCACGGTGACCGGGTGGTCGCCGCCGTCGGCGATCTCGAGGTCACGGAACTCGTAGCCGTAGTCGGGCGCCATCCGCGTCGGGGCGTTCGCCATGAACTCGGCGAAGTAGTCGAGCACGCGGGCCTGGTTGACATAGAGGTGCGGGAACTCGCTGATCCCGGACGGGTCGTCGGGCGTGCGCTCACCGCGGACGATCCGGGTGGGGTCGTCCGGGTCCGGGTGCCAGAAGCAGACCTCCATGACCCGGTAGGACTCCTCGGCGATCCGTCCGGCGAACCCGAAGGCCTGGAACGTCTCGACGCTGCGCGGCTGGATCCCGTCCGCCTGGCCGATCGCCAGCCGTCCCTCGCGCCGGTCGACGATCCGCGTGGTGATGCCCGGGAACTGCGACAGCTGCGCGGCTGTGATCATTCCGGCCGGACCGGTGCCGACGACGAGGACGTCCACCTCGTCGGGAAGCTCGTCGGGCCGGTCGAGGCCGACGCCGGCCGCGGGCTGGACGCGCGGGTCGCCGGAGACGTAACCGTGGTCGTGGAACTGCATGCGACTCCTCTGACGCCGATGTCGAGGTGGAACCGATCGTATATTATCTCCTCGAACCGCATCGATGCCGCTGCGGTCGACCTGGTCCGGGAGGCCCTGCTCAGATGCCGACGGTTTCCGCGCACGTCGCGATCACGCTGGCCGCGCACGTCGACCACGTGTTCGGGGTGATGGGCAACGGCAACGCCTACTTCCTCGACGCCCTGACCTGCCAGACCGACGCGGACTTCGTCCCCGTGCGGCACGAGGCCGGCGCCGTCGTCGCGGCCGACGCGTTCCACCGGACCTCCGGCCGGCTCGCCGCCGCGACGACGACCTACGGCGCCGGGTTCACCAACACGCTCACCGCCCTCGCCGAGGCGGTGCAGGCCCACGTGCCGCTCGTCCTCGTCGTCGGCGACGAGCCGACCTCCGGGCCCCGCCCATGGGACGTCGACCAGATCGCGATGGCCTCGGCCGTCGGCGCCCGCACGTACACCGTGGGCCGCACCGACGCCGCCGCCACGACCGTCATCGCGGTCGAGCACGCGCTGACCTACCGGGTGCCGACGGTGCTCGCGATCCCCTACGACGTCGCGACCCTGGACACCGGCCCGGTGCCCGAGAGGCCGGTCCCCCGCCTTCCCCCGCCGCTCGCCGTGCGCGGGGAGTTCGCCGGCGGAGTCGTGCGGGAGATCGCCCTCGCCCTCGCCGCTGCACGGCGCCCGCTGCTCCTGGCGGGACGCGGTGCCTGGGCGGCCGGTGCGGGCGAGGCCCTCGGCGCGATCGCCGACGCCACAGGCGCGCTGACGACCACGACGGCGCTGGGGCGCGGGGTCTTCCCCCGGACCGAGTTCGACCTCGGCGTCTCCGGCGGGTTCGGCGCACAGGAGGCCATGGCGCTGGTCCGCGAGGCCGACGTCGCGCTCGTGGTGGGCGCCTCGCTCAACCAGTTCACGATGCGGTTCGGGGACCTCTTCGCGCCGGGGTGCCGGGTCTTCCAGGTCGACGTCGCACCCGCCGCGACCCACCCGCACGTGGGTGGGTACGTCCGCGGGGACGCCACGGTCGTCGCGGAGGCGATCCTCGACCAGCTCGGCGGCGCCGAGCCCAGCGGATGGCGCGAGTCCGTCGACCTGGCCGCCGCGCGCCGGCACGAGCCCGGCGACGGGACCGCACCGGACGGCCGGCTCGACCCCCGCACCGCGGCGGCGCGCCTCGGGGAGCTGCTGCCCGAGGACCGGGTGGTCGTCTCGGACGGCGGGCACTTCCTGGGCTGGTCGAACATGTACTGGCCGGTGACCGCGCCGGACCGGATGGTGATGGTCGGCACCGCCTTCCAGGCGATCGGGCTCGGCTTCCCCAGCATGGTGGGCGCGGCGCTCGCCCGGCCCGAGGCCACGGTGGTGCTGACGACCGGGGACGGGGGCGGGCTCATGGCCCTGTCCGACCTGGAGTCGGCGGTGCGGGTCGCGGCCGGCCACGGGATCGCGGTCGTGTGGAACGACGGGGCGTACAGCGCGGAGATGCACCTCTACGGTCGCAAGGGTCTGGCGCGCGAGCCGATGCTCATCCCGGACGTCGACTTCGCCGGCGTGGCCACCGCGCTCGGCGCCCAGGGCGTGGCCGTCCGGTCGGTGGAGGACCTCGAGGCGCTCACCACGTGGCGCGCCCGACCGGCCGACGAACGCCCGTTCCTGCTCCTGGACCTGCGGATCTCCGGGTCCGTGGTCGCACCGTTCTGGGAGGAGATCACCCGGGCGAGCGGCTGAGGCCGGCGGACGACCGACTTCTCACCACCAGACGAGGGAGCCATGACCCACGACAACGACGGCGGCGCGGACGCCAGGTTCTCCGCGCTTCCCGGCCGCCCGGGCAAGATCGTCGCGATCCACCTCAGCTACGCCTCGCGTGCCGACCAGCGCGGCCGCCGCCCGACCCACCCGTCGTACTTCTTCAAGCCGTCGAGCTCCGTGGCCGCCTCCGGTGGCACCGTCGAACGTCCGCTCGGCACCGAGCTGCTGGCCTTCGAGGGAGAGATCGCGCTCGTCGTCGGCACCACGGCACGACGCGTCCCGCTCGAGCGCGCGTGGGACCACGTCGCCTGGGTCACGGCGGCGAACGACCTCGGGCTGTACGACCTGCGCGCGAACGACCGGGGCTCGAACGTCCGGTCCAAGGGCGGCGACGGGTTCACCCCGGTCGGCCCGGGACTGCTGGACGCCCGGGCCGTCGACCCCGGTGCGCTGCGGCTGCGGACGTGGGTCAACGGCGAGCCGCGCCAGGACGACACGACCGCGGGCCTGCTGTTCCCCCTCGAGCAGCTGGTGGCCGACCTCTCGCAGCACCTGACGCTCGAGCCCGGCGACATCATCCTGACGGGCACCCCGGCGGGCTCCTCGGTGGTCGTCCCCGGCGACGTGGTCGAGGTCGAGGTGGACGCGCCGGACGCGGCTGGGGCGCCGACCTCGGGCCGACTCGTCACGACCGTCACGCAGGGCGCGCACCCGTTCGACGGCGCGCTCGGGTCGTTGCCCGCCGTCGACGACGTGCAGCGCGCCGAGGCGTGGGGAGCGGGGACGTCCGAGCCCGTCCGCGTCCGCCTCACGCCGGAGCTGCGCGAGAAGCTGGTGCGGGCGCCGGTCGCCGGGCTCAGCGCACAGCTGCGCAAGCGGGGTCTGAACGCCGTCACGATCGACGGGGTGCATCCGATGCACCCCGGAGCCAAGCTCGTCGGCACGGCACGCACCCTGCGGTTCGTGCCCGCCCGCGAGGATCTCTTCGCCACCCACGGCGGCGGGCAGAACGCCCAGAAGCGCGCCTTCGACGCCGTCGACGAGGGCGAGGTGATCGTCATCGAGGCGCGGGGCGAGACCGGGTCCGGGACGTTCGGCGACATCCTCGCGCTGCGCGCCCACGTGCGCGGCGCCGCCGGCATCGTCACCGACGGTGGCGTGCGCGACGTCGACGCGGTCGCCGCCGTCGGCATCCCCGTCTACTCGGCCGGCCCGCACCCCGCGGTGCTCGGTCGTCGGCACGTGCCGTGGGACGTCGACGTCGCGGTCGCCTGCGGCGGGACGACCGTCGAGCCGGGCGACGTCGTGGTCGGCGACCGGGACGGCGTCGTCGTCATCCCCCCGGCCCTCGTCGAGGAGGTCGTGGACGCGACCCTCGCCCAGGAGGAGGAGGACGGCTGGATCGCCGAGCAGGTCGCCGCCGGTCACCCGGTCGACGGCCTCTTCCCCATGAACGCACAGTGGAAGGCGCGGTTCGACGCACGGAGGCGCGACCGGTGAGCGAACGGAGCAAGTCGCAGCGGGCCTACCTCTGGCTCAAGGAGCGGATCTCCCGCCAGGAGCTGGCGCCGGGCTACCGGCTCGTCCTCGGCTCGATCGCCGACGAGCTCGACATGAGCGTCGTGCCGGTACGCGAGGCGATCCGTCGGCTCGAGGCGGAGGGCCTGGTGACGTACGAGCGGAACGTCGGGGCGCGGGTGTCGATGATCGACGACACCCAGTACCGGCACAGCATGGAGACCCTCGCCATCCTCGAGGGATCGGCCACCGCGCTCGCCGCCCGACGCCTGACCACCGACGACCTGCGGCACGCGCGCGAGCTCAACCGCCGGCTGGTCGAGTCGCTCGACGACTTCGACCCGCGGCTCTTCACCTCGCTGAACCAGCGGTTCCACTCGGTGCTCTTCGCCGCCTGCCCGAACCCGCGCATGCTCGCGCTCGTCGAGGCCGAGTGGGTGCGGCTGGGCCACCTGCGCGACTCGACGTTCAGCTTCGTGCCCGGCCGCGCGCAGGAGTCGGTGCGCGAGCACGAGACCATCGTCGACCTCATCGAGACCGGCGCACCGCTGGCCGACATCGAGCGTGCCGCCCGCCGGCACCGCTCGGCCACGCTCGCCGCGTACCTGAGCCACGAGCACCCTGACGTGACGACCGCACTGGAAGAGGCCACCCATGGCTGAGACCCACCTGCCCGCCGACCTCCCCTCGCGCCTCCAGCACTACATCGGCGGCGAGCACGCCGACTCCGCGGACGGCGGGACGTTCGGGGTGCTCGACCCGGTGTCGAACGAGACGTACCTGCACGCCGCTGCGGGTCAGGCCGCGGACGTCGACCGGGCCGTCGCGGCGGCTCGGCACGCGTTCGAGAACGGTCCCTGGCCGCGGATGCTGCCCCGCGAGCGCTCGCGCGTCCTGCACCGGATCGCGGACATCGTCGAGTCGCGCGACGCCCGGCTGGCCGAGCTCGAGAGCTTCGACTCCGGCCTGCCGATCACCCAGGCGCTCGGCCAGGCACGGCGGGCCGCGGAGAACTTCCGGTTCTTCGCCGACCTCGTCGTGGCCCAGTCCGACGACGCGTTCAAGGTGCCCGGGCGACAGCTCAACTACGTCAACCGCAAGCCGATCGGCGTCGCCGGCCTCATCACGCCCTGGAACACGCCGTTCATGCTCGAGTCGTGGAAGCTCGGACCCGCGCTGGCGACCGGCAACACGGTCGTCCTCAAGCCTGCGGAGTTCACGCCGCTGTCGGCGTCGCTGTGGGCCGGGATCTTCGAGGAGGCGGGCGTGCCGACGGGCGTGTTCAACCTCGTGCACGGACTCGGGGAGGAGGCGGGCGACGCCCTGGTCAAGCACCCCGACGTCCCGCTCATCTCGTTCACGGGCGAGAGCCGGACCGGGCAGCTCATCTTCGCCAACGCGGCACCGCACCTCAAGGGCCTCTCGATGGAGCTCGGGGGCAAGTCCCCCGCCGTCGTCTTCGCCGACGCGGACCTCGAGGCTGCGATCGACGCGACGATCTTCGGGGTGTTCTCGCTCAACGGCGAGCGGTGCACGGCGGGCAGCCGGATCCTGGTCCAGCGCGAGATCTACGACGAGTTCGTCGAGCGCTACGCGGCCCAGGCCAAGCGCGTCGTCGTCGGTCCCCCGCACGAGGCGAGCACCGAGGTCGGCGCCCTCGTGCACCCGGAGCACTACGAGAAGGTCATGGGCTACATCGAGATCGGCCGGGCCGAGGGGCGTCTGGTCGCCGGCGGCGGTCGGCCCGACGGATTCCCGACCGGCAACTACGTGGCGCCGACGGTCTTCGCCGACGTCCCGGCCGACGCGCGGATCTTCCAGGAGGAGATCTTCGGCCCCGTCGTCGCCATCACGCCGTTCGACACCGAGGAGGAGGCGCTCGCGCTGGCCAACGGCGTGAGGTACGGGCTCGCGGCGTACGTGTGGACGAACGACCTGCGCCGCGCGCACACCTTCGCCCAGGCGGTCGAGTCGGGGATGGTCTGGCTCAACAGCAACAACGTCCGCGACCTGCGGACCCCGTTCGGCGGGGTCAAGGCCTCCGGGCTCGGCCACGAGGGCGGCTACCGCTCGATCGACTTCTACACCCACCAGCAGGCCGTGCACGTGACGCTGGGCGAGCCGCACCACCCGACCTTCGGCAAAGGACGCTGACGTGAGCACCCCGATCACCCCGGACGGGACCGAGCCCGTCGTGACCGCCGACGACCCGATCCGGACCGCCGACCCCATCCCGACGCCGTCGTCGCCGCCACCCGACATCCTGCGCGCCGCCTCGATGGAGCTCGTCGTCACCGACCTCGCGGCGTCGCGCAGCTTCTACGTGGACGTCCTCGGTCTGGTCGTGACCGAGGAGGACGACGAGTGCGTCTACCTGCGCAGCTTCGAGGAGTTCATCCACCACAACCTCGTCCTGCGCGCGGGGCCCGTCGCGGCGGTCGCCGCGCTCTCGTTCCGCGTCCGCTCCCCCGAGGACCTCGACAAGGCGGTCGCGTTCTACGGCGAGCTCGGGTGCCGGGTCGAGCGGCGGCCGGAGGGCTTCGTGAAGGGCATCGGAGACTCGGTGCGCGTGCAGGACCCGCTGGGGTTCCCCTACGAGTTCTTCCACGACGTCCAGCACGTCGAGCGGCTCGCGTGGCGCTACGACCTCTACACGCCGGGCACCCTGGTGCGCCTCGACCACTTCAACCAGGTGACCCCCGACGTGCCGCGCGCCGTGGCGTACATGGAGGACCTCGGGTTCCGGGTGACCGAGGACATCCAGGACGAGGCCGGCACCACCTACGCGGCCTGGATGCGTCGCAAGCCGACCGTCCACGACACCGCGATGACCGGCGGGAACGGCCCGCGCCTGCACCACGTCGCCTTCGCGACCCACGAGAAGCACAACATCCTGGCGATCTGCGACAAGCTCGGTGCGCTGCGGATGTCGGACCGGATCGAGCGGGGTCCCGGTCGCCACGGGGTGTCCAACGCGTTCTACCTCTACCTGCGCGACCCCGACGGGCACCGCTTCGAGATCTACACCCAGGACTACTACACGGGCGACCCGGACAACCCGGTGGTCACCTGGGACGTCCACGACAACCAGCGCCGGGACTGGTGGGGCAACCCCGTCGTCCCGTCCTGGTACACCGAGGCGTCCCTGGTGCTCGACCTCGACGGTGTCCCGCAGCCGGTCGTCGCGCGCACGGACACCAGCGAGATGGAGGTGACGATCGGCGCGGACGGCTTCTCGTACACCCGCAAGGGCGACGCTCCCGACGAGCTTCCGAGCTGGAAGCAGGGCGAGTACAAGCTGGGTCACCAGCTGTGACCGGGTGGTCGTTGCCCTCCGGCACCATCACGGCGATCGCCGACGAGCTCGCCGTCGCGGAGCGCGACCGCGCCACGGTGCCGCTGCTGACCGCCCGCCACCCCGGCATGACCGTCGAGGACGCGTACGCGGTCCAGGGCGAGTGGCGGCGCCGGGCGGTGTCCGCCGGTCGGCGGCCCGTCGGCCACAAGATCGGCCTGACGTCGAAGGTCATGCAGGTGGCGACCGGCATCGACGAGCCGGACTACGGGGCCATCTTCGACGACATGGTCGTCGAGAGCGGTTCGGTCGTCGAGCACGCCCGGTTCTCGAACGTCCGCATCGAGGTCGAGCTGGCGTTCCGGCTGGCCGAGCCCGTCGACAGGGACGCGACCCTCGACGACGTCCTGCGGGCCACCGAGTACGTGGTGCCCGCCCTCGAGATCCTGTCGTCCCGCATCGAGCTGGAGGGACGCACGATCGTCGACACCATCAGCGACAACGCGGCGATGGGAGCGATGGTCCTCGGCACCACCCACGTCGCGCCCGGCGACGTCGACCTGCGCTGGGTCGCCGCGCTGCTGTACCGGAACGGGGAGGTCGAGGAGTCCGGCGTCGCGGGTGCCGTGCTCGACCATCCCGCCAGGGGCGTCGTCTGGCTGGCGAACAAGCTGGCCCAGCACGGCGACCGTCTCGAGGCCGGCGAGCTCGTGCTCGCGGGCTCGTTCACCCGTCCGATGTGGGTGCACCCGGGCGACACCGTGCTGGCCGACTACCGCGACCTGGGGACGATCACATGCCGCTTCGACTGACGCCGACGTTCCGCGACGCCCTCGCGGCGGCCGACCGGCCGCTGGCCGGCATGTGGGTGTGCACGGGCAGCCCCCTGGTCGCGGAGATCTGTGCCGGCTCCGGGCTGGACTGGCTGCTCGTCGACATGGAGCACTCGCCCAACGGGCTGGAGTCCGTGCTCGCGCAGCTCCAGGCCGTCGCCGACTACCCCGTGACCCCGGTCGTGCGGGTGTCGACCGGCGACGCCGTCCTCATCCAGCAGGTGCTCGACCTCGGGGCGCAGAACCTCCTCGTGCCCATGGTGTCGTCGGCGGAGTCGGCGCGGGCCGCTGTCGAGGCCGTCCGCTACCCGCCCCGCGGACGCCGTGGCGTCGGCTCCGCGCTCGCGCGCTCGGCCCGGTGGAACCGCGTCGACGGGTACCTGGAGCACGCCGACGACCACGTGTCGCTGTTCGTGCAGATCGAGACCGCCGAGGGCGTGGACGCTGCCGACGCGATCGCGGCGGTCGACGGCGTCGACGGCGTCTTCGTCGGGCCGTCGGACCTCGCCGCCTCGATGGGGCTGCTCGGCGAGCAGGGCCACCCGGACGTCGTCGCCGCCGTGCACCGGGCGTTCGAGGCCGTGCGCGGGGCGGGCAAGCCGGTCGGTGTCAACGCGTTCGACCCGGCCCTGGCGCGCTCGTACGTCGATGCCGGCGCGTCGTTCGTGCTCCTTGGCGCCGACGTGACGCTCCTGGCACGGGGCTCCGAGGAGCTCGCCGCTCGGCTCAGCTGACCCGATGGCGCCCGTCGACGGCTCATCGCGAGCCGGGGACCCGTCGAGACCGCGTCGAATCTGACTCTCGGTCAAATTCCTTGATTCTTGACGCCGCGCGAGGGCCTCAGATCGACTCGGTGTGACGAAACGATGGTGATATCGCAGAGCGCGGACCACCGGAGGTCCGCCGAAGGAGACACCGAGATGACCTTGCTGTCCGAGTCCCCCGTCGTTGCTCGCAGTCACGTGACCTCCCTCGCGGACGTCACGGCGGCGGCCGTCAGGGGCGACGTGCACGCGTGGGTCGAGGCCGTCGCCGAGCTGACCGAGCCGGACGCCGTGGTGTGGTGCGACGGTTCCGACGGTGAACGCCGGGCGCTCGTCGAGCAGATGGTGCGCACCGGGACGCTCCTGCCGCTCGACCCCGACCTGCGCCCGGGCAGCTACCTTGCGCGCTCCGACCCCGACGACGTCGCGCGGGTCGAGGGGAGGACGTTCATCTGCCCGGCCGACGAGGCCGACGCGGGGCCGACCAACAACTGGCGCGAGCCGTCCGCCATGCGCGCGGAGCTCGACACGGTGTTCGCCGGGAGCATGCGCGGCCGCACGATGTACGTCGTGCCCTTCTCGATGGGCCCGGTGGGCGGACCGCTGTCCCAGGTAGGCGTCCAGGTCACCGACTCCCCGTACGTCGTCGTGAGCATGCACGTGATGACCCGCGTCGGGCGCGCGGTGCTCGACCTGGTCGAGGCGGGCGCGCCGTTCGTGCCCGCCGTGCACTCCCTCGGCTCTCCCCTGCAGGACGGCGAGCGAGACGTGCCGTGGCCGTGCAACCCGACGAAGTACATCGCCCACTTCCCCGAGACCCGCGAGATCTGGTCGTACGGCTCGGGCTACGGCGGGAACGCGCTGCTGGGCAAGAAGTGCTTCGCGCTGCGCATCGCCTCGGTGATGGGCCGCGACGAGGGCTGGCTGGCGGAGCACATGCTCCTGGTCCGGCTCACCTCGCCACAGGGTCGCCGCTACCACGTGGCCGCCGCGTTCCCCTCGGCCTGCGGCAAGACGAACCTGGCGATGCTCGTCCCCACGCTGCCGGGCTGGCGCGTCGAGACGATCGGCGACGACATCGCCTGGCTGCGCCCCGGCCCGGACGGCTCGCTGCGGGCGATCAACCCGGAGGCGGGCTTCTTCGGGGTCGCGCCGGGCACGAGTCCGACGACGAACCCCGCGGCGATCGAGACGCTGCGCCGCGACACGATCTTCACCAACGTGGCGCTGACGCCCGAGGGCGACGTGTGGTGGGAAGGGCTGACGCAGGAGGCTCCCCCGCACCTCGTGGACTGGACCGGTCGCGCCTGGACCCCGGACGCCGACCGCCCGGCCGCTCACCCCAACTCCCGGTTCACGGTCGCGGCCGACCAGTGCCCGACGATCGCCGACGGCTGGGACGCGCCCGAGGGCGTGGCTCTCGACGCGATCGTGTTCGGCGGCCGCAGGGCGACCAACGTCCCGCTCGTCGCCCAGGCGGAGAGCTGGGAGCACGGCGTGTTCATGGGCGCGACGATCTCGTCGGAGCGCACGGCCGCGGCCGAGGGCGTCGTCGGCGAGCTGCGTCGCGACCCGTTCGCGATGATGCCGTTCTGCGGCTACGACATGGCCGACCACTGGGCGCACTGGCTGCGCGTCGGGGCCTCCCTCGACGCCTCGCACCGCCCGCTCGTCTTCCAGGTCAACTGGTTCCGCAAGGACGACGACGGCCGGTTCCTGTGGCCCGGGTTCGGCGAGAACTCGCGCGTGCTCGCCTGGATGGTCGAGCAGGTCGACCGCGCGCGCGGCCTGCGCACGGACGTGGGCGCCGTGCCGAGTCCGGTGGGCCTGCTGCCCGCGCCCGGGGCCCTCGACACGCGGGGACTCGACCTCGACGAGGGGGCGCTGGACCAGCTGTTCGCGATCGACCCCGACTCCTGGGCTCTCGAGGCCGACCTGACCGAGGAGTTCTTCGCGATCTTCGGCGACCGGGTGCCGTCGGCCCTGCGGGACCGGCTCGCCCGGCTGCGGGATCAGCTCACCCGCTGACCGGGGTCGGGGCCTTCCTCTCAGGCACTGGCGAAGCGGGGACGGATGACTGACGCCGCGTCCGTCGTCGCACGGTCCGCGGGCGCCGTCGACCAGACCCTCTCGCCGCCGTCGATCCCCTCGCCGTCCGGGCCCGACGGCGGGAGACTCGGGTCGTGCCCGATCGGAGCGACGACGGCGAGCGGCTCGCCGAGTACCGCGCGAAGCGGGACCCGGCGCGCACACCCGAGCCCGTGCCGGCGCCGGGCGAGGGACCGCCGCCGGGTGACGGCCGGTCGTTCGTCATCCAGGAGCACCACGCCCGCGCGCTGCACTGGGACTTCCGTCTCGAGCGCGACGGGGTGCTCGTGTCCTGGGCGGTGCCCAAGGGGTTGCCGCAGGACCAGATGACCAACCACCTGGCGGTCCACACCGAGGACCACCCGCTCGAGTACGCGACGTTCGAGGGCCGGATCGGAGAGGGCGAGTACGGCGGCGGTCAGGTCACCGTCTGGGATCACGGCACGTACGACCTGGTGAAGTGGTCCGACCGCGAGGTGCAGGTGGTGCTGCACGGCGAGCGCGTCCAGGGTCGGTACGTGCTGTTCGCCACCCGCCCGAAGGGCCGGCCGGCCGGCGCCCCGGACGACGGCAAGAGCTGGATGGTGCACCGCATGGACCCGCCGACGCGGCCGGACTGGCAGCCTCTGCCGGACCTCGTCCGGCCGATGCTCGCGTCCGCGGGCGGGCTGCCCACCGACGACGAGGACTGGGCGTACGAGATGACGTGGGACGGCGTGCGCGCGGTCGCGTACGTCGACGGCGGCCGCGTGCGGCTCATGTCCCGCGACGACCAGGACATCACGCGTTCCTACCCCGAGATCGCCGCGATGGGCCTGCAGGTCGGCTCGACGCCCGTGGTGCTCGACGGGGAGCTCGTGGCCTTCGACTCCGGCGGCGCCCCGGACGACGGCCTGCTCCAGCAGCGCGTGCAGGTGACGGACGCGCCGGCGGCCCGACGGCTGGCCCGCACCGTGCCCGTGGTCTATCTCGTGTTCGACGTGCTCCACCTCGACGGGACGTCGACGGTCGCGCTCTCCTACGACGAGCGCCGCAGCCTGCTCGAGGGCCTCGCCCTCACGGGCGCGTTCTGGCAGACTCCCCCGTCGTTCGACGGCCCAGGGTCGGACGTCCTGGCCGCGAGCCGGGCGAACCGGCTCGCGGGCGTCGTCGCCAAGCGGCGGTCGGCGCCCTATCGTCCCGGCAGCCGCTCGCCCGACTGGATCGCGGTCACGCACGACGCCTGAACACGCCGGACGCGTCAGGTGCGCCCACCCGCCACGGGCCACTGGTTCGGTTGCGCGTCGATCTGCCCCGCGGAACGGCGGAGATCTCCGGCAGATCAGACAAACTTCCGTGCGTCAAGGCTTGACTTATGCGCGCAACGCGCAGAACCTGTCTGAGTCCGCACCGAGGAGCCAAGGGTGGCTCCGATCGAAGGAGTGATGGCGTTGCGATGGATAAAGAGGTCCACTGCAGGACGACTGGCCGTGGTCGCGGCCACGGCGGTAGCGATGACTCTCGGCTTCGCCGGGGCCGCGTCCGCAGGCCCGGGCGGCGGTCATGAACCACAGAAGCACGGGAAGTCGATCTCCGACCACGAGATCAGCGTCCAGCTCTTCAACTTCTTCGCCTACATCGGGTTCGACGCGTCGCCCGAGGCGCAGGCCCGCCAGGAGGAGGTGCTGAGCCGGCTGTCCGCGGCGGGCTACCGCAACGTCGAACCGGTCGACTACACGAGCTTCCAGGGTCTGGGTGCGGCCCAGTACCGGGCGCTGCTGGACAAGTACGGCCTCAAGGCGTCGGGGCTGCACACGTCGATCACCATGGACACCACGGACGACGAGTGGAACGCCAAGGTGGCGATCGCGAAGGAGATCGGCTCGCCGTACGTCGGAGCCGGGGCCGACCCGAGGACGTTCACGACGGCCGCGGAGTGGATCGCGTTCGCGAAGAAGATCGACCACTTCGGCGAGCTGGCCCGCAAGCAGGGACTGCGGTACATGGTCCACTCGCACGACTGGGAGTTCGCGCCGGTCGAGGGCACGACAGGCTACGACCTGCTGCAGAAGTACACCCGGTCGAAGAACGTCGTCTTCGAGCTCGACCTCTACTGGGTCACCAAGGCCGGCGTCGACCCGATCACGGTCATTCACAAGTACGGCGACCGGATCAAGCTGTTCCACGTGAAGGACATGGCTGCTGACGGGTCGATCACCACCGTGGGCCAGGGCACGATCGACTTCCCGAGCATCTTCGCGGCGGCTGGGAAGGGCATCAAGTACTACGTCATCGAGCGCGACCCGCCGTTCACGGACCCGACCTACGACCCGTTCGGTCCGAGCCTCGCAGGTCTCGAGTACCTCCAGACCGTCAGGTTCTGACCTTCCCTGCTCGATCGCTGCACGAAGGTGGGTCCGTCCTCGTCGAGGCGGACCCGCCTTCGCGCACTGCCCGCCGATCGGGCGCAGATGTGCATGGTTCGACACCTCACGCACCGAACCAGCCATGCGGCGATCCCTCGTCGGCCATGATGTCCCGGTGGTAGCCATGAACCCGTCGCCCTCCGCGCCGTCGCGGTCCGTGCTCGACCCCCGCATCACGTCGCTGTCCGCCGTGCTCGACCTCGTGCGCAGCGGCAGCGCCACCACCCGGTCCGAGGTCGAGCACCTGACGGGGCTCGGGCGCAAGGTCGTCGCCCAGCGCGTCGCCGAGCTGATCGAGCTCGGACTCCTGTCCGAGGGCGCCCTGGGCCCGTCGACCGGTGGGCGCGCACCTCGCCGGCTGCGGTTCGAGCCGGAGACCGGACTCGTCCTGGTCGCGGCCTTCGGCGCGACGGGCGTGAGCGCCGGGCTCGCCGACCTCTCCGGGCAGGTGCTGACGCAGACCTACCGGACGCACAGCATCGCCGACGGACCGGTACCYGCCCTCGACCTCGTCCTGGAGCTGTGGCGCGAGCTGCTCGACGCCGTGTCCGTCGACCAGCCCGAGGCGCGGGTGTGGGGCGTGGGTCTCGGTGTGCCCGGTCCGGTGGAGTTCTCGACCGCGCGTCCCGTGTCCCCACCGATCATGCCGGGCTGGGACGACTACCCGATCCGCGAGCACGTCCAGCGCACGTGGCCCGTGCCCGTGTGGGTCGACAACGACGTGAACGCCATGGCGCTCGGCGAGCTCCGCACGGGCGTCGCGCGCGGCCGCAGCGACGTGGTGTACGTCAAGATCGGCACCGGCATCGGCGCCGGGGTCGTGTCCCGCGGCGGCCTGCACCGGGGAGCCCAGGGAGTCGCCGGCGACGTCGGTCACATCGCGGTACGCGAGCAGCTCGGCGTGCCGTGCCGGTGCGGGCGCACCGACTGCCTCGAGGCGGTCGCGGGCGGCGCGGCACTCGTCGCCCAGGCGCGTGGCGCGGCCCAGGACGGCACGAGCCCGATCCTTGCCGGCCTGCTCGACCGGGACGGCACCCTCACGGTCCGGCACCTCACCGAAGCGGCCGAGCACGGCGACCGCACGACCGCCGAGCTCCTGCGGACCGCGGGGCGTCGGGTGGGCGAGATGCTCGCGTCGCTGATCAACACGCTCAACCCTGCGCTCATCATCCTCGGCGGGCACGTCGCCGAGTCGGGAGACCTCCTCCTCGCGGCCGTCCGGCAGGCGATCTACGAGCGATCGCTGCCCCTCGCGACGCGCGACCTCGTCATCGCTCGCTCGCTCGACAGCGACGTCGTCGGCATCACCGGCGTCGCGTTCACGGTGATCGACGAGGTGTTCGCCCCGAGCGCGCTCGAACGATGGGTCGGTGCCGGCCGCCCAGGGCCCGACCTGTGCTGACGTCGACGACCCTGCGCGCAAAGTACGCTCGCCGCCCTGGAGACCATGTGCCGGCCCTTGCGGCCGTCCTCGAACGCGTCTGACGCGTCAGCCCTTCGGCAGCGGCGCCCAGAACGACCACGGCTCCCCCTCCGGCCCCAGCGCCCCGTACTCCCGCACGCCGTAGGCCTGGTCCTCCGGTGGGAACGTGATCGTTCCGCCCCGGGCGACGACTGCCGCGTGGTGCGCGTCGACGTCCCGGACCGTGACGACGAGCATCCCGGTGGCCGCGCCGAGCATCGACGGGGAGGCGAGCCGCCACCGGGCGGCGACCCGGTGGAGCATGACGATGCCGTCGGCGGTGCGGACCTCGGCGTGCACCACCACCCCGTCGTCGTCCCGCACGAGCGGCCCCGGCTCCAGCCCGAAGACGTCGACGAGGTGCCGGTGCGCGGCCTCGAGGTCGGAGTACACCAGGACCGCGATCCGGCGCAGCGGCTCGATGGCGGCCACGGGCCGGTCCTCCAGGACGGCGAGGAGGCGGCGGCAGACGTTCTCGTCGGCGCGTTCGACCAGCTCGTCGGCCCGCACGTCGGTCAGCCGGTGCAGCAACCGCTCCATGCGCAGCACCTGGTCCTCGAGCGCGGCCAGATGACCGCGCAGCGCACCGTCGAGGCTCCACGCGGGGTCGTCGAGGGCGCGACCGACCTCGTCGAGCGTCGCGCCGAACCTGCGCAGGACGCTGATGCGGTACAGCCGCTCGACGTGCTCCCGGCCGTACAAGAGCTGGGCCAGCACGCTCGCGTCCGGCGCCTCGATCACCCGGTGACCGGCGGCTGAGCGATCGGGGCGCAGCAGCCCGATGTCGTCGTAGTGGTGCAGCGTCCGCACGGTCAGGCCGGACACCTCGGCGAGCTCGCCGACCCGCCAGGAGGTCTCGCCGCCCTCGGACACGTCTACGCCAGGGGTGTGTGCAGCGCCCACCGGTGCCCGAACGGGTCGACGAGCCACCCGCGCCGCTCGTCGCCCTGGTCCGCCGGCTCACGGTCGGCGGTCGCGCCCGCGGCGACCGCGGCCGCGTAGACGGCGTCCACGTCGGCCACCTCGAGGACGATCGCGCAGGAGCTGTGGCCCAGCGTCGCCGGCGCGTAGGCGCCGTACTCGTGGAACTCGTCGGAGAGGTAGAACGCGTCGTCGCCCACCGCGAGCGCGGCGAAGCCGATCCGGCCGCCGCCCTCGTCGCGCCCGCCAACCTCCTGCGCCCCGAAGGCCGCGGCGTAGAACGCGATCGCCGCCTCGGCGTCGTGCACCGTCAGGTAGGGAACCAGCTTCGTCATCGTGGGCTCCTCGGGTCGTCGGGACCGTTGCGGTTCACGACGCTAGGCCCTCACGCAACGTGAGGTGCAAGACCCTGTCGCGAGTTCTCAGTCGTCCCAGGGCGGCGTGTCGTCGAGCTTGGCGTAGTACTTGGCCAGATGGCTCTTGATCCGGTCGCGGTCCTTGTCCGGCACGTCGACGCCGCCCCGCGAACCCTGCATCACGGCGGCCGCCGCGAACACCCCACGCGGGACGGCCTTCAGCCGACCGTCGACCACGTCCGCGATGAGCAGCTTGTACGCGGTGAAGTTCTCCTTCGCATCCGCGTCGTACCAGACGTGCGCGTCGCGGTACTTCTCGTTCGGCTCGTCCGTCGCCTTCGCCCACTCGCGGACGCGCCTCTCGGCGGCGTCGCCGTCCCACGCGCGGTCGCGGTCGGCCAGCGGGAAGTCTCCGAATGCGGTCACAGCCATGTCCGTTCCTCTCTCGCTCGACGGTCGTCGGTGTCTCCGGTCGACGGTGGCACCGGAGAGCCGCCGACGCATCCGGACGGGCCCGATGGGCGCGCGCCCGGGAGATCTGTCACGCTCGATCCATGCCCATCGAAGACGAAGCGAAGGCCCTCCACGAAGTGGTCGAGCGGATCGAGGCCAAGTTCCCGCAGGTCCCGGCCGAGCAGGTGCAGGAGCAGGTGGACGCGGCGGTGGCGGAGCTCGACGGCTCGGTCGTCCGCGACTTCGTGCCCGTGCTGGTCGAGCACAAGGTGGCCGACGAGATCCGCCAGCACGACGCGCACTGACGCACCCCCAGCTGTTTCCCTGACGTTGGCTCTGCCGTCTTTGTCCGTATGTGCGGCCTCGCCAGACTCTGCACGTGAAACCTGGCATCTCGCGCGCCGTCGCGCCCCTCGCCCTGCTGGCCACCGTGAGCGCGCTGGCGATCGCGCTGCCCGTCTCGGCGTCCGCCGACGAGGCGGCGCCTGCCGTCAGGATCACCGAGTGGATGTACAACCCGGTCCTCTCCTCGGGCGAGTACGTCGAGATCACCAACCTCGGCACGGCCCCGGTGAGCCTGGCCGGCTGGTCGTTCGACGACGACAGCAGGGCGCCGGGGACGGTGCCGCTGGACGCGCTGGGCAGCCTCGCGGTCGGTGAGTCCGCGATCATCACCGAGTCCGCGGACGGGACGTTCCGCAGCCAGTGGGGCCTGAGCGGGCCCGTGAAGATCCTTGCCGGCAACACCACCAACCTGGGCCGCGCGGACGAGATCAACCTCTTCGACGGGCCCGACGCGGCCGCCGACCTCGTCGACCGGCTGACCTACAACGACCAGGGCACCGGCACCGTGAAGGGTCCGCGCACGCTGGGCGTCGCCGGGGTCCCGACGACCGCGGCGGCGCTCGGCGCCAACGACGCGTCGCAGTGGCAGGTCTCGGTCGTCGCTGACGCCGAGGCGTCCCGCGCCTCGACCGTGGGCGACGTCGGCTCGCCGGGCACGAGCCGGTTCGCGCCGGTCGCGCCCGTGAGCACCTGGGCCGACGTCCGCATCAACGAGGTCTCCTCGGACAACACGGCCACCCCCGTGGGTGACGCGATCGAGCTGTACAACAGCGGTGCGGCCGACGTCAGCATCGCCGGCTGGCTGCAGATCGACAGCGGCCTGGCCAGCGCGGCCGCTCCTCTGGCGGCAAGGCTGCCCGACGGCACGGCGACCACGGTCGTCGCGGCGCACGGCTTCGTCTACCTCGGCTCCACGAAGGGTCTGGGCAGCGGCGGTGACGGCGTGAAGATCTACCTGCCCGACGGCCCGTCCGGTACCGCCGGGACGCTGGTCGACTCGGTGTCGTACACCGCGGGCCAGGCGGGCTCCGACGAGACGAACGGCTTCGGCGCGGGCGCGTACGCGCGCTGCCCCGACGGCTCGGGTGCCTTCGTCCCCGTGACGACCAAGAGCTTCGGCGCCTCGAACGCGACCGCGTGCCAGACACCCGCGACCGACCCGAGCACGCCCGGCGGCGGCACCACGCTGCTCTGCCAGCCCGAGGCACCGGACCCGGCCGGCGCCCTGCCCGCCACGGCCCTCGTGCCGGGCACCTGGCCGGGTTCCGCCACGGTCGCCGTCGCGGACACGCAGTGTGCATGGATCACGTCGACGGGTCCGGAGGGACGCGACGTCAGCGGTCTGGTCTTCGACCCGAGCAACGCGAACGTCCTGTACTCGGTGAAGAACAAGAGCTGGGTGTACCGGCTGGTGAAGCAGGGCACCCTCTGGGTCCCCGACACCAGCAACGGCTGGGGCGCCGGCAAGCAGATCTTCTTCCCCGGGAGCACGGAAACCGCGACGAACCAGCCCGACTCCGAGGGCCTGACCGTCGGCCCCGACGGCGCGCTGTACGTGACCACCGAGCGCAACAACGCGGCGAACACCGTCCCGCTGAACTCGGTGCTCCGCATCGACCCGACCCAGCCGGGCACGCAGCTCGTCGCCACCGACCAGTGGAACCTGACCGCCGAGTTCCCCGAGCTGCACGCCGGCAGCAAGACCGAGGCGAACCTCGGGTTCGAGGGCGTCACGTTCGTCCCCGACAGCTACCTGGTGGCCAACGGCTTCGTCGACGCCTCCACGGGCCTGACCTACGCGCCGAGCAGCTACCCGCTGCACGGCACCGGCCTGTACTTCGCGGCGCTGGAGAACGACGGAAAGCTCTACGCCTACGCGCTGAACAGCGACCACACGTTCCACCGCGTCGCGACCGTCGACACCGGCATGGGCCACGTGATGGACGTGCAGTACGACGCCGACGCCCAGCGGATCTGGGCGCTCTGCGACAACACGTGCGGGGTCACCTCGACGGTGCTCAAGGTGAGCTCGACCGGGACGATCGTCCCCGAGGTCGCATACAGCCGGCCGACGACCCTGCCCGTGGACAACATCGAGGGCTTCGCCGTGGCGCCGAGCTCGACGTGCGTCGACGGCACCAAGGAGGTCGTCTGGTCCGACGACGGCCTCTGGGGAACCGGCGCGGGCACGCCCGGCGAGGGGCACGCGCTGTACAGCGGCCGGGTCAGCTGTGACCTGGGCCTGGGCGGGCAGGGCGTACCGCCGGGACCAGCCGCCTGGATCTCGTCGAAGATCTACACCACGGGCGACAAGGTGACCTACTCCGGGAAGGTGTTCCGCGCGCAGTGGTGGACCTCGGGCGAGGTCCCCGGCTCGAGCGCCTACGGCTCCTGGGAGGAGCTCGCGACGGCCGCCGACGGCACCGCGATCTGGACGCCGTCGCGCGTCTTCAACGCCGGCGACGTGGTCGTCTACAACGCCAAGCTGTACAAGGCGCAGTGGTGGACCCGTAACCAGGTCCCGGGCGGCGTCGGCGGACCGTGGACCGAGGTGCCGGCGCCCGTCCCGGCCGGCTCCTTCCCCGCATGGAGCGCAGCGACCGTCTACGTCGGCGGCGAGAAGGTGACCTACCTCGGCCACACCTACCAGGCGCAGTGGTGGACCTCCGGCGTCACCCCGGGCACGGCCTGGAGCGCCTGGAAGCTCCTGGCGTAAGCGTCACCACAAGGTCGCGGACAACACCGCGTCACTCGCCGCGCTCGCCGGTGTCGGCCGACGCTACGACGATCTCGGCGTGGATCGTGACGTCCGAGCGCGGACCGCGCCGCGGCTTGGTGTACTCCTCGGCGGCGGACAGCTCGGACGCCTCCTTGCTCAGCCGCGGTCCGCCGAGGTTGTCCTCGACGGCACCGAGCCCGTCATCGTCGGTCGGTGGCTGGCTCACCGGTGTCATGGGGCCCTCCGGGGTCGGTTGCTGAGACGCTACCGCCCAGCGGACCACCCGAACCCCGCGTCCCGGACGAGCGGGATGTGGTGGCGCGGCGCCCGGCCGGACGGACCGTGGTCCGTCCGGGCCGCGAGGCGGGCCACCGGGTCGTCGCGCACGGCGTCGACCCGGGCCTGTACCCACGCCGCGGCGGAGCCGGACATCAGGCCGGCCCGGTGCTCCGGTCGAGGGCGTCGCTCTCGTCGGCCGGCTCGGCCGCCGGTGGCTCGGGCATCGCATCGGTGCGGCCGCGGACCAGGACCTCGGCCGCGTGGTCCGCGAGCGCGAAGCCCGCCGAGCCGTAGAGATGGAACACCGCGTCCGCGCCGTGCCGCTCCAGCTCGGCGACGTCGTCGTCGTAGCGCGCGACCGCCGCGACCTTGCCGCTGAACCCAGCGGCCTGCAGGCGCGCCAGGGCGATCAGGTTGGCGTTGTGGAACGGCATCGCCAGGACCGCCATCTGGACGCGGCCGGCGCGCTGGACCCGCATCCAGAACTCCAGGTCGGTCGCGTCCGCGCGCACGACCTTGAACCCCTCCTCCTCGAGGGCGGACACGCGCGTCTGGTCGTGCTCGACGCCGACGACGGACAGCCCGTACTCGTCGCGCAGCCGGACGTACGTCGCGGAGCCCACGCGGCCGAGGCCGAGCACGATCGCGTCCGCGTCGCCGACGTCGACCAGCCGGTCGTCCGGGTGCAGCTTGTCGGTGTCCCGCCGGGGCAGCATGCGCGAGAGCCGGGTGGCGAGCTCGACGCCGCGGCGGTTGATGATCGCGGACAGGGCGAAGCTGAAGGCGACCGCGAGTGAGACCACCACGACCCACTGGTCGTCGAGCAGGCCGGTGCTCGCACCGACGGCGACGACGATGATCCCGAACTCGGAGAAGTTGGAGAGCACCAGCGCCGCGAGGAACGACGTGCGCCGCCGCAGCCGCATGATCCACAGGACGACGGCGTAGGCCGCGACCTGGAACGGCAGGAGCAGCAGGAGGAGCAGCGCGAGCCCGATCTCGAGCGGGTGCGGCGTGCCGTGCAACCCGATCTGCAGGAAGAACGCGACGAGCAGCAGGTCCTTGAACGTCATGAGGGACCGGGACAGCTCGCCCGCCTGCGGGTGGGACGCGAGCAGCACCCCCACCACGAGCGCGCCGACGTCGCCGTCGATGCCGACGTACTCGAACAGCCCGTACCCGAGCACGACGGCGACCGTCACCCCGAACAGCGCCTGCAGCTCGCCGTGGCCGACGCGGTCCCAGATCCGGTGCAGCACCCACGCGCCGGGGATGAGCAGGAAGAGCAGCAGCGCCCACGGGCTGGGCGCCTCCCCGCTGGACAGCGACAGGAAGATCACGGCGGCGACGTCCTGCATGACGAGCACGCCGACGGCGATGCGCCCGTAGAGGGAGGTCGTGTCCGAGCGGTCGTCGAGCACCTTGACGACGAAGACGGTCGAGGAGAACGAGAGAGCGAACCCGACGAGCGCGAGCGCGCCCCACGACTCGTCGGCGACGAAGCCGAAGCCGATCACGGCGATCAGGCCGAGGAAGCCGAGCGCGATCGCGACGCTCAGCGTGATGTGCACGAGGGTCGTCAGCCAGATCTCACGCCGCAGCAGCGTGCGGACGTCGAGCTTGAGGCCGATGGCGAACAGCAGGAGGATGACGCCGAACTTCGCGATCGAGTCGAGGTAGGGCAGGTCGGGAGCGCCGACCGCGCCCAGCGCGAAGCCGGCGGCGAGGAAGCCGACGAGCGGCGGCAAGCGGAGCGTGACCGCGAGGAGCCCGCCGAGCACCGCCGCAACCAGGTACAGGGCCGCTGCTTCCATGGGGTGCCTCTCGCCGGCGGGGGTGGTGAGGCCCCTTATCCTGCCTGGTCCGCGTCTCGGCCTCATGTGCCGATATACCTTCGATTCTCGGGAATATAGTTCTGGCGAATGTACTTGTGGTGGGGTATGGAGTTCTTCGACCGCCTGGTCCGCTATGAGACCTACCTCTGGAACCACCTCGACGACAGGCTGAGGTCCGCCGGCGCCGTGTCGCTGGGCAACCTGATGGCCCTGCGCGTCGCGCGACGGCACGCCGGGTCGGGCCGCGTGCAGGAGCTGAGCGACGAGCTCGGCATCACGGTGGGCGCGGCCAGCAAGCTCGTCGACCGCCTCGAGCGGGACGGTCTGGCCGAGCGGAGCGCCAACCCGCACGACCGGCGCTCGTCGGTCGTCGCGCTGACCGCGGCCGGCGACGCCGCCCACGACGCCGGCGTCGCCGTGCTCGAGGCCGAGCTCGCCGCGCACCTGGCCGACGAGGACGTCGCCGCCGACGCCGCCCTGCTCGGACGACTCCTGGACCGCCTGACGGTGGTGGCCCCGTGAGCGCCACGATGCGTGCGGTCGTCGTCGACGGCCCGGGCGGTCCGGAGGTCCTGCGGGTGCGGGACCTCCCCGTGCCCAGGGCGGAGCCCGGACAGGTGCTCGTCCGGGTGCACGCCTTCGGGCTCAACCGCTCCGAGCTCCACTTCCGACGGGGCCAGGCATCCTCCGGCTCCTTCCCGCGCGTCCCTGGCATCGAAGCGGCCGGCGTGGTCGAGGACGCCCCGGGGGGCGAGCTGGCGCCGGGCACCCAGGTCGTCACGATGATGGGCGGGATGGGTCGCTCGTTCGACGGCGGCTACGCGCAGTACGTGCTCGTCCCGGCAGCCCAGGTGGTCCCGTTCACGAGCGACCTGCCGTGGCACGTGCTCGGCGCGCTCCCGGAGATGCTCCAGACCGCGCACGGCACGCTCTCGGTCGGGGTTCGACCCTCGTCGGGAGACACGCTGCTCGTCCGGGGCGGGACGTCGTCGGTGGGCCTGACCCTGGCCGTCCTCGGCAGGTTGCAGGGCCTCACCGTGCTGTCGACGACGCGGTCCGCCGCCCGACGCGGCCTGCTGGAGGGCGTCGGCGTGGACCACGCCCTCGTCGACGACGGGTCCGTGGCCGCCCAGGTGCGCGAGCTGTACCCCGACGGGGCCGACGGCGCGGTCGAGCTGGTCGGTGTCGACGTGCTGCGGGACACGCTCGCTTCGGTCCGCGCGGGCGGCACCGTCTGCTTCACCGGCATGCTCTCGGACCACTGGACGATCCCCGACTTCTACCCGATGGACTGGATCCCCAACGGCACGCGCCTGACCGCCTACTCCGGCGAGTCGGCCAACCTCCCCGCCCCCGTGCTCCAGGAGTTCCTGGACGCGGTCGCCGACGGCCGGGCACGGGTACCCGTCGGACGCGTGTACCGCCTCGACGAGATCGCCCAGGCTCACGCCGACATGGAGGCCGGGGCAGTCGGCGGCAAGGGCGTCGTGGTCCTGTGATCACCCCGGAGCTGTTCGCGGCACTCGCCCTGGCGCAGGCACGGCGCGACGAGCAGCCGGTTGACGCGACAGACATCACTCAGCCAGAATTGACTCAATGAACGTTGAGTGGCACGAGGAGATCGAGCGGCGCGCGACGCTGCACGCGGTGCTTGCCGACCCCGGCCGGCTCGCGGTCGTCGAGCTGCTGTCGCTCGGCGACCTCTCCCCCTCGGAGCTGTCCGCCGCGCTCGGGATGGCCTCGAACCTCGTCGCCCACCACGTCGGGGTCCTGGCCGAGCACGGGCTGGTCTCGCGGAGCAGGTCCGAGGGCGACCGGCGGCGGACGTACCTGCACCTCACCTCCGACGCGGCCGCCGTCCCGTCCGGCTGGATGCTGCCGCGCCCGGCGCGGGTGCTGTTCGTCTGCACGGCGAACTCCGCGCGCTCGCACCTCGCCGTGGCCCTGTGGCGGCGCAGCAGCCCGATCGCCGTGGCTTCCGCGGGCACCCACCCGGCGCGGGCCGTCGCACCCGGCGCGCTGGCTGTCGCAGCGCGCCGCCACCTCTCGCTCCGCGACGCGGTGCCCCAGCTCCTCGACGACGTCCGCCACGACGGCGACCTCGTCGTGACCGTCTGCGACAACGCGCACGAGGAGATCGGCGCCGTCGCGGACCTGCACTGGTCCATCCCTGACCCGGTGCCCGCCGGCGACGACGCCGCGTTCGACGCGGCGTTCGACGACCTCGCGCGCCGGGTCGACCACCTCGTCCCCCACCTGACTGGAGCACCGTGACCACCGACAAGCCCAGCGTCCTGTTCGTCTGCGTCCACAACGCCGGGCGGTCGCAGATGGCCGCCGGATTCCTCACCGCCCTGTCCGGCGGGGAGGTCGAGGTCCGCTCGGCGGGCTCGATGCCCGCGGACAAGGTCAACGTCGTCGCCGTCGAGGCGATGGCGGAGGTCGGCATCGACATCCGGGCCGAGCAGCCCAAGGTCCTGACCACCGAGGCGGTCCAGGCGTCCGACGTCGTCGTCACGATGGGATGCGGCGACGCGTGCCCGTACTTCCCGGGGAAGCGCTACGAGGACTGGGTGCTCGAGGACCCGGCGGGCCAGGGCATCGAGTCCGTCCGGCCCATCCGCGACGAGATCCGGGGCCGCATCCTCACGCTGCTCGACGAGCTCGGCGTGGCGCCCGTCCGCGCCTGACCGTCACCCGTCACGGCCGCCGGTCAGCCGGCGGGAGCGCTGGGAGACGCCGGGCCCGCCGTACGGGTAGTCGTCGACGACCGGGGCGCTGACGTCCGTCACGCGGCCCAGCTCGTCGTCGGACAGCTCGAGGTCGACGGCCCCGAGGTTGTCGACGAGCTGGTCGACCGTGCGGGCGCCGAGGATCACCGAGGTGACCGCCGGACGGCTGCCCAACCAGGCCAGCGCGACCTGCGACATCGGCACGCCGCGCCCGTCGGCGATCTCTCGGACGGTGTCGACGACCCGCCACGTGCGCTCCTGGGCGTTGCGTGCCTCCCAAGCCTCCATGCCCCGCGCGGGATTCTCCCCGAGGCGGGTCGCGCCCTGCGGCGGCACGTCGCGCTCGTACTTGCCGGACAGCCACCCGCCGCCCAGCGGCGACCACGGCAGCAGGCCGAGACCGGCGTCGAGCGCGGCGGGGACGACCTCGTGCTCGATGTCGCGGACCAGCAGGTTGTACTGCGGCTGGAGCGTGACGGGCGGCGCCCAACCGTGCGCGCGGGCCACGTGCACCGCCTTGGTCAGCTGCCAGCCGAGGTAGTTGGAGAAGCCGTAGTGCGAGATCTTGCCCGCGGCGACGGCGTCGTCGAGGAACCGCAGCGTCTCGTCCACCGGGGTCAGCGCGTCCCAGGCATGCAGCTGGTAGAGGTCCACGTGCTCGACGCCGAGCCGGCGCAGGGAGGCGTCGAGCGCGTCGCGCAGGTGCCGGCGGGACAGCCCGAGGTCGTTGGGTCCGGCCCCGGTGGCGAACCGTCCCTTCGTCGCGACGACGAGCTGCCGGGCCTCGGTCGGGTGAGCCGCGAGCCACCGGCCGAGGATCTCCTCCGACGCGCCGGCCGAGTAGACGTCCGCCGTGTCGACGAACGTGCCGCCGTGCTCGACGAACGCGGTGAGGAGCTCGCCGGAGGTCGACTCGTCGGCCTCCGACCCGAACGTCATGGTGCCGAGGCAGTGCCTCGACACGACCGTCCCGCTGTTCCCGAGGGTGCCGTAGCGCATCGTCCGAGAACATCACGGGCCGTGCACCTGCGCCACCGCGCCGCCGTTCCTATGCTCGTCGTCATGGCGAGCTACACCTCCAACCCGACGGCCGTCGCCCACCTCCGGTCGTTGATCGACGCCCGCCAGTACGTGCTGGACAGCGACTGGGGCGAGGCGCAGCCCGACGCCGAGGCGCAGAACGCCTACCTCGAGAAGCACTCGTGGTCCGAGTACGCGGCATGGCACCTCGGCCTGACGGAGGGCGCGACAGACGAGACCAAGGCCCGGTACGCGTTCGTCGCGGGCGACTTCCGCCGGGTGCACCGCACCGCACTGATCGCGTGCGTGTACCGCGCGTCGCAGTGGCGCCACAAGGACGTCGAGCTCGCCGCCCACGACCTCCTGCAGCACCTCGACCGGATCAGCGGCTGACCCACCCGCCGGGTCGCGGCCGGGCGCGTGAGGACGCATGATCGACGACGAGCGCGCGGCGTACGCCGGCGCCACAGGCCTCGAGCAGGCGGGACCTCGGACGAGACCCAGTACGAGGTGTGCGCGATGAGCATCCCCCAGGTCCCCGGACCCGACCACCCCGACCACCCCGACCAGGGCACCGTGCCCGGCGACGTGCCCGAGCAGATCCCCGACCCGCCCGACCTTCCCGGCAACATCCCGGACGCGCCCGACCACCCGACGGACGACCCCGCGCCCGACGGCCCGCTGAACTCCGCCTGAGGCGGCGCTCGCGGGCCGCGGCGTGAGCATCCGGATCGGGACGTCGGGCTGGTCGTACGACCACTGGGAGGGTGTCCTGTACGAGCCGGGCCTCCCGGTGCGCGACCGCCTGGCGCGCTACGCGCAGGAGTTCGGCACGGTCGAGCTCAACGCCAGCTTCTACCGCTGGCCGAAGGACGCGACGTTCGCCGGCTGGCGGCGCCGGCTCCCGGCCGGGTTCGGGCTGTCGGTCAAGGCGCCGCGCGGGCTGACGCACGCCAAGCGCCTGTACGCACCCGAGGCCTGGTCGGACCGCATCGCGCGGTCGTGGCACGAGCTCGGCGACCGGCGCGAGGTCCTCCTGGTGCAGCTGCGCCCCGACCAGCAGCGCGACGACGCCCGCCTGGACTGGTTCCTGGGCTCGTTGCCGGGCTGGATCCGCGTGGCCGTCGAGCTGCGCCACCCGTCCTGGCAGACCGACGAGGTCTTCGGCCTGCTCGAACGGCACGGTGCCGCGTCCTGCGTGATGAGCGGCGCCCACCTCCCGTGCGTCCTGCGCGCGACCGCGCCGTTCGTCTACGTCCGCATGCACGGCCCCGACCACGACCACCTGTACGGCGGTTCCTACTCCGACGACGACCTCCGGTGGTGGGCGGACCGGATCCGCGAGTGGGCCGACGGCGGGCGCGACGTCCTCGTGTACTTCAACAACGACGGCGGCGGCAACGCCGTCCGCAACGCCCGCACCCTGCGATGGCTCCTCGGCGCATGAAGGAACGGTGGCGTACCGTCGCAAAAGCACGACCCGTCGCACGAGGAGGACCAGGAGACCATGGAGGACCGGACGCGGAGCGCGGCGATCGTCGAGCTCCAGGACGTGCTGCTCACGACCGCGACCGTCGACGACTTCCTCGAAGGCGTCGCCCAGGCGGCGGCCCTGCACGTCGGACCCGCGACCTCCGCGACCATCACGCTGCGCCGGGAAGGACGCGCGACCCTCGTCGCGGCGAGCGACCCGCGGGCGGCCGAGTGCGACGAGGTCGAGTACGCCGCCGACGACGGCCCCTGCCTGAGCTCGATCGACCTCGGCCGGATCGTGCACGTGCCCGACCTGGCCACCGAGACCCGGTGGCCGCAGTGGCGAGCGGTGACGCTGCGGAAGGGCTATGCGTCGGCGGCGGCCCTCCCCCGAGACGTGCGACCCGGTGCGCACATCGCCCTGAACCTCTACGCCGACGCGCCGCACGCCTGGAACGACGCCGCGATCGCCGTCGCCGACATCTACGCGGACGAGGTCGCCCGCGCCGTCACACTCAGCCTGCGCAGCGCCGACCAGGCCGAGCTGAACGCGGACCTGCGAGCCGCCCTGGCATCACGGGCCGTGATCGACCAGGCGATCGGCGTCGTGATGGCCGAGAACCGTTGCACGCCGGCCGAGGCGATGGCGATCCTGCGCAGCGCGTCGGGACATCGCAAGGTCAAGCTCCGTGACGTCGCCGCCGCGATCGTCGAGAGGGTCGCCGGGAGCGAACCGAGCGAGGCGGACAGCTTCCAGCAGCGGGCCTAGTGCCGGCGTCCGTTCGAGTGGCAGACGCCCGGCCGGTGGCCTAACGTCCGATCTGCTGGGTCGACTCGTCGATCCGCCTTCCGCGGTCCGGGGCAGGAAACGTCGCCGGACGTGAATCTGGTGTGCCACAGGTGCGTGCCGTCGAGCGAAGTCCGGAAGGTATATGGAACGCGGCCGACCGTGTCGCGCGCTCCCCCAGCATTCCCCGCCCTTTCCGAGTGCGGACGCACCCCCGTGCGGCGCACCGTCGGCCCCCGCCGCGGTGCCTGACCGCCCGTGCGCTCCGCCGTCGAAGCGACCACGAGGAGATCCAGTGGACCAGAACGAGGAACCACCCGCCGGGACGACCCCGCCGCTCACCCCGACCGGCCGGTTCACCATCCAGCCCGGGACCGACCGCTGGGTCTGGTCCGACGGCCTGTTCGCGCTGCACGGGATCGAGCCGGGCGCCGTCGTGCCCACGGCGGCCCTCTTCCTGCGGCACGTTCACCCGGACGACCGGGCGAAGGTGACCCTCGTGGTCGGTGCCGGGCACGTCGAGCCGGCCGGGTGCGAGTACCGGCTCGTCGACCTGGCGGGCAGGGACCTCATCGTGACCCTGGCCGTCGACGCTCAGCCGGACGGCACCGTGGTGGGCCTGCTCGTCGACGTCACGACGCCCCGGAGCCGGGCGGTGGCCGAGGCGGTGAACGCGCAGCTCGCGCTCGCGCTGGAGTCCCGCTCCGTCATCGACCAGGCCAAGGGGGTCGTGATGTCGACCTGCGGCGTCGACGGCGAGACCGCGTTCACGTGCCTCGCCCTGATCTCGCAGCACAGCAACGTGCGGGTGCGCGTGCTGGCCGAGGAGATCCGGTCCGCGGCCGCCGCCGAGGGTGGTCTCGGTGGGACCCTGCTCGCCCAGATCGAGGGAACCGTCGCCGTGCTCGCCTCGCGGAACGGTGCCCGGGCGGCACGGGACGCCGAGCCGACGCACGCCTGAGCGGACCGGCGGTCACGGCGCCCCGTCGGCCGCCGGCTCCGGCGAGCGGGAGCTCGGCCCGGGGGGCAGGCCGCGCGTCCGGCGCAGCCGGCGGCTCGTCGGAACGCGGTCACAGCCAGGTTCGCCCCCTCAGTCGGTGGGTGCTGCGCTGCGCAGCCGGTCCAGCAGCGGTCCGGCGGCCGTCGCCAGGAACTCGTCCTGGCCCTCGTCGCCGACCTGCACGATGGCGACGTCGGTGAAGCCGGCCTGCCAGTACGCCGAGACGGACTCGACGATCGCGTCCAGATCCGGTCCGCAGGCGATCTGCTCGGCGACGTCGGCCGGCCGCACGAACTGGCTCGCCGCGTCGAACGCCTCCGTCGTCGGCAGGTCGGCGTTCACCTTCCAGCCGCCCGCGAACCAGCGGAACTGCTCGTGCGCACGGGCGACAGCGCGGTCCCGGTCGGCGTCCCAGCACACCGGGACCTGGCCGATCTTGCGCGACGCGGGAGCGCCGTCGGGGCGGGCGTCGTCCCAGGCGCGGATCGCTCCGCCGTCCGGCTCGACCGCCACGAGGTGGTCCACGAGCGCCGCGAACCGTGCGATCGAGTCCGGTCCGGAGACGGCAGCACCGATCTCGACGGGATCGTCGGGGAGGTCCCAGATCTTCGCCGAGTCCACCTGGAAGAACTCGCCCGCATAGTTCACGCGCTCACCGGTCAGGAGAGCCCGGATGATCTCGACGGCCTCCTCGAGCAGATCGTGCCGCTCCCCGACCGCCGGCCAGCGCTCGCCGACCACGTGCTCGTTGAGGTTCTCTCCCGCACCGACGTTGAGCTGGAACCGACCGTCGGAGAGCACCCCGAGCGTCGCTGCCTTCTGCGCGACGACGGCTGGGTGGTACCGCAGGGTCGGGCAGGTCACGTAGGTCATCAGCTCGACCGACCGGGTCGCCTGGGCGACCGCGCCCAGCAGTGACCAGGCGTAGGGAGCATGACCCTGCGCATCGAGCCAGGGGAAGTAGTGGTCGCTGGCCACCTCGAAGTCGAACCCGAGGCGCTCGGCGGCGATGGAGTAGCGGACCAGGTCCTTCGGTCCGGACTGCTCGGTCATCAGCGTGTAGCCGAAACGTGTCATCGCTCGACGGTCGCACCCGGTCGCCCGCCACGCATCTGCAGCGGTCGCGGCGTGCACTGCCCGGGCGCATGATCGTCGGAACGGCGCACGGCCGATCCGGCCGCCGCCGTACGGGCTCCAGCAGCGTGGTCCCCCACACCCTCACCTGGGGAGCGACACCATGAGCCAGACGACACCCGACCCGATCGCGGGAAGCAACGACCCGTTCCGCTCGGACGACGAGGAGCGAGAGCGGAGCGAGCAGAACCTGCCCGACGACGACCCCGTCGGCATCGGGTTCCCGATCCTCGGCGACCTCGACCAGGACCGGGCCGACATCGACGAGCCCGGCGACCGCGCGTAGCCCCGCACGTCCCCACCGCGACGGCTCACGGCCCGGACACCGCCGCGCGGCCGGCCTCCAGACGGGCGATCGGGACGCGGAACGGCGAGCACGACACGTAGTCGAGCCCGACCTCGTGGAAGAAGTGGATCGACTCCGGGTCTCCCCCGTGCTCGCCACAGACGCCCAGGTGCAGGTCCGGCTTGGTCGCCCGTCCGCCCTCGACGCCGGCCCGCACCAGTTGGCCGACGCCGTCGGCGTCGAGGGTCTCGAACGGGGAGATCGTCAGCACGCCGTTCTGCAGGTAGTCCGCGAAGAACGCGCGCTCGACGTCGTCGCGGGAGAACCCCCAGGTAGTCTGCGTCAGGTCGTTGGTGCCGAACGAGAAGAAGTCCGCCTCCTCGGCGATCCGGTGCGCCGTCAGGGCCGCGCGCGGGAGCTCGATCATGCAGCCGATCGGGATGTCGAGCGGGACGCCCGTCTCGGCAGAGACCTCCGCGAGCACGCGTTCGGCCTCCTCGCGCACCAGCTGCAGCTCCCGGACCGAGCCGACGAGCGGCACCATGATCTCGGGCCTCGGGTCCCGGCCGTCCTGTCGCAGGGACACGGTGGCCTCCGCGATCGCCCGCACCTGCAGCGCGAACAGGCCCGGCAGGGTCAGGCCGAGCCGGACCCCGCGCAGCCCGAGCATCGGGTTCTGCTCGTGCATCCGGCGGACCGCGGCCAGCACGGTCGCGTCGTGTGCGTCCCCCTCGCCCGTGGCCACGCGGACGGCCAGCTCGGTGAGGTCCGGCAGGAACTCGTGCAGCGGCGGGTCGATGAGCCGGATCGTCGTCGGCAGGCCGTCCATCGCCTCCAGCAGCCCGACGAAGTCCGCGCGCTGGAGCGGGAGCAGGTCGGCCAGCGCGGCGGGTGCGTCGCCGGCGTCGGCCAGCACGAGCCGCTCGATGTACACCCGGCGGTCGCCGAGGAACTGGTGCTCGGTCCGGCACAGACCGATCCCCTGGGCTCCCCGGTCGCGAGCGCGCCGCGCGTCCTGTGCGGTGTCGGCGTTGGCGCGCACCTGCATCCGGCGCACGGAGTCGGCGTGCCGCAGCACCCGGTCGACGGCGGTCACCAACGCCTTCGCCTCCGGGTCGCGGGCGGCCTCCAGCCCGGCGTCGAGCCCGTCGGACACGTAGACCATGACCGGGGAGTCCACGACCGGGACCGCCCCGAGGAAGACCTCGCCCGTCGACCCGTCGACCGCGATCAGGTCCCCGGCGGTCAGCACGACGTCCCCGAAGCGGACCTTGTCCCCCTCGATCTCCATCCCCTCGGCGCCGACGACCGCACAGGTGCCCATGCCGCGAGCGACCACGGCCGCGTGCGACGTCTTGCCGCCGCGGGCCGTCAGGATGCCGTCGGCGGCGATCATGCCCTGCAGGTCGTCGGGATTGGTCTCCTTGCGCACGAGGATGACGTGCGCCCCCTGCGACGAGCGCGCCAGCGCCTGCGCGTTGTCCAGGACGATCTCGCCGACCGCGGCCCCCGGCGACGCGGGCATCGCCCTGGTCAGCAGCCGTCGGGCCGCCGAGGCGTCGAACTGCGGGAACAGCAGCTGGCTGAGCTTGTCGCCCGTGCAGCGCGTGATCGCCTCGTCCATCGTGATCAGGCTCTCGTCGACGAGCTCCGTGGCGATCCGGAAGGCCGCGGCCGCCGTCCGCTTGCCCACGCGCGTCTGCAGCAGCCAGAGCTTGCCGCGCTCGATGGTGAACTCGATGTCGCACAGGTCGCGGTAGTGGGTCTCCAGCCGGCGCATCGCGGTGCGCAGCGCCTCGTACGACGTCGGGTCGAGCAGCTCCAGCTCGGCCAGCGGGAGCGTGTTCCGGATGCCGGCGACGACGTCCTCTCCCTGCGCGTTCGGGAGGTAGTCGCCGTAGACGCCCGAGGCCCCGGTGGACGGGTCCCGCGTGAAGCAGACGCCCGTCCCCGAGGTCTCTCCGAGGTTGCCGAACACCATGCTCACGACGTTCACGGCCGTGCCCAGGTCGTTCGGGATGCGCTCGCGACGCCGGTACAGCCGGGCGCGGTCCGTGTTCCACGAGTCGAGGACCGCCTCGATCGCCATGTCGAGCTGCTCGCGCGGGTGCTGCGGGAACTCGCGGCCCGTCTGCTCGACCACGATCTCCTTGAACGTCTGCACGAGGATCCGCAGGTCCTGGGCCGACAGGTCGACGTCCGTGCGCGCACCGACCGCCGTCTTGCGCTCCTCGAGCGCAGCCTCGAACGCCGCGCCGTCGACGCCGAGCACCGTCTTGCCGAACATCTGGACGAGCCGCCGGTAGGAGTCCCAGGCGAACCGCTCGTCGCCGGAGAACTCGGTGAGGCCCTTCACGGACGCGTCGTTGAGCCCGATGTTCAGGACCGTGTCCATCATCCCGGGCATCGAGAACTTGGCGCCCGACCGCACGGAGACGAGCAGGGGTTCGTGGAAGTCGCCCAGCCGGCGTTCCAGCGTGTCCTCGATCTCCCGGACGGCGAGGGTCACCTCAACCCGCAGCTCGGGCGGTACGTGACCGTCGCGCATGTACGCCCGGCACGCCTCGGTGGTGATGGTGAAGCCCGGCGGCACGGGAAGGTCGAGATTCGTCATCTCGGCGAGGTTGGCCCCCTTGCCGCCGAGCAGGTCCTTCTGGTCCTTGTCTCCGTCGCAGAACCTCGACACGTACCTGGCCATCTGGGGCTCCCGTCCTCAGGCGGCCGCGGGGTGTGCAGCCGTTCCTTCAGACTTCAGGCCCGGTCCCGACGACTTCTACGGGTTGCTCCGGCCAAGAAGCACCATTCTTGCTGGCTCCGTCAAGAATCGGCCGCTTGCTGCGGGGCGTGCCGGTCGAGGAACCCGTACACCTCGCGCGCGTCCACCCCCGGGAACGACCCCGTGGGCAGCGCGGTGAAGACGTGCTGGTGGACCCGGGCGCTCGGCCACGACGCGTCCTGCCAGCGCGCGGTCGCGGACGCCCGCGGCCGGCGGCAGCACGCCTCGTCGGGACACGTCGACTGGTGCCGGACCGCCGTGTCCCGCCCGCGGAACCAGGTCGCCGACGAGAACGGCACGCCGAGCGCGATCGCCAGCTGCCCCTCGGTGCCCGACCCCGTCTGCGTCGAGCACCAGAACGTGCCGGCGGGGGTGTCGGTGTACTGGTACGACTCGGACGAACGGTCGCGCCGGGTGAGCGCGCGGCGCACGCCCCAGCTCCGGCAGACGAGCTGACCCTCGATCGATCCCGTCACATCGGTCGGCAGCGGCAGGCCGTCGTTCGCGTAGGCGCGGTAGATCGCCCCGTCCCCGCCGATGCGCAGGAAGTGCACCGGGATCCCGAGGTGGTGCGTCGCCAGGCACGTGAACCGCTGGGCGGCGGCCTCGTGGGTCACGCCGAACGCGTCGCGCAGGTCCTCGATCGCCAGGTCCTTGTCCTTCTTGGCCTGCTGCAGGTGCTCGACGGCGGCCTTCTCCGGCATGAGGCAGCACGACGCGAAGTAGGTGATCTCCATCCGCTGGCGCAGGAAGTCCTCGTACGACGTCGGCCGCTCGTGGCCGAGCACGCGGTGCGCGATCGCCTGCAGCGCGAGCGAGCGCAGGCCGTGCCCGCCCGGGATCGAGGCGGGCGGCAGGTAGATCCGGCCGTGCGCGAGGTCGGTGACCGTGCGGGTCGAGGACGGCAGGTCGTCGACGTGCACGATCGCGAACCCGAGCTGCTCGGCCATCCGGGACACCGCCCGGTGCGTGAGGGCGCCGCCCGTGTAGCCGGCCGCGCGCGCCATCTGCTCGGCCACCTTCTCGATCTCCGGCAGGTAGCTGTCCCGTGCCTGCCGTTCGAGCCGGATCTGGGTGTTCGCGCGACGGGCCTCCTCGGGCGTCGCGACGGCCTCGAGGTCCCGGCGCGCGAGCTCGGAGTGCAGCCCGACGAGCTGCTCGAGGACCGGCAGCGGCAGGGTCCGGCTCGGTCGCACGGCCGGCAGCGCGAGCCGCTCGAAGCCCGCCGACCGCTGGGCGCGGTCCAGGGCGATCTCGAGCCCGGCCCGCCGCGACGGCGGCTCGGCGTCCAGCAGGTCGGAGACGCTCACGTCGAGCGCCTCGGCGATGCTGCGCAACAGCGCGAGGCGAGGCTCCCGGCGACCGTTCTCGATGAGCGAGAGCAGGCTCGGCGTGACGCCGACCTGCCGTCCGAGGGCGTCGAGCGTCAGGCCGCGCGACGTGCGCAGGTGCCGGACCCGCCGGCCGATGGTGAGCGCGTCGGGCTCGCGGTCCCGCACCTGTTCGGACATCGCCGTTGCCTCCCCGTCAAGAAGAGTGATTCTTGCACGGTGACGTCTCCGCGGCCATCGCCCTCGCGAAGGTCTGATTAGGGTAGCCACACTGAGGATAGGCAATCCTCACTTCCTGCCGTATGTTCTGACGCATCGTCATCTCGCGGTCGCCCGACCGCCTGCACATCGGAGCTCCGCCATGACTGCCGACACGGTCGCGCCCACCCTGCTGTCCTCGCTGCTGCGCGAGGGCACCCGTGCCGAGCACGAGCGGGCGGAGTCGTCGCGCTTCATCTCGAGGCTCATGGCCGGCGAGCTCGACGTGGCTGCGTACGCGGACCTGGCGGCGCAGCAGCTCGTCGTCTACCGGGCGCTGGAGCGGGCCACGGACGCGGTGCGCGACGACGAGCGGGGCGCCACCCTCGTCTTCGACGAGCTGGCGCGGACCGCGTCGATCGAGAGCGACCTCGCGCACCTCGTCGGCCCCGACTGGGCATCCCGGATCACGGTCCACCCCGCCACGCAGGTCTACGCCGACCGGCTCGACGAGCTCGGGACCGACGTCGCCACCTACGCCGCACATGCCTACACGCGCTACCTCGGCGACCTGTCCGGCGGTCAGATCGTCAAGCGGATGCTGGAGCGGCACTACGGGCTCGGTCCTGAGGTGCTCGCGTTCTACACGTTCGTCGAGATCCCGAAGGCGAAGCCGTTCAAGGACGTCTACCGCGAGCGGTTGGACGGCCTCGGGCTCGACGGTGCGCAGTCCGCACGCGCGGTGGCCGAGGCGCAGCTCGCGTTCCAGCTGAACGGCGCGATGTTCGCCGACCTCGGCGCGATCCACTGCCGCTGACTTCTGTGAGACGCCCTCTTCGCCTCGCCACTCTGGCGTTCGCCGCACTCGCGCTCGCCGCCTGCGCCCCGATCGAGGCCGCGCCGACGCCCACCACGACTGCGTCGCCCCCGACGCAGACGACGTCCGCCGGCCCCAGCCCTGTCGCCGCCGCCTGCACACCGTCCGCTCCCGCGGCCACCGCGCTCGCCGACGGACCGCGCACGGCGACGATCCCCGACGACGGCATCCACCCGGTGGCCGAGGACCCCCGGCCCACCCTGCCGGTGACCGTGCCGACCGCCGACGGCGCCGAGGTCACCGTGTCGTCGGCGGACCGCATCGTCGCGGTCGACCTCTACGGCACGCTCGGCGAGATCGTGTACTCGCTGGGCCTCGGCGGCAACGTCGTCGGGCGCGACGTCTCGACCGGGTTCCCGGAGGCCGCGGCGGTGCCGGTCGTGACGCAGGCCGGCCACAGCCTGAACGTCGAGGCGATCCTCGGGCTGGACCCGACCGTGATCCTCACCGACGACTCGATCCTGACCGACGCCACGCGCACGCAGCTGGCGCAGTCCGGCGTCCCGGTCGTCACCTTCGCCCCGGAGCGCACGCTCGCCTCCGTCGGGCCGCGCATCACGGCCGTCGCGCACGCCCTCGGCGTCGACGTGGCCGGCGCCGCCCTGGCCGAGCGCACCGATGACGAGATCTGCTCCGCACGCGAGGCCGTCCCCGCGCAGACCGGCTCCCCCGTCGTCGCGTTCCTGTACCTGCGCGGGTCCGCGCTCAAGCTGCTGTTCGGTCCGGGCTCGGGCGCGGACCAGCTGATCACCGCCGTCGGCGGGGTCGACGCCGGCACGGCGATCGGCCTGGACGCCGAGTACCGGCCGGTCACGAACGAGGCCCTGATCACGGCCGCGCCCGCGGTGTACCTCGTGATGACCGACGGGCTCGAGTCGGCCGGCGGGCTCGACGCGATGCTCGGGGTCCCGGGTGTCGGCCAGACCCCGGCCGGCGAGGCCCGGCGGGTGATCGACATGGACGGCTCGGAGCTGCTCGCGTTCGGCCCGCGCACGGGCGCGACGATCCGCGCGCTGACGCAGGCCCTGTACGGATGACCGCCACGCTGCCGCGGTGGGAGGCCACCGTCACCCCGGTGCCGACGAGGAGTCGGCGGACCGCGGGCGTCGTCACGATCCTGCTGGTCCTGCTCCTCGTCCTGACCGTCGCGTCGGGGATGCTCGGCCAGGTGCCGGTCACGCCCGCGGAGGTGCTCGGCTCGCTCGCGCACCACCTCGGCCTCGAGCTCGGCCCGATGCCCGCGCACCCGCAGGGCGAGAACGCGCTGTGGGTGGTCCGGTTCCCGCGCGTGATGCTGGCGATCGTCGTCGGCGCCGCCCTCGCCTGTGCGGGCGCGCTCATGCAGGGCACGTTCGGCAACCCGCTGGCCGATCCCGGGGTCATCGGCGTCTCGGCCGGCGCCGCCGTCGGCGCGGCGGGCGTCATCGTCGTCGCCGGGTCGTTGGTGCCCGCGTCCTGGATCGCCGCCGCCGCGTTCGTCGGCGGGCTCGTCGCGACCGCCCTGGTCTACGCGTTCGCGCGGTCGAACGGGCGCACCGAGGTGGTCACCCTGATCCTCACCGGCATCGCCGTCAACGCGTTCGCGGGCGGCATCCTGGCGTTCTTCCTGTTCATCGCGAACACCGCCGCGCGCGAGCAGATCGTCTTCTGGCAGCTGGGGTCCCTCAGCGGGGCGACCTGGAACGCCGTCGCGATCGCCGGCTTGCTGGCCGCCGTCGGCATCGGGATCGCGTGGTTCCTGGCCGGGCGCCTGGACCTGCTCGCGCTGGGCGACCGGGCCGCGCGCCACCTCGGGGTCGACGTCGAGCGGCTGCGCCAGGTCCTGATCGTCGTGATCGCGGTGCTGGTCTCGGCGGGGGTCGCGTTCGCGGGCATCATCGCGTTCGTCGGCCTGATCGTCCCGCACCTGGTCCGGATGCTGCTCGGCCCCGGCCACCGCGTGCTCGTTCCTGCATCCGCACTGGCGGGTGCCGTGATCCTGCTCGCCGCGGACCTGGTCGCCCGGACCGCCGTCGACAACGTCGACCTGCCGCTCGGCATGCTCACGGCGCTCGTCGGCGGACCGTTCTTCCTCTGGCTCCTCGTGCGCACCCGCAAGCGCCAGGGAGGCTGGGCGTGAGGCCCGTGCAGGTCCTCCGTCCGGACGGCACCGGCGTCGTCGCGCGCGTCGAGGACGCCACGGTCCGTCTCGGCGGAGCGCAGATCCTCGTCGAGGCCTCGCTCGAGGTCCGCGCGGGGCAGGTGCACGCCCTGGTCGGGCCGAACGGCGCCGGCAAGTCGACCCTGCTCGGCGTGCTCGCCGGCGACGTGCGCCTCGCCGCCGGGCGCGCATCGATCCACGGCGTCGACGTCTCCACGTGGCACCCGCGCGAGCTGGCCAGGGCGCGGGCCGCCCTCCTGCAGCAGACGGCCGTCTCGTTCCCGTTCACGGTCGAGGACGTGGTCCGGATGGGGCGCGCGCCGTGGGCGGGGACGCCGGCCGAGGACGACGACGACCGCGCCGTGGCGGCCGCCCTGGCCGACACCGACGTCGCGCACCTGCGCGCCCGGACGTTCCCCACGCTGTCCGGCGGCGAGCGGGCGCGCGCCGCTCTCGCGCGTGCGCTGGCGCAGGACGCGCCGCTGCTCCTGCTCGACGAGCCGACGGCCGCGCTCGACCTCGGCCACCAGGAGAGCGTGCTCCGCATCGCGCAGGAGCAGGCGCGCCGTGGCCGCGCGGTCGTCGTCGTGCTGCACGACCTGGGCCTCGCGGCGGCGCACGCGGACCGCGTCACGATCCTCGCCCGCGGGCGGGTGGTGGCCGCCGGAGACCCCCGGTCCGTCCTCACCGCCGACCGCCTCAGCGCCGTCTACGGCCACCCCGTCGAGGTGCTCGAGCACCCTCGCGACGGCTCGCTCATCGTGCTCCCACTTCGAGGCTGACCTGCATATTTAGGGTTACCTTGCTTTGGTTAGCCTATCCATACTAGGGTCCGATTCGCCGGGGACCAGAGGTGGTCCCCGGTCCACTCCCGTGCCGGGCTCCCGCCCGACGACACCCTTCGGAGCCACCCGTGCCCTCGCACCACCACCCCAGTCCCGCCGCGAGCCTCCCGGCTCAGCGCGGACGTGCCCTCGTCGCCGCGATGCTCGCGGTTGCCCTGGTCGCGCTCGCGCTCGTCGGCGCCGCAGCCCTGCCGGCACGTGCCGCCGCGGGACCGTCGCTGAGCGTCACCCCGACGACCGTCGCGGACCCGAGTGTCGCGACGACCTTCACGGTCACCGGCTCCGGCTTCGTCGGCGACGGCGCGGCCGACGGCGCCTACGTCCTGCTCGGCCCGGCGTCGACGTGGCACGGAGAGGGTCCGCTGCCCGGCGCCGGCTGGATCGCGCAGGGCTGGGTCCAGGCGTCGCAGATCGTCGACGGTGCGTTCACCACGACGATCGTCGCCCCCGCCGGAACGCTGACGGCGGGAGTCGCCTACCAGGTCGCGACGTCGGCCGCGCACGCGCTGTCCGCGACCAACCGCAGCCTCGACGCGTTCGCCGCGATCACCGTGCCGTCCCCGGAGCCGACGACGCCCACCGAGCCGACGGAGCCGACCGAACCCACCACGCCGCCCACCACCCCGCCGGCGCCGGTGTTCACGCCCTCGCTCGCGGCCTTCGCGGCCGACGGCACCACGCCGCTGGGCAGCGCGCCCGTCACCGAGGGCGCGAGCATCGTCGTCAGGGGCTCCGGCTTCGACCCCGCCGCGAACGTCGGAGGCCGCGGGGCACCGATCCCCGCGACCCTCCCGCAGGGCACCTACGTCGTCCTCGGCCGCGCGCTCGACGCGTGGAAGCCGTCGCAGGGCGCACCCTCGACGGCCCGCAAGGTCGCCGACCAGCGCTGGGCGCTCGCGTCGTCCGTGCTCGACCAGGTCCCCAGCCAGTTCCAGTCGGCCATCCGCGGCCAGTGGGTCGACGTCGCCACCGACGGAACCTTCACCGCAACACTGACCGTGAAGGACGCCGTCCTCGCAGGCGGGAGGTTCGGCGTGTTCACCTACGCCGCCGGCGGCACGGTCAACGCCACCCAGGAGCTCTTCGTCCCCGTCACGCTGGCGAGCGTCACGCCCGACCCCGGGCCGACCACGCCGGCACCCACGCCGACCCCGGTCACGCCGACCACCCCCGGCCAGCTGACCTGGGGAGTCAAGGCGTCCTTCCGCGCGTACGTCACGGGCGCGGCCGCCGGAGCGATCGCGACCGGTGACGGCGCGACCGCGTCGAACGGCACGTACGTGTTCTCGCAGGGCAGCACCACCGTGGACGCGACCACCGGTCTCGGCACGGTCGGGTACGGCGGCTCGGTGCGGTTCACCGGCCACTCCGGCGCCCTGGACTTGACGTTCAGCAGCCCGCGCGTCGCCGTGACGTCGGCCGGCGCGGCGACTCTCGTCGTCGACGTCCGCTCGGGCTCCACCAGCACCCCGGCGGTCGCCCTGGCGAGCCTGAACCTGGCGGGCGCGACGTTCGCCACGGCGTCGGGCGTCCAGACCTGGACCGGCGCACCGGCGACGCTCACCGCGGCCGGCTCGGCCGCCTTCGGCGACATGTACCCGGCCGGCACGGTCCTCGACCCGGTCACGTTCTCCGTCGGCACGAACGCGACCACCACTCCGACCCCGACCCCGACGGCCGGACCGAGCAGCGGTGTCGCGACGATCAACGTGGCCCAGGCCGCCCCCGGCGGCGCCGTGACCATCGGTGGCGACGGCTTCGGCGCCGACGAGCAGGGCCTGACGGTCCTCATCCGGTCGACGCCGCGCACGCTGGCCACGAACGTCTCGGCGAACGCGTCCGGCGCCGTCTCGGTGACGGTCACCATCCCGGCGGACATGCCTGCCGGCGAGCACACGCTCTCGATCGAGGGCGCCAACCACGTCGTCCAGGTGCCGATCACGATCGTCGCGGCCGCACCCGCCGCGCCCACCTGCACGGCCCGAGCCGTGTCCGGCGCGAGCCTGCGCTGGGGCGTCAAGTCGAGCTTCAACTCGTACGTGACGGGCCCGATCGCGGACGGCTCGATCGCGACCACCGGAGGCGTCACCGCATCGGGCGGCGTCTACGCGTGGACCGGCGGCACGGGCTCGTTCAACACCGACCGCACCCTCGGCAGCGCGAGCTTCCGCGGCGGAGTCACGTACAGCGGGCACGCCGGGACGCTCGACCTGCGGCTGACCAACCCGCGCGTCGTGATCAACGGCGGCACGGGGACCCTGGTCGTGGACGTGCTCAGCACCGACACCGCCGGGACGGCCACGACGAAGAGCGGAGTCACCTTCGCGACGCTCTCGCTCGCCGGGCACGGTTCGGTCAGCGGGTCGTCGGCCACGTGGTCGGGGGTCCCCGCGACCCTGACGGCCGCCGGTGCCGACGCCTTCGCCGGCTACTACGGCGCGGGCGAGTCGCTCGACCCCGTCGCGTTCACCCTCCCGCTCGGCGCGACCGTCGCGTGCACCGCGCTGACAGGCTCGCTCAGCTCCACGGGTGCGAACAGCGCCCTGCTGGGCCTGGTCGCGCTGGTCCTCGTGGCCACCGGCGCCGGCGCGGTCGTCGCCTCGCGTCGACGGGCCGGCACCACCGCCTGACCCGGCCATCGACCCCGCGGCTCCGTCCCATCGAGGGCGGGGCCGCGGGCGTCACTCGTCGACATTCGTACGTCCGGAATGCAAGACGATGCCGCGTCGTTGTTGACCACGCCGACGAGCCGGGATTTCATACGCTCGTCCGACCCCTCTCGACCAGAACGGAGCACCTCGTGACGATCACCGTCCGCGGCAGCGCCGTCGCGTCGCGCTCCTGTCCGGCCCGCTGTCAGCGCTGACACCCGGCCAGTCCGACCGCCCCGTGGTCGGAGCACAGACGCACCCCGAGAGACCCGACCATGACCCTGCTGTCCGTTCCCCCCGTCCTCGACGTCCACGCCCTGAGCGCGCTGACGCAGTCCATCGCCGCCCAGCCCGACCTGTGGCGCCCGCTGGTCCGCTTCCAGGAGAGCGGCCGTTGGTGGACCCGTCTCGACGCACCCGCCGGCGTCGACGTCTGGCTGATCACCTGGCTCCCGGCCCAGGGCACCGAGCTGCACGACCACGGTGCGTCGTCGGCTGCGTTCACGATCGCGAGCGGCACGATCACCGAGATCCGGCCGTCGTCGGACGGCAGCCTGGTTCCGCAGGAGTTCACGGCCGGGCAGACCCAGACGGTCGACCCCGGCCACCTGCACGACGTGCTCAACGCCGGTGTCGAGCCCGCGGTCACCATCCACGCGTACTCCGTTCCGCTGACCCGCATGACGTACTGGGCCCGCACCGCCGACGGCACCCTCGTCCCGGCCCGCACGGTCGAGACCGACCAGCCGGAGTCGAACTGATGCCGCGCACGATCGACGACGTGCTCGCCGAGGCCCGCGCGCGTCTGACGCGGTTGTCGCCGGTCGAGGCCTGGCACACGCTCGACGACGGCGCGCTGCTCGTCGACATCCGGCCCGCGGCCCAGCGCGCCGCCGAGGGCGAGGTGCCGCAGGCGGTCGTGATCGAGCGCAACGTCCTCGAGTGGCGGCTCGACCCGGCCAGCGCCCACCGCATCCCGGAGGCCACGGGCTACGACCTGCAGGTCGTCGTCCTGTGCTCCGAGGGTTACACGTCCAGCCTGGCCGCTGCCGCGCTGGCCGACCTCGGTCTGCACCGCGCGACCGACGTGGTCGGCGGCTACCACGCCTGGGCTCGTGCGGGGCTGCCGGTGCGCGGCCGCGGCGAGCTGGTCGGGGCGCACGGCTCTCAGGGAATCTGAAGGGTCGGTTCGCGACGATCCGCCGGTGACGACCAGCGAATCCACGATCAGCCGCACGTCCGCTGCGAGCCGCGTGCCCGAGGTGGCCGCGGCCTTCTGGGTCACCAAGGCCCTGACCACGGCGATGGGCGAGTCGGCGTCCGACTTCCTGGTCCGCGCGATGGTGCCGGAGATCGCCGTCCTGCTCGGAGCCGTGGCGTTCGTGGTCGCGCTGACCCTCCAGCTGCGGGCCGGCCGCTACGTCGTCTGGAGGTACTGGCTCGCCGTGTCGATGGTCGGCGTGTTCGGGACCATGGCCGCCGACGTCGTGCACGTCGCGCTCGGCGTCCCCTACGCGGTCTCCACCTGCGCGTTCGCGGTCGCGCTCGCCGCGGTGTTCGTCCTGTGGCGCGCGAGCGAGAAGACCCTGTCGATCCACAGCATCCGCACGCGCCGGCGCGAGCTCTTCTACTGGGCCGCCGTCATGGCCACCTTCGCGCTCGGCACGGCGGCCGGCGACCTGCTCGCGGTCACCCTGCACCTCGGCTACCTCACCGCTGCGCTCGTCTTCACGGCCCTCCTGCTGGTGCCCGCGATCGCCTACCGGTGGTTCGGCATGAACGGCGTCCTCGCGTTCTGGGCCGCCTACGTGCTGACGCGGCCGGTCGGCGCGTCCTTCGCGGACTGGCTCGGTCAGCCGGCCTCCCGCGGAGGTCTCGGTCTGGGCTCCGGACGCGTCGCGCTCGTGCTGAGCGTGGCGATCGCCCTCATGGTCGTGCGGATGACCGTCGCACTGCGGGCGGAGCGTCGACAGCTAGCGTGACCCGCATGAGGCAGGTGGTCCGCAGCGTCCGTGCGCGATCGGCGTTCGCCGCGATGGGTGCGGTCGCGATCGCGCTCGTCCTCGCCGGGCTGGGCCTGCTCGTCGTCCTGCACAACTCGCTCCAGGCGAGCGAGGCCGCGATCGCCATCGAGTCCGACGCGGTCCAGGACGCCGCCGAGGCCATGCTCGTCGGCATCCCGCTGCTCGTGCTCGTCGTCGGGGTCATGACCTACCTGCTGACGGGCCGCGCGCTGCGGCCGGTCGAGCAGATCCGCGCGCGGACCGCCCAGATCAGCGAGGCCGACCTGGGCACCCGGGTGGACGTCCCGCCGACCGGCGACGAGATCGCCCGGCTCGCGGTGACCCTGAACGGCATGCTCGACCGGCTGCACGACGCCCAGCGGGCCCAGGTCCGCTTCGTCGCCGACGCGAGCCACGAGCTGCGCAGCCCGCTGGCGGCCGCGCGGGCCGAGCTCGACGTCGCGGTGCGCGATGCGGAGCACGCCGACTGGCTCGCCACGGCCGCCGTGCTGCGGGACTCGAACGAGCGGATGCAGCGTCTCGTCGACGACCTGCTCGTCCTCACGAGGACCGGGGAGACCGCGCACGGACGGGAGCAGGACGTCGACCTCGACGAGGTCGTCGAACGGATCGGCTTCGGCCTCCGCCCACGCGACGGCGTCGTCGTCGACGTCGTCACCGCACCCGTCCGTGTCCGGGGCAACCCCGACGAGCTGGCGCGCGCGGTGCAGAACCTCGCGGACAACGCCGTCCGGCACGCGCAGCACCGGGTGCGCCTCACCGTCGCCCCGGGGGCACGCATCGAGGTCGCCGACGACGGCGCCGGGATCCCGATGGCCGACCGCGAGCTCGTCTTCGACCGGTTCGTGCGCCTCGACGACGGCCGGGCGCGGTCGGTGGGCGGCTCGGGGCTCGGGCTGGCCATCGTGCGCGGCATCGTCGACTCGCACGGCGGCAGCGTCCGCATCGGCGACGGGGACCTCGGCGGCGCGTCCTTCGTCGTGCTGCTGCCTCAGGACTCGTCGGCCGCCACGCGGTAGCCCATCCCCCGGACCGTGACGATCGACGTCCGCCCGAACGGCGCGTCGACCTTGCGCCGCAGGTAGCTGATGTAGACCTCGACGACGTTCGGGTCGCCGTCGAACGCGGAGTCCCACACGTTGTCGAGGATCTCGCTCTTGGTGACGACGTCGCCGTTGCGTCGCATGAGCAGCTCGAGGACCCCGTACTCGCGGGGTGTCAGGGCGATCTCGCTCCCCTGCCGCGTCACGCGACGGCGCGCCGGCTCGAGGCGCAGGTCACCGACGGACAGGACCACGGGGCGCTCCGGCGCACCACGGCGCACGAGCGCGCGGAGCCGGGCCAGCAGGACGTCGAACGAGAAGGGCTTGGCCAGGAAGTCGTCGGCCCCGCGGTCGAACACGCCGACCTGGACCTCGTCGCCCTCCCGCGCGGTCAGCACGAGCACCGGCGTCCAGACGCCGCGCTCGCGCAGCCCGACGAGGACGTCGCGACCGCTGATCCCCGGGAGCATCAGGTCGAGGATCACCGCGTCGTAGGCGTTCTCGGTGGCCGCCCAGAGCCCGTCCACGCCGTCCCGCATGACGTCGACGGCGATCCCCTCGCCCTCGAGCCCGCGACGGACCGCGTCCGCGATCGCGGCTTCGTCCTCGACGATCAGCACCTTCATCAGGCCACCCGTCTTCAGGGGATCCTCAGCATCGATCCGTGAGCCTACGTCCCATGACATCGACCACCGACGCCCGGCACATGCTGAACAAGGTCCCGGAGATCACCGTCTTCTTCTGGGTGATCAAGGTGCTGGCCACGACGGTCGGCGAGACGTTCGCCGACTATCTGACCGGCACCCTCGGCATGACCCTGAGCGCCGCCACTCTCGTCGTCGGGGCGCTGCTGGTCGTGACGCTCGTGGCGCAGTTCCGCGCGCCCCGCTACGTGGCGCCGGTCTACTGGCTCGCGGTGGTCCTGATCAGCGTCGTCGGGACCCTGATCACCGACAACCTCGTCGACACCTACGGCGTGCCGCTGTGGGTCACCACCGCCGTGTTCGCGGTCGCGCTCGGGATCACTTTCGCGGTCTGGTACCGGATCGAGCACACCCTCTCGATCCACTCGATCACCAGCACGCGCCGCGAGGCGTTCTACTGGCTCGCCATCCTGTTCACGTTCGCGCTCGGCACCGCCGCCGGCGACCTGCTCGCGGAGGGCCTAGGCCTCGGGTACCTCGCGTCCGCCGTGCTCTTCGCGGCCGCGATCGGCGTCGTCGCCGTTGCCCACTACCGGTTCGGGCTGGGCGCGGTGCTGGCGTTCTGGATCGCCTACGTGCTGACCCGGCCGCTCGGAGCGTCGATCGGCGACCTGCTCTCGCAGCCCACCGCGGACGGCGGTCTCGGCCTGGGCACGACGACCACGAGCCTGATCTTCCTGGCGACGATCGCCGTGATCGTCGTGTACCTCTCGTTCACCAAGCGGGACGTCGAGCCGGCCGCGCGCGACGAGGTCGAGCAGCTGGACCAGCTCGACGAGCTCGACGCGTGATCGGCCTGCTCGCCGCCACCACGGCCACGTCCACGGACCCGACCGCGCTCACCGGCGTGGCCGGCTGGGCGGTGAACCTCATGGAGACGCTCGGCGTCGCCGGAGCCGCCATCGCGATCGCGCTCGAGAACGTCTTCCCGCCGCTGCCCAGCGAGGTGATCCTGCCGCTGGCGGGCTTCACCGCGAGCCAGGGCACCTTCGGCCTGGTCGAGGCGATCGTGTGGACCACCGCGGGATCCGTCCTCGGCGCGCTCCTGCTCTACCTGCTGGGTGCGCTCGTCGGCCGGGACCGCACCCGGCGCCTGATGGCCCGCATCCCGCTGGTCAGCCTGTCCGACATCGACCGTGCCGAGGAGTTCTTCACCGACCATGGCCGTGCAGCGGTCTTCTTCGGGCGGATGGTTCCGGTGTTCCGCAGCCTGATCTCCGTTCCGGCCGGCGTCGAGCGCATGTCCATCGGGATCTTCCTGCTGCTCACGGCCGCCGGGAGCGCGATCTGGAACACCGTCTTCGTCTGCGCGGGCTACCTGCTCGGCGAGAACTGGGACGTCGTCGAGAAGTACGCCGGCATCTTCCAGTGGGTCGTGATCGCCCTGGTGGTGGCGGCGATCTCCTGGTTCGTCGTGTCCCGGCTGCGCGCACGCGGTGACGGCGTCGCTGAGCCGAACGGGTGAACGCGTGCCGCGGATCGGCTCCCGGCGACCACTTCGGACCGGTTTGTCCCTCGTCGGCCCCACGACCGCCCGTGACCTAGGTCATGTCCGCACGGCGCGATTTCCTACACTGCGCCGGTGTCCCGCTCACGCACCCGGTCGCCCCTCCGCACGCCGCTCGTGGCGGCCGTCGTCGTGCTCGCGCTCGGCGCGCTGGTAGCGGTCGGCGTCGGCCAGGCGCTCGGCCTGAGCTTCGAGCCCGCGGACACCCCGGCACCACCCGTCGCGACGAACGTGGAGTGGGCACCGATCGCGGACGCCCCGGCGATCTCCACGATCGAGATCCCCGACGACGAGCGCACAGCGCTGGCCGCATCGGCGGTGTCTGACGCGCTCACCGACCGCGGCCTGCCGATCCCCGCGACGGCCACCGGTGACGGGGGCCGGCCCGCCGACCTCACGGTGCGCATCGTCCCCTCCTTCGCCGACTCCGCCGAGGCGTACCGGGTCAGCCAGGACGCGGCCGGCCGGTACGCCCTGGAAGCCTCCGGACCGGCCGGCGCCGCGGCCGGGCTCTACGGGATCGCCGACCGCATCCGCTCCGGAGCGCCGCTCGACGCGACGGGCGCGACCCAGGCCCCGCGGCTCGGGCTGCGCCTGACCGACGCCGGATCTGTCGGGCGCGAGGCCGACCCGGAGGCGTTCGCCACCGGCGACGACTACTCGCTCAACACGGACGTCGTCGCCGGGGCCGTCCTGCCCGAGGCCCCGTGGGTGGACCAGGCGGTCGTCGACGACATCGACGCGCAGTTCCGCCAGCTCGTCCAGTACGCGCTGCGCCAGGGGTACAACGGCGTCGTCGTGCCGGGGTTCTTGGAGTACGTGACGTTCAGCGGAGTGGGCGACGGCCACCAGGTGTACCCCGAGGGCGACCCGCACGTCGCCCGCGCACAGGCCATGGTCGACGCCTTCGGCCCGGTGTTCCAGTACGCCGCGGACCTGGGCATGCACGTGTACCTGCTCACCGACATGCTCGCGGTCTCTCCCCCGCTGGAGGCCTACCTCGAGCGCACGGTCGGCGGGCTCGACGTCGAGGACCCCGCCCTCTGGTCCGTCTACCAGGCCGGTCTGGCCGAGCTGTTCGACAGCATGCCGTTCGTCGACGGCCTCATGGTCCGCATCGGCGAGGGCGGTTCCGTCTACCAGGCCGGCTGGGACTACTCCTCGAAGCTCGCGGTGACCACCGAGTCGTCGGTGCAGGCGATGCTCACGGCGCTCCTGGCCACCGCGGCCGAGCACGACCGCGACGTCATCTTCCGCACCTGGACCGTCGGCGTCGGCGCCGTGGGCGACCTGCACACCAACCCGGCGTCGTACGAGTCCGTGCTCGGTGGCATCGACGACCCGCACCTGATCGTGTCGACGAAGTACACGATGGGCGACTTCTACAGCCACCTGCCGCTCAACCCGACGCTCTCGGTCGGGACCCAGCGGCGCATCGTCGAGTTCCAGGCCCGCCGGGAGTTCGAGGGCTTCGGGGCGCTGCCCAACGACCTCGTGGCCGAGGAGGCGCAGGCGCTGCAGACCTTCCTCGCGGCGAACCCGAACGTCGAGGGCGTGTGGAACTGGACGCAGGACGGCGGCCCGCTGCGCGCCGGTCCGATGACGCTCTACCTGCGCACGGGGTTCTGGCAGATGTACGACCTGAACACCTACGGCACCGCGCGGCTCGCGTGGGACCCGTCGGCGGACCCCACGCAGGTGACCACCGACTGGGTGCGACAGACCCTCTCGGCGGACCCCGCGACCGCCGCTGCGATCACCGAGAGCCTCGGCCGCTCGCGGGAGGCGATCACCACCGGCCTCTACATCCGGCCGTACGCGGAGCAGAGCGTCAAGGCGCTCGGCCTCGAGCCGCCGCCGATGATGTGGATCTTCGAGTGGGACATCGTCACCGGCGACTCGGCCGCCCTCGACAGCATCTACGCGGTGAGCCGCGCGGACCTCGACTCCGCCGTCGCCGACGGTGCCCACGCAACCGAGGTCGCCGCCGACATGCGCGTCCGCGTCGAGGGCACCGATCCCCGAGCCTGGCGCTCACCCGAGCTGTACGACCACTTCGTCGACGCCCTCGACTACGAGACCGACCTGCTGGGCACGCTCGCCGCGTATCGCGAGTCCGTCCTGCGGCGCGTGCAGTGGCTCGACACCGGCAGCTCGACCGCCTACGACAAGTGGCGCTCGGCGGAGCAGGAGTTCGACCGCGCCCGGACCGAGCACGAGGCGCGGTACGGCGGGGACGTGGACCTGCCCGCCTACAGCTTCACCGCCGCGGACCTGGGCGCCGAACGCGCCGACCGCGATCCGACGATGGCCTGGCTCGCACGCGGCCTGCTCCTCGGCGTTCTCCTGGTCCTCGTGCTGGGCGCCGTCCGGCCGCGTTCGACCGCGCTCCGAGCACTCTTCGTCGCGACGACCCGGCCGTGGCGGCTCGGCGACGTCCCGGCTCCGACGAACCGGCTCGACCGCGTCCTCGTCTGGGCGCTGCCCGCGGTCGTCCTGCTGGCCAGCCGCCTGGTCTACACGTGGTTCGCGGCACCTGCGCACCTCGTCGTGACCCTCGGGGCGTGGCTCGTCCTGGCCGCGGTGCTGCGTCTCGTGATCGGCCGCCGCAACCCGTTCCACCTCTGGGCTGCCCTCGGCGGGGTGGTTCTGCTGCGCACCGTGATCCTGCTCGTCGCGCTCGTGGTGCGAGGACCAGGTCGCTACTGGTTCGGCTTCTGGACCGAGCCCGGCGCCCGGACCGCCTACATCACCGTCGCCTTCGCCGCGTTCTGCTGGTCGTTCGTCGTGATCGCCCTGGTCCTGCGCCGCGCCTACGGCCTGCGCCCGGTCCGGGCGCTCGGCTTCACCATCCTCGCCGGCGGCCTCACGCTCGCGATCGCCGCCGGTGCCGTCGCGGCAATCGGCCTCGAGCGGGCGCTGACCATCTGGAACGACCAGATGGCCCTCCTGCCCTGGGGCCTCTCGCGGATCCTCGGCATCACCGTCTACCTCGGCATCCCCACGTGGCTGCCGGTGGCTCTCGCCATCGTCGGCGTGGTCCTGGCAGCCGTCGGCGGCTCGTTGGCCCTGGTCCGACGCCACGAGAACGACCCCAGCCCGGGCGCCGAGCGACAGGTTCCCGCGACCTCTCCAGCACAGGTCTGAGCGGGCCGGGTCAGACCGACCCCGATCCGCGAGCCACGCGGACAACCCCCGTCCGACAGAGCCGCCACGACGTCGAAGTCTGACGAGCCCCCTTGATCGACACAGGCCGCCAATTTCCGGGCACGCCGAGTCCTCTGCGTCGCGGTTTGGAGGGTCGTCGTCCAGAAGGGTGGACGTTCGTCGTCGTCGAGAAGGGTGGACGTTCGTCGTCTAGAAGGGTGGTTCGTCGTCGTCCTGGTGGGTTTGGCGTCGTCGTCCGGGTGGTGGGCAGGTGAGTGTGTCGGGGTTGATGAGGAGGGGTGTGGGGTGGCGGGCGTAGGTGATGCCGTCGGGGCTGGTCCACCAGGTGACGCCGGTGGTGGGGTTGCGGTGCACGTTCCAGTGCTTCTTGGTCTTGGCCTGGTGATGGTGGCGGCACAGGGCGTGCAGGTTGTCGGCGTGGGTTTGGTCGGTGGCGGGTCGGGTGGGGTTGTAGGGGGTGATGTGGTCGAGGTCGCAGCGGGTGGCGGGTTGTCGGCATCCGGGGAACGTGCAGGTCACGTCCCGGGCGATCACGGTCCGGGTCAGGTCCGCACCCGGCCGGTACCCGACCGTTCCGGTGTCGATGACCTGCCCGGTGGGGTCGGTCAGCAGGCGCCGCCAGGTCCCGTCCTGGGCCAGCTCACGAGCCATCGCCGCGGGGATCGGCCCGAACGAGTCCAAGTACCCGGGCTGGTCGTCGAGCCCGGCCAGAGTCGTTGCGGCGATGGTGACGCCGATGCTGATGGTGTGGCCGTGGCGGCGCGGCAGCGGGGTCCCGTCCGGGGTCGCCTGCCGGTCCACGATGCCACTGAACACGTCGGCGAACGCGTCGGCGCGGCGCTGGTCCACGCTGCGGTCATCCCCCTGCACCCGGGTGGTGCCGGCTAGGGCATCCAGAACCGTGAATGCCATGACCGCCTCGGGTGCGGGCAGGTAGGCGGACAGCCACGCCATCCCGTCCACCGATGCCGTCAACGACACCGCCCGGTCCTCCCGCGCGGCGACCAGGCGCTCCTGGGCGGCGTGAGGGTCGGTGGCGATCACCGCGGCGCGCACATACCGGACCAGCTGCGGACCCGTCATCCGCTCCGCCGCCGCCAACCCGAGGGCCAGGACCGCGTCACGACCCGACGGGTCGGCGACCATCACCTCACTCATCAGGACGTCGACCTTGCGCGCATCCACCACACCCGCAGCCCAGGCGTCCAGGACCACCGGATGCGAGCACGCCAACGCTGCCCGCACGACCAGCATCTCCGCCGAGCGCCGCGTGATCACCAACGCACACGCCAACTCATCCGGCACCGGAGACGGATGCACCGGGCGGCGAACCTCCAGCTCATGGATCGCGACCGCCTGGGCCGCCTGCGCCGCCCGGATCAGCTGCTCGAACCCCTGCACCACCCCGACCACCGCACCCGACGGCAGATCGGCGACCTGCACACCATCCAATAGGGCCGCCAGGTCCCGCAGAGAAGCACCCGGCACCGGGAACTCCGGCAGCCCGGCGCCGCGCCCGGTCGCTGACTCGGACGCGGAGAGGGACTCGGGCGCGGGGGCGCACTCGGCACTCGCCGCGGCGGCGGGAGCCGGGCGGGGCGCGGCGGCGGACGCCGGGCCGGACGCGTCCGGTCGTGTCGTGCCCATTCGTCGCGCCTCCTTGTCCGCCGGATCGACCCGTTCGAACAAGTGTACGATCGACCACCGACACGCGACCGGGCGCGCGAGCAATCTGTGGACACAGCCGACCGGGCAAAGAGCAACCCGATCAAGAGAGTCGCGCCGCAACACCGCCAGCCCGTCACCGCACGTGGGAAAGCACGGCGGAGCCAACTGCGCACCGACCTGTTGACTAACCGATAGTTTCGGACACAATTCGGTCACAAGCGACCACCCCACCCTGCGGATCCACCGCGATCTTGCGTACGGTTCCGATGATTCGGGCCACAGTGCGCAAAGGAGCGTTCATGAGCTGGACCAGTCGGCAGCGCCGACCGTTCGAAACTATCGGAGTTCTCGTGGCGGCGTCGGCCCTGGTGGTCGCACCGCTCGCCGCGACCACGTCGGCCGTCGCGGCCGACGCTCCGGTCCTGGCCAGCACGTTCGACGGCGGCACGTACGCGCCCTGGGTGGTCAACGGCGGAGCGAGCCTCGCGCTCGTCGCCGACCCGGGCGGCAGCGGCCAGTCGCTGAAGGTGTCAGGCCGCACGCACGCCTACGACGGCGTCGCGCTGGACCTCACCTCGGTCGTGCAGCGCGACGTCAGCTACTCGATCTCCTTCAAGGCGCGCCTCGCGGACGCGGCTCAGCCGGCGGGCGGTGTGCACTTCACCGTCGACGACGGCAGCTACACGTGGGTGTCGGGCGACTCCGCCCTGACCGCCGACGCCTGGACCACCGTGAGCGGCTCGTACACGCTCGGCGCCGGCGTCGCGCCCGGGACGATGTACCTGGACACCTCGGGCAGCACGTTCCCGGACGTCCTGCTCGACGACGTGACGATCACCGGGCCGGCGGGCGGAGACCCCTGCACGCCCACCGCCCCCACGACGTTCGTCGCCGCGAGCTTCGACGACCAGACCCTCGGCGGCCTCGGGAACGGCGGGAGCTCCACGACCAGCTTCGAGCAGGTCGACGGCAGCACCGCCGTGCGGGTCACGGGCCGCTCGCAGGACTACGACGGCATCCAGACCGCCTCGGGCGCGCTGGCGAGCCTCACCCCCGGCCAGACCGTCTCCCTCTCCGCCAAGGTGCGCCTGGCGGGGACGACGACGGCGACGACCTCCGTGCGCCTCGTCGTGAAGCCCGCCTACACCTGGGTGGGCAACACCTCCGGAGTGTCCGCGACGGGCTGGACGACGCTCACGGGCACCTACACCGTGCCCGACACCGGCGTCGCGCCCGCTGACCTGCAGGTCTACCTCGGCACCGACGCGCTCTCCGACGGGACCTCGACGTACGACTACTACGTCGACGACGTCAGCATCGCGATCCCGGGCGACGACTGCGGCGGCGACCCGGGCGACGGCGACCCCTGCACCTACCCCACGACCGACACGCTCGTCAGCACCGACTTCGAGGGCGGCCTGGACGGCTGGGCCGGACGCGACGACGGCCACGGCACGGCGACGGTCGCGGTCACCGACGGCGGTCGCTCGAGCGCCCACGCGGTGCTCGTCAGCAACCGCCAGGGCCAGGGCCAGGGCGTCGGCCACGACGTCACGTGCGTGCTCAAGCCCGGCATCGCGTACCAGTTCACGGGCTGGGTGCGCTTCGGCGCCGGGCAGCCGGTGGACGCTCTGTGGCTGAGCATCGCCGCGACGAAGGGCGGCTCGACCACCTACAGCACGCTCGCGCAGTTCAGCGGCGCGACGAACACCGGCTGGACGCAGGTGTCTGCCAAGTTCACGATGCCGCAGGCCGACTCGGCGCTGCTCTACCTGGAGACGAGCTACCAGAACGGCGCGACGGGCAACACGTCCGACCTGCTCCTCGACGACCTGCAGGTGACCAGGCCCGCCGCGGCGACGATCCAGGACCTGACCCCGATCAAGGACACCGTGCCGTTCGCGGTCGGCGCCGCGATCGACAGCCGTGAGACCGCCGGGTCCGCCTCGGAGCTGCTGCTCAAGCACTTCGACCAGGTCACCCCGGAGAACTTCATGAAGCCCGAGGCCTGGTACGGCGCGGACCACGCGTTCGTCACCGAGAACACCGAGGCCGACGCCCTCATGACGTTCGGGCAGCAGAACCACGTCAAGGTCTACGGTCACACCCTGGTGTGGCACAGCCAGACGCCGGACTGGTTCTTCCAGCACGACGACGGCACCTGGCTGACCAGCAGCCCGGCCGACCAGGCGATCCTCACGCAGCGGATGCACGACCACATCGACGACGTCGCGAAGTACCTCAGCGACCGGTACGGCGCCTTCGGCAGCGACACGAACCCGCTGTACGCGTTCGACGTGGTCAACGAGGCCGTGTCCGACGGCACCAACGACCCCGACGGCCTGCGCCAGAGCCACTGGTACCAGGTGCTCGGCGAGGGCTTCATCGAGCAGGCGTTCCGCTTCGCCGACGAGGCCTTCAACGGCACCTACGCGGCACCCGGCGCCAGCCACCCGGTGACGCTGTTCCTCAACGACTACAACACGGAGCAGACCGGCAAGCAGGACCGCCTCCTCGCGCTCGTGCAGCGGCTGCTCGCCGACGACGTCCCGATCGACGGTGTGGGCCACCAGTTCCACGTCAACCTCTCCATGCCGGTCGCGACCCTCGGCGATGCGATCGAGCGGTTCGAGGGGCTCGGGCTGCGCCAGGCCGTGACCGAGCTCGACGTCCCGACGGGCACCCCGGTCACGCAGGCGAACCTGATCGACCAGGGCTACTACTACAAGGCCGTGTTCGACATGCTCCGCGCGCACTCCGCCGACATCTTCTCGGCGACCGTGTGGGGCCTGACCGACGGGCGGAGCTGGCGTTCCGGAGACGGCGCACCGCTCGTCTTCGACGACGACCTGCAGGCCAAGCCCGCCTACTACGGGATCACCGACCAGGACCTGCCCGCCCGGCAGCGCTCGGCGGTCGTGTTCCAGGGCGCCGGCCCGTTCGACGCCCTGGAGTGGCAGAAGCTGCCCCTGCACGCGATCGACGACCGCTCGGCCTTCCAGCTGCGCTGGGCGCCGGACCACCTGACGGCCTACGTCCACGTCACCGACGCGACGCCCGGCGCCACCGACGGACTGACCTTCGAGTACGCCGGTCGGACCGTCACCGTCCCGCGTGCCGAGGGGACGGAGGTCACGGGCGGGTACGACGCCGTCGTCACCCTCCCGCTCGACACCCCGGTCGCGGCCGGAGGCACCCTGCCGTTCGACGTCCGGGTGACCGACGACGGCACGACGACCGGCTGGAACTCGGCCGGCGTGCTCGGCACGCTCCAGCTCGTGGAGCCGCTGTCGTACGTCGAGATCCCGGAGACGGCGACGTCCCCGACGATCGACGGGACGGTCGACGCGGCGTGGTCGTCGGCGGCGACCGTCGAGACCGGGAAGCAGATCTCGGGCACCGGCGGCGCGACCGCGACCGTGCACACCCTCTGGAAGGGGAACACGCTCTACGTCCTCGCCGACGTCACCGACCCGACCGTCGACGTCACGGCGTCGGACCCCTGGCAGCAAGACTCGGTCGAGCTCTTCGTCGACGCCGGCAACGCCAAGAACGGCGGGTACCGGGCCGACGACACCCAGATCCGGATCAGTGCGGAGAACCTGCTCTCGTTCGGCACGGGCGACGAGGCCGCACAGCGCGCCCGCGTCACCAGCGCGACGAGCCGGACCGACCACGGGTACGTCGTCGAGGCGGCCGTGAGCCTGCTCGAGGACGGCGGGCTCGGCGCGTTCGAGGGCCTGGACGTCCAGGTCAACGACGGCACCGGAGGCACCCGGACGGCGATCCGCGCCTGGGCCGACCCCACCGGGAACGGCTACCAGACGACTGCCCGCTGGGGCGTCGGACACCTGGTCGCCGCCCCCGAGCCGCCGCCGGCGGCACCGGTGGTCACGACCCAGCCGGCGTCGGTCTCGGGTCCGCTCGCCTCGACCGTGACGTTCACGGCCGCCGCGTCGGGCTACCCGGTGCCGTCGGTGCAGTGGCAGCGCAAGGCGAAGGGCGCCAAGACCTGGAGCAACGTCGCCGGCGCTCGGTCCCCGTCGCTCGACGTCGTCGTGAGCACCGCGGCGAACGGCGCCCAGTACCGGGCGGTGTTCACGAACGTCGTCGGTTCGGCCACGACAACGGCGGCCACGCTGACGCTCAAGGCCGCGCCGCCGACGATCACGACGCAGCCGACGTCGGTCACGGTCCGTCCGTGGACCCTCGCGTCGTTCCACGTCGAGGCGGTCGGCTACCCGGCGCCTCGCTACCAGTGGTCCGTCAAGCTGCCCGGGTCGAACCGCTGGGTGCCCGCGCTGTGCGGCAGCACGAGCACCCTGCACCTCCTGGCGCTCCAGGCGACGTCCGGCACGCAGGTGCGGGTCGTGGTGAGCAGCTCGGCCGGATCGGTGACCAGCCAGACGGCGACACTGACGGTCCGCCGCTGACCGGGTGACCAGCGTCGACGCCCCGGGTCCCTCCGCCCGGGGCGTCGACGTGCCGGTGCTACGGTCCCTGTCACCCCCCACCCCGAGGAGGCCGTGGATGACGGCGGACGCGCAGGACCACGCCGACGAGCCGCTGCTCGACGGGCAGGTCACCATCGCGCTGATCGCCGAGCAGGCAGGCGTCTCGGTGCCGACCGTGTCGAAGGTGCTGAACGGTCGCACCGACGTCGCACCCGCCACGCGTGCCCGCATCGAGTCGGTCATCGAGGCCCGCGGCTACCGTCCGCGTCGCAGCAGGCTCGGATCCGGACCGGGGCTGCTCGACCTCGTCTTCCACGAGCTGGACTCGCCGTGGGCGCTGCAGATCATCAGCGGTGTCGAGCAGGTGGCCGGCAAGAACCGGCTCGGGGTGGTCCTGTCCGAGCTCGGCGGCGCGCACCGCCCCCGCCAGGAGTGGCTCGACGACGTGCTGCGGCGCCGGCCGCGCGGCGTCATCTTCGTCCTGTCCGAGCTCGACCCCGCCCAGCGTCACCAGCTCGAGACGCGATCGATCCCGTACGTGCTCGTCGACACGGCCGGCGAGCAGCCGCCGGGCGTGCCGACCGTCGGGTCGGCCAACTGGGCGGGCGGTCTTGCGGCCACCCGTCACCTCCTCGGCCTCGGCCATCGTCGGATCGCGGTCATCTCCGGCCCGGCCGACGTGCTCTGCAGCCGGGCCCGCATCGACGGGTACCGCTCCGCGCTCGAGGAGGCCGGCGTCACGGTCGACCCGTCGTTCGTCCGGTACGGCGACTTCTTCGTCGGCGGCGGGTACTCGCACGGGCGCAGCCTGTTGGACCGGCCCGACCGTCCGACGGCGATCTTCGCGGGCTCCGACTTCCAGGCCATGGGGGTGCTGCGGGCCGCCCACGACCTGGGTCTGCGGGTGCCCGAGGACCTCTCGGTCGTCGGCTACGACAACCTGCCCGTGACCGAGTGGATCTCGCCGCGCCTCACGACCGTCAACCAGCCGCTGCAGGAGATGGCCGCGACGGCGACGCGCATGGTCCTCAGCCTTGCGCGCGGCGAGACGCCGGCCAACCTGCGCATCGACCTGGCCACCGAGCTCGTCGTGCGCGACAGCACCGCACCGCCGCGCGAGCCGTAGGGTCCGAAGGCCCGGGCGCAGCGCGGTCCGCCGCGCCCGGACGCGGGCGTCGCGGGTGCGGCTCAGCCCGGCGCCGAGGTAGCCCGCTCGCGCAGCGCGAGGTCGACGGCCTCCTGGACGCGGGCCGCCTCGGCCGCCGCGCGGCGGCGACGGTTGCGACGGATCACGCGGACGGTGCCGACGACGGCCGCGGCAACGGTGAGCACGAGCACGAGGAGCGACCACGGGACGGCCCAGGTCGACGCCGTGGCCGTCTCCGGGTCGAGGGAGGTGGTCGACCCCGACAGGTCGGTGAACAGCGGCGTGACCACGGCGGTGGCCGTGAGGCGGACGGTGGGCGCGACGCCGTCGACCGGGACCGTCACCTTCCACGACTCCCCCGGCAGCAGCTGCGGAGGAGCCTCGAGGTCTCCGGCCTCGGCGGACGCCCACCCGAACGGGCCGGCGACGGACGCGACCTGCTGGGCGGACACGACGGCGTTGCCGGTGTTGTGGAGCGTGTAGCTGAGCGTCGCGTCGCCCGTCGCGAAGGGGTTGAGGTTGCCGTGGTACGCGACGGACACGCCCTCGACCGCGAGGCTGGGCTGGACCTCTCCCCCGACGTGCAGCGTGACCCGGACGCCCAGGCGCCGGTCGACGTTGATGCCCTCCTCGGCGTCGGACTGCGTGAGCGTCGTGACGATGCCACCGACGTAGTCACCGGGCGTCGCCGAGTCGGGGACCCGCACCGTGAAGGGCACGTCGACCGTGGCACCGGGCTGGACCGTGATGCTGCCGGCGTCCGCGTCCACCCACGCGCCGACGCCGCTCGACGTCTCGTCCGTCGTGAGCAGGTCGAGCTGGCCGCTCTCGGTCGTGTAGCCGTCCGCGGCGTAGACGGCGAGGTCGAGCGCGGCCGCACCGTGGTTGGCGACCACCAACGTGTCGTCGACGGAGCCACCGGGGTTCACGGTGTACGCGAAGCTCGTCCGGTCGGCGCCGAGGTCGTTGCTGCCGGTGCGCACGGTCCAGGTGACGTCGTTCTCGCCCGCCGCGGTCGCTGGAGCGGTGAAGCCGAGGACGGCCAGAGCGGCGAGCAGGGCGGCCAGTGCGGTGCGGACGAGTCGTGCATGCATCGAAGAGTCCTTCGGGGTCGAGAGACGGGAAATCCGGTGGGTGGGCGCACGAGGCGCCCACCCACCGGTCAGCGGACCGAGGTCAGCTGCTCAGAGCGGTGATCGTGAGCGTGGCGCGGTACGAGCCCTTGGCCACCTCGCCCGGGATCTTCAGGTCCAGATCGGCGCCGAGCTTGGCCGTGCCCTTGTCGTGGCCCTGGCTCGCGGAGCCGAGGCCGCGCGAGATCGACAGGCCGCTGCCACCACCGGCGTAGCCGGAGACGACCGACTCACCCGCGGTCGCACCCGCACCGGCCTGGACCACCTTGGGGGTCCAGCCGAGGTTGGCGCCCGAGAACGACTTCGCGCCGTCCTTGAAGTCGCCCACCGAGGCGGAGATCGACCACGGAGCCTTGCTGTGGCGCGAGTCCGTCACCGTGATCGGGTTGATCTGCCCGGTGGCCTCGAAGTAGTCGCCGTCGTGCTCGACGGCCGTGCCGAGGTCGACCAGGCCGTTGTAGCCGTCGATCGTCCAGCCGAACTCACCGGGAGCGGCGTCGGGCACCGCGACCTGGATCGACTGGCCGGAGCCCTGGTAGGGGTGGACCGTCACCGAGTCGGTGACCGACCCGACGGGCTGCGCAGGCGACGAGCCGTTGTTCGGGCCGCACCACGGCACCTTGCCGAGCTCGACCGCGGCGTTCGGGGCGGAGCAGTCGCCGCTGCGGACGTTCTCGACCACGAGCTTGTCGGAGCGCACCTGGACCTTGACGTAGGTGCGCACGTGCTCCTGGTTCTCGACCGAGTTGTACCAGTAGCTGCCCGGGTTCAGCGGGTCCGCACCGTTGCCGGCACCGCTGGTGCCGCTGGCGTCGGGGGCCGTGATGTCGTAGTACTTCGAGCCCGAGGCCGAGTTGGCCGTGACGTACAGGACGCCGCCGGGGCCGGGGTACACGTCCGCGGCGCCGGGCTGCTCGGTCGGGTCGGCCTTCGCGCTGTTCTTGATCAGGTAGCTGCGCGAGTAGCTGTGGTCGTGACCCTGCAGGACCAGGTCGACGCCGAGGTTGGAGAACGTCGTCGGGAAGTCGACGCGACGGACCTTGTTGTCGCCGTCCTTCGCGTGGTCGGCCGGCGAGTAGATGGCGTGGTGGTAGACGAGGACCTTGTACTTGGCCTCGGAGCCGTGCTGGTTGATGACGTCGGTGACGTAGGCCAGGTGCGCCGCGTCGCCGCCACCACCCTGCGAGGTGGCGTAGGAGTTGCTGTTCAGGTCGATGAACAGGACGTCCTTGTAGATGTACCAGTAGTCGCCGCCCGACGTGTTCGAGGTCGGCGTGCCGTTGGCGTAGAGCGCCGCCGAGCGGTCGGTGTTCGGCGTGTACAGGTGCTGCTCGTACGCCTTGCCGCCGACGTCGTGGTTGCCGATCGTCGCGGCCCACGGGTACTGCCGCAGCTTGTCGGGCGCGAGGAAAGCGGTCCACTGCGCCTCGGTGTTCGCGGTCTCGACCTGGTCGCCACCGGAGACGAGGAGCTCGGCGTTCGGGTTGGCCGCGAGCGACACGTCGAGCGTGTCCTGCCAGCCGGCCTGGTCCTTGGCCACGTTGCCCGACGCGCCGATCTGCGGGTCGCCGTAGAACAGGAAGTCGTAGTCACCCTCGAACGACTGGGTCGTGAAGGAGTAGGTCGGCGACCAGCCGCTGGCGTCGGAGCCGACCCGGTAGGAGTAGACGGTGTTCTCGGCCAGGCCGGCGAGCGTCGCGTGGCGGTTGAAGCCACCGCTCGTGGCGATGTTCGCGCCACCGACCCCCGAGACGGTCACGGCGGAGGCGGGGAACGCGCCGGCGACGAGGTCGGCGGTGGGGGCGAGCTGCACGCCCTGCGCCGCGTCGACCGACGAGTACCAGGTCACGATGCGCTGCGTCTCGTTGGAGCCGACGCCGAGGATGATCCCCGTGAGGCTGGCCGGGTCGTCGGCCATGGCGGGGCTGGAGATGGCGATGCCACCGAGGGCGCACGTGGCGCCGACTGCGAGGGCGGTGAGGCGTACAGACATCCGGTGCCGGGCTGCCCGGCGCTCGGGTGTCACGCTGATCGAAGACATGCGTCGTCCGTTCTCTCCTGGGAGGGGCCTGTGTGGCGGTTCCCAACGTGCCCATACCGGGTGAACCCGGGGCGAACGAGGACGATCCGGAGGGTTGCCCCTGCCGGAACGGTTGCCCCAGGTGCTCGTCACGCGCCGAGCAGGCGTTCCGCGAACCAGACCAGCCCCATGACCGTGACGCCGGCCGCGAGCAGCCCGGTGATCCAGAGCCCGGCACGGGGTGCCCGGTACCGGGTCATGGTCAGCGCCGGGAAGATCAGCAGGATCAGCGAGATCTGCACGACCTCGATGCCCACGTTGAAGACCAGGAGCGACCAGAGCAGCGTCCAGGACCAGGCCTCGTCGATCCCGAGCGCGCCGGCGAACCCGAGGCCGTGCACGAGCCCGAAGCAGAAGACCACGCCGAGCCGCAGCCAGCCCGCGCGGTCGAGACCGAGGTGTCCCCCGTGCGTCGTGTCGATCTCGGTGGCGCGGTCGCCGTGCTTCCAGATCCGCCACAGGTACCAGCCGGCCACCACCGCGATGGACAGGGCGATGATCGGCTCGACCACCCGCGCGGGCACGGACACGACCCCCGTCGCGGCCAGGATGAACGTGATCGAGTGCGCGACCGTGAACGTCGTCGCCGCGAGCACGATCTCGCGCAGCCCCCGCGAGCCGGCGATCAGGGCGAGCAGGAACAGGATGTGGTCGATCCCCGTGAGCAGGTGCTCGGCGCCCAGGTGGAAGAACTCCCAGAACCGCTCGCGCGTCGTCTGCTCGGTGGAGAACGTGGGTTTCGCCTGGTCGAGAGCCGCGCTGCCGTGCTGCCCGTCGAGCTCGTAGGTGACGATCGTCTTGGCGTCGCGGACGTAGCCCTCGTCGTCGCCGAACAACGTCGTCGTCACCTCGTGGGCGCCGTCCGCCGTGCCGCACTCGTGGTCGAGCACCAGCACCGCGTAGGGCACGCCCTCGCGCTGCTCGATCGTCACGTCACCGGCCTGGGAGGGGGTGCAGACCTCGTCGGCCGACGAGACCGAGAAGCGGTCCGTCACATAGGCGAGCACCGCGTCCGCGTGGGCGACGAGCGCTGCCGACTGCTCCGTCGCGTCCCCGTCGTCGAACGCCGCCGTGCCGTCCTGGAACAGCGCGTCGTCGTGCTCGGCGTCGGCGGCGGACACGACGAGCAGGTCGTACTCGAGCCCGAGCTCGGTCCGCACGTGCCCGTGCGTCGGTGACGTGACGTCGACGAAGACGCTCGTGCTGAACCCGTGCGCGGACGCGGGCGAGGACCCGAGCGCGGTGAGCACGAGAAGGGCGAGGCAGACGAGGACGGACCGCCGGGCGGCGCGCGACATGAGAACTCCTTCGGGTGGGCCAGCGCACCGTCCACCGTCGGGATGAACACGAGACGGACCGTTGACGAACGCCCGTGGAACGTCGTCTCCCGGGAGCCGAGAACGCCTGTGGCCTGGGGTAGGAAGGAACCCGCACCTCCGCTCACAAAGGACGATCCCGCTTGCACGCACGAGTTCGCACGGTCGGTTCCCTGGCCGTGGCAGCGGTCCTGCTCGCGGGCTGCAGCGGCGCCGACGGCTGGACAGAGCCGCGCGTCGCACCGTCGGGCATCGGCAGTCTCGGGTCGGGGTTCGTCGACCCGTCCGCGCCCCCCAGCCCGGAGGCCACGATCGCTCCCGAGCCCGGTTCGTGGGACGGCGTGCGCCCGGCGAAGGGCTACCGGGTGGTCCTGCTGTCGGCCGGCGACGACGCCCCGACCGCCACCCTGGTCGGCGCCGTGCGGGACTGGGCCGCCGACGAGGACGTCGCGCTGAAGACGGTCGCCGTCGACGACGCCGACTACGTCGGCGGCATCACGACGGCCATGTCGATGCACCCGGACCTGATCGTCAGCGTGGGCGACGGGCTCGTCGACCCGCTCGCCGTGGTGACGGCCAACCACCTGGACGAGCAGTTCCTCGTGATCGGCGCCGAGGTGGCCGAGCCGACGCACAACGTCACGGCGGTCGACTGGACCGGCGCCTCGTTCCGCGGCGAGGGCCTGGGCACCTCCTCGACCTACGACGCCGACTCGTTCACCCCCGAGCGTGGCGCGGCGGCGGTCCGGGCCGGCGTCGCCGCCGTCGTGAGCGGCGTCACCGGCATCGTGGTCTGGATCGACTAGGTCGGGCCAGACCTCGGGCAGCAGCCCCGTCGCGACGTCGAAGACGAACCCGCGGACGGACTCGTTGTGCGGGACGTCGGGCTCGCGACGATGCGCGCGACCGGACATCGCGCGCCGAACGGCGACACTCTCGCATCGTGGACGCTGTCGGCACGCGTGGGCCCGGGCTCCGCACGTACGGTGTGCGTGTGGACGAGCGCACCGCATCCCGGACGGGCCGACGATGACCGACGTCCTGGCCGCCCTCGAGGCCCACGGGGTGGTGCCCGTCGTGGTCATGGACCGCGCCCTCGACGCCGACTACCTCGCGGAGGCGCTGGTCGGCGGCGGCCTGCCGGTCGCCGAGGTGACGCTGCGGACGCCGGCCGGGCTCGGCGCGATCCGCACGCTCGCCCTGCGCGCGGACACCCTCGTCGGCGCCGGCACCGTGCTGACCGCGACGCAGGTGGACCAGGCCGTCGACGCCGGCGCGACGTTCGTCGTCTCCCCCGGGCTGTCGCGACCCGTCGTCGAGCGGTGCCTCGAGCTCGGCGTGCCGGTGGTGCCGGGGGCCGTGACGCCGACCGAGGTCATGGCGGCGCTCGACCTGGGCATCTCGTGCGTCAAGTTCTTCCCCGCCCAGACGTCGGGCGGGCCTGCCGCGGTCGCGGCCCTCGGCGCCCCGTTCGCGGACCTGCGGTTCGTCCCGACCGGCGGCATCGGCCCCGACAACGCCGCCGCCTACCTCCGCACGCCGGGGGTCGTCGCCGTCGGCGGGTCCTGGATGGTGTCGCGCACCCTCATCCAGGCCCGCGACGTCACGACGATCCAGCACATGTGCCGCGAGGCAGTCGAGCTGGTCCGGTCCGTCCGCGGGGCGTGAGCACCGCGTGACCTGGGACGTCGTCGTCGTCGGCTCCGTCAACGTCGACCTGCTCGTGTCCGTCGACCGCCACCCGGCGCCGGGCGAGACCGTGCTCGGCAGGTCGGGTGCGCTGCTCCCGGGCGGCAAGGGTGCGAACCAGGCCGTGGCGGCGGCTCGGCTCGGCGCCCGCGTCGCCCTGGTGGGCGCCGTGGGCAGCGACGCCAACGCGGGCGTCGCGACGAGCGGACTGGTCGAAGCGGGCGTCGACCTCGGCGCGGTGTCGACGGTCCCGGGACCGACCGGCCTCGCCGTGGTGACGCTCGCCGACGACGGCGAGAACTCGATCGTCGTCGTCCCGGGCGCGAACGCACTGGTGGACGTCGCGGCCGTCGCCACGGCCGCACACCTGATCGCCGCGGCGAGCCTCTGCGTGCTCCAGGCGGAGATCCCCCTGACCTCCGCGTGGCATGCCGCGAAGGTGGCGGCCGACAGCGGCGTCCGCGTCGTGCTCAACCTCGCGCCGGCGTACCCGGTGCCGCCGGAGACCCTCGTGCTCGCGGACCCGCTAGTGGTCAACGAGCACGAGGCCACTCTGCTCCTCGGCTGGCTGGGGCATGCGGCCCCCGTCTCGGACGTCGCGACCGCGCGGGCGGCAGCCGTGCACCTTCGCGCCCTCGGCGTGCCGTCCGTCGTCGTCACCCTCGGCGGCTCAGGCGCGGTCGGCGCGGACGCCGACGGGTCGTGGTCCCTGCCCGCCCGACAGGTCGTCGTCCGCGACACGACGGGTGCCGGCGACGCGTTCGTCGGCGCGCTTGCGACCCGCCTGGCGCAGGGCGACACCCTGCGCGACGCGGCCGCGACGGGCGTGCGGGTCGCGGCGTGGTCCGTGCAGCGGCTCGGGGCACAGTCGTCCTTCCCCCGTGCGGGCGATCCCCTCCCCTGAGAGTCGGCCGCCGCGATTTCCCGCAGCGCTCCGTCGGCGGTGCCTGACAGACTGGCGAGCGTGATGGAGCAGGTGCTGCCCCCCGACATCGTCGTCGACGAGCATCGCGGCGCCCCCGTGCCCGCCGAGCTGTTCCCCGAGGAGGAGGCAGCCGTCGCGCGGGCCGTGCCCACGCGGCGCGTCGAGTACGCCGCCGTCCGCGCCTGCGCCCGCACGGCCCTGACGAAGCTCGGGCCGGGTCCGGTCGCCGTGCCGTCCGCGCCCGACCGCGCCCCGATCTGGCCCGACGGGGTGGTCGGCAGCATGACCCACTGCGACGGGTACCGGGCGGCCGCGGTGGCGCACAGCGAGGACTGGGCGGGCGTCGGGATCGACGCCGAGGTGCTCGAGCCCCTGCCCCCCGAGGTGCTGTCGCTCGTGATGAGCTCGGCCGAGCAGGACGCCCTCGCCGACCTCGACCCGGGCATCTGCCCCGACCGCATCCTGTTCTCCGCCAAGGAGTCGGTCTACAAGGTGTGGTCGCCGATCATGCACTCGTGGCTCGGGTTCGAGCACGTGGACGTCCGGATCGGCCATGGCACATTCACCGCACGCCTGCGCGTCCGCGGGCTCGGCACCGACCTCCTGCGCGGTCGGTGGGCCGTCGGCGACGGCCTCGTCGTCACCGCGGTCGCGCTCGCCCGGGCCTGAGCCTCACCAGCGGTGCGCGACGTCCACCACGAGTCGCGACGAGGTGCCCGGACCGTCGAGCGCGAACACGCGGAACGGCAGGCGCGCCCGCACCCCGAGCCCGACGCTGGTGTAGCCCTCGAACGAACCGGCGAACACGACCTGCCGGAAGGTGCGGTACCCGGACACGTTGCTCAGCTCGAGCGGGTTCGCGGGTGCGTACGTCTCGCCCACGTCGTTCACGGTGATCTCGATGGCCGCGCCGCCGCGCGTCGGGATGACCGCGCCCGACCCGTCGCGGGTGACCTGCGGGACGTAGCGCACGGTGTAGCCGCCGACGTCACCGGCCACGTCGATGACCAGCCGGTCGTAGCAGGAGTGCCGCCCGGTGCGGACGTTGGTGACGGGCGCCTGGGACAGGCCGGGGGCAGTCTTCTCCAACGAGCCCCACCGGATGCCGCAGTACGGCGCGGCGGTCGCGGGCGGTGCCGACGCAATCAGCAGGGCACCCAGGAGCAGGACGATCGACAGGAACGCTCGGCGCATCGCACGACCTCCTCGTCGTACTGCCGGGCGTCGGATGCCCGACCCCTCAGGATAGCGCCGCGGAACCCGCCCATACCGGGTGAATACGCTCGCGGGCAGCCCGCGGCGATCTCTTGCAGCCGGAGCGCGACCCGCTCGGGGGTCGTGTCGCTGATCCAGGCGCCCATCGCCGACTCCATGCCCGCGAGGTACTTGAGCCGCCCGACCCTCGGTCCTGGGGTGGGATTCAGGGCAGTCGTACGTGTTGGGGTCCGAGCTGATCGGTGGTGGTGACGCCGAGCAGGGCCATGGTGCGTCGGATCTCGCGGGTGAGGATGTCGGCGGCGCGGTCGACGCCGCGTTGGCCGCCGGCCATCAGGCCGTAGAGGTAGGCGCGCCCGATCATGGTGGCGTCGGCCCCCAGGGCCAGGGCGGCGACGATGTCGGCGCCGGACATGATGCCGGTGTCGACCCAGACCTCCGTCGTGTCGCCGAGGGCTTGCTTGACGTCGGGGACCAGGCGCAGCGGGACGGGGGCGCGGTCGAGCTGGCGGCCGCCGTGGTTGGACAGCACGATCGCGTCGGCGCCGGCGTCGCTGACCCGGTGGGCGTCGGCCAGGGTCTGGATGCCCTTGATGATCAGCGGCCCGTCCCAGGACGCGCGGATCCATTCCAGGTCGGCCAGGGTCATGCTCGGGTCGAACAGGCGGTCCAGCAGGTCCGCGACGGTCCCGGACCACTCGGTCAGGGACGCGAACGTCAGGGTCTCGGTGGTCAGCAGGTTCATCCACCAGGCGGGGTGGGTCGCCGCGTCCAGCACCGTCTTGACGGTCAGAGCCGGGGGGATGGAGAACCCGTTGCGGGCGTCCCGCAACCTCGCCCCGGCGACGGGGACGTCCACGGTCAGGACCAACGCCTCGAACCCCGCGGCCTTCGCGCGGGCCATGAGCTCTTCACCGGCGCCCCGGTCACGCCACACGTACAGCTGGAACCACTTGCGGGCGTCCGGCCCGGCTGCGGCGACGTCCTCGATCGAGGTGGTGCCCATCGTGGACAACGCGTACGGGATCCCCCGGTCCTGGGCCACGGCCACCACGGCACGTTCGCCCTCGTGGTGCATCAACCGGGTGAACCCCGTCGGCGCGAACGCGAACGGCACCGCCGCGGGCCGCCCCAGCATCGAGGTCGTGGTGTCGATGTGGGAGACGTCCTGCAGGATCGAGGGTCGCAGCTCCAGCTGGTGGAACAACGACCTGGCCCGGCGCAGGCTGATCTCGGCCTCTGCGGCACCATCGGTGTAGTCGAACACCGACCGCGGCGTGCGCCGCCGCGCCACCTTGCGCAGGTCGCCGATCGTCAACGCGTCCCGCAACCGCCGCTGCGTGCCGTCCCAGACCACCGGCTTGGGCCGCAACAACGGCGCAAGCTCCGACCACCGCGGCACCTGACGAACGGTCACCGGGACACCTCCCCAGGCAGCTCCCCACGGGCACCAGCGCCCGCGGAATGCCGACTGTAACGTTTCATTCGCACCGCGGGAAGCCCAGTCACCCGGCGACGACGGCCGGGTTCGACGACGTACGCACCACGAGCTCGGGCTGGAACTGGATCTGCTCGTGGACGTAGGCGCTGCCCTCGGTGCGGTGTCGCAGCAGCAGGTCGGCGGCCGTGAACCCCAGCTTGTGCGTCGGCTGCCGGACCGACGTCAGGGGCACCATGAGCGCGGGCGCGAAGTCGACGTCGTCGTAACCGACGACCGCCATCTCGTGCGGGATGGAGACGCCCGCGCGACGCAGCACGCGCAGCGCCCCGAGGGCCGTGAAGTCGTTCACGCAGAACGTCGCGGTGATCCGCGCGCCGTCGGTCGGCCGCGACAGCAGCTGCTCGGCGCCCAGCACTCCCCCGTCGGCGTTCAGCGTCGGGATCGTCACCTCGACCAGCGCCTCGGCCGGGTCCAGGCCGGCCGCCACGAGTGCCGCCACGACGCCGTCGCGCCGGTCGGCGCACTGACGGATGCCCAGCGGGCCGTTGAGGAAGGCGATGCGCGTGTGGCCCAGCGCGATCAGGTGCTCGACCGCCATCGCGCCGCCACGGACGTCGTCGACCGCGACGGACGACATGCTCTCGAGCGGTGAGGTCGCGTCGAGGAGCACCGTGTCGATGCCCCGCTCACGCACCGCGAGCAACGTCTCCAGCGAGCCGGGCGACGACGGCGTCACCATGACGCCCTGCACGCCGTGCTCCTCGAAGAGTCGCAGGTAGCGCGCCTCGCGCTCCGGCTTCTCGTCGGAGGAGCTGAGCATCAGCGTGTACTCGTCGAGCGCGAGGCGGTCCTCGATCCCGCGCGCCACGGCGGTGAAGAACGGGTTGGCGATGTCCAGGAGCACCACGCCGATGCTCTGCAGGGTCCCGGCGCGCAGCTGCCGCGCCGAGGCGTTGCGGACGAACTGCAGCTCCTCGATCGCCGCGAGCACCCGGTCACGGGTCCCGCTCGCCACCTGGTCGGGCCGGTTGAGCACGTTCGAGACCGTGCCGACGGAGACCTGCGCGAGCCGTGCCACATCCACGACCGACGCACGTCGCGGCGCCCGTCCGTTGGTGCCCACCGTCATCGCTCGGCCCCTCTCCCTCGTCGGCCCCGATGCTAGCGGCTCGAATATAACGATTCAGTCAGTTCGCGCCCGCGCTCTTGCACGCGTCGTCCGGCCGCGACTAGGGTCCGTGCATTGAATCGATTCAGCCTCAAGGAAGAGGATCGTCGATGTCCCGCACGAACCCCCGGTCGTCCGCGTCGCTGGACGCTGCGTGACCGCGGCCGCCAGCACCGGACCCATGCTCGAGGTGCACGACCTGGTCAAGCACTTCGGGCCTGTCGTCGCGCTCAGCCGTGGCGAGCTCGAGGTGCGCGCCGGCGAGATCCACGCGCTGATCGGCGAGAACGGCGCGGGCAAGTCCACGCTCGTCAAGATCCTCGCGGGCGTCTACCAGCCGACGTCGGGCACCCTGACGCTCGGCGGTGAGCCGTTCGTGCCGCGCACGCCGGCCGAAGCCCGGGACGCGGGCGTCGCGGTCATCTACCAGGAGCCGACGCTCTTCCCCGACCTCTCCGTCGCGGAGAACGTGTTCATGGGCCGCATGCCGAAGGTCGGCGCGTTCGTCTCCCGGCGGGAGATGCGGCGGCGCACGGGCGAGCTGCTGGCGCTGCTCGGCGTCGAGATCGACCCCGACCGTCCGGCCCTCGGCATGTCGATCGCCGACCAGCAGCTCGTCGAGATCGCCAAGGCCGTCTCGCTCGACGCGCGGGTGCTGGTGATGGACGAGCCGACGGCGGCGCTCAGCGGGGTCGAGGTCGACCGGCTGTTCGCGGTCGCGCGTCAGCTGCGCGACCGGGGCGCGGCCGTCGTGTTCATCTCGCACCGGTTCGACGAGATCTTCTCCCTGTGCGACCGCATCACCGTCATGCGGGACGGCGCGCACGTGGCCACCGAGAACGTGGCCGACACGACGCCGCCCGAGGTCGTGCGCCAGATGGTCGGGCGCGCGGTCGACACCCTCTTCCCCCGCACCGAGCGGACCCCCGGCGAGACCGTGCTCTCGGTGCGGGGACTGTCCCGCGCCGGCGTGTTCGCGGACATCGACCTCGACGTGCGCGCCGGCGAGATCCTCGGCGTCGCGGGCCTCGTCGGATCGGGCCGCAGCGAGGTGGTCCGCGCCGTCTTCGGCATCGACCGCTACGACGCCGGCACCGTGACGATGCTCGGCGTTCCCCTGCCTCCGGCGGACCCCGAGGGTGCGATGCGCCGCGGGCTGGCCCTCGTCCCCGAGGACCGCCGCAAGCAGGGGCTGCACACCGACCTCTCGGTCGCCCGCAACATCGCCCTCACGCTGCGCTGGCGGATCAGCCACCTCGGGCTGCTCTCCTCGGGCGCCGAGTACCGCGAGGCAGAGACCTGGGCGGCCGCGCTGCAGGTCAAGGCCCGCGACCTCGACACCGTCGCCGGCACGCTGTCGGGCGGCAACCAGCAGAAGGTCGTGCTGGCCAAGTGGCTGTCGACCAAGCCGAGCGTGCTGATCATCGACGAGCCCACCCGGGGCATCGACGTGGGGACCAAGGCCGAGGTGCACCGGCTCCTCGACGAGCTGGCCGGGCAGGGCGTCGCGATCATCATGATCTCCTCGGAGCTGCCCGAGGTGCTCGGCATGAGCGACCGGGTGCTCGTCATGCACGAGGGCCGGGTCACCGCGGTGCTCGACCGGGCCGACGCCGACGCCGAGACCGTGATGGCCGCCGCGACGGGGGTGGCCGCATGAACGTCGGTCAGCTCCTGCGCCGCCGCGAGACCAGCATCCTCATCGCGATCGTCCTGCTGGTCGTCGTCGCGACCTCCAAGAACAACGGCTTCACGTTCAGCAACGACGGCTTCCGCGACCTGATGCTCGCTCCCGCGCTGCTCGTGCTCCTCGCGGTCGGTCAGAGCATCGTCATCATCACCCGCAACGTCGACCTGTCGGTCAGCAGCGTGCTCGGCATCGTCGCGTTCGCCACCGGCAAGTGGTTCATCGACGTGCCCGGCATCCCGATCGTCGTCGTCGTCCTGCTCGGGCTTCTGTTCGGCGCCGTGCTCGGCGCCATCAACGGGCTGCTGGTCACCATCGTCTCGGTCCCGTCGCTGGTCATCACGCTGGGGACGCTCTACATCATCCGCGGCATCACCGTGACCTGGGCCGGCAGCGAGCGCATCAACGCGAGCGAGATGCCGAAGTCGTTCCTCGCGCTGGGCACCGCGAAGGTCGGGCCGATCCCCCTGCTGGCGCTCATCGCGCTGGCGGTGGTCGTCGTCGCGGCCGTGTACATGGGGTTCGCCCGCGGCGGGCGGGAGCTGTACGCGATCGGCTCGGAGCCCGAGGCCGCACGGCTGTGCGGACTCCCGGTCAAGCGCCGCACGTTCTTCGCCTTCGTCCTGTCCGGCACGCTCGCCGGCCTGGCGGGCGTCCTGTTCGCCGCCCGCTACGCCACGGTCGCCTCGAACGCCGGCACGGGGCTCGAGCTGCAGGCCGTCGCGGCGGCGGTCATCGGCGGCGTCGCGATCTTCGGTGGCAGCGGGACGGTCGCGGGTGCCGCGCTCGGCGCGGTCCTGCTCGCGACGATCGACCGCGCGCTGCCCATCCTCGGCATCCCGGACTTCTGGCAGCAGGCGGTCGTCGGCGCGCTCATCCTCGGCGCGATCGTGCTGGACCGCGTGCTGGCCCAGCGCAACGCGCGCCGCCTCACCTCGACGGCCGTCCGAGATCACGTCCAACCGCCACCGGCACTCACCGTGGGAGGTGCCCGATGAGCCAGACGCTCGCGCCCACGCGCACGGTCCCGCTCGCCCCGACGCCGGCCACCCGGTGGCGTCGCGCCCTGCTCGGCCGGGACTCCGCCGTCGTCGGGCTGCTCGTCGTCGTCGTGCTCGCCGCGTCCGTGCTGGTCCCCGGCTTCGCCAGCACCACCACCTGGTACTACCTCCTGCTCGACGTCTTCCCGATCCTGCTCATCGCCCTGCCGATGACCCTCGTGATCATCTCCGCGGAGATCGACCTCTCGGTCGCCTCGATGCTCGGCCTCAGCAGCGTGATCGTCGGCTCGCTCTTCGAGGCGGGCTGGCCGGTGCCGGCCGCGGCCGTGGTCGCTCTGCTGGTCGGTGCGCTGGGCGGCTGGTTCAACGGGTTCCTGATCACGCGGGTAGGACTGCCGTCCCTGGCCGTCACGATCGGCACCCTCGCCCTCTTCCGCGGGATCGCCGTCGGAATCCTCGGCACCCGCGCGGTCACCGGGTTCCCGGACTGGGCCCAGACGCTCGTCACCAGCCGCGTCGGACCGATCCCGTCCGTGATCTTCCTGTTCCTCGTGCTCGCGGTCCTGTTCTGGATCACCTTGCACGCCACCGCGGTCGGCCGTGTCACCTACGCCACCGGACTGAACGCCGAGGCCGCCCAGTTCGCCGGCGCGCGCGTCGGGCGGCTCAAGCTCGGGATGTTCGTCGCGACCGGCGTGATGTCCGCGCTGGCCGGCATCTACTGGACGCTGCGCTACGGCACGGCACGCGGCGACAACGCCGTCGGCCTCGAGCTGGCCGTCATCGCCGCCGTTCTCGTCGGCGGGGTGTCCATCTTCGGCGGCCGCGGAGGCATCGTCGGCGTCATCGCCGGCGTCCTGGTGATCGGGGCGCTGCGCAGCGCCCTGCGCCTGGCCGACGTGTCCTCCGACGTCATCAACGTCATCACCGGATTCCTGCTCATCGCCACCGTGATCGCCCCCGGCCTCTGGGCACGGTTCGGCGACCGCTTCCGGCGCAGCAGCACCTGAGACCAGCACACGCACGTCGTTGTTCCCATCCGCACAGCACCAGAAGGGAAGTCCCATGATGATGTGGATCTCGCGTCGGAAGGACGGCCGAGGACTCACCGCAGCACGCGTCGCCGTCGCCGCCGCTGCCGTCGCCCTCCTCGCCGCAGCCTGCAGCTCCGGCGCACCGGGCTCGGACGACACGGCCGGGGGCGACTCGTCGGCGTCGGCCGAGGGTGGCGGGGGTGACCTCTCGATCACGTTCCTGCCGAAGAACCTCGGCAACCCGTACTTCGACACCTCGAGCAAGGGTGGCAAGGCGGCCGTCGAGGCCATGGGCGGGACCTTCAAGGAGGTCGGCCCGACCGAGGGGACGCCCGACGCGCAGGTGAGCTTCATCAACACGCTCACCCAGCAGAAGGTCAGCGCGATCGTCCTGTCCGCGAACGACAAGTCGGCGCTGTGCAGCTCGCTGGACGAGGCGAAGGCGGCGGGCATCAAGATCGTGACGTTCGACTCCGACGTCGACGCCGAGTGCCGCGACCTGTTCATCAACCAGGCCACCGCCGAGGGCATCGCCAAGGCGCAGGTCGACCTTATCGCCGAGCAGATCGGCGACGCGGGCGAGATCGCGATCCTGTCGGCCACGGCCAACGCGACCAACCAGAACGCGTGGATCGACATGATGAAGACGGACCTCGCGGACAACCACCCGAACATCCAGCTCGTCGACGTGGTCTACGGCGACGACGACGACCAGACGTCGTTCGACAAGACCGCCGCACTGCTGCAGTCGCACCCCAACCTCAAGGGCATCGTCTCGCCCACCACGGTCGGCATCGCGGCCGCTGCCCGGTACCTGCAGACGTCCGACGCCAAGGGCAAGGTCAAGCTGACCGGGCTCGGCACGCCGAACTCCATGCGCGACTACGTCAAGGACGGGACCGTCGACGCCTTCGCCCTGTGGAACCCGGAGGACCTCGGCGCCCTCGCCGCATACGCCGCCGGAGCGCTGGTGGACGGGACGATCACCGGCAAGGAGGGTGACACCTTCACGGCGGGCGACCTCGGCGAGTTCAAGGTCGGCGCAGACGCGACCGTCCTGCTGGGCGAGCCGTACGTGTTCAACGCCGACAACATCGACGACTTCGACTTCTGACGTCGCCACCCCCGGTGCCGGCCGGCACGACGGCCGGCACCGGGTCCCACACCTCGGAGCGCCTCCCATGACCCGCGTCTGCTTCATCTCCCGCGTCCGCGCGGACCGTCTCGACGAGTACCGGGCACGGCACGCCGCCGTCTGGCCGGAGATGCTCGAGGCGCTGCGGGACGCGGGCTGGGCGGACTACACGCTGCACCTGGGCGCCGACGGCCTGCTCGTCGGCTTCCTGGAGACGACGGACTTCGCCGCCGCCCGAGCAGCGATGGCGGCGACGCAGGTCAACGCCCGTTGGCAGGCGGAGATGGCGCAGTTCTTCCTCACGCCGGGCAACCCCGACGAGGGCTTCGCGGTCCTCGACGAGGTGTTCGACCTCGACGCACAGCTGCAGGCAGCAGGCCTGCCCACGGCCGGAGCACAGGAGCCACACGCATGACGATCGACCCGCAGACAGCCCGGGCGGCCCTCGCCCAGCAGACGATCGAGCTGCCCTCGTGGGCGTTCGGGAACTCCGGCACCCGGTTCAAGGTCTTCGCGCAGGCCGGAGTCCCGCGGGACCCGTACGAGAAGCTGGCGGACGCCGCGCAGGTGCACCGGTACACGGGCGTCACCCCGCGGGTGTCGCTGCACATCCCCTGGGACCTCGTCGACGACTACGACCGGCTGGCGGCGCACGCCGCCGACCTCGGGCTGCAGATCGGCGCCATCAACTCGAACCTCTTCCAGGACGACGACTACATGCTCGGGTCGCTGACGCACCCGGACGCCCGGGTGCGCGCCAAGGCCGTCGCCCACCACGTCCAGTGCATCGACGTCATGCGCGCCACGGGCTCCACCGACCTGAAGATCTGGCTGCCCGACGGCCTGAACTACCCCGGCCAGGACTCGCTGCGCGCCCGGCAGGACCGCCTCGCCGAGTCGCTCGCGCGGGTCTACGCAGCCCTCGACCCGAACCACCGGCTGATCCTCGAGTACAAGTTCTTCGAGCCCGCGTTCTACTCGATGGACATCCCCGACTGGGGCACGTCGCTGCTGCACTGCCTCGCGCTGGGCGAGCAGGCGTTCGTCGTCCTGGACACCGGGCACCACGCACCCGGCACCAACATCGAGTTCATCGTCGCGCAGCTGCTGCGCGCCGGACGCCTGGGCGCCTTCGACTTCAACTCCCGGTTCTACGCCGACGACGACCTGATGGTCGGCGCCGCGGACCCGTTCCAGCTGTTCCGGATCCTGCACGAGATCGTCGAGGCGGGCGCCCTGTCCCCCGACTCCGGCGTGAACTTCATGCTCGACCAGTGCCACAACATCGAGCCCAAGATCCCGGGGCAGATCCGGTCGGTGATGAACGTGCAGGAGGCGACGGCCAAGGCCCTGCTCGTGGACGTCGACGCCCTGCTCGCGGCGCAGCTGGCCGGCGACGTGCTCGGCGCGAACGCGGTGCTCATGGACGCCTACAACACGGACGTGCGGCCGCTGCTGGCGGACCTGCGCACGTCCCAGGGGCTCGACCCCGACCCGATGGGCGCCTACCGGGCGTCCGGGTATGCCGACACGATCGTGGCCGAGCGCGTCGGTGGCGCGCAGGCCGGATGGGGAGCCTGATGCCGACGCCTGCCGAGTCACTGGTCGCCCGTTCGAACCGTCTGGGAGCCGATCCGCGGACGACGAACTACGCCGGTGGCAACACGTCCGCCAAGGGCGCGGCCCTGGACCCGGTCACCGGTCAGGACGTGGAGCTGCTGTGGGTCAAGGGGTCCGGGGGCGACCTGGGCACCCTGACGGCGAAGAACCTGGCCGTGCTGCGCCTGGACCGCGTCCGTGCCCTGGTCGAGGTGTACCCGGGGGTCGACCGCGAGGACGAGATGGTCGAGGCGTTCGACTACTGCCTGCACGGCCGCGGCGGCGCGGCTCCGTCGATCGACACCGCGATGCACGCCCTGGTCGACGCCCCGCACGTGGACCACCTGCATCCCGACGCCGGCATCGCTATCGCCACCGCCGCCGACGGCGAGGCACTGACCCGGGAGATCTTCGGCGACGCGGTCGTGTGGGTGCCGTGGCGCCGGCCCGGGTTCCAGCTCGGGCTGGACATCGCGGCCATCAAGGACGCCAACCCGCAGGCGATCGGCTGCATCCTCGGCGGCCACGGCATCACGGCGTGGGGATCGACGTCCGACGAGGTCGAGGAGCGCTCGCTGCGGATCATCCGTACCGCGGAGGCGTTCATCGCGTCGCGGTCGCAGGGCGAGCACCCGTTCGGTGCGGTCGTGGTCCCGGCTCTTCCCGACGACCAGCGGCGGGCCCGCGCGGCCGCGCTCGCGCCCGTGATCCGTGGGCTCGCCTCGATCGACCGGCCGCAGGTGGGTCACTTCACGGACAGCGAGGTCGTGCTCGACTTCGTCGGCCGCCAGGCCCTGGGTCGGTTGGCGGCGCTGGGCACGTCGTGCCCGGACCACTTCCTCCGCACCAAGGTCAAGCCGCTGGTGGTCGACCTGCCCGCGACCGCGCCGCTGGACGAGGTCGTCGCGCGGCTGCAGGAGCTGCACGCCGCGTACCGGGCCGACTACCAGGCGTACTACGACCGGCACGCGACCCCGGACAGCCCGCCGATCCGCGGCGCGGACCCGGCCATCGTCCTGGTGCCCGGCGTCGGGATGTTCTCGTTCGGCAAGGACAAGCAGACGGCGCGGGTGGCCGGGGAGTTCTACGTCAACGCGATCAACGTGATGCGCGGCGCCGAGGCGATCAGTACGTACGCCCCGATCGACGAGTCCGAGAAGTTCCGCATCGAGTACTGGGCGCTCGAGGAGGCCAAGCTCGCCCGCATGCCCAAGCCCAAGCCGCTGGCCACGCGCGTCGCCGTGGTCACCGGTGCCGGGTCGGGGATCGGGCGCGCGATCGCCGAGCGCCTGGCCGCCGAGGGCGCCTGCGTCGTGGTCGCCGACCTGAACCTGGAGGGTGCTCAGGCCGTCGCCCACGAGCTCGGAGGCCCTGACGTGGCGGTCGCGGTGGAGGCGGACGTGACCTCCGAGGAGGACATCGCCCGACTGGTCCGCGAGACGGTGCTGGCCTTCGGCGGCGTGGACCTCGTGGTGAACAACGCGGGTCTGTCGATCTCGAAGCCGCTGCTGGAGACCACCGTGCGCGACTGGGACCTGCAGCACGACGTGATGGCCCGCGGGTCGTTCCTCGTCGCGCGTGAGGCTGCCCGCGCGATGATCGCGCAGGGCATGGGCGGGGACATCGTCTACATCGCCTCGAAGAACTCGCTGTTCGCGGGCCCGAACAACATCGCCTACTCCGCGACGAAGGCCGACCAGGCCCACCAGGTCCGCCTGCTGGCCGCGGAGCTGGGCGAGCACGGCATCCGCGTGAACGGCGTCAACCCGGACGGCGTCGTGCGCGGGTCGGGGATCTTCGCCGGTGGGTGGGGCGCCCAGCGGGCGGCCGTCTACGGCGTCCCGGAGACCGAGCTGGGCGCGTACTACGCCCAGCGCACGCTGCTGAAGAAGGAGGTCCTGCCCGAGCACGTCGCCGCCGCGGTGTTCGCCCTGACCGGACCCGACCTCGTCCAGACGACGGGCCTGCACGTCCCGGTCGACTCCGGCGTCGCCGCAGCCTTCCTGCGCTGATGGCGGGGTTCGCGGCCGTCGACCTCGGCGCGTCGAGCGGCCGGGTCATGCTCGGGCGCGTCGACGCCTGGCGGGCCGGGCCGCGCGTGGTCCTCGACGAGGTCGCGCGGTTCCCCAACGGTGCCGTCGACGTCCCGGGCGGGCTGCGCTGGGACCTCGAGCGGCTGTGGCGGGACATCGTCGGCGGCCTGCGCACCCTGACCGGCGGCGGGGAGACGCTCGACGGCGTCGGCATCGACTCGTGGGCGGTCGACTACGGCCTGGTCGACCGCGCGGGCGCGCTTCTCGGTGCGCCGGTGCACTACCGCGACCACCGCACCGACGGCGTGCCGGACCGCGTCTTCGCGACGATCGGCGCGGCCGAGCTCTACGGCCGCACGGGCATCCAGACGCAGCAGTTCAACACGGTCTTCCAGCTCGTCGCCGCACACGGCGAGCTGGCGGCCGCCGACCGGATCCTGCTCATCCCCGACCTGCTCGGCGCCCGCCTCACGGGCGTGCAGGGCGCCGAGATCACGAACGCGTCGACGACCGGCCTGCTCGACGCACGGACCCGGCAGTGGGCGACGGACCTCGCGGCACGGCTGGGGATCGAGGAGTCGCTCCTGCCTCCGCTGCGCGAACCGGGCACCCTGCTCGGCACTGCGCTCCCCGAGCTCGGGCTGGGCGACGGCCTGCGGGTGTGGACCGTCGGCTCGCACGACACCGCGTCCGCGGTCGTGGGCGTGCCCGCGACCGCGCCGGACTTCGCGTACGTCTCGTGCGGCACCTGGTCGCTGGTCGGGCTCGAGCTCGACGCGCCGGTGCTCAGCGAGGCGAGCCGTCTGGCCAACTTCACCAACGAGGCCGGCGTCGACGGGACCGTCCGCTACCTGCGCAACGTCATGGGTCTCTGGGTCCTGCAGGAGTCGCTGCGCACCTGGCGCGAGACCGATGGCGACGACGCCGACCTGCCCCACCTGCTCCAGCTCGCGGCCGACGTGCCGTCGCTGCGGACCGTCGTCGACATCGACGCCGGGGACTTCCTGCACCCCGGCGACATGCCGGCGCGTCTGGCGCACGCCGCGCGGTCGACCGGGCAGCCCGTCCCGACGACGCGGGCGCAGGTCGTGCGGTGCATCCTCGACTCGCTCGCGCTCGCCTACCGCCGCGCGGTCCGGACCGCCGCCGAGCTGGCCGACCACGACGTGCGGACCGTGCACCTGGTGGGCGGTGGGGCGCGCAACGCCCTGCTGTGCCGGCTCACCGCAGACGCCACGGGCCTGCCGGTCGTCGCGGGGCCGGTCGAGGCCGCCGCACTCGGGAACGTGCTGGTCCAGGCACGCGCCGCGGGGGTGGTCGACGGTGACCTGCGCGACCTGCGCACCGTGATCGCGTTCAACGCCGAGACGGTCACGTACCTGCCGGACCGCGGCCCCGACGGCCACGAGGAACGCTGGGCCGCCGCCGAGCGCCGCCTCAGGTCCGCGTCCTGAGGCCCCGGCGAGGTCGCGGCCCGAGCGCCGGGTGGCGGACGCGCGCCCGCGCTGGAGGATGACAGGTATGGACGTCCACCTGGTGATCGACGACGGCGTCCGCGACTGCACGGTCGAGGAGCTGCCTGCCCTGCTCGCCGCCAAGCGCGGCATCGTCTGGGTCGACGTCCCGGAGTGGTCCCCGGAGGCCGCCGAGGAGCTGACCCGCGTCTTCGGCCTGCACCCGCTCGCGGTGCACGACATGGAGGTGCGCAACCGGCTGCCCAAGCTGCACGCCTACCCGGACTCGCTGCTCCTGGTCCTGCACGCCCCCGAGAGGGGCGCCGCCGGGCACGTCCACCACGTCGAGCTCGACCGCGTGATCGGCCCGAAGTACCTGATCACCGTGCACGGACCCGTGAACCCGGCGGTCGGTCGCGAGGTGATGCTGCGCGACACCGACGAGGTCCTCGCCCGCATCCGGTCGGGACGACTGCGCCCCAGGACGTCCTTCGACATCTCGCACGCGATCGTCTCGACCCTCACGCGGCACATGGAGCGGTTCGTCGAGGAGCTGACCACCGACGTCTGGGAGCTCGAGCGACGGGTCACCGAGGGCGGGTACGACGACCCCGAGCAGCTCCTGGACGAGATGTTCCGCACCCGGCACGGGCTGCTCGCGATCCGCACGATCGCCGCGCAGACGGGGCAGATCTACCGCCGCCTGTCCGGGATCTCGCGCGCGGTGCCGGAGGAGAGCCGCCACCTCGTCGCCGACCTGATCGACCAGTTCGACCGCATCGCCGCGCTGGCCGCCGAGGAGAAGGACTACCTGCAGGGCGTGATCGAGTTCTACCGGGCGCGCACCGAGACGAAGATGACGATCGCCGCCGAGCGGCTCGCCGTCATCGCGGTGGTCACCCTCCCCATCACGGCACTCGCGTCGGTGCTCGGCATGAACCTCATCGTGAACAACCACACGACGCCCGTGCCCCTCTCGGTCGCGCTGGCCGTCATGCTCGCGATGTCGGCGGGCCTCCTGTGGTGGGCCAAGCGCCAGGGCTGGTGGTGACGCCGGTCAGTCCGGGGCCACCCCGAGCCGCTCCGCGAGCAGTCGCGCGATCGGCCAGGCTCCGTCGGACGTGGTCCCGACGACCGTGAACGTGAGCTGCTCGGCCGGGTGGTGCAGGCTGCGGAACGAGACGCCGGCGTCGTAGCCGTCGAGGATCAGGATGTCGCGGTCCTTGTGCAGCCAGAACCCGAGGCCGTAGCGCCGCCCCTCCTCGAAGTACTCGCTGTGCGCGCTCGTCATGAGGGCGACCGACGACGGCGAGACGATGGCGCCGGCGAACAGCGCGGCCCAGAACCGGTGCATGTCGGTGGTCGTCGTGTAGAGCCCGCCGTCGCCGTTGCCGACGACCGGCAGGTGGAACACGTTGGTCCGGCCGTTCTCGACGTACCCCACGGCCGCCCGCCCCGGCAGGTCGTCGGAGCGCAGGAAGTCCGTGTCGACGAGACCGGCGGGCCGGCAGACCCGGTCGCGGACGAGGTCGTGGAAGTCGGTGCCGCTCGCGCGCTCGGCGAGCAGCGCCAGGACCACGTAGCCGCCGTTGCAGTACTGGAAGCGGTCGCCGGCCGGGAACGCGGTCGGGAAGCCGTCGAGCACCGCGAGGAACTGCTCGGTGGTCTCCAGCTCCTGCATGGGCACCGCGAGGGCGTACTCGTTGATGTCGGAGTCCTCGCTCTCGTCGAGGTAGTCGCCGATCCCCGACCGGTGGGCGAGCAGGTGCTCGACGGTGACGTCGTCGGCGACGAGCGGCAGGTCGTCGCGCAGCAGCGAGCGCGCGGTCGTGTCGAGCGTGAGGGTCCCGTCCTCGACGAGGCTCATCACCGCGAGCGCGGTCATGCCCTTGCAGCCGCTCGCCATCGCCACCTGGGAGTCGACCCTCATGGGCAGCGCGTGCCTGCGGTCGGCCAGCCCGTAGGCGGCGTCGAGGATCGTCGTTCCCGCGCGGTCGACGCGGACCACGCCGGAGAACTCGCCGGCGAGCGCCTCGACCTCTGCTGCCAGGTCCATCCGGCCACGGTAGGCCGCCGACGATCCTTTCCACGAGGGGAATTAGCGAGGAGACTCGGTCCCGACGAGCCGCTCCGGCGGCGGGTAGGGGTGTGCCGTGCGACGACGCCGGCTGATCTTCCGGTCCGCGGTGCTCGCGATCGCCCTCGTGGCGGCGGTCGCCCTGACAGTGGCGTCCCTGGCGGGTCCGGGCTTCTCCATCGGACTGTTCTTCATGGCGTTCCTCGCGTACGTGATCGTCGTCGTCGAGGTGCCCCGGCTGGTCTCCGCGCTTCGCGACCACGGCCCGGACGTGCCCCCACCGGGGAAGTGGTGGATCTGCGAGCTGCCGCGGGACCACCGGCTCGTCCGGACGGCTGCGGACGACCCGACGTGGCGCTGCACCCGCTGCGGGCACGTGCAGCACGAGCCGCCGAGGAAGTCGATCGGCGAGTCGGTCGGCGGCGTCGAGCAGGGCTGGGTGACGCGGCACGACGACATGTGAGACGGCCGCGGGCGGCGCGGTCGGTCCATGGCTACGGTCGGGTGGATGAGCACCACGATGAAGGCGCTGCGCGCCCACACCCGCGGCAGCTACGACCAGCTCGTCTACGAGGACGCCCCGGTGCCGGTCCCCGGCCCCGGCGAGGTGCTCGTGCGGGTGGCGGCCGTCGGGATCACGTTCACCGAGCTCACCTGGGACGAGACGTGGGCTCGTCTCGAGAAGGACGGCACCCCGGCCGTCCCCGGGCACGAGGTCTCGGGCACGGTCGCCGCGCTCGGCGCGGACGTGTCCGGGTTCGCCGTCGGTGACGCCGTGTTCGGGCAGGTGCCGTTCGAGTCGCAGGGCGGCGCCGCGCAGTACGTGGCGGTGCCGGCCACCGCGCTCGCGCACCGGCCCGACGGCGTGTCCGACGTCGACGCCGTCACGCTGCCGGTGGCCGCGCTCACCGCGTGGGAGGCCTTCGAGGACCACGCCCCGATCGGTCCGGGCACGGACGTGCTCGTGCACGCGGGCGCGGGCAGCGTGGGCGGGTTCGCGATCCAGCTCGCGGTGCTCAAGGGCGCGAACGTCACGACGACCGCCTACGCGCGCGACGAGGAGGTGGTCCGAGCCCTCGGTGCGACGACCGTCCTGACCACCGACCCGGCGCAGTTCGGTGGTGGCCGCACCTACGACGTCGTGCTCGACACGCTCGGCGGACGGGTCCTCGACGACTCCTACGCGGTGGTCCGCGAGGGCGGGCACCTGGTCACGCTCAACACGCCTCCGGACCAGGACCGGGCGGCGGCAGGCGGCTTCTCGGCCACGTTCTTCGTCGTCGCCGGCAACGGCTCGGCACTCGAGCGGATCGCGGCCCTGGTGGCCTCCGGGGACCTGCGCACGACGATCGCCGCGACGTTCCCGCTGGAGCGTGGCCGGGAGGGGTACACCTTCGCCGGCACGCCGGGCCACGGCCCCGGCAAGACCGTCCTGATCGTCTGAGACCAAGGTCCTGGACGCATGTCCATCTAGAGGGGTTCCGACGGACCCGGACCGATCGGCGGTCAGGGCTCTGACCTGCGCGTTCATCGGATCCTGTCCGCGGGCTGGACGCGGGGCCCCGTGAGCCTCACACTTGCGCTCGCCCCTCTAGATGGTCCAGCCACCGACGGCTGGGAAAGGACCCGCGGCCGTGCTGCGCACCGTGACTTCTCATCTCTCTCTCGACGTGCGCGCCCCGCTCGAGATCGAGCTCCTCGTGGCCGTCGCCGACGGCGCCTACGACCGCTCGGAGCTCCTCTCCGTCCGCCATGACGACGGTCCCCTCGACGTCACCGAGATCAAGCTCGCGCACGGCGCCCGCATGCACCGCGTGCTCGCGCCGAAGGGCCGCGTGGTGGTCGACTACCACGCCAGCATCACGGGCCAGGCGGACCTGCCGCCCATCGACGACGTCGACATCGTCGAGTACCGCCGGCCGTCGCGCTACGCCGACTCCGACCGGCTGCTGGCGTTCGCGCGCGACCAGTTCAAGGACCTCTCGGGCGAGGCGCTGCTCGATGCCGTCGTCGCCTGGGTGACCAACCACGTCACCTACCTGTCGGGCTCCAGCCTGCCGACCGACGGCGCGACGGACACCCTGCTCAAGCGTCGCGGCGTCTGCCGGGACTTCGCGCACCTCGTCGTCGCGCTGCTCCGCGCCCGCGACGTGCCCGCCCGCCTGGCCTCCGTCTACGCGCCCGGCCTCAAGCCGATGGACTTCCACGCCGTGGCCGAGGCGTACATCGACGGCGCGTGGCAGGTGGTCGACGCGACCGGGATGGCGCCGCGCGAGTCCCTGGTCCGCATCGCGACCGGGCGGGACGCCACCGACACCGCGTTCATCTCCTGGTACGGCGGCAACCTCTACGTCGCCGCGATGACCGTGACTGCGACGATCCACGGCGGTCTGACCCTCGACCAGGGCACGGGGCTCGTCGCCCTGCGCTGAACCGTTCCTACGCGCTCTCGCGCAGGTTCCGGCGTCGGCCCTCGACCTCGACCAGCTCTGCGTACGCGGCGCGGTAGGCGTCGGGGTCGGCCTCGGCGTCCATGCGCTGGAGCCGTCCGCGCAGCTCGGCGATGTGCCGCGTGAAGCCCATCTCGACCAGGCTGCGCACGACGCCCTTGACGTAGCCGTCGAGCGACGCCGGCCGGTCCTCGGGCAGCGGCGCCACGGCGAGCTCGGTGACCAGCGGCCGAAGGTTCTCGCCGGCCTCCTCGATCACCGCACCCACCCACGCGGTCGCGTTGCCGATCGTCCGGGCGACGACGAGACCGCCCGCGGCCCGGACCGCCTCGTGCACGGCGCGGTAGGCCGGTGCGCCGAACGCGTCGGCGGGCAGGTCGTCGAACTCCTCGGGCACGAGATCGGGGTGCTGGAGGACCACCTCGAGCGCGGTGCGTTCGATCTGCGCGACGGGGTCGCGGCGGTCCGGCTGCGGCATGCGGGCCTGCTGCGGCGCCGGGCGCTCCTCGCGGGTCGGCGTCTGCGGTCGCGGGTCGGCGCCGCGCGACGGCTGCCGGGCCGTCGCCCCCTGGACCGCGCGACGCACCTGCTCCTCGTCGTCGATCCCGAGCCAACCGGTCAGCATGCGGGTGTACTCGGGCCGCAGCCCGGCGTCCCGGATGCCCGCGACCACCGGTGCCGCGGCGCGCAGAGCGCCGATCCGCCCCTCGGCGGTGCGCAGGTCGAAGGTCTCCAGCGTGCTCTTGATGACGAACTCGTAGAGCGGGGTGCGGCCGGCGACCAGGGCGCGCACCGCGTCGGGGCCCTTCGCCTGCCGCAGCTCGCACGGGTCCATGCCCGACTTCTCGACCGCCACGAAGGTCTGCGCGGTGAACGTCTGGTCCTCGCCGAACGCGCGCAGCGCGGCCTTCTGACCTGCGGCGTCACCGTCGAACGTGAAGATGATCTCGCCGCCCACGGAGGCGCCCGAGGCCAGCTGCACTCCCCCGGTCGAGCCGGAGTCACCGACGAGCCGGCGCACGATCCGGGCGTGGTCCGACCCGAAGGCGGTGCCGCAGGTCGCCACGGCGGTGCCGACGCCCGACAGGTGCATGGCCATGACGTCGGTGTAGCCCTCGACGACGACGACCCGCTTGTCGCGCTGCATGTCCTTCTTGGCCAGGTCGATGCCGTACAGGACGTGCGACTTCTTGTAGAGCGCGGTCTCCGGGGTGTTCAGGTACTTGGGTCCCTGGTCCTCGTCGTAGAGCCGGCGCGCACCGAACCCGACCGTCTCGCCGGTCACCTCGCGGATGGGCCACACGAGCCGCCCGCGGAACCGGTCGTAGACGCCGCGCTGCCCCTGGCTGACCAGGCCCGACGCCGTGAGCTCGGCCTCGGTGAACCCTCGGCCGCGCAGGTGCCGCATGAGCGCGTCCCAGCTCTTCGGCGCGTAGCCGACGCCGAAGTCGGCGGCCGCGGTCCGGTCGAAGCCTCGCTCGGACAGGAACGCCCGGCCGGCGGCGGCCTCCGGGGTGCTCAGCTGCTCGCGGAAGAACTCCTCGGACACCTTGTGCGCCTCGATCAGCCGACGACGCTTGCCGGGCTCCTCGCCCGGACGGGGCGCGCCGCCCTCCTCGTACCGCAGCTGGATGCCGACCTTGCCGGCCAGGTACTCGACCGCCTCGGAGAACCCGAGCCCGTCGACCTTCTGCACGAAGTCGATGACGTCGCCGCCCTCGCCGCAGCCGAAGCAGTGGTAGCGGCCGACCTGCGGGCGGACGTGGAACGAGGGCGAGCGTTCGTCGTGGAAGGGGCACAGGCCCTTCATCGATCCGACGCCCGCGGACTTCAGCGTGACGTGCTGCCCGACGATCTCGTCGATGTGGGCACGCTCGCGGACCGCCTCCACGTCCTCCCGTCGGATGCGTCCCGCCACGGGCAGAGTCTAGGCGCGTCCACCGACGTGATCAGACGAAAGCTGCGGGCCCGCCGTGGCGCGGCGGGTGAACCAGGCGGGCGTGCAGCTCGGCGGCCGAGACGTCGGTGAGCGAGGCGACCTGGTCGACGACCACGCGGAGCCGCGCGGCGTCGTCGTCGGCGACCGCCCAGTCGGCGGCGAACGGGGGCTCGAGCGCGATCGGCGCCCGCTCGGACAGCACGTGCACGAGGTCCGTGAGCACCTCGCGCTGGCGGTGGTAGAGCGGTTCGAGCTCGCGCGGGGCCATGACGTAGGCGACCGCGAGGCCCTTGAGCACGAGGATCTCGGCGAGCGTCTCGTGCGGGACGATCAGGTCGGCGCCGTAGCGCGTGAGCGGCCCGGGGCCGTACTCCGCACGCGTCGCCCGCTGGGACGCCTTCGCAAATCGGCCGATCAGCTGGCTGGTCGAGTCCTTCAGGTGGGCCAGCGCCCCGCGCGACCCGTCGAAGCCCTGCCGCCAGAGCTTCGCGGCCACCAGCCGGTCGATGGCGTCCTGGAGCTCGTCGCCGGAGACGGCGTCGCCGTACCAGGTCTGCACGGCCTCGACGACGCGGTCCCGCTCCTGGGGGACGCCGAGCACCTCGAGGTCCAGACGCCCGCCGACGACCGCGTCCTCGACGTCGTGCACCGAGTAGGAGATGTCGTCGGCCAGGTCCATGACCTGCGCCTCGAGGCACTTGCGACCCGCAGGAGCGTCCGAGCGCAGCCACTCGAACACGGGCAGGTCGTCCTCGTAGACGCCGAACTTGTGCGTCGGCCGGCCGCTCGCCTCGCTGATCGGACCCTGCAGGTGCCGCCACGGGTACTTCACGGACGCGTCGAGGGACGCGCGCGTGAGGTTGAGGCCCACCGCGCGTCCGTCGGGTCCGACGACCTTCGGCTCCAGCCGGGTGAGCAGCCGCAGGGTCTGGGCGTTCCCCTCGAAGCCGCCGATCCCCTTGGCCAGCTCGGCCAGCGCCCGCTCGCCGTTGTGCCCGAACGGGGGGTGGCCGAGGTCGTGGGCCAGGCACGCCGTGTCGACGACGTCCGGGTCGCAGCCGAGCGCCTTGCCGATCTCGCGGCCCACCTGCGCGACCTCGAGCGTGTGCGTGAGGCGGGTCCGCACGAAGTCGTCCGACGACGGACCGAGCACCTGGGTCTTGGCGCCCAGCCGCCGGAGGGCGGACGAGTGGACCAGCCGGGCGCGGTCGCGCTCGAACGCCGTCCGTTCGCGGGACTTGGTGCCCTCGCGGACCCAGCGCTCCCGGTCGGCGTCGACGTACCCGTCGACGTCCAGGGCCTGGTCCAGTGCGGTCACGGCGTCAGCCTAACGATCAGGCGCCCACCGGTCGGGCGCCACCCGATCCGTGCCCCAGCGATCAGGCGAGCCGCCAGACCTGGACCCCCGGGCCGTCACCGGGGACGTGCAGGGCGCCGGCAGACACGTCGAGGTCGGCACCCCCGTACAGGTTCTCCGGCAGGCCGTCGGACGCGAGCAGGTGCCGCGGCAGGTCGACGCCCTCCCACGGCGCGCGGGCGACGACCACGAGCACCCGCTCGTCGAGCGTCTCGCGCAGGTAGGCGACGGCGTCGGGCTGCACGACGGCCCACCGCATGCCGCCCTCGCGCAGGGCACGCGAGCCGCGCCGCACCGCGATGAGCGACCGGTAGATCTCGAACGTCCCGGCGTCCCAGCGCGGTCCGCCCCCGGCGTCGATGTCGCGCCAGGGCATCGCGACGCGGGAGTGCTCGCCGTTGGTCCCGGTCAGCCCGCCCTCGTCGCCGGCGAACATGGCCGGGGTGCCGGGGTAGGTGAACAGCAGCCCGGCCGCGAGCTCGACACGTTCCCGCGTGCCGACGACCGTGCGCAGCCGCGCGGTGTCGTGCGAGCCGAGCATGTTCCACTGGTGGGTCGTGATGTTCCACGGGACGGTGGCGTCGAAGTCGCGCATCGTCGCGACCATCGACGCACCGTCGCGGCGCGGGACCGGCACGGGCATGCCGAGGAAGCCGAGCGCGCTGCCGGGGTCCACCAGCCAGGTCCAGACCGGGCGCGTGAATGCCGAGTAGTTCATGTTCGCGTGCCAGCCGCCCGCGGCCAGGTCCAGACCGGCGTCGTGGAAGTGCTCGGCCACCAGCACCGCGTCCGGGTTGATCTCGCGCATCGTCGCGCGGATGGTGCGCGCGACCACGTGCGTGAGGTCGTCGTCGGCGTACCGCCCGGTCATGTTGGCGACGTCGATGCGCCAGCCGTCCAGGTCGAAGGGCGGCGCCAGCCAGCGGCCGATGACGGAGTCCGGACCCTCGACCATCCGGGCCGCGAGCGCGGGGGCGTTGTAGTTCAGCTTCGGCAGCGAGGCGTGCTCGAGCCAGCTGACGTAACCCGGGTCGTCCTGCGACCAGTAGTAGAACTCCGCCTCCTCGCTCGCCCGGTCCCCCAGCGCCCGCGCGAACCACTCGTGCCCGGCGCCCGTGTGGTTGGTCGTCAGGTCGCCGAGGATCCGCATACCCCGCCCGTGGATCGCGCGGCTGAGCGAGGCGAGCGCCTCGTCGCCACCCAGCAGCGGGTCCACGTGGTCGAAGGTGCTCGCGTCGTAGCGGTGGTTCGACCGGCTCGGGAAGACCGGCGTGAGGTAGAGGGTGTCGACGCCCAGCCGCTGCAGATGGTCCAGTCGCGCCTCGACCCCGGGCAGGTCCCCACCGAAGAACTGGGTCGCGGTGCCGGGGCCGGACCCGATCGGCTCGTCGTCCCAGCGGGCCGGCAGGGCCCAGTCCGGGAGCGGTCCGTCGGGCGAGCCGGCGCGTGCGAACCGGTCCGGGAACACCTGGTAGACCACCGACGTGTCCATCCACGACGGCGCGGGATCGTGCACGGTGAGCCGGAAGTCGGCCGCGTCCGGGACGTCCCGCTCGTGCACGCCCCGTCCGTTGAGCCAGCGGTACCCGCCCGGCTCGTCGAGGAGCACGCGGTAGCCCGTGACCGGGTTGTGCACAGGGATGTCGGCGACGTACCAGCGCTCGTGCTCGTCGGACCGTTCGAGCCGCGCCTCGACCATGCGCGGTTCGCCGTCGCGGACGGTGCGCACCCACACGGCCCGCTCCGGACCGGCGGCCGGCACCCTGACCCGCACGGGCACCACCTCGCCGAGGCGTGGCGTGGCACGTCGGACGTAGACCTCCGAACCGTCGTGGTGCGGGAGGCCGAGCAGATGGCTCATCCCTTGACGGACCCCGCGGTCAGACCCCCCACGATGAACCGCTGCAGGAACTGGAACAGCAGGATCACCGGGATGGCGGCGATGACCGCGCCGGCCGCGAACAGGCTCCAGCGCGCCGTACGTTCGTCGGCGGCCCAGGAGTACAGACCGACCGCGAGCGTGTACTTCTCCGGCTGCTGCAGCACCACCTTGGCCAGCAGGAACTCGCCGTACGCGCTCACGAACGACAGCAGGCCGACCACCGCGAGGATCGGCGCGACGAGCCGCAGGATGATCGTGAAGAAGATCCGCACGTGCGAGGCGCCGTCGATCTTGGCAGCCTCGTCGAGCTCGCGCGGGACGGTGTTGAAGAACCCGTACATGAGGAACGTGTTCACGCCGAGCGCGCCGCCGAGATACAGGAAGATCAGGCCGGTATCGCTGTTCAGGCCGAGCACCGGGACCACGTCGCTGAGCGTCTGCAGCAGCAGGAACAGCGCGACGAACGCGAGCATCTGCGGGAACATCTGGATGATCAGCAGGGCGGTCAACGAGCCGTGCCGGCCGCGGAACCGGAACCTCGAGAACGCGTACGCGGCGGCGGCGCCCATGAGCACGGTGCCGATCGCGGTGACGGTGCAGACGTAGATCGAGTTGACGTACCAGCCCGGGTAGTACTGGTCGGAGAACAGGTCCGCGTAGTTGTCGAAGGAGATGTTCCGGAACAGGTCGTTCGACCCGGTGAGCGTGCCGCCCGGGTTGAGCGAGGCCGACAGGACGTACAGCAGCGGCAGGAGGCAGACCAGGATCGTGACGATGCCGACGACGTGACGCCAGCCGATCTCGGTCCACCACCGCGCACCCTTGACCGGGGCGTACTGCTCGAGCGAGGCCTTGGCCATGTCAGAGCTCCTCCAGCTGTCGGGTGCGTCGGAAACCTATGTACGAGATGGTGCCGACGATCAGGAAGATCAGGATCGAGAGCGCGCTCGCCAGGCCGTACTGCTTGAGCCCGCTCTCGAAGGCGACGGAGTACACCATCGAGATCAGCAGGTCCGTGTGGCCGATGACGTACGGGGTGCCGGAGAAGTTCGGGCCGCCGCCGGTCAGCATGTAGATCAGCGTGAAGTTGTTGAAGTTGAACGCGAAGGACGCGATCAGCAACGGCGCCACCGAGATCATCAGCAGCGGCAGCGTGATCGAGCGGAAGATCCGGGTGCGGCCGGCCCCGTCCATCCGCGCCGACTCGGTGACGTCGCCCGGGATCGACTGCAGGGCTCCCGTGCACACGAGGAACATGTACGGGAAGCCGAGCCAGAGGTTCACCCCGATGATCGAGAGCCTGGCCAGCCACTGGTCGGTCAGCCACGGGATCTCGGCGCCGCCCAGCAGGACGTCGTTGATGAACCCGAACCGCGTGTTGAGCATCCCCCTCCACACCAGGGCGGACAGGAACGCAGGGAACGCGTACGGGAGGATCAGCAGCGACCGGTAGATCTTGCGGCCGCGGACGCGCGGGTCGTTGAACACGATCGCGAGGAACAGGCCGAGCGCGAACGTGGTCAGCACCGAGAGGAACGCGAACACGAAGGTCCAGATGAGGATCTGGAAGAACGGGCCCGAGAGGCGTTCGTCGGAGAACATCTTGGTGAAGTTCTCGAAGCCGACCCCGACGCGCCAGCCGGGCGTCAGCGCCGTGCCGTCCTCCGCGCGGAAGTTCCCGTGGTCGTCGGGCGTGTAGACGACGCCCGTCTCCACGTTCGTCATGGTGTCGGCGGCCGCGTCGTACTCCAGGACCGAGGTGTAGACGTACCCGGTCGAGCCGTCCTGCGTGCGCAGGGAACCGTCGTTGGGGTCGTCGGAGAACGGGACGCGCAGCGCGGTGACCTCGGCCTGGCGCTGGGCGATCTCGCCGAACTTGAGGACCGTGTAGTCGGGGATCGCGGTGACGACGCCCGCCTCGACCGTGGCGTCGGGTGCCTCCTCGAGCGGCTGCTCCGCCGTCCCGACCTTGACCGTGTCGCCGTCGACGATCGCGAACCCCAGCTCGTCACCCTGCTCGACGACCGCGAGCTTGTAGGCGGCGGAGCCCTCCACCCGGCGCTCGTTCTGGACGAGGATCGCCTCGACGGCGTCCGCCTTGGTGGAGTTGTGCCCGTCGCCGTAGTTGGTGAACGCGATGTAGCCCGTGTAGGCCATCGCGAACAGCTGGTAGACGAGCAGGAAGAGCAGCCCGGGCAGCAGGTACTTGGCGGGCAGCATCCGGCGGGAGAAGTACACCCAGTTGACGGCGATGAGCGCCAGGACCAGGAAGATCACGATCGCCCACGACTGGACGGCGACCGCCGCGAGGATCCCGTAGACGCCGAGGGCGTCGACCAGAGCGACGAGGATGAGCTTCACGACGAAGCCGGCGGACATGTTGCGGGCGTGGGAGTTGCCCGGGTGCTTGGGCGGGGCGCCGTCGGCGGGACCCGAGGGCGGCGGGGTCATCCCCTGGACGGGGCGCTCCGCGGACTGCTGATCCGTCATCAGGTCCTCTTTGTCGTCAAGGAGACGTGCGCGACGTTGCGCGAGGCGGGCTGGTGGGTCCTACAGGTCGTGCTCAGAGCCTGGCACGCGGTGCCTCGATCGGCTCGGCGGACACTCGCCGGGACCCCTTCGTGAGGGGTCCCGGCGAGCCGATCCGGGTGGACGTCCGTCAGCCGGCGTCGATCGCGTCCTGGATGTTGGTCGTCATGGTGTTCCACGCCGCGGGCGGGTCGGTGGCCTGACCGTTGATGATCTGGGCCTCCGTCTCCGACCAGGACGTCCAGACCGAACCCATCTCGGGGATGGACGGCATCGGCGCACCGGTGGTGGCGGCCTCGGTGAACCCGGCGAGGACCGCGTCGTCGACCTTGTCGGCCGACGCCGTGAGCGCCGGGAGACGTCCGCCGAGCGTGTACAGCTCGGTCTGGACCTTCTCCGTGGTCAGGAAGTTGACGACGAACTGGTTGGCGAGCACGGCGTTCGGGGTCTTCGACGAGATGAAGGCACCCTGCACCCCGACGAACGGCTGCGCGGTCTGGCCACCGGCGCTCGGCACGGGCAGGACGGTCACGTCCATGCCGGCCTCCTTGAACGCCGTGGTGTTCCACGGCCCGGTGATGATGTACGGCGCCTTGCCGTCGAGGAACGCCTGCTTGGCGATGTCGGCGTCGATCGACGGGTCGAGGACCTTCTCCTGGCTCAGCTTCTGCAGGTAGGTGGCGAACGCGTCACCGTTGGGGCCGCCGAGCGAGAGCGTCGTGTTGTACGAGCCGTCGGGGTTGCTGCCGAACACCGGGGCGCCGAAGGAGGTCTGCAGCGGGTACAGGTGGTACGGGTCGCCTGCCGCGCCCTGCTGGACCAGGACCGAGAACTCGGTGCCCGCGCCCTTGGCCTGGGCGACCAGGTCGTCGAACGTCGCGGCCGGGGTGTCGGCGAGGATCTTGTTGTTGCGGACCAGGGCGATGTTCTCGATCGCGTACGGGGTGCCGTACTGCTGACCGTCGTAGGCGAACGCCTGGATGCTCACGGGGTTGAAGCCCGACGCGAGGTCGCCCAGCTCGACGGGTGCGACGACGCCGTTGGTGACGAACTCACCGGTCCAGTCGTGCGCGCCGATGACGACGTCGGGGCCCTTGCCGGTGGGGACCTGGGACACGAAGTCGGTCCGGATGTCCTTCGACAGCTTCTGCACGAGGTTCACCTTGACGCCGGTCTCGGCGGTGAACTCCTCCGTGACGGGCTTCATCACGTCGATGCGGGTCTCGTCGACCCAGATGGTCAGGGTGCCGGCCGCGTCTGCAGTCGAGCTGGACCCCGACGTGCTGTCGTCCCCGCTGTCGTCCGATCCTGAGCAAGCGGTGATGGTCAGCGCCAGGCCGATCATCGCCGCGACGACTGGGATGCTCCGTCGCATCGTCTCTCCAAAAGGTCTGTGGGTGTGCCGCGCGCGGCGGAATCCCACCGACGCTGGCCTGATGGAGCCGACGCTAACGGCGTTGCAACCGGCCTTGCAAGTCGTTACGGTAACTTTCAGGCAACGGTTTCAGCGGGTGGCGCGGATGCTCTCGTTGCTCGTCTCCGACCCTTCGCGAGGCTTTCTGATCACCTACGGACAAGGAGGTCCGGTGTCCCCTACGCTGCCACCCGTGCGTACCCGTCTGACGGACCTGGCCGAGCAGGCCGGCGTCAGCACGGCAACGGTGTCACGGGTCCTCAACGGCAAGCACGGGGTGTCGTCCCAGGCGCGCCAAGCCGTGCTGGCGGCCCTCGACATGCTCGGATACGAGCGGCCGGAGAAGCTGCGGACCCGATCCGCCGGGCTCGTCGGGCTCGTCGTGCCCGAGCTGTCGAACCCCGTCTTCCCGGCGTTCGCGCAGGTGATCGAGTCGATGCTCACCGAGCGCGGGTACACGCCGCTGCTGTGCACGCAGTCGGCGGGCGGCACGACCGAGGACCAGTACGTCGAGATGCTCCTCGAGCACGGCGTGGACGGCATCGTCTTCGTCTCCGGACTGCACGCGGACACCGCGGCCAGCAAGGACCGCTACCACCGGCTACGCAGCCGAGGGATGCCGTTCGTCCTGGTCAACGGATACGCGGAGGGTGTCGACGCACCGTCCGTCTCCACCGACGACACCGCCGCGCTCGACCTCGCGTTCCGCCATCTCGTCTCGCTCGGGCACCGCTCGATCGGCCTGGCGATCGGCCCGGAGCGCTTCGTCCCGTCGGCGCGCAAGCGCAGGGAGTTCGCGGTCAACTTGGAGCGTCACCTCGGCATCGTGGACGCCGGCCCGCACGTGGCCACGTCGTTGTTCACGGTGGAGGGCGGTCAGGCCGGCGCCACCGAGCTCATCGAGTCCGGGCACACCGCGATCATCTGCGGGTCCGACCTCATGGCGCTCGGCGCCATCCGGGCGGCGCGCTCGCGCGGGCTCAGCGTCCCCGCCGACCTGTCGGTCGTGGGCTTCGACGACTCCCCGCTCATCGCGTTCACCGACCCGCCGCTGACCACCGTGCGCCAGCCGGTGCAGGCGATGGGGCACGCGGCCGTGTCCGCCCTCGTCTCCGAGATCAACGGCACGCCCGCCTCGCGCACCGAGCTGACGTTCCACCCAGAGCTGATCGTCCGCGGGTCGACCGGGGCTGCACCGTCCCTGACCTCGGCGACTGTGACCGCACACCTTCCCGCCGTACTCTGACCGGCGCGACGCGCACCACGCGTCCTCTTTCCCGGCAACGGCGCCTCTGACCACCCTTCGAAACGAGGCTCTGCCCGCATGACCACGACCGACCTCCCGCAGCTGATCGTCCACCGCCCCGGGTCCCCCGAGGGCGAGTGGTGGCGCGACGCGGTGATCTACCAGGTCTACCCCCGCTCGTTCGCCGACGCCTCGGGCGACGGCATCGGCGACCTGCCCGGCGTGACCTCCCGCCTCGACCACCTGGCCGAGCTCGGCGTCGACGCCATCTGGCTCTCGCCGTTCTACCGGTCCCCGCAGGCCGACGCCGGCTACGACGTCGCCGACTACCGCCAGGTCGATCCGCTGTTCGGGTCCCTGGCCGACTTCGACGAGCTGCTCGCCCGCGCGCACGGCCTGGGTCTGCGCGTCCTGGTCGACCTCGTGCCCAACCACACGTCCGACGAGCACGTCTGGTTCCAGGCCGCCCTCGCCTCCGAGCCCGGCTCCCCCGAGCGCGCGCGGTACCTGTTCCGCGACGGCCGCGGTGTCTCCGGCGAGCTTCCCCCGAACAACTGGGAGTCGATCTTCGGCGGCGCCGCGTGGACGCGCGTGCCCGACGGCCAGTGGTACCTGCACCTGTTCGACTCCCGCCAGCCCGACCTCGACTGGGAGAACCCGCAGGTCCACGCCGAGTTCGAGGACATCCTGCGCTTCTGGCTCGACCGCGGCGTGGACGGCTTCCGCGTCGATGTCGCGCACGGCATGGTCAAGGAGCCCGGGCTGCCCGACTGGGACGGGCACGTGTCGATGATCGAGGGCACGGACTCCGACGACGCAGAGCCCACCGACGGCAGCTCCGGCGCTGGAAATCGCGGTCCGATGTTCGACCAGGACGGCGTGCACGACATCTACCGGGCCTGGAACCGGGTGCTCGCCACCTACGACGGCGACCGCGCGCTCGTCGCGGAGGCCTGGGTGGACCCGCTGTCGCGGCTGACCCGCTACATCCGGCCCGACGAGATGCAGCAGGCCTTCAACTTCGCGTTCCTCGCGACGCACTGGGACGCGCCCGCCCTGCGCACGGTGATCGAGGCGTCCTACGCGACCGCCGACGCCGTCGGCGCCCCGACCACGTGGGTCCTGTCCAACCACGACGTGGTGCGGCACGCGTCGCGGCTCGGCCTGGCGGAGCCGGGCTCGCGCCCCAACGGCATCGGCCACGGCGACGAGCAGCCCGACGAGGCACTCGGCCTGCGCCGGGCACGTGCCGCCTCGCTGCTCATGCTCGGTCTGCCCGGCTCGGCCTACGTCTACCAGGGCGAGGAGCTCGGCCTCCCCGACCACACCGCGCTCGACGACGACCTGCGCCAGGACCCCGCGTTCTTCCGGACCGGGGGCGCGGAGCGGGGTCGCGACGGCTGCCGGGTTCCCCTGCCGTGGGCGTCGGACCAGCCCGGGTTCGGGTTCTCGCCGACCGGGGTGACCTGGCTGCCGCAGCCCGCCGACTGGGCGTCCTACGCGCTCGACGCGCAGCGCGGTGTGCCCGGCTCGACCTACGAGACCTACCGGTCGGCGCTCGCCCTGCGGCGGTCGTCGGCGCTCGGCTCCGGCGGCCTCGCGTGGGTGCCCGGGCTCGGCGACGACGTCATCGCGTTCACCAACCGGACCGTGCTCGTCGTCGCGAACCTCGGGTCGTCGCCCGTCCCGCTGCCGCCCGGTGCCGAGGTCCTGCTGGCCTCGACCGAGCTCGACGGTGACGAGGTTCCCTCGGACGCCACGGTCTGGGCACGCCTGCCACGATGACGGGCCGGGTGCTGGTCAACGGTCCGGCGTCCTGGAACACGCTCGTCCGGCTGCCGGCACTGCCGGGCGCGGTCTCCCAGACGGTCTTCGCGCAGTCGCACGACGACGGGCTGGGCGGGACGTCGGCGGGCAAGGCCGTGACGCTGGCGGCGCTCGGGGTGGACGTCACGCTGCGGACCGTCCTGGGCGACGATGCGTTCGGAGTGGACGTGCGCTCCGCGCTGTCCGCCGTGCGCCTCGACGTGCTCGAGGCGGTCGATCGACGGACCGAGCGGCACGTCAACCTCATGGCCGACGACGGCGGCCGCGTCTCGATCTACCTCGAGCTGCCGACGCCGGTCCCCGGACCGGTGCCCTCGTTCGACGGGTTCGACGTCGCCGTCCTCGACCTCGCCGACCACAGCCGGCCGCTGCTCGGCGCCGCCCGTGCGGCCGGCGTCCCCGTCTGGTGCGACGTGCACGACGACGACGGGACCGCCTCGTTCCAGCGCGAGTTCGTGGCCGCGGCGGACGTGCTGCTGGTGAGCGCGGCCCGCCTGGCGGACCCGCGTGCGTACCTGGCGGACGCCGTGGCACGAGGCTGCCGGCTCGCGGTCTGCACGCACGGCGCGGCCGGCGCGATCGCGCTCGACGCAGACGGCTGGATCACGGTCGGGACGGCGCCCGCGCGGGTCGTCGACACCAACGGCGCGGGCGACGCGTTCCTCGCGGGCCTCCTGGCCGCGGTCCTCGACGGTCTGCCGACGACGACAGCCCTCGCCCACGGCGCAGCGGCCGGCGCGCTGGCCGTCGGCACGCGCGCGCTCGGGGCCCCGCACGCCACCCGCGACGAGGTCGCGCGCCTGGCGGCCGAGGTGGCGGTCCACCGCGCCTGACGGTCAGCCGCCCGAGACGCTCAGCTCTGCCTCGTGGAGCGCCTTGGCGAACTCCGGGGAGAGCTCGCGCGAGTCGAGCCAGCCGTACGGGAGCAGCGGTCGCTTGGGCGAGCCGGCGCGCCCGCGCTGGCCTTCGGCGCCCGCGCCCGGGTAGCCCTGCTCGAGGTCCAGGCCGGCCAGGAGGTCGTCGAGCTCGGCCATCGTCGACACCAGCCCGAGCGCAGCCCGGGTCTCGCCGCCCACGACGTACCCCTTGAAGTACCAGGCCATGTGCTTGCGCATCTCGCGCAGCGCCTTGCCCTCGTCGCCGAAGTGCTCGACCATCAGCTCGGCATGCCGTCGCACGACCGTCGCGACGTAGCCGAGACCGGGCTTCACGCGCTCGTCGGACCCGGCGAACGCCGCCGCGAGGTCCGCGAACAGCCACGGCCGGCCCTGGCAGCCGCGGCCGACGACGACGCCGTCGCAGCCGGTCTGGGCGACCATCTCGAGCGCGTCCTCGGCCGACCAGATGTCGCCGTTGCCGAGCACGGGGATGTCCGTGACCGTGGCCTTGAGCTGCGCGATGGCGTCCCAGTCGGCGGTGCCCGAGTAGTAGTCGGCGGCGGTGCGGGCGTGCAGCGCGACCGCCGCGACACCGACCTCCTGCGCGACGAGCCCGGCCTCGAGGTAGGTCAGGTGGTCGTCGTCGATCCCCTTGCGCATCTTCACGGTGACCGGCACGCCGTAGGGCGAGGCCGCGTCGACCGCGGCCGTGATGATGGCGCGGAACAGGTCCCGCTTCCAGGGCAGCACCGCTCCCCCGCCGCGGCGGGTGACCTTGGGCACCGGGCAGCCGAAGTTGAGGTCGACGTGGTCGGCGCGGTCCTCGGAGGCGATGAGCCGGACGGCGGCGGCCACCGTCGCGGGGTCGACGCCGTAGACCTGCACCGACCGCGGACGCTCGTCGGGCTCGTGCGAGATGATCCGCATCGACTCCTCGCCGCGCTCGACCAGCGCGCGCGACGTCACCATCTCGGCGACGTACAGACCCGCCCCGGACTCGCGGCACAGGCGCCGGAACGCGGCGTTGGTGACGCCGGCCATGGGGGCCAGGACGACGGGCGTGTCGATGGTGAGCGGGCCGATCTGCAACGGCGGCAGCACGGCGCCCGGGCGCGTGGGTGCCACTGGAGTAGAGACGGTCATGGCTCCATTGTCGCTCAGCCGAGCAACCAGCCGTACTCCTGGGCCAGCCGGACGGCCTCCGCACGGGTCCGGGCGCCCGTCTTGCCCATGGCGGCGGACAGGTAGTTGCGGACCGTGCCCTCGGACAGGAACGTCTCGCGGGCGATGTCGGCGACGGTCCCCCCGGTCGCCGCGACGACCAGGACGTCGCGTTCCCGGTCGGTCAACGGGCTCTGCCCGACGGCCAGCGACTCGACCGCGAGCTCGGGGTCGATGACGCGAAGTCCCTGGTGGACGCGCCGCACGGCGTCGGCGAGCTGGTCGGCCGGGGTGTCCTTGACGACGAATCCGCTGGCACCCGCGTCGAGCGCGTGCCGGACGTACCCGGGGCGGCCGAAGGTGGTGACGATGAGCGACCGGCACGCCGGGTACTGGGTCTTGAGCGCGGCCGCGGCGGCGATCCCGTCGATGCCCGGCATCTCGACGTCGAGCAGGGCGACGTCCGCGTGGTGCGTGCGCGCGGCCTCGACCACCTCGTCGCCGCGGCCCACCTGGGCGACCACCGTGAGGTCGGGCTCGAGGTCGAGCAGGGCGGCGAGCGCTCCGCGGACCAGGGCCTGGTCGTCCGCGAGCAGCAGGCGGATCATCGGGCGTCCTTCGTCGTGACGAGCAGGCGGTACCCGCCCAGGGGGCTGGCGGTCACGGTGACGCGGGCGCGCGCGGCGCGGGCACGTTCGGTCAGCCCGTTCAGCCCGTTGCCCGGGACAGAGTCGACGAGCGCCGGGCCGTAGCCGTCGTCGTCGACGGTCAGGGTGTCGCAGGACATGGTGACGCGGACGCGCGAGGCGGCCGCGTGGCGCAGGACGTTCGTCGTCCCCTCCCGCAGCGCCCACGCGAACAGCTCGCGCAGGTGGTCCGGGACCTCGTCGACGGTGCCCGGGACGTCCGCCTCGATGCCGGCGGCGTCGAACGCCTGCCGCGCACCGGCGAGCTCGCCCGCGAGCGTCACGGCGCGGGTGGCGGTGACCATCCCCCGCACGTCCGCGAGCGCGGCTCGGGCCAGGGCCTGCACCTCGGCGATCTCGGCCCGGGACCGGTCGGCGTCGACGTCGAACAGCTTGCCGGCGAGCTCCGCCTTCACCGAGATGACGGTCAGGGAGTGGCCCAGGATGTCGTGCATGTCGCGGGCGATCCGCTCCCGCTCCCGCTCGACCGCGAGGACCGCGACCTCGTCCTGCGCGAGCTGGAGCTGCCGGTTGCGCAGGACGAGCTGCGTGAAGCCGTAGACCGCGAACGATGCGAGGACGACGGAGATGATCAGGTCGTCGATCGGCTCCCAGCCGGGGATGACGCGCGGCACGACCACGACCACCACCACCGCCAGGACGGCGACGAGCAGCGCCCTCGGGTCCCGCATGAGGAACACGGCCGACACGCAGACGAACACGATCCCGCCGAGCCCCTGCTCCTGGGTCGCCAGGCACGAGAGCGCGACGAGCAGTAGCTGCCCGGTGAGCACCAGCGCGGTCACGGCGTCCGAGGGGACGCGGCCGCGGTGAGGTCCTGCCCGGGTGAGCACCACCCACGCGAAGCTCGCGCCGAGCCCCGCGATCGCGATCAGCGACACCGTGCGCTCGACGCCGGGCGGGCTGTCCCAGGCGACGGACCACGGCTGGAGCAGGAAGACCACCCAGACGACGCCCATGAGCGGCCCGACGACGCGCATGACCTTGCGCACGCGTGGCCGCTCGAGACCGTCCTCGTCGCTCACGAAGGCACTCCGACCGCCCCAGCGCGGCTGCCGCGGGCCGTGGTCCTTCACCTGCCACGACTCCGGGGCGCCCGGGACGTCGCGCACGGCCGACGGACCGCTGTCGACCTCCGCTCTGCGCCTCACGGCGTCCACGGTAGTCGCGCGTTCTGACTCGAACAGACCGTCGGACCGTCTCGTCACACGCGTGCCGTGTCGCGGCGGAACCGCCAGGCCGCGCCGAACCCGAACACCGCGGCCCAGGCGACCACGTTGACGACGGCCCACATGCTGACCCCGTCGCCCGTCAGCGGCGCGCGGACCAGCTCGGCGAGGCCGTAGGTCGGCGTGAACTTGGCGAGCGTCGCGAAGACGCCCTCGCCGAGCGGGACGAACAGGCCACCGGCGAAGGCCAGGAGGGCGAGCGACGGGCCGAGGATCTGCATGACGTTCTCCGACGGCAGCAGGTAGCCCATGAACAGGCCGAACGCGGCGAACACGATCGAGCCGATCCAGGCGAGCGCCAGCGACTCGGCGAGCACCGTGCCGCTGCCGGTCGCACCGGACGCGAGGCCGACGGCGCCGACGACGATCACGGCCACGAGTCCCATCACCATCGCCACGGCGACCTTGGTGAACACGTAGGTGGACGGTCGCAGCGGGGTCAGCCGCAGCTGTCGGGTCCAGCCCTGCGCGCGCTCGACGGAGACGCTCGCGCCGCCGCTCGTCGTGGCGATCATGGCGCCGTAGAGGGCCATCGAGACCATGATGTAGGCGGTCACGTTGGCGTGGCCGACCGACTGCGTCGTGTAGTCGTCGGCGGTACCGAAGAGCAGGAAGAACACCGGCGGCATCACGAGCGTGAAGATGACGGTCCGTCGGTTGCGGACCAGCCGGCGCAGCTCGATCGCCAGGAACTGGCGGTTGATCAGGCCGGTGCGCGGCGCGCGGTCGGCGGTGGTCCGTGTCGCGGTGACGGTGACGGCGCTCATGCGTTGCTCCCAGTGTTCGTCGCGGGACCGGTGTGGTCGCCGGTGAGCGCGAGGAACGCGTCCTCGAGCCCGCGGGCCGTGATCTCGATGTCGGTGGCCTTCGTGGTGGTGAGCAGGTGCCGCGCGACCCCGTCCGAGTCGGACGTGCGGACCAGCAGGCGGTCGCCGCGCAGCTCGACGCCCTGGACGCCCGGCAGTGCCTCCAGCGCGGTCGACTCGGCGCGCGTGATGTCGGGCAGCGACGCGCTCACGAGCCGCCCCGACGCGAGGTTCTTGACCTGGGCCGCCGAGCCGTCGGCGACGATCTTGCCGTGGCTGACCAGCACGATCCTGTCCGCGTAGGCGTCGGCCTCCTCCAGGTAGTGGGTCGCGAACAGGATCGTCCGGCCGCGGGACGCATCGGTCCGCAGCGCGGTCCAGAAGTCGCGACGCCCCTCGACGTCCATCCCGGTGGTCGGCTCGTCCAGGACGATGACGTCGGGGTCGGGCAGCAGGGCCAGCGCGAACCGCAGCCGCTGCTGCTGGCCGCCGGAGCACTTGCCCACGCGGCGGTCGGCGATGTCGGCGATCCCGGCCCGCGTGAGCACCTCCTCGGCGGTCCGCGACGACCGGAAGAACGATCCGGTCAGCTCGACCGTCTCGCCGACCGTCAGGTCCTTGAGCAGGCCGCCGCTCTGCATGACGGCGGAGACGCGGCCCTCGGCGATCGCCCGAGAGGGCTCGAGCCCAAGGACGCTCACGGTGCCGGCGTCCGGTGTCGCGAGGCCGAGAAGCATGTCGATGGTGGTCGTCTTCCCGGCGCCGTTCGGGCCGAGGAAGGCGACGATCTCGCCCGGCGTCACGGCCAGGTCGATCCCGTCGACGGCACGCACGGTGCCGAAGGACTTGTGCAGCCCGCGCAGGTCGATCGCCAGCGGGCCCGACCCGGCCGGGGCCGGGGTGGGGAGCGTGTCGGTGAAGGTCATGACTTGATCCTGGCGACGACGGACGGTGCGCTCCCCCGTCGCGCGTCACCCGTTCGGGATGACGGATGTCACGACTCAACCTGGCGCGTCCCCGCACTGCTGTCCGTCGGCGGCAGGCTCGCCGATTGACGAGACACGACCACGGGCCGGCAGCGCGGCTGGCTGCCGGCCCGTTCTCGTCGGTCGGTCAGGCGCCGATCAGGCGAGCCGCGAGGTAGCCGGTCACCTGGTCGAGCGAGACCCGCTCCTGCGTCATGTCGTCGCGGTGCCGGATGGTGACGGCCTGGTCCTCGAGCGTGTCGAAGTCGACCGTGATGCAGAACGGCGTGCCGATCTCGTCCTGGCGGCGGTAGCGGCGACCGATGGCGCCGGCGTCGTCGAAGTCGACGTTCCAGTTGCGTCGCAGCTCGGCGGCCAGGTCGCGGGCCTTCGGCGACAGGGCCTCGTTGCGCGACAGCGGCAGGACCGCGGCCTTGACCGGCGCCAGTCGCGGGTCGAGCTTGAGCACGGTGCGGACGTCGACGCCGCCCTTGGTGTTGGGCGCCTCGTCCTCGGTGTAGGACTCGACCAGGAACGCCATCAGCGACCGGGTCAGGCCGGCCGCGGGCTCGATGACGTACGGCACGTACCGGGTGTTCGTCGCCTGGTCGAAGTACGACAGGTCCTGGCCGGAGTGCTCGGTGTGCGTCTTGAGGTCGAAGTCGGTGCGGTTGGCGATGCCCTCGAGCTCGCCCCACTCGCTGCCCTGGAAGCCGAACTTGTACTCGATGTCCACCGTGCGCTTCGAGTAGTGCGACAGCTTCTCCTTCGGGTGCTCGAAGTGCCGCAGGTTGTCGCGGGAGATGCCCAGGTCGACGTACCAGTCGGTGCGCGTGTCGATCCAGTACTGGTGCCACTGCTCGTCGGTGCCGGGCTCGACGAAGAACTCCATCTCCATCTGCTCGAACTCGCGCGTGCGGAAGATGAAGTTGCCGGGCGTGATCTCGTTGCGGAACGACTTGCCGATCTGGCCGATGCCGAACGGCGGCTTCTTGCGGGCCGTCGTCGACACGTTGGCGAAGTTCACGAAGATGCCCTGCGCGGTCTCGGGCCGCAGGTAGTGCAGGCCGGACTCGTCCTCGACAGGGCCGAGGTACGTCTTGAGCATCATGTTGAAGTCGCGCGGCTCGGTCCACTGGCCGCGGGTGCCGCAGTTCGGGCAGGCGATGTCGCCCAGGCCGTTCTCGGGCACGCGGCCCTTCTTCTCCTCGAACTCCTCGAGCAGGTGGTCCTCGCGGAACCGCTTGTGGCAGTTCAGGCACTCGGTCAGCGGGTCGGTGAAGACACCGACGTGGCCGGAGGCGACCCAGACCTGACGGGGCAGGATGACCGAGGAGTCCAGGCCGACGATGTCCTCGCGGCTGGTCACCATCGCGCGCCACCACTGGCGCTTGATGTTCTCCTTGAGCTCGACCCCGAGGGGTCCGTAGTCCCAGGCCGACCTCGTACCGCCGTAGATCTCACCGCTGGGGAAGACGAAGCCGCGCCGCTTGGCGAGGGAGACGACAGAGTCCAGGCGGGAAGGTGCCACGTTCGATCACTCCAGGTGGTGGCGCCCGCGGCTGGGTGTCGCGGGCGGACGGACCGCGACGGCGTCGCGGATTGAGCAGCGCTCCAGGCTACCGGCCACGGGCACGCCTCGTTTTGACAATGGTTCTCGATTAAAGTGAGAATGATCCCCATGCTCTCCCGCGCGCCCTGGGTCGCGGCGCTGCTGGTGGTCGTTCCGACCCTGCTCGCCGGCTGCTCGGCCGACGCCACCGAGGGCGTGCGCGACGGGACCGTCGACGTCATGGCGTCGTTCTACCCCCTGCAGTTCGTCGCCGAGCAGGTCGGTGGCGACCGGGTCACGGTGCGCTCCCTGACGCCCCCCGGGGCCGAGCCGCACGACGTCGAGCTCTCCCCCGCGCAGGTCTCCCGGCTCGACCGTGCGGACCTCGTCGTCTACCTCTCCGGCTTCCAGTCCGCCGTCGACGACGCGGTCGCGCTCACGAGCCCGGGCCACGTGATCGACGCGGCGGCGGACACTACGCTGCTCACGCCCGAGGAGGAGCACACGCACGAGGTCGGTTCGGGCGACCCGTTGGCCGACGAGCACGAGCACGGCACCCTCGACCCGCACTTCTGGCTCGACCCGACGCGCATGCCCGCGCTCGTCGACGACGTCGCCGGCACCCTCGCCGAGATCGACCCCGCCGGCGCCTCGCTCTACGCGGCGAACGCGGCCTCGTTGAACGCCCGGTTCACGGAGCTCGACAAGGCGTACGACGCGGGCCTGGCGTCGTGCGCGACCCGCACGTTCGTCACCTCGCACGAGGCGTTCGGCTACCTCGCCGACCGGTACGACCTCGAGCAGGTCGGGATCTCCGGCATCGACCCCGAGGCCGAGCCGTCGCCCGCGCGGCTCGCCGCGGTCGAGCGGTTCGTGCGCGCCGAGGACGTCACGACGATCTTCTTCGAGAGCCTGGTCAGCCCGAAGGTCGCCCGGACCCTTGCCGACGACCTGGGCATCACGGCCGCGGTCCTGGACCCGATCGAGGGTCTCGCGGACCCATCGGACGACTACTTCTCGATAGCCCAGCGGAACCTCGACGCCCTGCGTACAGCCATGGAGTGCTCATGAGCGGCCCTGCGACCAACCCTGTCATCGAGGCGACGGGCCTCGGCGTGACCATCGGCGGCCAGCCGATCCTGGCCGGCATCGACCTGGCCGTCGCCCCCGGCGAGGTGCTCGCGCTGCTCGGCGCCAACGGGTCCGGCAAGTCGACGCTGGTGCGCAGCCTGCTCGGGGTGATGCCCACGACGACCGGGTCGGTGCGCCTGTTCGGTGCCCCGTTGGGCCCGTCGGCCCCCTGGCACCGGATCGGCTACGTGCCCCAGCGCATGCCGGCAGCCTCGGGCGTCCCCGCGACCGCGCTCGAGGTGGTGACGTCCGGGCTCCTGCACGGACGCACGCTCCGCCGCCCACATGGGCACCGGCAGCGTGCGCTCGACGCACTGGCCGACGTCGGCCTGGGTGACCGTTCGCACCAGGCCGTCCAGGAGATGTCCGGCGGCCAGCAGCAGCGGGTCCTGATCGCCCGCGCGCTCGTGCGCCGGCCGGACCTGCTGGTGCTCGACGAGCCCACGTCCGGCATCGACATCCCGACGCAGGCGACGTTCGTCGAGACGGTGAGCCGCCTGCACGACGCGGGCACCACGGTCGTCGTGATCCTGCACGAGCTCGGGCCGTTCGCCCCGCTGATCGACCGGGCCGTGGTCCTGCGGCACGGGCGGGTCGCGCACGACGGTCCCCCGCCCCGCGCCCGCGGCGAGCACGCCGGCGAGTGGCACGACCACACGCACGCGCACTCCGACCCGGAGGAACCGCCGTCCCCGCTCAACGTGGAGGTGTTCCCGTGACCGCGTGGGACCAGGTGGTCGAGCTGCTCAGCTCGCCGCTCATGCAGCGCGCCCTCATCGCCGCGGTGCTCGTCGGCGCGGCCGCGCCCGTCGTCGGCACGTTCCTCGTCCAGCGGCGCATGGCGCTGATGGGCGACGGCATCGGGCACGTCGCCCTCACCGGTGTCGCGGTCGGCTGGCTCGTCGGCAGCTGGGCCGGTCTCGTCCCGCAGGACGCCCTCGCCGTGCCGGGTGCCGTGATCGCGGCGATCATCGGGTCGATCGTCATCGAGCTCGTCCGAGAACGCGGCCGCACCAGTGGCGACCTCGCGCTCGCCCTGATGTTCTACGGCGGGATCGCCGGCGGCGTGCTGCTCATCAAGGTGGCCGGCGGCACCAACGCCAACCTGATCAGCTACCTGTTCGGCTCGATCTCGACCGTGTCGACGACCGACCTGTGGTGGACGGTCGCCCTGGCGGCCCTCGTGCTCGGCGTCGGGCTCGGCCTGCGCACCGCCCTGTTCGCGGTCAGCCACGACGAGGAGTTCGCCCGGGCCAGCGGGCTGCCGGTGCGGTTCCTGTCGATGCTCGTCGCGACGATCGCCGCCCTGACCGTGACGATCGCGATGCGCGTGGTCGGCCTCCTGCTGGTCAGCGCGCTGATGATCGTGCCCGTCGCGATCGCGCAGCTGTACGCACGCTCCTTCGGGCGCACCATGACCGCGGCGAGCATCATCGGCGTCCTGGTCAGCGTCGTCGGCCTGGTGCTCACGTACTGGCAGGACATCCCGCCCGGCGCGACGATCGTCGTCCTGGCGATCCTCGTCTACGGCGTCGGGGCGTCCGTCCGTCCGCTGGTGAGGCGTCCGGTGCCACCGAGGGACCCCCATCCGGACATGGTCGACGACGTCCTGCTGGTCGACGACGCCGTAGTCGATCCGCCGCCCTCACGTACCATCGCGGAGTGAACGTCCGGGACGCGTACCACCTCGGCGGAGTGCCCGTCGGCATCGCGATCCTCGGGCTGTTCGTCATCGTGATGGCCCGCTCGCACGGCACCTACTGGGCCGGCCGCGGCGTCGTCCGCGGCGCCCAGGGCACGCACCAGCTCGAGGCCTCGCCCGGCTGGTGGCACGCCACGATGGACAGGCTCGAGGGCTGGACCAGCACGGACGCGGCGCAGAAGGGCCTCGGACTCGTGCGCCGCTGGGGCGCTCCCGCCGTGTCCCTGGCCTACCTGACCGTCGGTCTGCAGACCGCCATCTTCGCGTCGGCCGGCATCATCAAGATGCCCTACCTGCGGTTCACGCTCGCCTCGATCCCCGGCGCGCTGGTCTGGGCCGTCGTCTGGGCGACCGTCGGCTTCGGCGCGGTCTGGGGCGCGATCAATCTCTTCTCGGCGTCGCCGTGGGCGTTGCTCGCCGCCGTGATCGTCGTGGCGGCCGTGATCGGCGGGCTCGTGTGGTTCCGCCTGTCCCGGCGCGCGCGCACGCCGATCCCGGCCGACCAGACCTGACCTCTAGCCCCGGGACACGCAGAACTGGTTGCCGTCCGGGTCCGCCAGGACGGTCCACGCGAGCGGACCCTGCTCGTGCTCGGCGACGACCGTGGCGCCCACACCCTCGTCGGTCAGCCCGGTTCGGCGGCCTTGTCGACGGCGCCGCCGTAGCGCCGGTCGCGGCTCGCGTACGTCTCGACCGCGCGCCACAGGTGCCGGCGGTCCACGTCCGGCCACGGCTCGTCGAGGAACACGAGCTCGGCGTAGGCGGCCTGCCAGATCATGAAGTTCGAGGTCCGCTGCTCGCCGGAGGACCGCAGGAAGAGGTCGACGTCCGGCAGCTCGGGCTCGTCGAGGTACTTGGCGAAGAGCTTCTCGTTGACCTTGTCGGGCTTCACGCGCCCGGCGGCGACCTCCCGGGCGATCGCCTGCGCGGCGTCGGCGATCTCGGCCCGGCCGCCGTAGTTCACGCACATCGTCAGCGTGACGGTGGAGTTGTTCCTGGTGAGCTCCTCGGCCGTCTCCAGCTCGTTGATCACCGACCGCCACAGCTTCGGGCGGCGGCCTGCCCAGCGCACGCGCACGCCCCAGGAGTTCATGAGGTCGCGACGGCGGCGCAGGACGTCGCGGTTGAATCCCATGAGGAAGCGGACCTCGTCGGGAGAGCGTGACCAGTTCTCGGTGGAGAACGCGTACGCCGAGACGTACTCCACGCCGATCTCGATGGCCCCGGCGACGACGTCGAGCAGCGACGCCTCCCCCGCCTTGTGACCCTCGACGCGCGGCAGCCCGCGCGCGTTGGCCCAGCGGCCGTTGCCGTCCATGACCACGGCGACGTGCTTGGGCACGAACTCCTTGGGGATGGCCGGCGGGCGGGCGCCGGAGGGGTGCGGGTACGGCGGTTCGACGGAAGGCACGACGGACATTGTGCCGCCCCCCACGATCTGAAACCGAAGGGTTGCACTATGTCGTGCCCCGGGGATACCGTGATACGCAACCTTAAGTTGCCTATCGGAGAGGAACGACACACCATGAGCACGAGCCTCACCCTGTCCTTCAGCGTCGACCAGTCCCCCGCGGAGGCCTTCGCGGCCGTCACCAACCCGCGCGGTTGGTGGGCCGGACCGCCCGCACCCACCGAGCCGCAGTACGACGGCAGCACGGACGCGCTCGGCGACGAGTTCAGCTATCGGGTCACGGACGTGCACTACTCGAAGTTCCGCATCACCGAGCTCGTGCCGAGCAGCCGTGTCGCCTGGCTCGTGCTCGACAGCGACCTCACGTTCATCGAGGACCGGCAGGAGTGGACGGGTACCACCGTCACGTTCGACATCTCCGAGCGCGACGGCCGCACCCAGGTGGTGTTCACGCACGTCGGCCTGGTCCCGGACCACGAGTGCTACGAGGTCTGCGACGACGCGTGGAGCTCCTACATCCTGGGGAACCTGCGCCGCTTCATCGAGACGGGCTCGAAGGACCCGGCACCCTCCCGCTTCGCGACAGCGCTCGCCTGAGTCGGTGGCCGATGGTCGAGAGGGAGGTCAGACCCTCTCGACCATCGGCAGCGAGCGCAGCTGGCGCTCGAGATGGAACTGGCAGAAGGCCGCGACCAGGCCGTTGCCCTCGCCGCGGTGCCGCTCGGCGCTCGCGTCGGCGACGGACCAGTCGCCGGCCAGCAGGGCAGCCAGCAGCTCGAACGTCTGCGGGGCGGGTGCCGCGGCGCCCGGCGGTCGGCAGGCGCGGCAGACGGCGCCGCCCGAGGCGATCGCGAAGGCGGAGTGCGGACCGGGCTCGCCGCAGCGGGCGCAGTCGGTGAAGCTCGGCGCCCAGCCGGCGACGGCCAGCGCGCGCAGCAGGTAGGAGTCGAGGACCAGCCCCGGGGCGTGGTCGCGGCCAGCCAGCGCGCGGACCGCGCCGACGAGGAGCCAGTACTGCTGCACCGACGGCTCGCGCTCGGCCTCGACCAGACGGTCGGCCGTCTCGAGCATGACCGTGCCGGCCGTGTAGAGCGTGTAGTCCTCGCAGACCCGCCGGCCGTACGCGCCGAGCGTCTCGGCCTGCGTGACGATGTCGAGGTTGCGGCCCGTGCTCAGCTGCACGTCGACGTGCATGAACGGCTCCAGCCGCGAGCCGAACCGGGAGGTCGTCCGGCGCACACCCTTGCCGACCGCACGCACCTTGCCGTGCGACCGGGTCAGGAGGGTGACGATGCGGTCGGCCTCCCCCAGCTTGTGGGTGCGCAGCACGATCGCCTCGTCGCGGTAGAGGCTCACGTGCTCATTCTCTCCCTCGCCACCGACACGACGGCTCGGCGCGCGGGGCAGTCGGTCACGGATCGCGCGGCAACGTCAGAACCCGAAGGTCATGACCGCCTGGACGGAGCCGGCCGCGAGCGCGTCCAGCACCGCGCGCTCGTGCGGCACGACCGGGTCGGGCAGGGCGTCGAACGTGAACCAGCGCAGGTCCGCGGCCTTGTCGGCCTCCTGGAGGGCAGGCTCGCCCGTGAACCGGCGGCACTCGAAGAACCAGTCGACGCGCTCGTCGATCGGGGCGCCCGTCCCGTTCGTGCGATGCATGCCCGTCAGCCCGACGAGGTCGGCGGCAGCCACGCCGATCCCCAGCTCCTCGCGCGCCTCACGGATCGCGGCGTCGACCACCGACTCCCCGCGCTCGACGTGCCCGGCCGCCGCGCAGGCCCAGTAGCCGTCCATGTAGCCGGTCCCCCGCCGCAGCTGCAGGAGGACCTCGTCGTCGCGACGAAGTACCACGTAGGCGGCCGGGACGACCTGGAACCTGTCCATGCGGCCACCCTAGGTGCCGCGCCGCCGGTGCCCGCCGAGGCGCCCGCCGGTGATGGTGGCGGGGTGCGTGGAGCGGGGACCGGCAGCGCGACGTCGGCGCTCGGTGCCGTCTCGGGGTCGCCGAGGCAGCACCGGGCGCGCCAGGGCGAGCCGCCGTCGGTGGTGCGGCGCCCTGGGCGTCAGGGGGTGCGTCGGGTCAGCGCTCGTGCCGGTTGACGGCCGAGATGATCGCCTTGAGCGAGGCGGTCGTGATGGAGGGGTCGATGCCGACGCCCCAGAGGATCTCGTCGCCGATCGCGCACTCCACGTACGCGGCCGCCGCGGCGTCCCCGCCCGACGAGAGCGCGTGCTCGGCGTAGTCGAGCACCGCCACGTCGACGCCCAGGTCCTTGAGGGCGGAGACGAACGCCGCCACGGGCCCGTTGCCGGACCCCTGCAGCGTGCGCTGGACGCCGCGGTCGACGAGGTCGACCTCGAGGGTGTCCGGACCGTCCTCGACGCTCGTGCCGCGCGTGCCGCGCAGCGAGAACCGGCCCCACGGTGCGAACGGGCTGCCCGGCTCGACCGGCAGGTACTCGTCGTTGAAGATGTGCCACAGCTCGTCGGCCGTGACCTCGGTGCCGTGCTGGTCGGTGTGCTTCTGCACCACCTGCGAGAACTCGATCTGCAGCCGGCGCGGGAGGTCCAGGTCCTTCTCGGACTTCATCAGGTAGGAGATGCCGCCCTTACCGGACTGCGAGTTGACGCGGATGATCGCCTCGTACGAGCGGCCCACGTCCTTCGGGTCGATCGGCAGGTACGGGACGGCCCAGACCAGGTCGTCGACGGAGACACCCTGCGCCGCCGCCGAGACCTCCATGGCCGTCAGGCCCTTCTTGATGGCGTCCTGGTGCGACCCGGAGAAGGCCGTGAACACCAGGTCGCCGCCGTACGGGTGGCGCTCCGCGACGGGCAGCTGGTTGCAGCGCTCGACCGTGCGGCGGATGTGGTCGATGTCGGAGAAGTCGATCTCCGGGTCCACGCCCTGGCTGAAGAGGTTCATGCCGAGCGTGACCAGGTCGACGTTGCCGGTGCGCTCGCCGTTGCCGAAGAGGCAGCCCTCGATGCGGTCGGCGCCGGCCAGGTAGCCCAGCTCGGCGGCCGCGACGGCCGTGCCGCGGTCGTTGTGCGGGTGCAGCGACAGGACGACGCTCTCGCGGTAGCGCAGGTTGCGGCTCATCCACTCGATCGAGTCGGCGTAGACGTTCGGGGTGGCCATCTCGACGGTCGCCGGCAGGTTGATGATCACCTTGCGGTCGGGCGTCGGCGCGAGCTCCTCGAGCACGGCGTTGCAGATCCGCAGCGCGTACTCCAGCTCGGTCCCCGTGTACGACTCGGGCGAGTACTCGTAGAACACGTCGGTGTCGGGGACCAGCTCCTCGTACTTCTTGCAGAAGCGGGCGCCCGAGACGGCGATGTCGACGATGCCGTCCTCGTCGGACCGGAACACGACCTCGCGCTGCAGGGTCGACGTCGAGTTGTACAGGTGCACGATCGCCTGCTTGGCGCCCGCGATCGCCTCGTACGTCCGCTCGATCAGGTGCTCGCGCGCCTGCGTCAGGACCTGGATCACCACGTCGTCGGGGATCAGGTCGTCCTCGATCAGCTTGCGGACGAAGTCGAAGTCCGTCTGCGAGGCGGACGGGAAGCCCACCTCGATCTCCTTGAAGCCCATCTGCACCAGCAGCTCGAACATCTCGAGCTTGCGGGCGGGGTTCATCGGCTCGATCAGGGCCTGGTTGCCGTCGCGCAGGTCCACGGCGCACCAGCGCGGGGCCTTGGTGATGCGGCGGTCCGGCCACTGACGGTCGGGCAGGTCGACGCGGATCTGCTCGTGGAAGGGACGGTACTTGTGCACCGGCATCGACGACGGCTTCTGCGCGCTCGTCTCCAGATAACTCATGGGGTCCTCGTCCTTCGGGGCGTTCGGCGGGGGGTCAGCCGGCACACGCGACACCGCGACGAGGATGCGGCCTAGAGGGCCTCGTCGCGGCAACGAAGAAGGAGGGTGATCCCGAGCACGATGTCACCGTACCCCGAACACCGGACCCCTCCGCAACCTGTGCCACAGGACGGGATCGCACGGGTCACCGCAGGGCCACCAGCGCGTCGTCGCCGACGGCGTAGAGCTGCGTGCCCAGCTGGACGACGCGGGTCGTCGACGGGGGCAGCGGGAGCTCCCACTCGATGGTCCCCTCCGCCAGGTCGACGGCGACGAGGACCGGCCGGTCGTCGAGGCCGCCCCGGACGACCCCGATCCGTCGGCCGTCCGAGACCGCAGGCCCGGACACCGCACCGAGGTCGCGCACCCAGACGACCGCACCGTCGGCCGCGTCGAGCCCGGCGAGGGTGCCTCCGTTGCGCACGACGACGCGTCCGGCGGCGTCGACCGACACCCGGGTCGCCTGCGTCGGCGTCTGCCAGGCCTGCTGGTCGAAGCCCGGACGGTACGCCCGGACGCCATCGACGCCCAGACCGTCCGAGGTGAACGTGAAGCCGGACGACCCGTCGGACACGTCGACCGAGAGCACAGACCCCTCGGCGGTGAGCCACGGGTCGCCCTCGCCGGTGGACAGCGAGGAACGGGCGACGATCGCCGAGCCCAGGATCCGGTACTGCTCGCGCACGAGGGTGCCGTCGGCGACGAGCCGGGTCTCGTCGACCCCGAGCGCCTCCGTCGACCGGGCCTGCCGCTCCCCCGTGGCGGCGTCGAGCAGGAGGGTGCTGTCGTTGCCGTTGGCCATGACCAGCCCGCCCCCGACGACCAGCCGGATGCGGCCGTTGGTCGACGACCGGGCCGTGACGAAGCGCTCGGTCTCCCAGACCTTGCGACCGGTCAGCAGCTCGATCCGCCGGATCGTGAGCCGCCCGAACACGTACGACGCGACGACGAGGTCCGAGCCCGCCGCGGCCGTCGCCATCACCCAGCCGGCCACGGGGTGGTGCGCTCGGACGGTCCCGTCCGTCGGGTCGATCGCCCAGAGCGTCCCGACCCCGACGTCGCTGTCCGGCACCTGGGCGAGGTCGCGCCGGTCGGGCGTCGGCGTGGGGCCGGAGACGCAGGCGAGCAGGTCCCCGACGGACTTGCACGTGACCGAGTCTGGCACCGGGGCGGCGCCGAGGGGGATCGCCCAGCGGCCCGCGCCCGTGATCGCGTCGAGGCCGACGATCTGCCGGTCGCGGTCCTCCACGGAGCCGGTGGTCACCACGACGACGTCGCCGACGAGCAACGGCGCCGCCGATCCGTCGACCTGCGCCGTCCAGCGCACCTGCGGCGCCGCACGCAGCGAGTCCACCGCGCCGACGAAGGCCGCCGGTCCCAGCACCTCGGCACGCTCACGCGCGCTCAGCCACCCAGGCCCGACGAGGACGACCGTGGCGAGCAGGCCGACGACGGCCAGGACGACCGCGCCCGCGGTCCCGGGCCGCCGGGAGGCGAACGTGCGCGCGCCGGTGGCGGCCTCGTGCAGGCGTTCGGGCGCAGACCGGACGGGCGACGACGTGTCGTTCGCGTCCTCGTCCAGTCCCACGAGCTGCATCGCCGGCCGCTCCGCCAGGCGTCGCTCCGCCATGGACCGACTCTAGGCCGCTTCTAGGCCGTGGGGCCGGGTAGCTTCACGAGCCGCATCGAGCAGTCCCCGAAGACCACGGTCGAGCCGACGCGCAGCCGGACCTGCTGGTCGACCCGGCACAGCACCTGGCCGCCGTCGGGCAGCGTCACGACCGTGCCGTTGGTCGAGCCGCGGTCCGCCACCCAGACGCCCCCAGGCTCGACGCCGATCTGCAGGTGGGTCTTGGACACCGACCGGGTCGGGTCGGGGAAGCGCACCAGCTGCACCGGCACGTCCGAGGCCGGGTTGCGGCCCACGAGCGCCGTCCGCTCGATGCTGACGCGGCGGCCGTCCGACAGCTCGAACTCCGCCGCCGGGCGCTCCGGCACAGGCGGCGGACCGGTGATCAGGTCGGCGCGCGGCGCGGCCGGACGGGTCAGCTCCAGCTCGGGCGTGAGCCCGTAGCCCAGCCCTGGACGCACCACGGGGATGGTCCGCGTGTCGAGGTCCGGGCTGCTGCGCCGCGGGGTGACCGGGGCGAGGACGAGCGCCGGCTGGCTCCCCGTCGGGGGCCTCGGCGCCGAGGCCCGGTCGGGCACGGGCGCCGGGTTCCGCGGGGGCGCCGGCTCCGTCGCGACCGGCCGGCTGCGGCGCGGTGGCTGCTCGGCCGCGGCGAGGACCGAACGGCGGACGTCCAGCACCTCGTCGCCGGCGGCGCGGTCGTGCCAGCCGCGGTTGCGTCGCGTCCGGTCGAAGAACGGCGAGAGGAGCACCACGACGGCACCGACGAGCAGGACCACGGCACCGGCCGCCACGACCACGCTGCGCACGAAGATGCGTGCGACGCCCACGGGCTGGCGCGTCTCGACGTCCAGCGTGCGCACCCCGGTCGCCAGGCGGCCGAGGGTCCAGCCGTACCGGCCGTGCAGGAGCCACTGCGTCAGGACGAGCGCACCCGTGAGCGCCAGTCCGACCGTCATGAGCCCCAGGGCGTCCTCGGACGCGGGCGTCGACGGCTCGGCGCGCGCCCAGTCGACGACCCCGAGGGCGATGAGCCAGCCACCGACGGCGAGCCAGACGACGGCGTCGAGGAGCACCGCGACGAACCGAAGTCCCATCGAGGCGGGGGGCGCGGCGTCTGCGCGTGCGTACCGGGCGTTCACCTGGGCTCCCTGGTGTGGGGTCGGTCGTGCGTGGGCATGGCGGGCAAGGGCAGGGGCACGGTCATGGCTACGAGACGACGGTCGGTCGCCGGTCCGCGCGACGACGCCGCTTCTCCTGCCGCAGCGAAGCCGTCGACAGCCGGGCACGGACGCGTCGTCGCCAGCCCACGCTGTGCGCCATGGCGTCGACGGCCACCTGGACGTCGGCCCAGTACGCGGCCGCCTGCTCCGGGCTCGGCGTCGCCGTGCTGAACACCGCGCGATCGGCGGACCGGGCGAGCGCCCCGACGCGGGACGCGACCAGAGCGCCGTCCGGCACGTCCTCGAACGACGCCGCCAATGCCTTGGCGGACTCGTTGCGCGTGGCGAGGCCGCCGGTCGGGTGCCGCAGGTCGCGCGCGACGTCGAGCACCTCGTCCCAGCCGCCGGCCACGCGGTCCACGAGGTCCGCGCTGCGCCGCCGGCGGCGGCGTCGGCGGGTCTTGAGCAGCACGATCACCACGAACGGTGCCGCGAGCAGGATCAGCGGGATGGTCGCGACGCCGGCGACCTGGGTCACCCGGAGCCACAGCGGCGAGCTGCTCGCGTCGGGGGCCGGGTCGTCCGTCTGCGGCTGCTCGGTGTCCTCGTCGGGAGGGTTGACCGCGGGCGGCGGCGGGGGCGGAGGCTGGACGACCTGCGGGTCGGGCTCGGTCTGCTTGTCCTTGTCGTTCTCCTGCGGCGTCTGCTCCGGCGGCGGCGTCGGGTCGAACGGGATCCAGCCGTAGCCCTGGAACGGGATCTCGACCCACGCCTGGATGTCCTTGCCGGTCACCGTGACCGGGCCGTCGACCGGTGCGCCCGTCGCGTCCGCGCCGGGCTTGAAGCCGAGCACCACGCGCGCCGGCAGACCCATCTCGCGCGCCATGAGCGCCAGCGCGGCGGCGTACTGCTCGCCGTCACCGACCATGACGTCGCCGCCGAGCAGCGACGTGATGCGGTCGGCACCGTGCCCGGACAGCGACGCGTAGTCGCCCGCGTCGACGATGCCGTGGCTGAAGTAACCCTGTTCGTTGAGCCAGCTCGAGAGCGCCAGCGCGATCTGCGCGGGGCTGCCCGCGTCCCGCGCGACGTCGGCCGCGGTGATCGAGACGATGTCCGGCACGCCCGCCAGCGCGGGCTGCGCGACGTCGGAGGCGGGCGCGCGGCCGACCGTCTTGGGGTCCGTCGCCGGCGGCACGACGACCTCGACGTCGTACGACAGCCCCTCGTGGACACCGCCCGTCACGACCGCTGCTCCGGTCGCGTCGTTGTACCGCAGGCCGTTCGCCGCGGTCGGGTCGGAGACGTCGAACGAGGTGGCCGACCCCACGGTGGGCAGCCAGACGCCGCCGAGGTTCTCGATGTCGAACGACACGCGCGCCTGCTCGCCGCGGGCGCTGGACTCGATCACGTCACCGACGCGTCGGAACTCGCCCGAGGCCTGCGCCGAGCCGTCGCCCGCGACGTTCCAGACGACGCCGTCGTACCGGTCCATCGTCGCGAGCCGGACGCGCGCGCCCTCGGGCAGCCCGGTGACGGTGAACAGGGGCGTGTCGGCCTCCTGCTTGACGAACTCCCGGAACGCGGACAGCGGGCTCGGGTAGTCGCGGGGGTCGAACGGCGGCACGATCTCGTCGCGCACCACGAACCGGTCCGACGACGCCACGACGGCGGGCGCGCCGAACATCCCCGCGGCGACCGCGACCAGGAGCAGCATCGTCGTCGCGACCACACGCTGGGGCCGGAAGGCACCCGCGCGCCATGCCGCCCACGGGAGCAGCACCACGGCGAGCACGGTCCCCGTGACGATCGGCGACACCGACGGGGTCCGCGTCCCGAGCAGGATCGCCCCGACGACGGCGACGACGGGCACGACTGCTGCGGACGCACCGGCCGCCGGACGCCGTGAGCGCAGCGCGAGCGCGACGGCGACCGCCGCGCCGACGAACGCCATCGTGTACATCGCGACGAGCAGGGTGCCGCTGGTACCGATCGGCGGCTGCAGCGTGAGCACCTGCTTCCACGTCGACGCCAGGCCGCGGGCCAGGGCGACGACGGTCTCCCCCGTCGGCACGAACCGGGAGATCGTCGTGCGCGGTGCGGCCAGCGGCCCACCGGCCAGGAAGAACACGACCACGAGCACGGCCACGACGGTCAGCGCCGACCAGCGGCGCCAGGCGCCGACGGCGGCGACGGCAGCGCCGAGCAGGAGCCCGCCGACGAGCGCGGGGACGGCCGCCTGGTCGCCGTAGACCGACAGCAGGGGCAGCAGCGCGAGCCCGAGCGCACCGAGCAGCACCACGGCGTCGACCGCGCCGACGCCGAGTGCGCGCGGGCGGGCGGCTGTCCTCATGCCGTCACCCGCCGCAGCAGCCGGGGCAGGTCGTCGAGCGACCCGATCGTCGCCAGGCTGAGCGTGCCGTGGGTGCGCACCGTGATGTCGGCGCCCCGCTCGCAGCGCACGACGACGGTGCGGGTCCCGGCGGGCACGTGGCGCGAGCCGAGCCGCAGCTCGGCCGTCGAGGGCTCCGAGCCCGTGACCAGCATGGCGACGGACGCCTCGGGCGCCTCCTGCGCGACGCGCCGGCCGAGCAGTGCCATGCCCGCGCCGCTCGGGTGGAGCTCCAGCCCTGAGCAGTCGTCGAGCAGCAGCGGGGGCGTCTCCACCCGGAGCTTGCCCGGGCCTGCGATCATCGCGAGCTCACGCTCCTCGCGGATCGTCTGGACGCCCACGGACGCGATCACGGAGACGGCCAGCTCGAACTCGTCGTCGTCGGCGTAGTCCCGCGGGTCCGTCGCCAGCGCGATCGCCGTCTGCGTGCGCCGCGTGTCCTCGAACTGCTTGACCATGAGGCTGCCGCGCCGCGCGGTCGTCCGCCAGTGGATGTACCGACGGTCGTCCCCGGCCACGTAGTCGCGCAACGCGTGGAACGACAGGTCCGAGTCGGACAGGTCGCGGGTGGCCTGCCCCTCGAGGTCGCGCAGCAGCCCCGAGCTGGCGCCCGCCAGCGAGACGAGCAGCGGGTGGACGAAGAGCTCGACCGGCCGCGTCCAGCGCACGCTGCGCCGCGCGAGGCCGAACGGGTCGCCCCGCACCGAGCGCACGGGCCCGACGACGATGACGGCGCGCTTCGCGGTCGGGATCGCGAACAGGTCGTCGTGCTCCGCCCCGGCACCGAGGGCGGGCACCGAGAACTCGGCGGTGACCGACCCGACCGGGAGCTCGACGCGCGACGGCAGCGACCGGCGCCGTGCCACGTTGCGCACCTCGAGCCGGCCGAGGGCGCGCTCCCCCACCTTGACGCGTCGGTCGGCCATGTCGAGCGTGATGGCGTACCGCGAGCGTCCGACGGTCATCAGCAGGGCGACGAGCAGCACCGTCATCAGCGCGGCACCGATCGAGGCGAGCTCCAGCCACCCGAGGCGTCGGCCCAGCAGCAGGCTGAGGAGGGCGACGACCGCCACTCCCCACCCGACCGGTGAGACCCGCAGACCCATGGTGCTCAGGCCGCCCGCAGGGCCGGCGGCGCGGTCGTCTCGAGGATGCGGGCCAGCACGTCGATCGCGGTGACCCCGGCGAACTCGGCCTCCGTGTCGAGGATGAGGCGGTGCGCGAGAACCGGCTGAGCCAGCTCCTTGATGTCGTCGGGGATGACGTACTCGCGGCCCGCGGCCGCCGCCCAGACCTTCGCCGTGCGCACGAGCGCGAGCCCGCCGCGCACGCTCGCACCGATCAGCGTCTGCGCGTCGTCGCGCGTGGCCTCGGTCAGGCGCGCGACGTAGTCGAGCACCACGTCGTCGATGTGCACGGTCTGCGCGAGGTCCGCCATCGTGCCCACGGCCTCCGTCGTGATGCGGGCCTGCAGGTTGGTCGTGCGGTCCTTGGCGCCGGCCAGGATCTCGATGGTCGAGGACCGGTCGGGGTAGCCGAGCGAGGTCTTGATGAGGAAGCGGTCCAGCTGCGCCTCAGGCAGGCGGTACGTGCCGGCCTGCTCGATGGGGTTCTGCGTCGCGATGACCATGAACGGGCGGCCGACGGGGTGCGTGACGCCGTCGACCGTGATGTTGCCCTCCTCCATGACCTCGAGCAGGGCGGCCTGCGTCTTGGGCGACGCGCGGTTGATCTCGTCGGCGAGCACCACGGACGCGAAGATCGGGCCCGGGTGGAACTCGAACCGGTGCGTGCCCTGGTCGTAGATCGTCACGCCCGTGACGTCCGACGGCAGCAGGTCCGGCGTGAACTGGATGCGGTGGTGGCTGCCCTGGACCGTGGCTGCCAGCGCCTTGGCCAGCGACGTCTTGCCCGTCCCCGGTGCGTCCTCGAGCAGCAGGTGGCCCTCGGCGATCATCGCGGTCAGCGCGAGGCGGACCGTGTGGTCCTTGCCGAGCAGCGCGAGGCCCACGTTGGACACGAGGGCGTCGAACGTCTCGGCGAACCAGGTGCTCTGCTCGGGGTCCATGTGTGCGTTCTCCAGGTGATCGGTCGTCGGGTCGTTCTCGATTGCGGCCTTGCTCATGGTGTCGGCACCGCCGGCTCCGGAAGTGAGACCCAGGCGCTCGGTGTTCCCCAGCCGACGGCGTTGCGTGCGAGCACCCGGACCGAGAGGTTGCTCCCGGGCGCCACCGACAACGTCGTCGAGAACACGTCGCCGTCCACGTGCCCGGCCTCGTTGTCGGGGTCGCTGCTGAGCTGCCACGCGTACCGGTCGATGGGTCGGCCGTTGTCGTTGGGCGCCTGCCACGTGACCGTGACCGTACCGTCGGGGTTCAGGACGGCGGTCGGAAGAGCCGGCGCGTCCGGAGCGGCGGGCGCACCCGGTGCCGCCGAGCTCGTCACCTCGGGGCTGCACCCCGCGACGTTGCACACCCGGTAGGAGACCGTCACCGGGTCGGTCGCGCCGTAGACGGTCGGCGCCGGGCTCGACCGCCACGGGCCGCCGTCGATGCGGTACTGCCGGACCGTGATCGGCGACCCGCCGGCGTCCCCGTCGGCGTAGGCGATGGTGACCTGGTCGAGCGCCCCGGTGCTCACCGAGACGGCCGGGGCGGCCGGCAGCGTGACCACCTGGACCTGCGGCAGCGCCAACCAGTCGCCGGCAAGGCCCCGGGAGTTCCACGCTCGGACGCGCGCCGTCGGGCTCGGTCCGCCGACGAGGTTCGACACCGTGATCGACTGCGCGACCCCGACCCGGGACGAGATCCCGTTGAGCTCGACCTCGTACTCGGCGATCGTGACGCCCACACCGCCGGCGTCGGCCGGCGGCCTCCAGGAGAGGGTGACCGAGCCGGTGCCCCAGGGAACGCCCGTCGGTCCGGGGTCGATCGACGGGGTCGTCGGAGCCGTCGGCTGGCTCCAGGTCTCCCCGGTGTCCGAGCCCCACGGCGACGCGCCCGCCTTGTTGGTCGCCCGGACGGCGACCTGGTACGTGTGCCCGCGCTCGGCGGGCGAGATCACGTACGTGAGCGTGGCCGCGTCGAGCGCGACCGGCGAGCCGTTGTCGACCGAGATCTCATAGCCCCGGACGGCGTCGCCGTGAGCGTCGGGAACGGCCCACGACACGTTGATCTGCGGACCGGTGGCCCCGGCGCTGCTGCGCGTGGCCGTCACGACCGGGGCGTCGGGCGCGGCTGCGGGGATCATGGGCAGCGACGAGTCCGACCAGGGACCGGGGTCGGGCGCCTTGTTGTGGGCCCGGACGCGGACCGTGTACGCGGTGCCGTTCTTGAGGCCGGTGAACGTGTAGCTCGTCGTCGCGGAGGTGACCGTCGCCGAGCCGGACGGGGGAGTCGGCGAGATCTCGAGCGTGTAGCTGGAGATGGGCGAGCCGGTCGAGGCCGGAGCCGACCACGTCGCGCGTACGGAGGCGGCGCCGAACTCGAGCGTCGGAGCGGTGGGCTGGCCGGGCACCGCGTCCGGACGGGCCGGTGCGGAGCTCGGGCTCGGGTCGGACCAGTCGACGACGTTCTGGGCGGCGACCGTGAACGTGTACTCGGTGTCGTTGGTGAGGTTGTCGATCGTGCAGGTCGTGCTCACGCAGCTCCGGACGATGTTCCCGGGGTTGGCGACGACGCGGTAGCCGAGGATCGGCGCACCGCGGTTGTCGGGCGCGTCCCACGACAGGACGACGGTCTTGTCCCGGATCTCCCCGATGCGCGGGGCCGTCGGCGTCGCGGGCTTCCCCCGTACGACGGTGACGATCCGACCCTCGACCTCGCGGTCGGGGTCCCCGGTGACGTCCCGGACGCGGAACCGCGTGACCATCTCCCCGATGAAACCCGCCGCGGGGCGGACGCTCACCGTGCTGGACGTCGCGCTGGCGGTGCCGGCGCCCGGCGTCTCGACCGTGGCCCCGACGACCGTCAGCGGCGAGCCCGGGAACGGGTTGTAGGCGTTCTCCAGCACCTGCACGGTGCTCTCCCTGCCCTCGACGCCGTCGAGCTTCACGTCGAGCACCTGGGCGGTGCGACGCGTGCTCGCGATCACCCGCAGGTCGATCGTCTGGTCGAGCGAGCCGCTGCGGCCGTAGCCGATCTTCAGGGAGAGCTTGTCGGTGCGTCCCTTGGGCGTCGACTGGTCGGCCGCGACCCGCAGGAACGTGCCGTCCATGGTGGCGGTGAACCCGGCCGGCGGCGCGGAGGTCAGCTGGTAGGAGTACCGCGTCTGCGACTGGTCCTCCGTGTCACCCTCCGGGCCCGTGGTGAAGGACCGCAGGTCGACGGCCAGCGGCGCCTCGCCGGGGGCCACGTCGATCGTCGACGGCGTGAACGTCGGCGGATGGTCGTCGACCGCGTAGACGGTGATCTGCAGCGTGATGATCGACGTGCGCGCCGACGCGTCGGTGGGCCCGGACGCGTCCGTGACCGGGACCGTGATCGAGGCGGGTCCCGCGTAGCCGGGCGCCGAGGTGAACTGGAGGGTCTTCTTGTCCTTCAGCAGGTCGGTGCGGTCCGACTTCGTGGCGCTGAGGCCCGCCGGGTCCGCGACGGTCGGCGTGCGACCGGGCGCGACCTGCACCTGCTCGTCGAGCGGGATCAGCAGCTGGGCGCCGGAGGCGACGCGGAGCGTGGGCGCCTTGGGTCGCGGGGTCGGCGGGAAGAACCCGAGCGCGGGGACCGTGATGAAGGCGTACGAGGCCGCCGCGGGAGACAGGCTGTTGGTGAGCAGGAACGGCACGGTCTGGGCGTGGTCGACGAGCGTGACGACGACCTTGCCGCCGACGACGGAGGCCACGTCCGCGAGCGAGCCCGGCACGGAGACCACGAGGTCGCTGAGCGGGCCGCTGGGGTTCTGGGCGACCGCGAGCACGTCGACCGTCACCTCGGTGCGGCCGAGCGTGTCCAGGGCGCTGACGACCACGTCGCGGGCGATCGGCGGCAGCACCCGGGCGTCGGGCGAGACCGTCACCGTGAGCACCGCGGAGTCGCGGCCCCCACGGTCGTTCTCCACGACGTACCCGATCTGCAGGACCGTCGGCGTGGCCGGGGCCTGCACGATGATGCGTCGCCCGTCCACCTGGGCCTCGGTGTCCGGGGCCATGTCGAGCTCGGGGTCGAGCGTCAGCTCCCCGCCCCCGGAGTCGACGTCGTTGGCCACCACACGCACCTCGACGCGCTGCCCGGGCTTGACGGTGACCAGGTCGTCGCGGGCCGTGACGGTCGCCGAGCCGGTCGGGCGCGGGGCGATGCCGACGCGGATCTTGGCGACCGCGCGCTGCCCCGTCCAGTCCTCGACGGCGTAGGTGAACTCGTCGGTGTCGAGCTCGCCGGGCAGCGCCTGGTACTCGAGCCAGTCGGGCCCGACGGACGTCACACGACCGTGGGTCGCGCCGGAGGCGACGCCGAGCAGGGTCACGCCGTCGCCGTCCGGGTCGATCCCGATGAGCGGGATCTCGATCCGCACCTTGTCGCCCTCGAAGACGCGGGCCGTGAGGTCGCGCGGGCGCGGCGGGGCCTTGGTGCTCGCGTCCGACTCGTGCACCCGGACCGTCAGCGTCGCGGCGGTGCGGTTGCCCGTGGCGTCCTGGACCTCGAACGTCGCGTGCGCGGTGAGTGCGGTCGCGGGGGCCTGGTAACGGAGCACGTCGCCCGAGACGAAGAGCAGACCCTGACCGGGTTCGAGCTCCTCGGACAGCTGCGGGACCAGCGTCGGCCGGTCACCGTCCGGGTCGTAAGCGCCCTCGAGCACTGGGATCGTGACGACGCCGCCGGTGCGCACGTCGACCTCGACGTTGGGCACCACGGGAGGTTGCGACGACGCCGACGCGGGCACGGGTTGGACGACGATCTCCCCGATCGCCGACGACTGGCCGTTGGAGACCGAGTACCGCAGGACGACCGACGCGGTGAGCGTACGGTCGCCGCGGATCTGCACGAGGCGGTGGTCGAGGACGGCGACGCGCAGGCCCGACCCCTCCGGGGCGTCGACCGACTGCAGGACGAGCACCTTGCCGGCGGGGTCGGAGTCGTTCTCCAGCGGGTCGATCGTGACCTCGCCGCCCGCGGGCAGGGAGGCGCGATCCCGCACCGCGACCGGCGGGGCGGCCGTCTCGGGCCACTCCTTCACGTCGATGCGGGCGAGCCCGGTGGCCTGCTGCGGCGAGGCAGCGACGAGGAACGAGACGTAGTAGCTGCCCGCGCGCGCGGCGCTGAAGGTGAAGGTGCCTCCCTGCAGGTCGCTCGTCACCGTCGCACCGACCACGTCGTCGACCCCGGCCAGGCGCGGCGGCTCGCTCGACGAGCTGCGCACGGAGTCGAGCGGGTGCAGCGTCACGGGCATGTCCACGTAGGTGACCGCGAACACCGGGTCGATCTGCGGTGCCAGCGAGCCGCCCGGGCGCACGTCGACGTCGAGGACGCCCTCGGTCGTGCTCGTGCCGTCCGAGACCTGAAGCGTCACGCGGGTGCGGCCGAGCGTCGGCCCGTCGGCCTTGAACGTCAGCGTCCCGTCCTGACGGAAGCGCACCGACCCGGCCGCCGCGTCGGCCGACGCCCCGACGAGCAGCAGGTCGTCGCCGTCGGGGTCGACGAAGTCGGCGAGCACCTGGTGGTCGGCCTGGCCACCCTGCTCGACCGTCACGGAGCCGGTCCGCAGCTGGCGTGGCGGCTCGTCGGACCCCGCGGCGTGGACCGTGAGCACCACGTGCGCCGTCGACGGGGCCGTGGTGCCGTGCCCGTCCGTGATCGTGTACGTGAAGTCGATCGAGCCGACCGCCTCGGGGACGACCTGCACCTGCAGGGCCCGCCCGCCGTAGATCGACTCGACCGTCCCGAACTCGGGTGGCACGGGGTCGAACTGGGAGATCGCGAGGATGCCGCAGTCCGACGACGAGTCGTTGTCGACGACCGGCAGGATCGTGGTGCGGCCCGGGCGGACGCCGAACTCGTCGTCGGCGGCCGTCGGAGGCGCCGACTCGTTCGAGCACTCGGTGACCAGGTCCTGCGTCGTGTCGGAGCTCTGCGACTCGTCCTTGGTCTCCTCGGGGTTCTCCTGCGGGACGACGTCGTTCCAGTTCGGCACGCGCAGGTCGGTGTCCTGCAGCGGCATCCAGAGCCGACCGCGGAGCGTGTCGTTCAGCACGACGACCTGGCGGTTCACCCGGAACTTCAGCGCGTCCGTGCTCGACATGTCCTCGAGGTCGCTGACGTGCGCGACCGAGTTGTCGCAGAGCTGGAGGTACGACCCGGTCCCGGTGGCCCAGGCGCCGTGCGCGCACGTGCCGACGCGCACCGGCTCGGCCGGCTTGCCCGACCCCCCGGTCGCGTGCTCCACCAGGTCGCCACCGCCGAGCGGGACCTCGATCAGCTCGGTCGTGCTCGCGACCAGCACCACGGACGACGCCGGACCGGGCTGCTGCAGGCGCAGACCGTCGCCCGGCACCTCGACCGTGCCGTGCGGCGTGCGCAGCGTGCTGCCCGACAGCGTGACGGCCTGGTCGCCGACCGCGGTGATCTGCTCGATCTCGCCGGCGCCCAGGCTCCCGGCGGTGGACTTCTGCAGCGACCCGTCGGAGAGGTCGAGGCGCGTCACGGCCCCGTCCTTCGCGTCGACGCCGAGCACGGCGCCGTCCTGGGCGACGACGACGCTGCCGCCCTCGCCGAGCTCCAGGTCGGGCGTGTCCGTGCCGATCCGCAGGCCGTCGAGGTCGCCGATCGCCCGCACCCACGCGTTGCCGTCGTCGTCGGTGATCGCGACCGTCCCGCCGGCCATCCGCACCTCGGTCCCGGGCGTCGCCACCTGCGTCGTGACGGTCACCGACGCCGGGTCGACGACCGAGACCTGGCCGGGCTCGACGAGCAGGATGTCGCCCTCGTCCTGCAGGACGTCGAAGCTCGTCCCCTCAGCGACCAGGCCGCCGTTGAGCTCCTCGACCTTGGCGTTGTACCGGCCGAGCTGGCTCTGGCTCGTCGCCGTCAACCAGACGGCGCCGTCGTTGAGGTCGAGCCGGGCGAGCGGGAAGCCCTGGTTGACGAAGGCGAGCACCGCGATCAGCACCGGGACGGTGACCACGGCGGCGGTGGTCGTCACCTTCGTGCGCGCCCGGGCGAACCTCACGGCGCACACCCCTGCGCGGGGGTGGCCGACGAGCGCCGGTCCTCGCGCACGATCGACACCTCGATGCAGACCTCACCCGTGCCGCCGTCGGAGGGCACCGTCGTGGTCGGCACGTCGATCAGCGCGAGCTCGGGCTCGCCGGTGGCCTCCAGGACGCCCCACAGGTACCGGTCGCCGTCGTGCGGCTCCGGGTTCTCCCAGGTGAACACCACCGAGCCGTCCGGCTGCCGGGTGCCCTGCAGCGAGTGGGGCGCCGGGACGACGTCGTCGATGGAGGTCGGCGCCGGGTCCGGGACGAACTCCGGGCCCGCGCTCGGCGGCCCGGACGGGGTGTCGTCGGCGCGCAGCGCCACGGCGCCCAGCGTCGCCACGGCCGCCAGCACGACGAGCCCGGACACGATGCCGACGATCGTCCGGGTCCGCCGACGACCGGGAACGTCGACCTCGTCGGCCGCCTCGGGCTCCTCGGGCGCGACGAACCGCGGCAGCTCCGGGCGCGGGGCGGTGGCCGTCGTCGCCGTCGGGGCCGAGGAGACGGTGGTGATCGAGCGGACGCGGGTCGCCTCGTCGGCACCCGGGACGAATCCGGTGGACGACTGCTGCGCCGGAACCTGCAGCGCGTCGTGGGGAGCCACGCTGACGATCGAGCGGAGACGCGTCGCATCGTCGTCGACCGGCGGCGCACCCGTGCCGCGGTCGCCCGGGCCCGGCTGGTCGCGCGGGGCGGCGAGCGCCTCCTCGGTCAGGTCCAGGGGCGTCACGGGCAGGCGCAGGTCGACCTCCACCTGCTGCAGCGCCCGGGCGACCGCGGCCGCGGAGTCGTAGCGGCGCGCCGGCACCTTGGCCATGGCCCTCTCGAGCACCTGCTGGAGCGCGGGCGGGACGTCGTCGCGCCCGGTCTGCGGCAGCGGGGACCGCTCGATGCGGGCGACCAGCTGCTGGGCGCTGTTCTGGCCGCCGGCGATCTCGAACGGGGTGCGGCCCGCGAGCAGCGAGTAGATCGTCGCGGCGAGCGAGTACACGTCGGAGCGCTCGTCGCCCGTCGGGTGCTCACCGAGCAGCTCGGGCGGCGACCACGGGATCGACATGCCCACGGTCGCGCCGCCGCCCTGACCCGTCGTTGCGGCGATGCCGAAGTCGGTCAGCGCGGGCCAGCCGAAGTCCGTGGTGAGCACGTTGGCGGGCTTGATGTCGCGGTGCAGGATCCCGGCGCGGTGCGCGGTCTCGACCGCCGACGCGAGGCGGATGCCGATGCGCAGCGCCTCGGGGACCGAGATCCGCTCCTGCCGGTAGCGGTCGGCCAGCCCGGGGCGCGAGCAGTACTCCATGACGAGGAACGGGCGGCCGTCGGCGGCGATGGCCGCGTGGTAGATCGTCACGATCGACGGGTGGTGCGACAGCTGGGCCATGAGGTTGGCCTCGGTCTGGAACCGCGCCCGGACGTCGTCGTCGAGGCTCCCTGCGAGCAGCACCTTCACCGCGACCTCGCGGCGCGGGAGCTGCTGCTCATAGAGGAAGACGTCCGCGAAGCCACCCAGACCGAGCACACGGACGGGCTCGTACCCCGGGAGCTGCGGCGGGGTGGAGGCTTCGCGGCGTGCGGTCACGAACCCCGCTCCAGGGAGAACGTCACGCCGTCGCCGAGGTCGACGAGCTCGTCCAGACCGACCACGCTCGGCTCGCCCGGGTGCAGGCGACGGGCGCCCTCGCCCGGCCGCGCCACGTGCACGCCGTTGGTCGAGTCGAGGTCGGTCACCAGGACGTGGTCCCCCTCGACGCGCACCTCGGCGTGCGTGCGAGAGATGTCCTGCTGGGGGCTGGGCACGGTGATCAGACGGGGCAGCTCGCGGTTGGAGACGCGCGCGACCTGCGGCGCGCGACCGAGCAGCACCGCGCGGTCCAGCGGCACGACCAGACCGGTCGAGAGCACGAGCCTGGCCGGGATCGGAGCACCCTCGGGCGCACGGAACGGGGCCGGCATGTCGTCGGACGCCCAGGACGGCAGCTGGTCGCGGATGTCCGCCAGGTCGGTGGACAGGATCGTCAGGCCGTCGTGGTCGTCCAGCGACGCCCCCGTCAGCGGGACGGTCGGGCCGCCGCCGGTGCCGTGCTTCTCGTCGAACGCGGAGTCGGACAGGAACGCCTCGGCGGCCGCGACGACCCCGGACGAGTCGCCGTGCTCGCGGACCGGGACGAGGGCGACGGGGTCTGTGTCTGTGGTTGGGGCGGCCTCGTCGCCGGGCGACGACGGCACGTCGGGAACGTCGAGGACGGCGTCCGGCTGCTCGTCGGCCGCGACCGGCTCCACGACCTGGGCGGGCACGATCGCGACGTCCTCGACGCCGCCCGCGCCCTCGTCCGAGACGGACAGCTCGATCCGGACCCGCGACGCGCGCACGACGCCGTCGGCGACCGGAAGGGTCGGCGCGTCGACCGGCGCGTGGTCCACCTGGACGGCGACCGAGCCGACACCGTCGAGGACCCGCTCCGTCCACGTGCTGACCTCACCGGAGCGCAGCGTCTCGAGGCGACCGTCCAGGTCGACGACGACCTCGACGTCACCACGCAGGGCGGCGTGCACGCGGCGCTTGTCCACCGACACGAGCGCGAACGGGGGCAGGCCGGCGAAACCGTCGCGGGCGAGCAGGGCCAGCGCCGCGAACACGCCGTCGCCGGTCTCCTGCCACAGGTCGCGGACGGTGGACTCGGCCGCCGTCGGACCCAGGAGCGCCACGAACCCCGGCCGCACGATGGCGGTCCACTCGCCTGCGGAGTACTCGGGAACGCTCATGACTGGTCCTCCTCGTAGGGCTTGCTCGTGTCGCTCGGCGACTCGCCCGGCGCGTAGAACCGCGGGACGGTGGCGCCGTTGAGCATCTCGTCCCACAGGTGCGGACCGCGGTCGGCATCGACCCGCGGGACGGTGATGTGCACGTCCTCGTGCGCACCCGACGAGGTGGCCACGTCCACCACGACGGCGCTGACGTTGTCGCGGGCGCCGTGCTCGAGCGCCAGTCGGACCAGGAGGGCGGCCGCGTCCTGCGGGTCGCTCGTGCCGACCAGGACCTCCTGCAGCGCCGCCTCACCGAGCTCGCGCGTCAGCCCGTCCGTGCAGATCAGGAGCCGGTCCTGCAGGCCCGCAGGCAGCAGCCAGTAGTCAGGCTCCGGTGCGTCGCCCGTGCCCAGCGCGCGCGTCAGCACGTGCCGCTCGGGGTGCGTCTCCGCCTCGGCGACGTCGATCTCGCCGAGGTCGATGAGCTCCTGGACCACCGAGTGGTCCACGCTGACCTGCTCGAGGGACTCGCCGTCCCAGCGGTACACGCGGGAGTCGCCGACGTTGAAGACGAGCCAGTAGGAGCCGCCGTCGTGCTCGGTCACGGCGACGCCCGCGACGGTCGTGCCGCCCTGACGCCCGCCCGTGAACTCGGTGCGGATGCGCGCCGCGGTCCGCTCGAAGCAGGCGTGCACGTCGTCCGCGCTGGCCGCCGCCTGGCCGGCGAGCTGCGCGAACTCCTCGACGGCGATCCGGCTGGCCAGGTCGCCGGCGTCGTGACCGCCCATGCCGTCCGCAACGAGGAACACCGGCGGGTAGGCCAGGAGCGCGTCCTCGTTGACGTCGCGAACGCGTCCGCGGTCGGTGGCCGAACCCCACGACGTTCGCACTGCGGTCCCCCCAGCTGTTCGCGCGACGAGGTGACACCCGATCGGGTGCCTCCAGTCATCATCGGCGCACATCGTCCCCTACCTGAGCCTCAGGTACACAACGAGCGGCCACCCTGTGGTCAGATGCCCAGCTGGTAGACACCCCAGTAGGCGAGCACCACGAGAAGGATGCCCGAGCCAACCACACCGCCCCATAGGACCAAGGTCCGCAGGACGCCGGGCGCCGGGCGTGCACCGGCACCCCGAGCCCGACGGTACTGCCGCACGAGCAGCACCGCAGCGACCACGACGGCGATTCCGAGGACGCGGACGAGGATCCAGCCGCCCTGCACCACGAGGTCGTCGCGCTGGTAGTTCAGGGCGAGCCGGGCGATCGAGACGATGTACCAGACCAGTGCGACCAGCGTGACGATCGCACCGACGCCGACCGCGACCAGCCGAGGCAGGATGCCGTGGGCGAACCGGTGTCCCACCGGCGCGTCGCCGCGCACGGTGACCGCCTCGATGCCACGGGCAACCCCGACCGCGACGGGTCCGAGCAGGATCAGCAGCACGGCGAGCCCGAGGAGCACCAGCACCACGTCGCTGTTCCAGACCGGGTGCGGCACCGGCGCGGCGAGGTACGTCTGCACCGGCTGGTCGCCGGCGACGCGCGGCTCGGATGCCGCCGTCCCGGGCAGCCCGAGGATCCAGCCCGACAGGTCGTCGAGGAACGCGGCGTCCACGACCCCGTCCACCCGGATCCCGTGGTTGGCGCCCGCGTAGTACCGCACGGTGATGTCGCTGTTCTCGGCCAGGGCGGTGTCGTCGATGATCTGCTGGGCGCCCTGGATCGTCGGCATCGAGATGTCGCCGGTGCCGTAGACGACGAGGACCGGTTGGTGCATGCGGCGCTGGTACGGCGTGACGTCGAAGTCGGCGTACTCGAACCCACCGCCCGGGATCGACATGCCGACCGCGCGCGGGATCGCCCGGAACACCCCGTCCGGCACGCCGGTGTTGCGCAGGTAGGAGTCGACCGCGAACGCGGCCTGCTCGCGCGGCGGGACCACCGGCGACGACACCTGGACCACGAACGCGACGTCCGGGTGCTCGGCCGCGAGCACCGGCGCGATCCAGCCGCCCTCGCTCTCGGCGTACAGGCCCACCTTGTCCGGGTCGACGCCCGGGTAGGACTGCAGGAACTTCACGGATGCGGCGTAGTCCTCGGCCATCGCGGGGTAGTCGCGGTGGCGGGTCGTGTACGTGTCGAGCCGCTTGTTGGGCACCATCGCGACGATGCCCGAGGCCGCCAGCGCCTTCGCCTGCGCGAGGAACGCGATCTTGTACTCGCCCGTGCCCGCACCGTGGATGAACACCACGCCCGGCTTCGGCTCGTCGAGCCCGACGGGCTCGCTGATCCGCGCGTCGATCGTCGTCCCGTCCAGCTGGACCGTCACGACCGTCGTCTTGACCTCGTACTTCCCGACCGTCCCCGCGTTCCCGATCGCGGTCGACGCCGTCTGCACCTGCAACGGGTCGGTCAGCGGGGTCGGGTCCCACTGCGGCCCGAGGATGGACCCCAGCACCGCCAGCACCACGACGCCGACCACGGTGCTCGCCGCGATCCCCAGAGCGGACCGGGTCCGGCTACCGCTCTCGGGCGCACGCGAGGTCCCGCGCGGCGCGTCCGACGTCTCGGGGCTCGACACCACCGACGCGCTCGACGTCTCGACGTCCTTCTTCAGCATGTCGTCTAGAAGCCCATCTTCCCGAGCTGCTTGGGGTCACGCTGCCAGTCCTTGGCGACCTTGACGTGCAGGTCGAGGTAGACGCGCGCGCCGAGCAGTGCCTCGATCCCGCGACGCGCCTCGCTGCCGACGTCGCGCAGCCGGGCACCGCCCTTGCCGATGATGATCGCCTTCTGGCTGTCGCGTTCGACGAACAGGTGGACGCGCACGTCGAGCATCGGCACCCCGCCCGCGGCCGGCTCGTCGCGCGGCACGATCTCGTCGACGACGACCGCCAGCGAGTGCGGGAGCTCGTCGCGCACGCCCTCGAGCGCAGCCTCGCGGACCAGCTCGGCGACCATGACGGCCTCGGGCTCGTCGGTCAGCTCGCCCTCCGCGTAGAGCGGCATCCCCTCGGGCAGGTGCCCGATGAGGACCTTCTCCAGGACGTCGACCTGGTAGCCGCCGACCGCCGAGACCGGCACGATGTCGGCCCACTCGCCCAGCTCCTGGACCTGCATGAGGTGCTCGGCCAGCTTGCCCTTGCTGACCAGGTCCGACTTCGTCACGACCGCGACGACGGGCGTGCCCCGGCCGTCGCGCGCGAGCTCGGTCATCTGTTCGGCGATGAACCGGTCGCCCGGGCCGACGCGCTGGTCGGCGGGCAGGCAGAACCCGACCACGTCGACCTCGGTCAGCGTGTCCTTGACCAGCGCGTTGAGCCGCTCGCCGAGCAGCGTGCGCGGCCGGTGCAGGCCAGGGGTGTCGACGAGGATCAGCTGCGCGTCGGGGCGGTGCACGATGCCGCGGATGGTGTGCCGCGTCGTCTGCGGCCGGCCGGACGTGATCGCGACCTTCTGGCCGACCAGCGCGTTGGTCAGCGTCGACTTGCCGGCGTTGGGTCGCCCGACGAAGCAGGCGAAGCCGGATCGGAAGGTCATCGGGTTGCTCCGTGGTTGTCGGACGCGGGGTCACGTGTGGAACCCGCGCTGTCCTGCTCGTCGTCGGGCTCGGGGCCGACCTTGCCGATCTGGCTCACCAGGACGGTGGCCAGCCTGCGACGCCGACCCTCGACGCGGTCAGCGACGAGGTGCAGCCCGTGGATGTCCCCGGCGGACCCGAGCAGTGGAACTTTACCCAGTGCCTTGGCCAGCAGGCCGCCGGCGCTGTCCACGTCCTCGTCGTCGACCTCGATGCCGAACAGCTCGCCGAGCTCGTCGCGGCCCAGCCGGGCCGGCACCCGGAACACGCCGTCACCGAGGTCCTCGACCACCGGTGCGGTCGGGTCGTGCTCGTCGGTCAGCTCGCCGACGATCTCCTCGAGGGCGTCCTCGATGGTGACGAGGCCCGCGATCCCGCCGTACTCGTCGACCACCATCGCCATGTGCGACGACCCGTCCTGGAGCTCGCGCAGGAGCTCGTCGACGGGCTTGGACTCGGGCACGAACACCGCGGGCCGCGCCAGGGAGCTGGCCGGGGCGTCGAGCATGGCCTGCTGCTCGTTGTTGTTCGAGCGGCCGGTGGGTGCGATCGGCAGCCGCCGCACGACGTCCTTGAGGTACAGGACGCCGGTCAGGTCGTCGACCGACTCCCCCGTCAGCGGCACGCGGGAGAACCCCGACCGCAGCAGCAGGGCGAGCGCCTTGCGCACGGGCGTGTCCTCGGGCGTGGTGACCATGTCGGTGCGCGGGACCATCACCTCGCGCGTGAGCGTGTCGCCCAGCTCGAGGACCGAGCGGAACATCTCCCGCTCCTCGTCCTCGATCACGTCCGACTCGCTGACGCGCTGGACCATGTCGCGCAGCTCGTCCTCTTCCTCCTCGGCCGACCCCGCGGTCGGCCGGCCCACCGCACCGAGCCGCCCCGCGACCGCGGTGACCGCGGTGAGCGGCCACGACAGGGCCGTGAGGGTGCGGGCCGGGTGCCGCCGGCCGAGCGTGCGCGGGCTGGCCCGCACGAGGAGGAACGCGACCAGGCCGCACAGGGCGACGGAGATCAGCAGGACCGCCCACCAGGGCAGGTCTCCCGACCCGACGGCGAGCGTGATGCAGACGGTCGCGGTCATCTCCGTGAGGAGCCGCACGAACGCGGCCGCGGCGGCGACCCGGCTCGGGTGCTCGGTCAGGGCACGCACCCGCCCGGCGGCGGGGTGCCGCTCGGCGACCAGCTCGGAGACCGCCGCGCGCGACACGCGCACCACCGCGATCTCGCCCGCCGACAGGGCCGCGGCGGCAGCGATGCCGAGGACCGCCAGCAGGACGAGCAGCGCGGCGGGGACGTCGGTCATCGCGACGCCAGGAACGTCAGCAGCAGCTGGCGCTGGAGGGCGAACATCTCCTTCTCCTCGTCCGGCTCGGCGTGGTCGTACCCGAGCAGGTGCAGGAGCCCGTGGGTGGTGAGCAGCAGGAGCTCCTCGGCGGTCGAGTGCCCGGCGGCGCGCGCCTGCTGGGCGGCCACCTCGGGGCACAGGACCACGTCACCGAGCAGGCCGACCGGGGACGGCTCGCCCTCACGACCGGGGCGCAGCTCGTCCATGGGGAACGACAGGACGTCCGTCGGACCCGGCTCGTCCATCCACTGCACGTGCAGGTCCGTCATCGCGTCGGTGTCGACCAGGCGGATCGAGACGTCGGTCTGCGGGTGCACGTGCATCGCGTCCAGCACGTACCGCGTCAGCGCGGCGAACTCCGCCTCGTCGACGTCGTACCCGGACTCGTTGTTCACATCGACGCTCATGCCGCTCTCAGTTCCTGTCCCAGCGCGCGTACGCGTCGATGATCTCGCTGACCAACCGGTGCCGGACGACGTCCGACGAGCCGAGGCGGCAGAACGCCACGTCGTCGACACCCGAGAGCACCTGCTCGACCACCCGCAGCCCCGACGTCGTCGCCGACGGCAGGTCCACCTGCGTGACGTCCCCGGTGACGACCACCTTGGACCCGAAGCCCAGGCGGGTGAGGAACATCTTCATCTGCTCGACGGTCGTGTTCTGCGCCTCGTCGAGGATGATGAACGCGTCGTTCAGGGTCCGCCCGCGCATGTACGCCAGCGGTGCCACCTCGATGGTGCCGGCCTCCATGAGCCGCGGGATGGCCTCCGGGTCGACCATGTCGTGCAGCGCGTCGTACAGCGGGCGCAGGTACGGGTCGATCTTGTCGGAGAGGCTGCCGGGCAGGAACCCGAGCCGTTCGCCGGCCTCGACCGCGGGCCGCGTGAGGACGATGCGGTGCACCGTGCGGTCCTGCAGCGCCTGAACGGCCTTCGCCATGGCGAGGTAGGTCTTGCCGGTGCCCGCCGGACCGATGCCGAACGTCACCGTGTGCCGGTCGATCGCGTCGACGTACTCCTTCTGCCCGGACGTCTTGGGCCGGATGGTGCGCCCGCGGCTGGACAGGATGTTGAACGAGAGGATGTCGGCCGGGCGGACCGTCGACGCCGCCGTGAGCATGGTCACCGAGCGGGCCACGATGTCCGGGGTGAGCGGCGTGCCGCTCGCGGCCATCTCGACGAGCTCGTCGACGAGCCGGGAGACGAGCGCGACGTCGCCGACCGGACCTGCCAGCGTGACCTCGCTGCCCCGCACGTGGATGTCCACCGTGGTGAAGCCGGTCTCGATCGCGCGAAGGACCTCGTCCTGGAGGCCGAGCAGCTCCACCATGGAGATGTCCGACGGCACGGTGATCCGGTGCTCGACGCGAGCCGGCGCACCGTGGGCGCGGGCTGGGCGTGCGGGGTTGGGCGTTGGTTCGGCCATGTGCTCGGCGTGCGCCGTGGGCTCCTTGTCAGCGATGTGTTCGTGCAGGGTGCAAGTCTACGAGCCCTGGCCCACAAGAGTCCCCGTCATACCCAACGTCCCAGCCGCTGCGCGAGGATCGCGATCGCGACGGGTCCTGCCGTCGAGGTGCGCAGCACGTGCGGACCCAGCCGGACCGCGCCCGCGCCCGCATCGGTCAGGCGGGCGAGCTCGACCTCGCCGATCCCACCCTCGGGCCCGACGACGACCAGGCACTCCCCCGCGGTCGGCAGCGCGACCTCCGCGATCGGGGCTGCCGCCTCTTCGTGCAGGACGAGCACGACGCCGCCGGCGGCGACCACGGACCGGATGCGCTCGGCGAGCGCCCGGCCGTCCAGCGCGACCTCGACGTCGGGCACGCGGGCGCGGCGCGACTGCTTCGCGGCCGCCCGCACGGTGCCCAGCCAGCGCGCCCGGCTCTTGGTGGCGCGGTCGCCCCGCCACACCACGATCGAGCGCTCCGCCTGCCACGGGACCACCGCGTCGACGCCGACCTCGGTGGCCGCCTCGATCGCCATCTCGTCGCGGTCGCCCTTGGCCAGCGCCTGCACCAGCACCAGCGGAACGGCCGGCGCGGGCTCGACGACGACCTCGGTCACCGCGACGGCCACACCGTCGGCCGTCACCGCGTCGACCACGCCGACGAGGCGCACCCCGGCACCGTCGACGACGTCGACCCGCTCACCGGGGGCTCGTCGCTGGACGACGCCGGCGTGCCGGCCCTCCGTACCGCCGAGCAGGTACGTGCCACCGGCGACGACGTCCCGGAGGCTCCCGGGGTCGGCCAGGAAGACGGGCGCGCTCATCCGGACCGGCCGCTCAGCGGCCGGACAGCTTGTCGCGCAGCTTGGCGAACACGCCCGAGCTCGACCCGGCGAAACGCGCCTCCGGGCGCTCCTCGTCGCGCAGCGCCGCGAGCTTGCGCAGCAGCTCGGACTGCTCGTCGTCCATCGCCGTCGGAACCTGGACGTCGACGTGGACGTGCAGGTCGCCCCGCCCGCCGATGTGCAGGTGCCCGACACCCAGGTTCTTGAGCGTGATGATCTGCGACGGCTGCGTGCCGGGTCGCAGGTCGACCTCCCGCGGACCGTCGAGCGTGTCCAGGGTCAGCACGGTGCCGAGCGCCGCGGCGGTCATCGGCACCTGGAGCGTCGCGTGCAGGTCGTCGCCGCGGCGGACGAACGTGTCGTTCTTGCGCTCGCGCACCTCGAGGTACACGTCGCCGGCCGGGCCGCCGGCGGGGCCGACCTCGCCCTGGCCCGTGAGCTTGATGCGGGTGCCCGTGTCCACGCCCGCGGGGACGTCGACGCTCAGGGTGCGACGCGACCGGACCCGGCCCTCGCCCGAGCACTCGGTGCACGGCTCGGGGATGACGCTGCCGAACCCGTGGCACGCCGCGCACGGCTGGGTCGTCATGACCTGACCGAGGAACGAGCGGGCCACGCGCTGCACGGAGCCACGGCCGCCGCAGACCTCGCACGTGCGGGGCGAGGTGCCAGGCCGGCAGCACGTGCCCGAGCAGGTGGGACAGACGACCGCGGTGTCGACGGGGACGTCGCGGTGCACGCCGAACGTCACGTCGGCCAGGTCGAGGTCGAGGCGGACCAGCGCGTCCTGGCCACGACGCGCCCGCGGGATGGGACCGCGCTGCTGCGCGGCGCCGGTCGCGGCACCGAAGAACGTCTCGAAGATGTCCTGGAAGCCGAAGCCGCCACCCATGCCGCCACCGGGCGACGACGGGTCGCCGCCCATGTCGTACGCGCGACGCTTCTCGGGGTTGCCGAGCACGTCGTAGGCGCGCGACACGTCCTTGAAGGTGTCCTCGGACCCGGCGTCCGCCCCGGCGACGTCCGGGTGGTGCTCGCGCGCGAGCTTGCGGTACGCCTTCTTGATCTGCTCGGGCGTCGCGTCCCGCGGCACGCCGAGGATCTCGTAGTAGTCGGTCACGGGAGGATGTGCTCGCTTCCGGTGGGAGTGCTGGTCAGTTCCGTCATTGGGCCAGGATCCGCGTGAGGTAGCGCGCGACCGCGCGCACCGCGGACATGGTCGCCGGGTAGTCCATGCGCAGGGGGCCGATGGAGCCGATGCGGGCCACCGAGCCGCTTCCCTCGTCGCCGTAGCCGGTGGTCACGAAGCTGGTCTCGACGAGGCCGTCGTGCTGGGTCTCGCGACCGATCCGCACGGTGACCGCCTGCGTGTCCTCGGCCATCTCCGAGAGCAGCCGCAGTAGGACGACCTGCTCTTCCAGGGCTTCGAGCACCGGCCCGATCGAGCGCACGTCGGTGCCGCCGGCGCGTGCGAGGTTCGCGGTGCCCGCGAGCACCACGCGCTCCTCGCTCTCCTGCGCCAGCGTCTCCTCGAGCACCGCGACGACGCTGCGGACGAGATCCTGGTCCGCGGGCTCGAACGCCGGCGTCAGGTCCGCGAGCGCTACGGGCAGCTCGGACAGCCGACGACCTGCGGCGCTCACGTTCAGCCGGGCGCGCAGGAGGGCGACGACCGACTCGTCGAGGTCGCGGTCCAGCTCGAGCGTGCGCTGCTCGACGCGCCCGGTGTCGGTGATGAGCACGACGAGCAGGTGCCGCTGGCCCACGGGCACGAGTTCCACGTGCCGCAGCGCCGACCGTCGCAGCGAGGGGTACTGCACGACCGCGACCTGCTGCGTCAGCTGCGCGATGACGCGCACCGCCCGGTCGACGACGTCGTCGAGGTCCTGCGCGTTCTCCAGGAACGTGCCGATCGCGCGGCGCTCGGGGCTGGACAGCGGCTTGACGCTCGAGAGCTGGTCGACGAAGAGCCGGTAGCCCTTGTCGGTGGGCACGCGACCGGCCGAGGTGTGCGGCTGCGCGATGTAGCCGCCCTCCTCGAGGGAGGCCATGTCGTTGCGGATGGTGGCCGGCGAGACCCCGAGGGAGTGTCGCTCGACCAGCGCGCGCGACCCGACCGGCTCGCGGGTGGCGACGTAGTCCTCGACGATCGCGCGCAGGACGTCCAGACGCCTGTCGTCGCTCATCTCTCGCCTCCTCGCCCAGCCTCGTGGTTCGCGCACGCACGCCGGTAGCACTCGCCCGGCAGGAGTGCCAATGCTACGCCGCGCCGCCGACACCACCGGGTGCTCCGCGCACAGCGGAACCGGCGCGCCCCGACGACCCCCGCGCGGCCGCCACCTACGCTGCCCGGGTGAACCAGGACCGCTACGGCTCCGACGTCCTGCGTGGCTCGGGCTCGACACACCATCGCGCACCACGCACCAGCCGCCCGCAGGCGGCCGAGACCGGCCTCGTCGTGGAGGAGGTCACCACCGGCTGGGTCGGTGCGGTCGTCCGCGTCGAGAAGTCCGGTGGCATCCACGTGGTCGTCCTGGAGGACCGCGCCGGCCGCACCCGCACGTTCCCGCTCGGCCGGGGCTTCTGGGTGGACGGCGAACCCGTGGCGCTCACCGCGCCGGTCCGCGCGACCGCACCCGCCAAGCCCACCCGCACGGCCTCCGGCTCGGTCGCGGTGCACGACGCCCGGGCGCGCGTCGCCCGCGGAAGCCGGATCTGGGTCGAGGGCAAGCACGACGCCGAGCTGGTGGAGAAGGTCTGGGGCGACGACCTGCGCCTCGAGGGCGTCGTGGTCGAGCTCCTCGACGGCGTCGACAACCTGCCCGACGCGATCCGCGACTTCGCCCCGGGTCCGGGCCGCCGCGTCGGCGTGCTCGTCGACCACCTCGTCGCCGGGGCCAAGGAGAGCCGGATCGCCGCGGAGGCCGTCCGTCTCGCCCCCGCCGGGACGGTGCTCGTGCTGGGCCACCCGTACGTGGACGTCTGGCAGGCGGTCCGGCCCGAGCGCATCGGCCTGACGGCCTGGCCGACGATCGAGCGCGGCACCGAGTGGAAGCACGGCATCCTGCGCGAGCTCGGCTGGCCGGCGCAGGACCAGGCCGACGTCGCGCGGGCGTGGCAGCGGATCCTGCGCTCGGTCCGCAGCTACGCCGACCTCGAGCCCAGCCTGCTCGGCCGCGTCGAGGAGCTCATCGACTTCGTCACCACATGACGGTGCCCGGCCCTCGCGGACGAGGACCGGGCACCGGGTGTGGAGCGGTCAGGCGACGGCGGCGATCGGGTCGCCGAGCAGCCGCTTGAACAGGAACGCGCTCGCGAGGAGCACGACCGGGACGGCGACGAGCAGGCCGATGCCGCACAGGATGGCGCCCGCAGCCAGGATCAGGATGCTGAGCAGGTAGAACAGGATCGTCGTCGACAGGTTCGCCGTGATGAGCTGGTAGCTCGCCTTGATGGCGTCCACCGGCGCGAGCTGCTTGCCGATCACGAACCAGAACGTGAAGAACAGCAGGAAGTTCACGACGAGCGAGACGAGCCCCCCGAAGAACGGGATGAGGCTGAGCACCACGGAGATGCCGGTCAGGATCAGGGCCGTCACGATCACCGGGCCGGCGTCGACGAACCGGAAGAAGTCGCCGAAGCCGATCGGGCGCCCCTCCGTCACGTCGAGCGCCGCCTTGATGAAGACCGCCTGGATCAGGTAGCCGATCAGCGAGGCGACCAGCGTCAGCACGATGAACCCGAACGAGAACCCGATCCGCCCGCCGGCGGTCGTCCGGAACAGGTCGCTGAACCCGCCGAAGATCGCCGCGACGATCGAGAACGCGACGATGAAGATGACGAACCACACGACGCCGGCGCCGATGAACAGGCCGCCGTGGCGCGTGAACGCCTTCCAGCCGTACCCGAAGGACTCACCGAGCGGCGAGGGCGGCGGCGGGGCGTAGCCGCCGGCGGGCGGCGGGGCGTATCCGGGCGGCGCGGGCGGGTAGGCACCGGGCGGCTGCTGGCCGTAGCCGGGCGGGTAGGCGCCCGGAGCGGGCTGCCCGTACTGCGGAGCCGGCGGCGGCGGGTACGCACCCGGGGCAGGCTGACCGTACGGAGCCGCCGGGGGTGCAGGCGGAGCGGGCGGCGGAGGCGGGGGCGCGACCGGCGGAGCGGGCGGCGGAGGAGGCGGGGCGGCGGGTGGCTGGGCCGGAGGAACCGGCGGCTGCGGGTCAGGTGCGACGGGCTCGCCGTCGTTCGGCGGCGTTCCGCCCGGGTTCTCGCTCATGCGTGGCCTCCCTGGTCACGGGCGGTCGTCGCCCAGCGGACAGCGAACCGAAGCCGCACACCCGTGTCAAGGAACCGCATCAAACCCGGCATGTCGGCTCGTCAGCCGGCGAGGCTCCTGACGACGGCGTCCGCGAGCAGCCGACCGCGACGCGTCAGGACGAGCCGTCGCCCGGCGAGAGCGGCCGTGCCGTCCACCAGACCGTCCGCGATGAGCCCAGCGACCGCGGGCCGCGCGTCGGTCGGCAGCGCGTCGATCGGCAGCCCGTCGGAGAGCCGGACGCCGAGCATGAGCCGCTCGAGCAGCTCACCGTCGCCCGTGACGATCTCCCGACCAGCCGCGGGGCTCAGCCCGCGGTCGAGCCGGTCCGCGTACGCGCGCGGGTGCTTGACGTTCCACCAGCGGACCCCGCCGACGTGGCTGTGCGCGCCCGGCCCGACCCCCCACCAGTCGTCGCCGCGCCAGTACGCGAGGTTGTGCCGGCACTCGGTGGACCGGTCGCGCGACCAGTTGCTCACCTCGTACCAGTGCAGGCCGGCGGCCTCGAACAACTCGTCGGCGAGCTCGTACTTCGTCGCCTGGTCGTCGCCGTCGGGCAGCTCGAGCTCGCCGCGGCGCACCTGCACGGCCATGCGCGTGCCCGCCTCGACGACGAGCGCGTACGCCGAGACGTGGTCGACCCCGGTGTCCAGCGCGGCCTCGACGCTGGTGCGCCAGTCGTCGACCGACTCCCCCGGCGTCCCGTAGATGAGGTCGAGCGAGACGGCCAGGCCGGCGTCCTTCGCCCAGCGCACGACGTCCGGGATGCGTCGGGGGTCGTGGGTGCGTTCGAGGGTGGCCAGCACGTGCGGCACCGCGGACTGCATGCCGAACGAGACCCGCGTGAAGCCGGCCGCCGCGAGCGCCTCGAGCGACTGCGGGGTCACCGAGTCGGGATTCGCCTCGGTGGTGACCTCGATGTCGTCGGAAAACCCCCACGCGTCCCGGACGCCGCCCAGCATGCGCGACAGGTCCGGGACGGACAGGACGGTGGGCGTGCCGCCGCCGACGAAGACGGTCTGCACCGGCCTGGCGGGCAGGATCGAGGCCGCGAGCGCGATCTCCTTCAGCGCGGTGTCCGCGTACGCGTTCTGGCTCGCGCCGCCGCCCAGCTCCGTGGCCGTGTACGTGTTGAAGTCGCAGTACCCGCAGCGCACCGTGCAGAACGGCACGTGCAGGTAGACGCCGAAGGCGCGCTCCGACAGACCCTCGAACGCCGACTGCGGCAACGATCCGTCGTCGGGCGCAACGTCCCCTTCGGGGAGCGCTGGACTCACTTCTTCTTCGCGTCCTTGCCACCGGCGGAACCGGCCGGCTCGCTGGAGAGCGCGGCGATGAAGGCCTCCTGCGGCACGTCGACCCGTCCGATCGTCTTCATGCGCTTCTTGCCCTCCTTCTGCTTCTCCAGGAGCTTGCGCTTGCGCGTGATGTCGCCGCCGTAGCACTTGGCCAGGACGTCCTTGCGGATGGCGCGGATGGTCTCGCGCGCGATGATCCGGGCGCCGATCGCGGCCTGGATGGGCACCTCGAACTGCTGGCGCGGGATGAGGTCCTTCAGCTTGGCCGTCATCATGACGCCGTACGCGTAGGCCTTGTCCTTGTGCACGATCGCGCTGAACGCGTCGACCGTCTCGCCCTGCAGCAGGATGTCGACCTTGACCAGGTCGGCCTCCTGGTCGCCGATGCGCTCGTAGTCGAGGCTCGCGTAGCCGCGCGTCTTGGACTTCAGCTGGTCGAAGAAGTCGAAGACGATCTCGGCCATCGGGAGCACGTAGCGCAGCTCGACGCGGTCCTCGGACAGGTAGTCCATGCCCTGCAGCTCGCCGCGCTTGGTCTGGCAGAGCTCCATGATCGCGCCGATGAACTCGCTCGGCGCCAGGATCGTGCCCTTGACCATGGGCTCGTTGACGGCCCCGATCTTGCCCGAGGGGAACTCGCTCGGGTTGGTCACCGTGACCACGCTCTTGTCCTCGAGCGTGACCTCGTAGACGACGTTCGGCGCGGTCGAGATGAGGTCGAGGTCGAACTCACGCTCGAGCCGCTCGCGGACGATCTCGAGGTGCAGCAGCCCGAGGAAACCGACGCGGAACCCGAACCCGAGCGCCACCGACGTCTCGGGCTCGTAGTTGAGCGCGGCGTCGTTGAGCTTGAGCTTGTCGAGCGCGTCGCGCAGCACCGGGTAGTCCGTACCGTCGATCGGGTACAGGCCCGAGAACACCATGGGCTTCGGGTCGGAGTAGCCGCCCAGCGCCTCGGCGGCCGGCTTGCTCGCGTTGGTGACGGTGTCGCCGACCTTCGACTGGCGCACGTCCTTCACGCCCGTGATCAGGTAGCCGACCTCGCCGACGCCGAGGCCCTTCGTCGGCACGGGCTCCGGGGAGATCACGCCGATCTCGAGCAGCTCGTGCGTCGCGCGGGTCGACATCATGACGATCTTCTCGCGCGGGTTCAGGTTGCCGTCGACCACACGGACGTACGTGACGACCCCGCGGTAGGTGTCGTAGACGGAGTCGAAGATCATCGCGCGGGCCGGGGCGTTCGCGTCGCCGGTGGGCGGCGGGACGAGCTCGACGATGCGGTCCAGCAGCTCCGTGACGCCCTCGCCGGTCTTGCCCGAGACGCGCAGGCAGTCCTCGGGCTCGCCACCGATGAGCTTGGCCAGCTCCTCCGCGTACTTCTCGGGCTGCGCGGCCGGCAGGTCGATCTTGTTGAGCACCGGGATGATCGTCAGGTCGTTGTCGAGCGCGAGGTACAGGTTCGCCAGCGTCTGGGCCTCGATGCCCTGCGCGGCGTCGACGAGCAGCACGGCACCCTCGCAGGCGGCCAGCGACCGCGACACCTCGTAGGTGAAGTCGACGTGGCCGGGCGTGTCGATCATGTTCAGCGCGAACGCGTCGTCACCGACACCCCACGGCATGCGCACGGCCTGCGACTTGATGGTGATGCCGCGCTCGCGCTCGATGTCCATCCGGTCCAGGTACTGCGCACGCATGGCTCGCGCGTCGACCACGCCCGTGAGCTGCAGCATGCGGTCCGCGAGCGTCGACTTGCCGTGGTCGATGTGCGCGATGATGCAGAAGTTGCGCAGCAGCTCCGGCGGCGTGGCCGCGGGGTGGATGCGCGACGAGGCGGCGGCACCGGGGATCGGGGACAAGCGGACTGGCTCCTGGGATAGGTGTTGCTCCGGCGTTGGCGCCGTAGCGACGAACGGTGACCGCCGACGCCCTGTCGGGTCGCGTGCGGTCGGTACCACCATGGTCCCATGACGACGCACCCTCCTGTTTCAGAAGCTGCGCCCGCCGCGACCCTCGACCTCCTGACCGTCCTGTCCGATCTCCAGGGCCAGTTCCTCGCGACGATCCCCGCGGTCGACCCGACCACCCGCGTCCCCTGGTGCGGCCGCTGGCGCGTGAAGGACCTCGTCGTCCACGTCGCCCGGATCCACCACTGGGCCGCCGGCCAGGCCCGACGCCGGCAGGAGACGCCGCTGGGCCGCGGGCCCTTCGTGCTGGAGGACCTCTACCGCGACTGCGCGGCCGAGCTCGTCGACACCCTCACCTCGCTCGGTCCCGACGCGGAGGCCTGGACCCTCGACGGGAACGGCCCGGCCTCGTTCTGGCGTCGCCGGCAGGTGCACGAGACCCTCGTCCACCTCTGGGACCTGCGCACCGCGGGCACCCTGGACCTCGTCGTCGATCCCGTCGTGTGGGCGGACACCGTCGACGAGGTGGTCACGGTCATGCAGCCGCGCCAGGAGCGCATGGGACGCATGGAGCCCCTGCCCGAACCCGTCGCGCTGCACGCCACCGACGCGGACCGGTCGTGGCTGCTCGGCGGGGCCACTGGCCCGGTCGTCGCGGTGCACGGGACGGCGAGCGACCTCGCCCTCCTCCTGTGGGGACGGCTCTCGCCGGACCTGCTCGAGGTCACGGGCGACCGACCGGCGCTCGACGACGCCCTGTCCCGTCGCCTGACCCCGTAGCCGACAGACGCGCAGGTCTCCCTGCCAGTCGGACTGGCCGGGAGACCTGCGTCGTTGCGGAGTGCGTCAGATGCGGACCCACCGGGCGACGCCCAGTGCGAGCGTGCTGAGCCCGACCACCAGGTAGGCGAGGATCGAGCGCGAGCCGTCGGACACCTCGGCCGTCGCGTGCTTCGCGACCGGGGCGTCGGCACGCACCTGCGTGTCCCCCGAGTCGTCGGTCAGCGCGAGGGTGCCGCTCGACGAACCGGCCGCGAGCACCTGCGACGCGACGAGGGGGTTGACGTCGGCAGGGCGGAACGAGGCCTCCCGGGCGAACGCGCTCGCCGGGACCTGCCGGACAGCTCCCGTGACCTCGGCCTGGTCGGCCGGCGCGGCCTCGTCGGCCAGGTCGGCGATGTCGGCCACGCCGGCGTTGTCGGCCACGTCGGACACCTCGGCGGCCGCGTCGCCCAGGTCGGGCGTCGTCGGGACAGACGGGAGGACCGGAGCGGTGCTCGGCGCCGCGACCACGAACGTGAGAACGGCCTTGCCGCTGACGCTGAGCTTCCAGCCGGCGGGCAGGCTGCCGAACGCGTACCCGGCGGCCGGGGTCGCGATCACGGTGTAGGTGCCCGCCTGCAGGCGGCTGAGGTCAGCGGGCTTGCCCGAGACGACACCGGCGCCGTTGAAGACGTACGCCGACGCGATGCCCTCGACGCGGTCGATCGTGACCGCACCGGTGGCGACGTCCGTCGTCGGCTGGGTGACCCGGACGGACGGCGAGATCAGGCACCGGCTGTTGTCCTGGAACTTCTGCCACTGGACGGCCGCGGCCGCCGGGAACACGACGCCGTCCGCGGGCGTCGCCTTGATCTGCACCTTGTCGTTGGAGAACGTCCGGACCGTGTACGTGTAGTCGGCGGTGTCGGTGAACTTCCACGTGCCGTTGTCGTCGACGCCGCACGGGTCCACCCAGGTCGGGACCGCGGGGGTGACGGAGCGCGGCGGGACCGGCTTGACCGGCTCGAAGCCCGTCAGCTCGGGGTGGGTGATGTCGAACACGTGGGCGTAGCCGCGGCCGTCGACGTACTTGTACGCGCGGATGGACATCGTGCCGGCGGGGACGGACACCTTCCCGGTGTCCACCGTGAGGTAGGCCGCCGCACCCGGCGCGACCGTCTGCTGCTCGGAGTCGCCATACGGCGTCAGGAGACGGACGACGACCGGGTCGCCGCCCGTGTTGACGAAGTACCCGGCGAGGAACGAGTGCCCGGTCTGGGGGTGGACCCAGCCGTTGCCGTTCGCGCGCCCTCGCGGGGCGACCGTCGCGATGGACGGGGCGTACGTGAGGGTGCGGTTCGTGTAGGCACCGGCGTGGCTGGCGTCGGCCGCGATGTGAGCCGCGAGGGTCACCGAGCCGGCCGCGACGGAACGCTGGCCGGTCTGGATGTCACCGCTGACGGTCGCGCCGGGCGCGACACCGTCGAACGCGACCTGGCCGTAGGAGCTCGAGAACACGATGCGTGCTGCCTTCGTGTCGTTATTCGTGGCCGCGGCGTGCAGGACGACGCGCTCGGTCACCGTGTCCGCCTGCGCGACCACCGAGGCGGTCAGCGCGACGGGGGGCGTCGCGGTGGCGGCGGMCTCCGGCGCCTGCGCCGCGGTCGCGACGGGCTCGGCGGCGACCGCGGCCGCGGTCACGGCGGCGGCGTCGGTCGTCGGCGCCGGCGCGGCGGGGTTCTCGACCTCCGCGGCGGCGACCGCGACGGGCTCGGCGACGTCGGCGGGCGGAACGGCCGCGGCGACGTCGGCGGGCGCCGGCGTGGCGTTCTCGGTCGGCACGTCCGCGGAGGTGTCGGCGGCCTGGTCGAGGACCACGACGGTGTCGATGTCCTCAGCAGACGCCGCAGAAGCGGCGGACGGGACGAGGACGGCGGCAATCACGAGGCCCGGCACCGTCAGGCGCATCAGGCGGCGGGTGTTCGGGTTCATGTCTCTGCTCTCTTGGCGGTGGTGGATCGATGAGGGTTCAACCGTCCCGCGACGGGCCGCTGACCAGGTCGGACGATCGGTCCGATCCATGTCGTACGAAGGTCGACTCCTCGACGGAGCCCACGAGCCGACGACGGGCCGCCGCGGCACTCGTCGACGCCGTCGTCCACCCGCACGCACGAGCACCCGGCCAGCGGAGCTGGCCGGGTGCTCAGGACGGGTCACGCGAGCCTCGCGAGGCGCCGGCGACGTAGGTCGACGGTCAGACTGCCTTGACGAACACGCCGTCGCTGAACGAGATCAGCTCGGCGACGTTGAAGACCATGGTCGGCAGCGCGGCGGGGTCCACGGCGAAGTAGAGGTAGCCCGTGCCGGTTCCGCCTTCGTACAGGTCGGCCACGTCGGTCAGGCTGCCGAGCGAGGCACCCGAGCCCTCGGCGAGCAGCACGTTGTCGAACGACTCTCCGGTCTGGGCGACCAGGGTGACCGTGACGGCCAGCCACGGGGTGACCTTCTCGGTGCCGGTGTTCGTCAGGGTGACCGGCACCCGGACGTACGCCGTGCCCGCAGGGGCGTCCTCGTTGAACTCGTTCGCGGCCTTGACGGCTTCGGTGACACCGTCCACCTCGACCGCGCCCAGCGTGACGGCCAGGTCGTCGGTGCCCACGGGCGTGCCGAACACGAACGGGTCCTTGAAGGTGCCCTTCGGCTCGGCTGCTGCCTCGGCGACCGGCTCGGGTGTGGTGTCCTCGGCGACCGGGGCCTCGGCGGTGGCGGCGGCCTTGGCCGGCGGGGCTTCGACCTCGCTCATGCCACCGCAGGCGGTCAGCGTGAGGGTGAGCAGGGCAGCCCCGGCGGTCGCCGCGAGCCACGTCTTCCTAGCGGTGCTGAACATGTCGTGCTCCTTCTGTGGTCCTGCATCCGTCTCGGTCGTCTCTGCCGGACGGGGTGCTGAAGTCCTGACGCCACCGGCTCATCGGGGAAGCGAGCCACGAGAGCGGGGCGGTCGGTGACGGTTCAACAGTGCCCGGGCACGCCGCTGACCAGGTCCGACGATCGGTCCGACCCGTGTCGTACGAAGGTCGACTCCACGAGCCCGCGCCCCTACGGTGGGCGAATGACGCGGCCGGCAGTGCCGTCACGGCTCGACCTCACCGTCGCCGTGCTCGCGGCCCTGTGCGGTGTGACAGTCGTGCTGGTCCGCGACGAGGGTGGCGCCGCCGTCCACGGGGTTCCCGTCGAGCTGCTCGCCCAGGTGCTCGCATCGATGGCCCTGCTCCTGCGCTCGTCGTTCCCAGGCCCCGTCCTGCTGGCCACGACGTTGCTGTGCTGGGTGTCGCCGGCACCGGCCGCACTGGTCGCGGCGCACTCGACCGGGCGCGAGGTCGCCTCGACCCGGGCCAGCGCGCTGTGGATCGCCGCGGCGGCGTTGCTCGTCGGACCCGTGGAGGCGCTCACGGCACCCCACGTCGTCCCGGCCGCCACCGTCGCGTACGTCGTCGCGATCCTCGTGCCCTGGCTGATCGGTCGCGCCGACCGCGACACCCAACGTCGGGCAGCCGAGGCAGCCGTGCGCGCGACCCGCGCACAGGATAGAGCCGCCGAGACCGCGCGGACCGCCGAGAGGGAGCGGCTGACCCGCGAGACCCATGACACCGTCGCGCACCGGATCAGCGTCATCGTGCTCACCGCGAACCTGCTCGAGACCTCCGACCCGTCCCCGGCCGTGCACGAGGCCGCCGAGCGGATCCGGCACGAGGGACGGCTCGCGACCGACGACCTGCGCGAGGTCTTCGGCCTGGAACGCCGATACCCGCCCGACGACGACCCCGACGACGTCCTCGCCGTCCTGAGCCGGCTGACGCAGGAGGCACGGGCCGTCGGACAGCCGATCGAGCTCGACGTCCAGGTCTCCGCCGACGAGCTGCGCGGCGCGGCCGGGTCCGTCGTGACGCTCGTCGTGCGCGAGGCGTTGACTAACGCGACCGCGCACTCGCCCGGCGCGGCGACGAGGGTCGTCGTCCGGTCCGCCGACCGCGACCGCCTGCAGGTCGTCGTACGCAACGACCCGCCGGCCCACGGTGTGGTCCGCGGTCCCGGCCAGGGCGCCGGGCTCGCGGGCATGGCCGACCGCGTGCGCAGCGCCGGTGGGACGACGACGGCCGCGGCGACGGGCGACGGCGGCTTCCTCGTCGAGGCGTTCCTCCCCCGGTCACCACGAGCCCTGGAACCGACCTCGCCGGAGGCGACATGAGCACCACCGCGAACGGCACGGTCCGTGTCCTCGTCGTCGACGACGAGGAGCTGTTCCGGCTCGGCATCACGCAGATGGTCGAGGTCGCCGACGACCTCACCGTCGTCGGGTCCGCCTCGGACGGGCGCGCGGCGATCGAGCAGGCGGCCGCCCACCGGCCGGACGTCGTGCTGATGGACATCCAGATGCCGGAGCTCGACGGTGTCGCCGCCGCGGCCGAGATCCTGCGCGCGCGACCCGAGACCGCGGTCGTCCTGCTCACGAGCTTCCTCTACGACGAGTACCTCCTTCCGGCACTGCGGGCGGGGGTGTCGGGCTACCTGCTCAAGGACAGCTCCCCCGACGAGCTGCGACGAGGGATCCGCGCGGCGGCCGACGGCGACGCGGTCCTGTCCCCGGCCGTGACGCGCCGGCTGCTGGACTCGGTCGGTCCCGGCCTCGACCCGCGGCACGCCCGGGCCGTGCGAGCGGTCGGCGCTCTGAGCGACCGGGAGCGCGAGATCGTCGCGCTGCTGGCCGACGGCCTCTCGAACGCCGAGATCGCCCGGCGGACGTTCCTCGCCGAGACGACCGTCAAGACCTACCTCACGCGCGCCATGGACAAGCTGGGCGTCGCCAACCGGACGCAGGCGGCGATCCTGGCCGTCGAGGCCGGCATCGCCTGACCCGCGAGCGCGTCAGGCCTCGCGCGTGATCTCCACCGTCACGGAGGTCTCCTGCGTGCCCGCACCGGCGAAGATCCCGCGCAAGGGCGGGACGTCGTCGTACGAGCGTCCCCGCGCGATCACCACGTGGTGGTCGCCCGCGATCGCCCGGTTGGTCGGGTCGTAGGCGAACCACTCGCCCACCCACCACTCGACCCAGGCGTGCGAGTCACCGCTGACCGTCGTGCCGATCTCGACCTCGTCGTCCGGGTGCAGGTAGCCCGAGACGTACCGGGCGGGGATGCCGATGGACCGCAGTGCCCCGGACACCAGGTGCGCGAGGTCCTGGCACACGCCGGCGCGCTTGGCCCAGGCCTCGGACGCCGGGGTGTGCACCGTCGTCGCGCCCGGGATGTACTCGACCTCGTCGCGCAGAGCGTTGCTCACGGCGAGCGCCGCCTCCGCGGGCGGCAGGTCGGCCGCGACGCGACGGGCCAGCTCGACGACGTCCTCGGGCGGTGCCGTGGTCGGCGTGTCCGAGAGGAACTCGGCGAGCCGGTCGCGCAGCTCGGTACCGCGCAAGGTCTCCCAGCCGGCCGGGTTGCGCAGCGGCTGGCGCTCCGCGACGTCGACGAGGTGCTCGGCTGTCACGACCATCGACTCGTGCGGGGTCAGCACCTCGAACGCGGACACAGCCGTTCCCCAGTAGTCGCGGTACTCGGACCAGCCCGTGTGCGGGTGGACGTCGATCTTGGACTCCAGCACCGTCTGACCCTGCTGGGTCAGCGGCGTCATCCGCGCCTCGTTGTACGACGCGAGCACGGGGCTCGCGTACTGGAACGCGGACGTGTGGACCACTCGCAGCCGGCTCACAGCGCTTCTCCCACCCAGTTCGTCGCGGAGCCGCTCGGGAAGTACCGGCCCCGGATCGCGTCCGACGCGGCCGAGCAGGCCCGCTGCACGCGCTCCATCTCCTTGGGCAGCGCATCGAGGACCTCGATGAGCGGCCGGTACTCCAGGTTCGTCCGGACGTAGCCGATGTGCCGCCGGGCGTCGTCGACCGCAGCCCGGTCCGCCGTCGGCTCGAGGGCCGCCAGGCACGACTCCGCCTGGTTGAGCGCGAAGACGATCGACCGCGGGAACAGCTGGTCGGTCAGCAGGAACCCCGCAGCCCGCTCGTCGGACGCGGCACCGCGGTACATCCGCAGGAACGCCTCGTGCGCGCCGCAGGAGCGCAGCAGCGTCGTCCAGCTCGGCCCGGCCGACCCGGCGAGCGCGCGCGTGGTCAGGAGCCGTGCGGTCATGTCCGCCCGCTCGATCGAGCGGCCCAGCACCATGAAGTTCCACGTGTCGTCGCGCGAGGTCGCGGAGTCCGTGATCCCGGCGACGACCGCGGCGCGCTCGCGCACCCACGTGAAGTAGTCGTGCGGGCGGGCCGGGCGCATGTGCGAGGGCAGCTGGTTCCACGTCGCGTTGAGCGACTCCCAGAGCTCGGTCGAGATGGTCTCCCGGGCCCGTCGCGCGTTCTCCCGCGCCGAGACCAGCGACCCGGCGATCGATGACGGCGCGAACCGGTCGTACGCCAGCATGTCGAGCACGTACTCGCGGCCCACCATCACGTGGCTCGGCTCCGCGGGCCGGTCCATCACGGACAGCAGAGACCGGCAGGCCAGGTCCTCCTCCGCCCACGGGTCCTCGAGCAGGATCTGCACGTGGACGTCGAGCAGGCGCGCCGTGTCGTCGGCACGCTCGACGTACCGCCCGATCCAGAACAGCGACTCCGCGATGCGGCTCAGCACACGCCACCACCTCCGACGGGGAACTCGCGAACCAGCTGCTGCTGCTGCTGCATGACCTGAGCGCGCATGTCGTTCGGGTTGGACTCGATCGGGACCGCCTCGTCCTGCGCGACCGACTGCGGCAGGTCGGAACCGTGCCGCACGGCCCGGCGCGGCACAGCGCCGCCGAGCACCCAGGTGTCCTTGGACCCGCCGCCCTGCGACGAGTTGACCACCAGCTCGCCCTCGGGCAGCGCCACGCGCGTCAACCCGCCCGGCAGGACGAACACCGACTCGCCGTCGTTCACCGCGAACGGCCGCAGGTCGGTGTGCCGCGGCCGCAGCTTGTCGCCGATGAGCGTCGGGATGGTGGACAGCTGCACGACGGGCTGCGCGATCCAGCCGCGCGGGTCCTCCCGCAGCCGGACCCGCAGCGCCGCCAGCTCGTGGCTGGTCGCCTTCGGCCCGACCACGAGCCCCTTGCCGCCCGACCCGTCGACGGGCTTGACGACAAGCTCGTCGAGCCGGTCGAGCACCTCCTCGAGCGCGTCGGGCTCCTCGAGCCGCCACGTGTCGACGTTGCGCAGGATCGGTTCCTCGGAGAGGTAGTAACGGATCAGGTCCGGCACGTAGGTGTAGACGAGCTTGTCGTCGGCCACGCCGTTGCCGACCGCGTTGGCGATGGTGACGGTCCCGTTCCGCGCGCACGTCATCAGCCCGGGGCTGCCCAGGAACGAGTCGTTGCGGAACACGACCGGGTCCAGGTAGTCGTCGTCCACCCGGCGGTAGATCACGTCGACACGGCGGCGGCCCTGGGTCGTGCGCATCCAGACGCGTCCGCTTGCGCAGAACAGGTCGCGGCCTTCGACCAGCTCGACACCCATCATCCGCGCGAGCAGCGAGTGCTCGTAGTAGGCGCTGTTGAAGACGCCCGGCGTGAGCACGACGACCGTCGGCTCGTCCACGCCGTGGGGCGCGGCGGCCGTCAGCGCCGCCAGCAGCCGACGCGGGTAGTCGGCGACGGGCCGGATCCGCAGCGCGGCGAACAGCTCGGGAAAGGTCTGCGCCATCGCCCGGCGGTTGGACAGGACGTAGCTGACGCCCGACGGGACGCGCACGTTGTCCTCGAGCACCCGCCAGCCGTCGAGGCTGTCGCGGATGAGGTCGATCCCCGAGACGTGGACGCGCACGCCGTTGGGCGGGGTGATGCCCCGGGCGGCGCGCAGGAAGTTCGTCGACGAGACGACGACCGACCGCGGGATGACGCCGTCCGCGATGGCGCGCTGCGGACCGTAGACATCGGCGAGGAATGCCTCGAGCGCCCGCACCCGCTGGGCCACGCCGGGAGCGACGTGCTCCCACTCGTCCCCGGCGACGACGCGCGGGACGACGTCCAGCGGGAACGGTCGCTCCTCGCCGGCGAAGTCGAAGGTGACGCCTTGGGCGAGGTAGGAACGGGCCAGCGTCTCCGCCCGGCCGCGCAGCTCGCCGGCGCTCAGCTCGGCCAGTGCCGTGTGCAGACCCTTGTAGGCCGCGCGGGATCCCCCGTCGGCGCCGATCATCTCGTCCCAGGCCGCGCCCGCTGGGTAGTCCTCGAACAGGTCCGCCATGTTCCGGACAGTATCCGCCCGGTGATAACGGCGCGTTACGAACCGCCCGGCCCGGTAACAGAACGCGCACGTGGGACCGCTAGTGTGCGTCTCCGCGTGCGCCCGGCAGCTGCCGAAACCCGACCGGCCCGGCCCATGACCGCTACGTTTCTGACCGTGACTCGCGCGACCCGCTGGCCGGCCCTGCACCGGCTCCTCGCCCGGTTCAGGCGTACCCCGGCAGCCGCCCCGCCCCACCGGGTCGTCCTGCCCGACCACGGCGGGGTCGTCCACCCGACGTACGCGCCGAGCCTGGACGGTGACGCCGACCCCGGCGAGATCGTCTGGGGCTGGGTGCCGTACGAGGAGGACACCTCCCAGGGCAAGGACCGACCCGTCCTCGTCATCGCGCGGGCGGGCACCAACGTGCTCGGCCTGATGCTCACGAGCAAGGACCACTCTCGCAACGCCGCCGCCGAGGCCCGCCACGGACGGGTCTGGCTCGACATCGGCTCCGGGAGCTGGGACGCGCAGCGCCGACCCAGCGAGGTCCGGCTCGACCGCGTCGTCCAGCTGCACCCGACCGCGTTCCGGCGTGAGGGTGCCGTCATGGACCGCGCCCTGTTCGACCGCGTCAGCGCCGCGCTCAGGGAGTGCAAGGGCTGGTGAGCCCGGCCGGGGCGGTGGCCCTGCGGGTTTCGGTCTGACCCCACTGTGCTGCTAACATGGTCAGTCGCGTGTCCGCCCGGGTCGGCGGGCACAAGCCCAGTTCCTCTCCGCGGGTGTCCCCACGCCCCAGTCCCGGAGCTGTGTGCGCCCTCTAGACCTGTCAGATCGCTTCGGCGAACGCACAAGAGAGTCCCTACGTGGCCAACATCAAGTCCCAGATCAAGCGCATCACCACCAACGAGAAGGCGCGCCTGCGCAACAAGGCGGTGAAGTCTGAGCTCAAGACGCACATCCGTCGCGTCCGTGAGGCCGTCGCCGGTGGCGACAAGGACGCCGCCAACACGGCGCTCGTGTCCGCCTCGCGCAAGCTCGACAAGGCCGTCTCCAAGGGCGTCATCCACGCCAACCAGGCGGCCAACAAGAAGTCGGCGCTGGCCAAGTCGGTCGCCGCGCTCTGAGCCCTGCTCAGTCTGCCTGCACGAAGCTTTCACGAACGGGGTCGGCCTTCGGGTTGGCCCCGTTCGTCGTCGTCCGAGGCGCGGCTCCGACGCCCAGGTACGACGAAGGCGCCCCCCGGACGGGAGGCGCCTTCGTCGTGTGCAGTCCGATCAGGCCAGCGACCAGGTCTCCCAGGAGCTGAGCGGCACGGTCGGCCGGAAGCCGGCCTCCCGCAGTGCCCGGTCGTACGCCTCGGCGGCACCGGAGGTGTCGCCGTGCAACGCGTACCGGTCACCGAGATCGCGCCAGGCAGCCGCAGACTGCCGTGACGCGGACATCATGCCGAGCATGTCTGCCGCCAGGCGGTAGGCACGTGCGGACCCCTCGAGGTCGCCCCGAGCATGCAGGGAGTCCCCGAGCGAGAGGTGCGCGATCGCGGTCTCGACGCGCGGGGGCTCGCCGAGACGCTCGAGTGCGGCGGTCGCGAACTCCTCAGCAGCCCCGATGTCCCCCAGCAGGAGGTGCGCCCGCGAGCGCTCGACATCGACGCGTGCCAGCTCGAGCTCCGAACCGAGCACGGCCAGGTCCGGGGCCGCACGCTCGATCTGCTCGAGCGCCGCCGTCGGGTCCGCCGGCTCGGAGCGCAGCAGGAGCCACGCGTAGTTGAGCCGGAGCCGAGGAAGGTCGCGGTCGGGCTCACCCTCCGAGAGGAGCGCGAGCGCCCGCTCGGTGTAGCGCTGGGCGAGCTCGTAGTCCCGGCGCTGCTCGGCCACGAGAGCAGCGTTCCAGTACACGCTGCCCCGACCGCGTGGCGTCCCGAGCGACTCGGCCAGACGGACCAGCTCTGCCGCCCGGTGCGTGGCGTACAGGAGGTCGCCGCGCTCGACGTAGGCCCACAGGACCGTGGACGCCAGGCGAAGGTGCCCGTCCGTCCCCGTCAGCTCGGCGCTCTCCAGCTCGGTCAGCGTGTGCTCGCCGACCTCGACGGCACGGTGAAGGTCACCGGCCTCGAGGTACGACGCGACCAGCGCGTTGGCCAGCTTGGCGGACTCGACGTGATGAGCACGGCTGCGCGCGTCCTCGAGCAGGGGTTCGAGGATCGCCACGGCGGACTCCAGGTCGCCGAGACCTTCGTGTGCACGGGCCAGCGTGGTGAGGGCCTCGACGCGGAGCGCCGGCGAGACGATGTCGAGGTCGAGGACCTCGAGCCGCCGCTTGGCGCCTGCTGCGTCACCCTGCGTCAGATCGAGCCGTGCATAGTCGATCTCCAGCCGGGTACGTGCCTCGTTCGGTCCGTCCTCACCGTGCTTGAGGAACTCGAGGGTGGTGCCCAGTCGGATAGCGAGCACAGCAAGGGCGGAGTCGGTCGGTTCACGATGACCCGCCTCGATCAAAGAGATGTAGCTCGGGGAGAACGCGGACCCGGCCAGTGCGGTCTGTGAAAGCCCCGCAGCAAGCCGGGCGTCGCGCACCCGGTCAGCAATCGTGGTCATGGTCAGTCATTGTATGTGTGACGTGGGCACGATGCACCACCCCTTCGGGGGGTGATGATGTGACGACGACCGCGTTCATCGCGATGCCAGGCTTACTGCGCCGTGCGGCAGCAGCCGGTCGCTCCGCCGTTGGTGGTGAAGCCCAGGGCGGTGACGGCGGCGGGGCCGCCGGTCAGGCCGAGCGTGACGACGAGGGCGGCGATGGCGATGGCGGACTTGATGGAGCGAGACATGGTGGATCTCCTGTCAATTTCAGCAAGGGGTTAGGTCAACACCATGATGACCGATGAAGGGCGAAGTAGTCCGCATGGTGGGCGTTTGGTAGGGGGATCGGGTGAAACTGAACGGTCCGTCACCCGTCCGATCGGGACCTTGGGCCCACTCATGAGAATTCCACCCACAGTTCCTCGTTCATAGGCTTGAAGTTGTGATGTCATAGTTCGCATGACACCGGACGACGCCGACGGCAGGCTCGCGGACCTCGCGGCCGCGGTGGAGGACGCCATCCCGCTGGCCCTCCGCCAGGAGTGGTCGCAGCGCATCGCTCGCGAGCCGGTCCTCGTCGCACGCCAAGGGATCTTCTCGGAGCACGGCCGTCCCTTCGCCTACCAGCTCTCCTTTAGGTCCCCTGACCAGCACACGGCAACCGCCACGACGTGGAACGCGCACCAGCACGAGCGCGCCACGGCACACGTCCTGGGAGCCACGTTCGGACGCGTCGACCTCGAGCACGTGGCCCACGGTCGGCTGCTCTTCGTCCGCTGCCCGCGGGCCTATCTCGTCGGCGAGCTCCCGGTGCCTGCTCGACCGGATCGCCTGGTCATAGAGATCAACGACGGTGTGACTATCGATCCCGCAGTGATCACCGGCATCCGCCGGCTGCGTGAGCAGGGCTTCCGGATCGCGGTCCCGTCGTTCGTCAGCAACCCCAACCAGCGTCGCCTCCTGCCGCACGCCGACTTCGTCAAGATCGACGTCCGCGACCTCGACGTCGAGGGGCCTCCCGTCGTGCACCTCGCACGGTCGTACGGCGCTCTGCTGGTGGCGGAGTTCGTCGAGAGCGCGGACACCCTGCGCCACGCGCGAGACCTGGGCTTCACGCTCTTCCAGGGCAACCTGCTGGAGCGCGCCGGCGTCCTGGACCGTGCCGGCGCACCCCGCGTCAACCACTGACCCCATGCACGTGGGTGCGCCGCGCTCCCGTCACACCGGGTGCGTCCGATCGGGTGAACGGCGTCATAGATCCGTCGCAGCTCACTCTCATCCAGCGTGACCGTGGCCGCAGTCTCCCCCAGAACCCCCGCGAAGCTCCCGATCGCGCGTCAGCCGATCTGGACCTCCGACGGCCAGCTGTACGGCAACGAGTTCCTCTACCGGTCCCGGGACGGGCTGCCCGCCCAGGTCGACCGCTGGCGCTCGGACCGTCAGGACATCGCCACCGCGTCCGTCCTGGACGTGCTGTTCGGCGACGGGCCGCCCGGGGACCTGCACCCCGCGTTCGTCAACGTGACCCGCTCGTTCGTCGTCGACGACCGTCCCCTGCCTGCTCACGCGGGTCGGCTGGTCCTCGAGATCGTCGAGTCCGTGGCAGCCGACGACGCCGTCCTGGCTGGGCTCGCGCGGCTGCGGGAGCGCGGCTACAAGATCGCGATCGACGACTTCGCGGCAGAGGCCGACCAGATCGCGATGCTGCCCTACGCGGACTACGTGAAGATCGACGTCCGCGACGTCGACCGGGTCGGTCCGAGCATCGTGCAGCTCGCCCGGCGCAACGGTGCGGTGCTCGTCGCGGAGCGCGTCTGGAACGACACGCTGGTCCAGGAATGCCGGTCGCTCGGCTTCGAGCTCCTGCAGGGCGACGCGCTCGGACCCGCGATCACCCTCGTGGCCTAACGGGCGTCCCCCGAACGGCTCAGCTTCCGACGGACGCGGCCACCCGCAGCACCGCCCGTTCGACGGCGAACCGGGGGTCGCGCCCCTCCCCCTTGACCTCCGCGTCCGCCTGCGCGACCGCCGAGATCGCACCGGCCAGGCCCTCGGGCGTCCACCGGCGCAGGTCCGAGACCGCCCGGTCCGTCTGCCACGGCGCGAGTCCCAGGTCCCGCAGCGCACCGGCACCCCGCCCCCGGACCGCCGCGACCTTGGCGAGCACCCGCAGCTTGGCAGCGAGCGCGGCGACGATCGGGACCGGGTCGACGCCCGTGGCCAGCGCGTGCCGTAGCAGGGCGACCGCCTGGCCCGCCTGGCCCGCGACGGCCGCGTCGGCCACCCGGAAGCCGGTCGCCTCGATCCGCCCGCCGTAGTAGCGCTCGACGACGTCGGCCCCGATGAGCCCCGAGGTGTCCGCCACCAGCTGCGAGCACGCGGCCGCGAGCTCGCGCAGGTCGCTGCCGACCGCGTCGACGAGCGCGCGGACCGCCGCGGCGTCAGCGCGCCGGCCCGCCCGGCGCAGCTCCGCCGTGACGAACGCACTCTTGTCGGAGTCGGACTTGATGACGTCGCACGCCACTGTGGGCACGCCCGTGGAGCGCAGCAGGTCGAGGAGCTTCTTGCCGCGAACGCCGCCTCCGTGCCGCAGGACCAGCACGACGCCCGGCGGAGGCGACCCGACGTACTGCGTGACGTCGGACAGCAGCTCGTCGGGCCCCTTCTCCAGGGCGTCGACCACGAGGACCTTGTCCTCGGCGAACAAGGACGGGCTCGCGACGACACCGAGGGTTCCGACGACGTAGTCCGCGCCGTCCAGCCGGGTCACCTCGACGCCGGGGTCGGCGGCCCGGGCGAGGGCGACCACCCGGTCGACCGCGCGGTCCGCGAGCAGGTCCTCGGCACCGCTGACGAGCAGGATGGGAGCGAGCTCGACCGCGTCCCACGAGACACCGACGGTCTTGGCGGCGGGACGGCGAGCAGCAGGAGGCACTCGCACAGCCTGCCAGAACTCACCGACACCGTCGGGCGACGAGCAGTCGTGCCGTGCAGACGCTGGCGCAGGCGAGCAGCCCGATGCCGACCGGGCCGGGCTGCCACGCCAGCTGCGCGCCCGGCGCGGCTGCCGCGACCCGCGCCACGGCCCCGATCCACCAGCAGGCCGCGCCCGCGCCGAGGGCCAGCACGTGCGCACCCCACGGGAACCACGACGCGAGACCCGCCGCGGCGAGCCCGAGGACTGTCGCCGGTGCGACCGCCGGAGCGACCAGCAGGTTGGCCGGGATCGCATACAGCGCGACGGAGGGCGTCGCGAGCAGGATGGCCGGTGCGCAGGCGAGCTGGGCGGCGACCGGCAGCGCCAGCGCCTGTGCGGCCGGACGTCCGATGCGGGCCGACCAGCGCTGCGCGAGCGGGCCGCCGAGCAGCACCAGGCCGCCGGTCGCCAGCACCGAGAGCACGAAGCCGAGCTCGCCGGCCAGCCACGGGTCGCTCACCAGCAGGACGACGACCGCCGCGCACAGGGCCGGAGGTGCTCGGTGCGGACGGCCCACGAGCAGGCCGCCCGCCGCGACCAGCCCCATCGCCGCGGCACGCACGACGCTGGGCGACGGGTGCACGAGGACGACCATCGCCGCCATCGCGCCCACCACCACGACCGCTCGACAGCCACGAGGCAGACGCAGCGCCGTCGCGAGCGTGAGCACGAGCACCGCGACGAGCGAGAAGTGCGCCCCGGAGACGGCCGTGACGTGCGTGAGGCCGGCGACTCGCATGTCGGCCGTGAGGTCGCTCGGCACGCCGCTCGTGTCGCCCACCGTCACCCCCGGGAGCAGCGCACGCGCGTCGCCCGGCAGCCGGTCCGCGAGGTCGGCGACGTCCTCGCGGACGCTCGTCGCGACCGCGTCCCACCGTGCCGCGTCCCGCAGGAGCTGGGGGTCCGCACCGGTCAGCAGCACCGCAGTGACCCGCGCGCCGGGCGCGCCGGGCTGCATCCGTCCCGAGACCACTAGCTGCGCGCCGTAGGGCACCGCCGCGAGGGCTGGCGGCCCGAGGACGAGGACCTGCCCGACGGCGCCGGACGTGCGCCCGTGAGCGACGACCGTCTCGACCGCGAGGAGGCACCGGGCTCGCGGAGGGGCGCCCGGCCACGCGGGAGGCAGGACCGCGGGTTCGCCGACGACCCGCCCGGTCAGCACGGCGGCTGACTGCGCCTCCACGAGCTGCGGCAGGAGTCCCTGCGCCCGGGCGTGCGTCTGGGCGGCGCCCGCTCCGAGGACCGCGGCGACCGCCACGAGCACGAGTGCGAAGGTCGGCGTCCACGCCGGGCGGGTCCGACGCACCACCCCGACAACCGCGATGACGACGCAGCCACCCGCGACGACCGCGACGACACCCGGGCTCGCCCGCACCACCGCGAGAGCCGCGATCCACGCTCCGACCGCCGGTACCGCGAGGCGCAGGTCGACGGTCACCGGCGGGTCGTGGTCCTCCACGATCTCGGCGGTGGTGGCGATCGCGGGCCGGTCGTGGTCCTCCACGAGCTCGGCCGTGGTGGCCGTCACGAGCGGGTCGTGAACCTCCACGACCTCGGCGCGGATGCCGATCGTGAGTGGGTCGCGATCCGCCACGACCTCGGCGGCGGCGACGGTCGCGGCCGGGTCGCGATCCCCGACAGGCAGGTTGCGGTCGCCCGACGCCACCGCGACGGTCACCGGTGTCCCAGTCGTCATGCGGTTCGCCGTCGTCACACGCGCACCAGGTCGCGGAGGCGTTCGAGCAGCGTGGGGCCGATGCCGCTCACGTCCCCCAGCTCGTCCACCGACGTGTACGGCCCGTCCTCGCGGTGCGCGACGATCCGCTGCGCGAGCACCGGGCCGATGCCGGGGAGCGCGTCGAGCGCGGTCTCGTCGGCCGTGTTCAGGTCGACCAGGTCGTCCGCGGTGGCGACGGGCGCGCCGCCGGCCGGGACGCTCTCCCCCGGGCGCGGCACGACGATCTGCTCGCCGTCGACGAGCACCCGGGCCATGTTCAACGCCCCGATGTCGGCGTCCGGAGCCGGGCCACCCGCCGCCGTCACGGCGTCGACGACGCGGGACCCGGTCGGCAGCCGCACGACGCCCGGTACGGCGACCGCACCCACGACGTCGACGACGACGATGGGGTCGCCGCTGGAGACCGTGGGTGACGGGGTGCCGTCCGGTGCCGGGACGGGCAGGGAGACCGGCGCACCCGGTGCGGCGGACGCGGCCCGCAGCGCGACCCCACCGGCGAGCAGCAGGACGGCGGCCCCGCCGACGCCGACGAGCCGCCACGACACGGACCAGCGCAGCCGTCGCCGCGGGTGCCGGCCCACGTGGGTGCCATGGGCGGAGGCATAGGAGTCCGCCGCATCCCTGAGCGCCGCCCCGGATCGCGTGGCAGGCGCGCGAGCGTCCGGCCGGGGTGGCCGGCCGCCGAGTGACGACTCGACGGGATGCCGATCCGGTGCGCTGGACGGAGACGGGACCGAGGGCGCGGAAGGCAAGGGCGGCGTAGACGCCAGGCTGGGAACCCAGCCGGTGGCCGCTCGGCGACCGGGACGGGCCGTCACCGTGTCGAGGCGTCGACGGACCGCGCGGGTCAGCTCACGGTCTCGGCGCAGCACCTGGCGACCGTAGGTCGCACGCGTCGCCGGCGGCCTCGACGATGCGCAGCGCGCAGGCCCCAGGCCACGCGCCAGGTGCTGTGGTCGGCTCGGCGAGGCCGCGGCCGAAGCCGGAGCCGCCGGGGTCAGAGGGGGAAAGCGTCAGGCGTCGGGGCCAGAAGAGGAAAGCGTCAGGCGTCGGGGCCAGAAGGGGAAAGCATCAGGCGTCGGCGACGACGATTCCGAGGACACCGGGCCCCGCGTGTGCGGCGAGGACCGCACTGGACTCGCTGACGACGACCTCGACGAGCCGGTCGCCGAGGTCGGCGGACAGCTCGTCGGCCAGCGCCTGTGCCATCTCGGGCTGCCCGAGGTGGTGCACGGCGATGCGGGCGGAGACCCGCCCCGAGGCGTCGGCGATCGCGAGCGCGACGAGGCGGTCGCGACCCGCGCGACGCGTGCGGACCTTCTCGAGCAGCTCGACGCCCCCGTCGGAGAGGGTCAGGATCGGCCGCAGCCCGAGCACGGTGCCGAGGGCGGCGGCAGGCGCACTGAGCCGGCCCCCGCGGCGCAGGTGGTCGAGGGAGTCGACGAGGAACCAGACGCGTGCGGACTCGGCCGTGCGGTGGGCGCGGGTGGCGACCTCGGCGCCGGTCCGCGGCACCGGGTCGACGCGATGCCGGTCCTGCCACCAGGTTCGTGCGGCGGCCAGCCTTCCGGACGGCGCAGGCAGCTCGGGGAGCGGCTGCGAAGCGAGCCGCGCGGCCTCGATCACGGCGAACCCGAGCGCCATGCCGACGGCACGCGAGTCGACGACCTGCACGGGCACCGGCGACGAGCCGGCCGCGAGCCGCGCTGCGCGCACGGTGCCGGACAGCTCGCCGGACAGGTGCACGGAGACGATCTCGCGCGCCCCGTCCGCGGCGGCCCGCTCGTAGGCGGCCGCGAACGCTGCCGGTGGCGGCTGCGACGTGGTGACCTTGCGGGAACCCTGCGTGAGCGCGCCGAGCAGGTCGGCCGGGGACAGGTCGACCCCCTCGACGTGCTCGACGCCGTCCACGATCACGTCGAGCGGGACGACGCCGATCCCCCACTGCTCCGCGGCGCCCGGCGGCAGCGACGCCGTCGAGTCGGTGACGATCGCGACCCTGGTGACCGCCGGCCGGCGGCTCAGACCGGCACCACGTTGACGAGCTTGGGTGCGCGGACGATGACGGTCCGGATGTCGCGGCCGTCGAGCGCCCGCTGCACGCCGGCGTCGGCGAGCGCGGCGGCGCGCAGGTCGTCGTCGGAGGCGTCGACCGGGACCTCGATGCGGCCGCGCACCTTGCCCTGCACCTGCAGGATGCAGGTGACCGTCTCCTCGACGAGGTAGGCCTCGTCGGCGACCGGGAAGGGTGCGTAGGCGAGCGAGGCGTCGTGGCCGAGCCGCTGCCACAGCTCCTCCGCGACGTGCGGCGCGACCGGCGCGGTCATCAGCACGAGCGGCTCGACGGCGGCACGGGGCGTCGTCGCCAAGGTGGTCAGGTGGTTGTTCAGCACGATGAGCTTGGCGATCGCGGTGTTGACCCGCATCGCTGCGAGGTCCGCCGTGGCGTCGGCGATCGTGCGGTGCAGCACGCGCAGCGTCTCGTCGGACGGCGCCTCGTCGGTGACGACCAGGGCACCCGTGCCCTCGTCGACGACGTTGCGCCACAGGCGCTGCAGGAACCGCTGCGCCCCGACGACCGCGCGGGTCTCCCACGGGCGGGAGAGGTCCAGCGGGCCCATCGACATCTCGTAGACGCGCAGGGTGTCGGCGCCGTACTCCGCGTACATGTCGTCGGGCGTGACCGCGTTCTTCAGCGACTTGCCCATCTTCCCGTACTCGCGGTTGACGGGATCGCCGCGCCAGGTGAACCCGGACTCGACGGACGCGTCCTCGACCACCTCGTCCGCCGGCACGTAGACACCCCGGGCGTCGGTGTACGCGTACGCCTGGATGTACCCCTGGTTGAAGAGCTTCTGGAACGGCTCACCGCTGGAGACGTGGCCCAGGTCGTGCAGGACCTTGTGCCAGAACCGCGCGTAGAGCAGGTGCAGGACCGCGTGCTCGACGCCACCGACGTACAGGTCCACGCCGCCGATCGAGCCGGGCTTCTGCTCACCGTGCCCCGGGCCCATCCAGTACGCCTCGAGCGCCGGGTCGACCAGCGTGACGTCGCTCGTCGGGTCCAGGTAGCGCAGGTAGTACCAGCACGATCCGGCCCAGTTGGGCATGGTGTTGGTGTCGCGACGATAGGTCTTCGGCCCGTCGCCCAGGTCGAGCGTGACGTTGACCCAGTCGTCGTTGCGGCCCAGCGGCGGCTCGGGCGTCGAGTGGACGTCGTCGGCGTCGAACGTGCGCGGCGCGTAGTCCGGCACCTCCGGCAGGTTGACGGGCAGCGCCGACTCGGGGACGGCGAGCGGCAGGTCGTGCTCGTCGTAGACGATCGGGAAGGGCTCGCCCCAGTAGCGCTGGCGGCTGAACAACCAGTCGCGCAGGCGGTACGTCACGGTGCCCTCGCCCACGCCGCGGGCGGCGAGCCAGTCGGTGATCGCTGCCTTGGCGTCGGCGACGGACAGGCCGTCGAGGGAGGTCTCCTCGTTCGACGAGTTGATCGTCCGGCCGTCGCCGGTGCGGGCACCCGGGGTGGTGCCCTCCGGGGCGTCGACCGTGTAGACGACCGGCAGGTCGAACGCCTCCGCGAACGCGAAGTCGCGCACGTCGCCGCCCGGGACGGCCATGATCGCGCCCGTGCCGTAGCCCATGAGCACGTAGTCGGCGGTGAAGACCGGCAGCAGGTCGCCGTTGACGGGGTTGGTGGCCAGGTGGCCCGTGAACACGCCGGTCTTCTTGCCGGCGTCGGCCTGCCGCTCGATCGCGGACTTCGACGCCGCCTCCGCCCGGTACTCCGCGACGGCGTCGACCGGGGTGCGGTGCCCGCCGGTCCAGACGTCCTTGGTGCCGTCGGGCCAGGAGACCGGGACCTCGTCGAGCAGCGGGTGCTCCGGGGAGACGACGACGAACGTCGCGCCGAACAGCGTGTCGGGCCTCGTCGTGAAGACCTCGATCTGCTCGCCGCCCTGCACCGCGAACCGCACCCGCGCCCCCGAGGAGCGGCCGATCCAGTTGCGCTGCATCGCCTTGACCTTGTCGGGCCAGTCGATGAACTCCAGGTCGTCGACGAGGCGGTCGGCGTAGGCGGTGATCCGCATGTTCCACTGCCGCAGGCTGCGCTGGAACACCGGGAAGTTGCCGCGCTCGGAGCGTCCCTCGGAGGTGACCTCCTCGTTGGCCAGCACCGTGCCCAGGCCGGGGCACCAGTTCACGGGCGTCTCGGAGACGTAGGCGAGGCGGTGCGTGTCCAGCACGCGACGGCGCTCGACGGCGTCCAGGGACGCCCACGCGTCGCCCCGGGCGCCGGAGTCGTACTCGGCGACGAGCTCCGCGATCGGGCGGGCACGGCCCGTGCCGCCGTCCGGGCGGGCTGCGGTCTCGTCGTACCAGGAGTCGAAGATCTGCAGGAAGATCCACTGCGTCCAGCGCACGTAGCCGGGGTCGATCGTCGCGAACGTGCGCCGCGAGTCGTGCGCCAGGCCCAGGCGGCGCAGCTGGCGCTGCATGATCGCGATGTTCGCCTCGGTGCTGGTCCGCGGGTGCTCCCCCGTCTGCACCGCGTACTGCTCGGCCGGAAGCCCGAACGCGTCGAACGCCAGGGCGTGCAGCACGTTGTCGCCCTGCATCCGGCGGAACCGGCCCACCACGTCCGTGCCGATGTACCCCAGCGGGTGCCCGACGTGCAGGCCCGCGCCCGAGGGGTACGGGAACATGTCCATCACGAAGAACGCCGGCTGCGACGGGTCCGCGTTGCGCCCCTCGCCGTCCGTGAGGGCGCCGACGGGGTTGGCGGCGAAGAACGTGCCGCGCTTCTCCCACTCGTCCTGCCAGCGGAGCTCGATCTCGCGCGCGAGGTCGGCCGTGTAGCGGAAGGGGACGTCGTCGGACGTCGTGCTGGCGGTGGTGTCGGGGGCGTCCTGCGAGGTCACCCATCGAGTTTACCGGGGCCGGTTGCCAGCCCGGGTGCGGTGACCACGTCCGCCGTATGCTCCGGACATGTCGGACAGCACGCCGTCGTCTGCCTCGGGTACGTCCGCCGCGGATCTCGCCGCCCTTCGAGCGGCCGCCGCGCAGGCCGCCGCCGACGCCGCCGAGGCGAAGGCCGAGGCTGCCGCAGCGGCCMTGGCGGCGGCCGAGGCCGCGGCCGCCGGTACGGCAGCGCCACCCGCTGCCGGAGCGACGGAACCTGCGGCGCCGGTCGCGGCCGACGGCGCGGTACCCGCCGGGCAGCTCTCGCCGCACGCCGCCGAGATCCTGGCGGGCTACACGTTCCCCGGTCCGATGCTCACGATCGGTGCGCTGGTCGAGGACGACGTCGCGGTCCCCGGCGCCCCGGTCGGCATCCCGCTGGCGATGATGAACCGGCACGGGCTCGTCGCCGGCGCCACGGGCACCGGCAAGACCAAGACGCTGCAGGTGCTCGCGGAGGGCCTCTCGGCCGCGGGGGTCCCGGTGTTCGTCGCGGACATCAAGGGCGACCTGTCCGGGCTGGCCGTCCCCGGCACGTCGAGCGAGAAGCTGCTCGCCCGCACGTCCAGCCTCGGTCAGGACTGGGTGGCCACCGCGTCGCCCGTGGAGTTCCTCAGCCTCGGCGGGATCGGCGAGGGCGCGCCCGTGCGGACCACCGTCACCGACTTCGGACCGTTGCTGCTCAGCAAGGTGCTGGGCCTGAACGACACGCAGGAGTCGAGCCTCGGGCTGATCATGCACTGGGCGGACACGCAGGGGCTGGCGCTGCTCGACCTCAAGGACCTGCAGGCGACGATCGCGTACCTGGTCAGCGCCGAGGGCAAGCCGCTGCTGGCCGGGATCGGCGGGCTGTCGGCGGCGACCGCGGGCGTGATCCTGCGCGAGATCGTCGGCCTGCAGGGGCAGGGTGCCGACGCGTTCTTCGGGGAGCCCGCGTTCGACGTCTCCGAGCTGCTGCGCACGGCCACGGACGGCCGGGGGGTGATCAGCGCGCTGGAGCTGCCCGCCGTGCAGGACCGGCCGGCCCTCTTCTCGACGTTCCTCATGTGGCTGTTGGCCGAGCTGTTCCAGGCCCTGCCCGAGGTCGGCGACCCGGACAAGCCCAAGCTCGTGTTCTTCTTCGACGAGGCCCACCTGCTGTTCACCGGCGCGTCGAAGGACTTCCTCACGCAGGTCACCCAGACGGTCCGCCTGATCCGGTCCAAGGGCGTCGGCGTGTTCTTCGTGACGCAGAGCCCCAAGGACGTGCCCGCCGACGTCCTGGGCCAGCTGGGCAACCGCGTCCAGCACGCCCTGCGCGCGTTCACTCCCGACGACGCCAAGGCGCTGCGGGCCGCGGCGCGCACGTTCCCGACCTCGCCGTACGACCTCGAGCAGCTGCTCCAGTCGCTCGGCACGGGTGAGGCAGTCGTCACCGTGCAGTCCGAGCGCGGGACGCCAACGCCCGTGGCCTGGACCCGGCTGCGCGCTCCCCAGTCGTCGATGGAGCCGATGGAGGCCGCCGCGATGTCCTCGACGATCGCGTCGTCGCCACTCTCACCACGCTACGGAGCCGCGGTGGACCGCGAGTCCGCGTACGAGCTGCTCTCGGCGCGTGCCGCCGCCGCCCAGGCGCAGGAGGCCAAGGAGGAGGCGGCGCGCGAGGCGCAGGAACGGGCCGACGACGCGGCCAAGGAGGCGAAGCGGAGCGCGCCGAAGCGGCCGACCAGCCGGACGAGCCCGCTCGACAGCCTGCTCAGGTCGGCGGGCACCCAGCTCGGGCGTGAGATCACGCGGAGCATCTTCGGCACGCGCCGACGCTGAGCTACGCGCTGTCCGCGGGGGCGAACGTCGTGGTCGTGACCATGTCCTTGAGCTCGGCCAGCTGTTGCCCGTCGACTCCCGCGGAGCGCGAGGCATCGAAGACCATGCGCTGCCCCTCGACGTCGAGGATCCAGAGCATGTCGACCTGCCCGGGAGCCTGCTGCCAGCGACCCGGCCAGCTGTTGAACTTCCCACCCGGACAGGCAGCGAGGTCGATGTCCGGCACGGACAGCTCCACATAGAACCCGTCGAACCCGTCGACCGTCACCGGGACCGGATCCGTCCCGGATCGCATCGGCTGGGCGGCCAGGGCAGCGGCCAGGTCCGCCGTCGTCGGCCCGACCGGGACCGCGGTCGCCCCGGCCTCGCACGGGTGCGAAGAGACGCTGTTGATCTCCCAGATGAACAGCACACGCCCATCGTCGGCCTCGATCTCGCCCGACCACACCCCCTCCGCGGCACTGATGAACCCCTCGGGAACCGACACCAACGGCACCCGATACCCAGGAGACGCATCCAGCACCGGGAAGGCGTAGAGCCCCGGATCGACCGGCGTCTCGTCCGACCCCAGCGCCAGCGTCGGCGACGGGCTCGGTTCGGCCGGCGCCACCTCGCGCGGGAGCGTCTGGCCGATGACGGCCGTCGTGATCGCCAGGGCAGCCACGACGAGCGCACCCGACGCGACGGCGACCAGACGACGACGGCGGCGGACCCGGGAGACGAGCTCCTCGGTACGGTCGGCCAGCGGGTTGGGCTCAGCGACCTCGCGCTCCCGGCGCAGCAGCTCCTCGAGGTTCATGTCGCCCCCTCGTCGATCACGAGCCTCGTCGCGAGGCCGGTGTTGGCGTCGTGCAGGTGTCGCTTCACGGTCCCTGCGCTGACCCCGAGGTCGTCGGCGATCTGGTCGACCGTCAGGTCGGCGTAGAAGCGCAGCACGACGCAGGCCCGCTGCCGCGGTGGCAACGCCCCCAGTGCGGTCGCGAGGTCGAGGCGGTCGGGACTCAGCTGGTCAGGCCCGTCCGTCGATGGCTGTCCGCCCAGGAGGTGCCGGACGGCACCCCACCGACGCCGGCGCCGGTACCCGTCGAGGAAGAGGTTGAGCACGGTCCGACGGACGTACGCCTCGGCGTGCTCCAGCGCCGCCAGGTCGCCCGGGCCGTCCCCCTGTGGGCGTCGCATCGTCGTGAACGTCCGGACCAGGGCGTCCTGGACGAGGTCCTCCGCCTCGCGCCGGTCACCGCACAGCAGTGCGGCGTAGTGCACGAGGGCCGCGCCGCGGTACCGCACCAGGTCCGTGAGGACCGGCTCCCATCGGTTCATCGCGGCCCCCTTCCGCTGGGTGCGGCCGTCACAGAGGTAGACGAACACCGAGCGCGGAACGTTGAGTGTTCCCTGCAGGTCTACTCCCTCTGCGCCCGGCCGTCGGTCCCCGGACCGAGATGCCGGTCCGCCGCGGTCAGCGGGAAGTCAGCTCGGGCGTGAGGTCACGCACGGCATTCCCGGACTCGTCGGCGTCCGGGGCCGTTCCGACGAGCGACGGCGGTTCCCCGCGGCCGACCGCGAGCACGACGACCAGTCCCATCGCCGTGAGCCCGGCACCCACCCACGCGGGCGCCAGGTAGCCCATCCCGCCGGCGATCACGAGGCCGCCGACGAACGCCCCGGCCGCGTTGCCGAGGTTGAGCGCGGAGTGGCACAGGGCCGCCCCGAGGGACGGAGCCGCGGGTGAGACGTCCATGAGCCGCGTCTGCAGCGACAGCCCGAGCACCTGGGACGTGACGCCGAGCATCACGAGGGCGAGCACCGCAGGCACCGGGTACGAGCCGACGAGCGCGATGACGACGAGCACGACGATCGTCGCGACCATGCTCCCGATCACGGTGCCGAGAACCGACCGGTCCGCGAGCCGCCCGCCGACGAGGGTGCCGATGGTCATGCCGATGCCGTACAGCGCGAGCACGACCGGGACGAGCCCGACGCCGAGACCGGTCACCTCGGTGAGCAGCGGCTTGACGTAGGAGTAGACCGCGAACATGCCGCCGAAGCCGATCGCACCGGCGCCGAACGCGATCCACAGCCGGCGGTTCCGCAGGGCCGAGACCTCGGTGCGCACGGTGGTGCCTGCCGACACCGGCAGCGACGGGGTCCACGCCCCGAGCGCCCCGAGCGTCAGGAGCCCGAGCGCGCTGACCCCGACGAACGACCAGCGCCAGCCCACGGTGTCGCCGACGATCGACGTCAGGGGCACCCCGACCGCGCACGCGATGGTCAGGCCGGCCATCATCGCGGCGACGGCGCGTCCTCGTCGCTCGATGCCGACGACCGCGACACCCATCACCGCCCCGACGCCGAAGAAGATGCCGTGCGGCAGGCCGGCGAGGAACCGGAACGCGACGAGCAGGCTCATGCTCGGCGCGAACGCCGACAGGAGGTTGCCGACGACGAACGCGGCCATGAGCAGGAGCAGCAGCCGCCGCCGGTCCATACGGGCGCCGAGCACCGCGATCGTCGGTGCACCGACCACCACGCCGAGCGCGTACGCGGTGATGGCGTGGCCCGCCGTCGGGATCGGCGCACCGAGGTCCGTGGCGATCTCGGGCAGCATCCCCATGGTCGCGAACTCGGTGGTGCCGATGCAGAACCCCCCGAGCGCGAGCGCGAACAGCGCGGCGCGGGCACGTGCGGGCGAGAGCACCCTGGTTCCTCCGGGACGAATCGATTCGACAAGGCGGCGGAGACGCGTCGTCGACAGCTCCGGTGGATGGGCCGAGCCTACGACACCGGCGCCGCGACCAGCCAGATCGCCCGACCGGCGACCTCGCCGAGGTCCACGGTCCGCCGGTCGTCGGCGCCCGCCGGGCCGACCCGCACGGAGACGACCCCGGCGACCGCGCGTCGCTCGACGACGGTCAGCGGGGCGTCGAGGACCAGGCCCACGGTCTCGACGTACCGGAGCAGCTCGGGGTCGGCGTCGGAGATCCGCGCGACCGCGAACTCGCCGGGCGGCACGTCCCACAGCTGCGTCGCGGGCGGCACCTGGATCGAGCCGTCGGCGGCCGGGATCGGGTCGCCGTGCGGGTCGCGTACCGGATGCCCGAGCTGCGCCGCGATCCGCTCCACGAACAGCTCGGAGACGGCGTGCTCGAGCACCTCGGCCTCGTCGTGCACCTCGTCCCAGCCGTAGCCGAGCACCTCCACGAGGAACGTCTCGATGAGCCGGTGGCGGCGCACGACCGCGAGGGCGTGCCGCTCGCCGTCCGCCGTGAGCTCGACGGCCCCGTACGGCTGGTGCGTGACGAGCCCGCTGTCGGCGAGCCGGCGGACGGTCTCCGAGACGGTCGACGGGCCGACCCCCAGCCGCCCCGCCAGCATCTTGGTGGTCACGGGCTGGTCCGACCACTCGCGCGCCGACCAGACGACCTTGAGGTAGTCCTGGGTGACGGCGCTCAGCTCGGGCGTGGTCGGGATGCTCACGCGCCCAGCCTAGACAGCGCGCGTCGAGGCTCCACTGCCACGACTCGCTGGGCGCCGATCACACGGGTGAACGCCCGGGGGGACCGGGGACGACGGCGTCCGCCGCCACGGCCGGCCACCGCAGCCGGGGCCAGACGCTCGCCGACGTGTCGGGCCGCACCTGGACCACCTGGTAGTCGACGAAGAGGCGGGTGCTCGGGTCCCATCGCAGGACCGTCATCTCAGCCACGCCGTGGAGCGGTCCGACGGTCGGCTGGCCCAGGGTCGCGCCCGCCGTGCTGGAGCTGATGTAGCGCACGCCCTCCCCGAAGCGGACCGGTCCGTTGCGCCGGTGCAGGTGCCCCGAGACCTGTGCGGGCGAGCAGCCGTCGTCGAGCGTCTCGTCGCCGACGGTGGGCGTGTGGATGAGCAGCAGGTCGACGCCGTCCTCGTCGTCGCACGCCGTCTTCGCGAGTCGCGCGGCCTCGTCGGCCGCCGACTCCTTGCTCGCCTGCGCCGTCCCGCCCGCTCCGACGCGCGTCTCGTTCGGGTCCCGGTCGCCCAGGATCCGCATGCCGTCGACCTCGACGACCGATCCGTCCAGCACGGTCGCGCCGGCCCGGGCGTAGCGTCGCGAGGTCTCGCGCGAGTCGTGGTTGCCGGGCGAGGTCACGAGCTCGACGCCCTTCGGGATGGCACGCGCGAACGTCGTCACGCAGTACTGCTCGACGCTCGTGCCGTTCAGCGTGGTGTCCCCCGCGTCGAGCACGAGGTCGGCGCCCGACCGCTCGACGAGCGTCTTGATCAGCGGGGCCATGCCGACGTTGCAGTGCAGGTCGGAGATGACGACCACGGTCAGTAGGTCGGCCTCGTCGACCGGCTCCTTCGTCGGCTCGGCCGTGGACGAGACCGACGGCCGCGGCCTGGCCGCCTGCGCATCCCGCTCGTCGATCAGCGCCTGCCGTTCGTCCCACGCCACCTTCAGGGAGTCGTCGGCCTTGGCGTAGAACTCCTCGTTCTTGCGCAGCTCCGAGATCACCTGACCGCCGTAGGTGTCGATCACGCCGCCGAGCCGGCCGGTGACCTCGGCGCCCTCCAGCGGGGTCCCGTCGAACACCGCCGACGTCGGCCGCGAGGCGATCGGCTGGTCGTCGGCACCCACGCTCGACGTGAGCACCGTGGCGCCGACGACGACCACCAGGCCGGCCGCGAGCGCGGCACGGCGGTGCGGCTCGGCCCGCTGGGACAGCTCCTGCCAGCGGACGGCGCCGACGAGCATTCGCACCAGCCACCACGCCCCGACCAGCACGGCGAGCGCGAGCAGGGTCCGCACCAGGGCGTCGACGACGAGCGCACGCCCGACGTCCTGAACCGTCGCCTCGGGACCCGAGAAGAACTGCAGGTAGGACTGCAGGTCCCCGCTGAGCGCCTCGAGCGTCTTGGCCTGGTTCAGCTGCGTCACCGACGCCGGGATCTCCTGCACGGTGACGTGCACCCCGAGGGTCATCGGCAGCGGCGAGTCGATCCGCAGCGTGCCCAGGGGCCCGAGGTCGATCGTGACCGTGTCGTCCGTCGTGATGTCGTAGCGCGCCTCGTGCGGCCCCAGGCTGCTCTCGACGGAGGCCGTCGTGATCCCGAAGACGAGCGCCACGAGCAGCGCCCCGAGCGCGAGCAGGACACGCCGACCCCATCGGGGCTCAGTGCCGTTCGCTCGACTCATCACGACCGAGCCTAGGCGCGGATGTTGGTCCAGGTCGGACCGTCACCCTTGTGCGTCGCGCCAGGCCACCCACTGCTCGACGAGCGACAGGTCGTAGTCCGGCCCGCTCGCCCCGACGGTGAACAGCGTGACCCCGGCCGCGACCAGGGCATCGGCGACCTCGTGCGGCGGCCTGCCGACCCCGACGGACCGCTCGACCAGGGTTGCGGTGTCCCGGCCAACGTCCGACCCGTGCTCGTCGAGGATCGCGCTCTTGCGCTCGAGCGTGTGCACGTCCCCGAACGAGTGCCAGGCGTCCGCGTGCTCGGCGACGACGCGCAGCGTCTTGCGCTCGCCGCCACCACCGATGAGCACGGGGATGTCGCGCGTCGGCACCGGGTTGGACGCGGCCCAGCGCGCCTTGATGCGCGGGAGCGCCTGCGCGAGGTCCGCGATCCGGCTGCCGGCCGTCCCGAACTCGTACCCGAACTGGTCGTAGTCCTTCTCGAACCACCCGGCGCCGATCCCGAGGATCAGCCGTCCGCCGCTGATGTGGTCGACGGTCCGCGCCATGTCGGCCAGGAGCTCGGGGTTGCGGTAGGAGTTGCAGGTCACGAGCGCGCCGATCTGCACGCGGCTGGTCTGCTCCGCCCAGGCGCCGAGCATGGTCCAGCACTCGAAGTGCAAGCCGTCGGGGTCGCCGGTGAGCGGGAAGAAGTGGTCCCAGTTGAAGATGACGTCGACGCCGAGGTCCTCCGCACGACGCACGGCGTCGCGGATCTGGGCGTACTCGGCGTGCTGCGGCTGGAGCTGGACTCCGATGCGGATGGGGAAGGTCATGGCTCGAGCCTACGTACAGGACAGCGGATGACCTCTTCTGGCGAGATGCTCGATCCATGGACATGAAGATCGAGCTCGTTCCCATCCCCGTCTCCGACATCGACCGCGCCAAGGCGTTCTACGTGGACAAGGTCGGGTTCCACGACGACCACGACATCACCGTGAACGAGGACCTCCGGTTCGTGCAGCTGACTCCCCCGGGGTCGGCCTGCTCCATCGTGCTGGACCTCACCATGACGCCCATGGCACCGGGCACGCTGCAGGGGCTGCAGGTCGTCGTCGACGACAGCCAGGCGGTCTACGACCACCTCGTCGCGAACGGCGTCGAGGCCGAGCCGGTGCAGGACTTCCCGTGGGGTCGGTTCACGTTCTTCGCCGACCCGGACGGCAATCGCTGGGCGGTCCAGCAGATGCTCCCTCGGGGCGACTGACCTCGCTGCATCACGCAACATCCGGTTGCGCATGTCGGTGGGGACGGCTACGTTCGTGCGCAACAAAACGTTGCTCGTGGAGGTCTGCTGTGGAGTTCGGGGTGCTGGCGCGTGAGATCCGGATCGACGCGGCGCCGGAGATCGTGTTCGACGTCGTGAGCCGGCCCGAGCACATCTCGATGTGGTGGTCCGACGAGGCCTCGTTCGAGCCTGCACCGGGCGAGGTGGGCGAGCTCGTCTGGGGCGACCGCGCGCACGTGGCCACGTTCGTCGTGGTCGACGTCGAGCCGCCCCACCGGTTCTCGTTCCGCTGGGTGGCGCCCGAGGGCCAGCTGCCCGAGCCCGGCAACTCGCTCCTGGTCACCATCGAGCTCGAACGCGCCGGCGACGGCACGATCCTGCGCCTGACGGAGAGCGGCTGGCGCGAGAAGGGCTGGGAGGCCGCCGTCCTCGAGGAGGAGTTCGCCGACCACGAGCGCGGCTGGGACGTGTTCCTGCCCCGGCTGCAGGAGTACGCACCGTCCGTGGTGGCGCGGTGATCGCCGCGATCGACGACGACCTCTGGTCGGCCATCGGCGACCCGACCCGACGGCGCCTGCTGGACCTGCTGCTCGCGGAGGGGGTCGGCACGCCCACCAGCCTGAGCGAGCAGCTCCCGATCTCGCGGCAGGCCGTCACCAAGCACCTGAGCGTCCTCGACGCGGTCGGCCTCGTGCACGCCACACCGGCGGGTCGCGAGCGGCGCTACGAGGTCGACGAGGCCCAGCTCGCCCGGGCGGTCCGGCAGCTCAACGAGGTCGGCCGCACCTGGGACGCGCGCCTGAGCCGCATCAAGCGCATCTCCGAGCAGATCCAGAACCAGCAACGTGGAGGACAGTCGTGAGCGCAGTGCAGCCCGAGGACAGGTCCGGCCAGGCCGCCAGGGCGGCTCTGCTCCGTTCATTGCACGTCCCGGGCGATCCGCTCGTGCTGCCCAACGCCTGGGATGTGGCCAGTGCCCGTGCCGTCGTCGACGCGGGCTTCCCGGTGGTCGCGACGGCGAGCAACGCGATCGCCGCCGCCCTGGGCTACGAGGACGGTGAGGGCGCACCCCACGACGAGATGCTCTACGTCGCCCGGCGCATCGTCGCCTGCGTCGACGTGCCGGTGAGCGTCGACGCCGAGGCCGGCTACGGGCTGCCGCCCGAGGAGCTCGTCGAGCTGCTCGTCGGGATCGGCGCCGTCGGGTGCAACGTCGAGGACAGCGACCACGCCCACGGCGGTCTCCTCGACGTCGAGGCCCGCGCCGCCTACCTCGCGCAGATGCGTGCCGCCGCCGACCGGACCGGGGTGCCGCTGGTCATCAACGCACGCGTCGACTCCTTCTTCCCCACGTCCCCGCTGGCCGACGACCAGAAGCGCGGCGACGCGGTCCGCCGCGCCGAGGCGTACTGGGCCGCCGGCGCCGACTGCGTGTTCCCTCCCGGAGCGGGGCACGACGACCTGCGCGCGATCGTCGAGGTCGGCGCGCCGGTCAACGCGGGACTACCGCTGCCCGGCAGCTCGCTGGACGAGCTCCGCGCGATCGGCGTCGCCCGCGTCTCGGTCGGGCCGCAGCTGTACCGCAGCGCGCTCGCCCACCTCGCCGACGACCTTCGGCGCCTGCGGGCCTGACGACCTCACTGATAGCTGACCAGGTCCGGGACCGGCTGGACCTGGTAGGTCTGGGTGGGGTCGAGCATCGGCGCGTCCTCGTCGTAGAAGTTCTTCCAGCCCCAGTGCACGGGCGGCGCGTCGGTGCGGATCGCGTTCCAGGTGCCGGCCTTGTCGGGCTGGCCGCCCTGGCCGTCCACGTGGACGACGATCGCGAGCTCGTCGCGCGACGTGTCCAGACGGGACCGGTCGACGATCATCCGCGGCGCGAACTGGTGGAGCACCACCATCTTCTGGGGCAGGTGGCGCTGGGCCGTGAAGTCGGCGAGCCACGCGGTCGTCGCGTTCACCTCGTCGACGCCGACCGACCCGATCTGGCGCAGGTGCACCTGGTCCGGCGCGAGCCGCCACTCGGGGTCGAGCGCGAGGCCGACGTAGGGCAGCGCGAGCAGGTCGGCGTACAGCTGCGCCTGCGTCAGGAAGTCCTGGCGGCCGGGCTGCAGGTCCAGGACGACCGCCATGCCCGCGGCACCGGCGGCTTCCACCAGCGGGCGCAGCGACTCGACCGACCCCTTGCGCGAGTAGGTGCCGTCGGGTTCGGGGTTGCCCGACGCGATCGTCGCGATGACCTCGACCGCCGGCACGATCGTGTCGGTGGTCAGCGGCACGTACGGCGCGGCCGTCGCGGCCGCACGGACGATCGTCGACGGAACGTCCTGCTCCCCCAGCACGCCGAGGGCCGGTGTGCCCGGGGCACCGTACAGCGCGACGTACTTCTTGCCCGGGAGGCCCGGGACCTGCGGGAACACCAGCTGGCCGCCACCACCGACGAGCACGCCGGTGCGCGCCACCGCGGTCCGCGCGGCGAGCCGGTCCGGCGGGCCGAACGCCGCGCCGAGCGCGATCACGTGGTCCGGGGTGGTGGCCGCGAGCGCCTGGACAGCCGCGGTCGTCGCCCGCGGGTCGCCGCCCGGGATGTCGACGACCGGGACGCCCGCCGCGTGGATCGTCGCGAGCGCGACGGGGCTCTCGGCGCCGACACCGGTCAGCGCGACCGTGCCCGGCGGCGGGGTCGGCTTGCGCGTCGGCGGCAGCGACGCGCGGCTCGCGTGCGCCAGGGGCACCTGGGCCACCCCGGCGGGCGCGACGGGCGGCACGGCGCCGACGGCCACGACCGTGCCGGCGCCCAGCCGCGCCACCTCCTCGGTGACCGCGGTCGGAGTCGCGGTCGTCGTCGTCAGCAGCGCGGGGACGCCGAGCTCGACGGCCATGGCCGCAGCGGTCGCCTGCGCCGTCGCGTCCTCCGCAGGCGCGACGACGACGACCGGTGCGGAGGCGAACAGGGTCCGCGACACCTCGAGCGCGGCGTCGTACGGGGTGGCCGCGGGCAGGACCGTGGCGGGGGCGGCCGGGGCGCCGACCTGCGCGGCGACCGGAGACGGGCTCGGCGTGGGCGTCGGGGTCGGTGTCGGCGTGGGGGTCGGCGACACCACGGGGTCCGTCAGGTCCGCGGTGCACGCGCCGAGGCCCAGCAGGACGAGCGCGAGGGCGGCCGCGCACACGGCACCCGAGGTTCGTCGTCGGCCGACGGGCACGGCGGCACCTCCTCGTCGCGGTCCCGTCCAGTCTAGGAGCGCATCCCACCGGTGCCGCCGCCCGCGGGTCCGGCGCGCCCGACACCGGGCGCGTGGCACGCTCGACCCATGACGCGAGCGCGCGAGTCCTGATGGGGAACGACGAGCCCGTGCGCGCCTACCTGGCGCGCCATGCCCGCCGGCTCGCCGACACCGAGCCCGGGCTCCGCGCCGGAGGCGGCGACGCGGTGCACGACGCCCGGACCGCGAGCCGTCGGTTGCGCACGGCGCTGGCCGTCTACGGCGACGACCACGAGCCCCTGCGGACCGCCCTGCGCGACCTCGGGCACGCGCTCGGCGCGGCACGGGACCCCGCCGTCGAGCTGCACGCCCTGCGCCGCGCGGTCGCGGCCGAACCGCCCGACCTCGTGCGCGGGCCGGTCGCGCTGCGCCTCGACGAGGACCTCACCGCCGCCCAGCAGGCCGGGCTCGACCAGCTGGGCAGCCGCCTCGGACCGTCGTGGGAGGAGCTGGTCCAGCTGCTCGACGACGTCGTGCGGGGCGCACCCGCGGTCGACGACCTGCGTCCGGGTGCGCGCAAGGCGTGGAAGCGGCTGGACCGAGCGGTCGACGCGCTCGACGTCGCGCCCGACGACGAGCGGGACGAGGCCCTGCACGAGGTGCGCAAGGCCGCTCGCCGCGCGCGCTACGCCAGCGAGGTCGCTACCAGCGCGTTCGGCAAGCCGGCCGCGAAGAGCGCGAAGCGGGCGAAGCGGCTCCAGGAGGTGCTGGGCGACCAGCACGACGCGGTCGTCCGTCGCGAGACGCTGCGACGGCTGGGCCTGCAGGCTTTCGCCGACGGCGAGGACACGTTCACCTACGGCCGCCTGCACGCCCTCGCCGACCGAGCGGCCGACGACGCCGTGCACGCGGCCCGGCCGCTCGTCGACCGGGCCACCTCCCCGCGTCACCTGCACTGGACCCACTGACGGCGGGGTGCGCGGGGGCTCCTAGGCCGTGGCGCTCACGCGGACGACGTTGCGCCAGGGGTCCTCGAACCTCAGGGTCTGACCGTCGTGGGCGGCGGCGTACCCGGCGAAGGCGACGCGGTCGGCGAGCGCGCCGAGGTCGTCGGACGTCGGCACGGCGATCCGCACCTCACCGAGACCGAGGGCCGAGGCGCGCGGACCGGCGCCGGCGCTGTTCCAGGTGTTCATCGCGAGGTGGTGGTGGTAGCCGCCCGCCGACACGAAGAGCGCACCGTGCCACTCGGCCGTGACGTCGAAGCCCAGCGCGTCGACGTAGAACGCGCGCGCCGAGGGCACGTCGCCGACGGAGAGGTGCACGTGGCCGACGACGGCGTCGCCCGCCCCGGGAGCCTCGAGCAGCTCGTCGGTCAGGTGCTCGCCGAGGAACGCGTTCGGGTCCAGCCGCAACGAGCCCATCTCGATGCGCCCGTCGGGTGTCCGGTTCCACAGCGAACGGCTGCGGTCCCAGTAGAGCTCGACGCCGTTGCCCTCCGGGTCGGTGAAGTAGAAGGCCAGCGACACCAGGTGGTCGGCGGAGCCCACGTAGGACGTGGGCTCGCGCTGCGCGACGGACGCGAGCGTCGCCGCGAGGCCCGCCTCGTCGTCGAACAGGATCGCGGTGTGGAACAGGCCCGCGGCGCCGCGGACGGCGGGCGGAAGGTCGGGCGCGTGCTGCAGGATGACGAGCGGGGTGCCCGAGCGCCCGAGGACCACCGTGGCGGGACCGGCGTCGAAGCGGTCCGGCTGCTCGAGGACGTCGAGTGCGAGCGCGTCGCGGTAGAACTGCAGCTGCCGGTCGAGGTCCCCGACGAGGAGCGTGACGGCGTCCATACCCGTGCCCGCGGCGATCGAGTCGTGGGCGTGGGTCGGAGCGAGCGGAACGGCGGCGCCCTGTCCGGGCGTGGGTGCGGTCGACATGCTCACCTCAATGGTTGACGCTACAACCTTTATTCCCGGTGGTTGTGGCCGAGGCTCTTCAGGAACCGCGGTCCGTCCGCGGCCAGCTCGGCCTCGTAGTCGGAGGCCCACCCGCCGTAGGGCCGGCCCGCGAGCGCGTCGTTGGAGAACCGCGGGTCCGACGTGACCTCGGTGACGCAGAACGACGGGATCGTCAGGTCGGTGACCGGTCCCCCGCGCTCGACCTCGGCGACCACCAGCGGGGCGTTCGCCCCTGCGAAGGTGTCGATCACCCAGCCGTCGTCGCCGAGCCAGACGGAGTGCCGGGTCTTGGCCACCCGCGCGCCGCCGCGCCGCACCATCTCGAGCCCGACGAGCACGTCGATCTCGCGCTCGGCCTCGTAGCGGGTGCCCTCGTTCATCGGTCCCTTGACGGTGATCGCGCAGAAGTCCATCTGGTCGGCGTACTCGGCCAGCAGCCCGAGCTCGTCCGCGCCGGGCGCCAGCACGAGCCCCTCGACCGTGGCCTGCACGCGGACGCGGATCGCGTACCCCTCGTCGGCCAGGACGTAGCTCTGCACGATCAGCGCCGGCGAGGCGTCCAGCAGCTCGCCCGGCAGGTCGCGCACCCAGAAGCGACGCTCGAACTCGAAGTCGCCGTACCCGGTGTCGCTCACGCTCCGAGGGTAGTCATCACTCGGTGGACACGGCCTCGAGCACGGGCAGACGCGCCGCACGGATGGCCGGCCACACGGCCGCGAGCACCCCGACGACGATCGCGAGCACGACCATGAGCGCGAGGCTGACCCACGGGATCGCCAACGAGCGCAGGCCCACGTCGGAGAACACGGTGGGCAGCGTCGAAGCGAGCGCGACGCCCACGGCCAGCCCGACGAGCGTGCCGAAGACCGCGGTCAGCACCGACTCGACCGTGATCGTCGACCCCAGCTGGAGGCGCCCGAGGCCCACCGCGCGCAGGAGCCCGATCTCGCGGGTGCGCTCGATGACCGACAGGGCGAGCGTGTTGATGATGCCGAGCACCGCGATGACCACCGAGAGCCCGAGCAGCGCGTACAGGATGACCAGCACGCGGTTCACCTGGTCGGCGAGCTGGGAGACGAACTCCGCGCTGTCCATCACGGACACGACGACGTACGGCTTCACGGTCGCCGTGAGCTCGCCGCGCAGGGCCGCGACGTCGGCCCCCGGCGCGGCGGTGACGAAGACCGTCGTGACGAGCTGCTGGTCCGGCGGCACGAGCTGGTCGAGCTCGGTCTGGCCGACGACGAGCGGGACGCCGAACGCGGGCGAGTCGATGACCGCGCCGATCGTCAGGTCCTGCGAGCCGCTCGGCCCCGTCAGGGACAGGGCGTCGCCGAGCGCCCAGTGCTGGTCGTCCATCGTCGTGCGCTGGACCGCGACCTGGCCGGCGGCGAGCGCGTCGTGGAACGAGCCCTCGATCACCTCGGTGTCGATGCTGCGGCCGATCGCGTCGGGGTCGATCCCCGTGACGGCGAAGGAGTCCGTGCCGACGAGGACGGAGGCGGTCGCGAACGTGTCGGCCGCGCGCACGTCGGGCAGGGCGCGGACGTCCTCGACCGCCTGCGCCGGCACGGGCCCCTGCGCGGCACCGCGCAGGATGTAGTCGGTCGTGGCCTCCTGAGCGACGATCGCGCTCGTGGAGGCCTGGGTCGTCGCCGCGATCACCGCGGCCGCGCCGACCAGCGCCATGCCGATCATGAGCGCCCCGGCGGTGTTCGCGGTGCGACGCGGGTTGCGCGTGACGTTGCCCCGGGCCAGCCGTCCCACCGGCCGCCAGCCGCTGAACGGCACCGCGAGCACGCGCAGGATGCCGCGCGCCAGCACCGGCGACGCCGCGAGCACTCCGATCACCACCGCACCCGCGCCGTACCCGAGCATCGCGCCCGCGTGGTCGCCGGTCGGGTCGAGCAGCGCCGCGACCACCATGACCACCCCGGCCACGACCAGCGCGCCGCCGACGATCGCGCGCCGGCGCAGCGAGCGCTCCGGCACCGTGACCTCGTCGCGCAGGGCCTCGACCGGCGGGATCAGCGCGGCCCGGCGGGCGGGCAGCGCGGCCGCGAGCACGCTGACCAGCGTCCCGACGAGCACCGACACGACGATCGTGAAGCCGTCGAGCGGCACGCTCCCGGTCAGCTGCATGCCGGCGGAGCCCAGCACGCCGCGCAGGAGCACGACGAGCCCGAGCCCACCCAGGACGCCGATCACGCTGCCGATCACCCCGACGATCGCCGCCTGCAGCACGATCGACGTGAACACCTGCAGCGGCGACGCCCCGACCGCGCGCAGCAGGGCGAACTCGCGCATCCGCTGCCGCACCCACATCGAGAACGTGTTGGAGATGATGAACGCGCCGACGAAGAGGGAGATCCCCGCGAACACCAGCAGGAACGTCGTGATGAACCCGAGCAGCGTCAGCACGTTGGCGATGGCCTCGTCGCGCATCTCGTCGCCCGTGATCACCTCCGCGCGGGCGTCGTCGTCCGCGACGACAGGCGCGAGCCGGTCCACGAGCTCCTGCTCCGAGAGGCCGTCGTCAGCGAGCACGGAGATCGACGACACCGTGCCGTCGGGGGCGAACGCGGCCGTCGCGCTCTGCCGGTCGACGAAGACGACGGTCGCGCCGGCCAGGGCCGAGCCGAGCCCGACCTCGCCCACGACGGTGACCGGCCGGACCTCGCCGCCGATCACGATCGTGGTCGCGTCGCCGAGCGACAGCCCCGAGGCCTGGAGCGTCGAGGACTCGACGGCGATCTGGTCGGGACCTGTCGGCGCGTGCCCGGCGACGAGCTCGACCGCCCGGCTGCGGTCGTCGTAGGCGAAGCCGAGGCTCGGCGCCTGCGTGCTCTGCACCGCGGTCCCGTCCGAGCCGACCAGCACCACCGGGCCGGACAGGTCGGGGATCGCGGCGGTGACGCCGTCGACGTCCTCGAGCTGCGGAACGAGCGTCAGCGGCACGGGGTTGCGCGGCGTCCCGGCGACGACGTTCTGCTCGTCCGCGCCACCGACCACGTCCGCGCCCCGCACGTAGGCGTCGCCGAGGGTGGTCGTCGCGACGATGTCGGAGAACGTCGAGCCGAGCATCGTGCGCAGGGCGAACGTGCCCGCGACGAAGGCCACGCCGAGCGCCACGGCGAGCACAGAGAGGCAGAACCGCACCAGGTGGGCGCGGACGCCCCGCAGGGCGACGCGGACCACTACGAGCTCACGGTGCGGATGCTCGCCAGCTGCGCGAGGACCGCCTCCGGGGTGGGGTCGCGCAGCTCGCCGACGAGCCGGCCGTCGGCGAGGAACAGGACGCGGTGCGCGTAGCCGGCCGACGTCGGGTCGTGCGTCACCATGACGACCGACTGCCCGAGCTCGTCGACGCTGCGCCGCAGGAACCCGAGCACCTCCGCGGACGCGGTGCTGTCCAGGTTGCCCGTCGGCTCGTCGGCGAAGACGACCGCGGGACGACTCACCAGCGCCCGCGCGCACGCGACGCGCTGCTGCTGGCCGCCGGACAGCTCGCTCGGCTTGTGGCTCAGCCGGTCGGTCAGGCCCAGGGTCTCGACCACGACGTCCAGGTGCGCGCGGTCGACGGGCTTGCGCGCGATGTCGAGCGGCAGCGTGATGTTCTCCAGGGCGGTCAGCGTCGGCACGAGGTTGTAGGCCTGGAAGATGAAGCCGACGCGGGTGCGCCGCAGCGCGGTCAGCCTGCGCTCGGACATCGAGCTCACGGTCTCCCCGTCGACGACGACGGTGCCCGAGGTGGGCTTGTCCAGGCCTGCGAGGCAGTGCATGAGGGTCGACTTGCCCGATCCGGACGGTCCCATGATCGCCGTGAGCTCGCCGCGCGCCAGGTCGACGTCGACCCCGTCGAGCGCGCGCACCGCCGTCGGACCCGAGCCGTAGACCTTCCGCAGCTCCCGTGCCGATGCGATCACGCTGCTGGTCATGCCTGATCTTCCCCCCGACGCCCGCCGCTGGATTCGATGGTCCCTTGTGATGCTCGACACCGCGAACCGGTTTCGAGACACCTGTATGAGAGACTGACGGCACCACGGGCTGCGCGAACCTGCGCGCCCCGCGTCGTGGAGGTCCCCCGAGCACTCGCTCAGGTTGCTCTGGCGGCGGACCCCGACCAAGCCTCTTGAAAGGCTCTACCTTGACTTCCTTCGCCGATCTCGGCGTGCCCTCTGCCCTGTCCGCCGCTCTGACGGACCAGGGCATCACGGCCCCCTTCCCCATCCAGACCGCCACGCTCCCCGACTCCCTGGCGGGCCGTGACGTCCTCGGCCGCGGCCGCACGGGCTCCGGCAAGACCCTCGCGTTCGCCCTCCCGCTCGTCACGCGCACGGCCGCCGCCGGCAAGGGCAAGGTCGCTCGTCGGCCCCGTGCTCTCGTCCTGGCCCCGACGCGCGAGCTCGCCACCCAGATCGACGCGACCATCGCGCCGCTGGCCAAGGTGCTCGGCCTGAACACCACCGTCATCTTCGGCGGCGTGTCCCAGGGCCGTCAGGTCTCCGCGCTCAACGGCGGCGTCGACATCGTCGTCGCGTGCCCGGGCCGCCTCGAGGACCTGCTCAACCAGAGGCTCATCTCGCTCGAGGACGTGCAGATCACGGTTCTCGACGAGGCCGACCACATGGCCGACCTCGGCTTCCTGCCCGTCGTGAAGCGGATCCTGGACAAGACGCCGCCACGCGGCCAGCGCCTGCTGTTCTCGGCGACGCTGGACAAGGGCGTCGACCAGCTGGTCAAGCGCTACCTGAGCAACCCGGTCGAGCACTCCGTGGACAGCGCCGAGTCGCCGGTCGCCGCGATGACCCACCACCTGTTCGAGGTCCGCGACGCCGAGGCCAAGAAGGCCGTCGTCCACCACCTCGCCTCGGGCACGGGCCGCCGCGTCCTGTTCATGCGCACCAAGCACCAGGCCAAGAAGCTGGCCAAGCAGCTCACCATGGACGGCATCCCCGCCGTGGACCTGCACGGCAACCTGGCCCAGGCCGCCCGCGAGCGGAACCTCGAGGCGTTCTCCAACGGCTCCGTGCGCGTGCTCGTTGCCACCGACATCGCCGCCCGCGGCATCCACGTGGACGACATCGAGCTCGTCGTGCACGTCGACCCGCCTGCCGAGCACAAGGCTTACCTGCACCGCTCCGGCCGCACCGCGCGTGCCGGGTCGGGCGGCGACGTCGTCACGATCGTCCTGCCCGAGCAGCGCGGCGACGTCCGCCAGCTGACCCGTGCGGCCAAGATCACCGCGACCCCGAAGCCGGTCAACGCCGGCGACGCGACGCTGACGTCCCTGGTCGGCGAGCAGGCGGCCCCCGTGCGCTACGTCGCGCCTCCCGTCACCCAGCAGTCCTCCGGTGGCGGCGGTGGCCGTCGCGGCTCCGGTCGCGGCAACGGTTCGAGCCGTCAGGCCTCGGCCGCCGCCTCGTCGGGTGCGCCGTCGGGCGGCCAGCGCCAGCGTCAGGCGTCGGGCGGCACCGCTGCCGGCGCCCCCTCGGGCCAGCGTCGTCGTCGTGGCGGCTCCGGTCGCGGCGGCTCCGGCGGCGGCTCGGGCGCGTCGTCGTCCGGCGGCCCCCGCGTGGTCTACTCGCGCGGCTGATCCACCGTTCTTCACCAGAGGCCGGCCCTTTCTCGGGCCGGCCTCTGGCGTATCCGCAGGTGGCGCCGCATGATGGGACTCTCCGACGCACCCTGGGAGCTCTCGAATGGCGATCATCTCCCGCGGCTTCCGCGGAAAGCGTGAGACCGACCCCCGCATCCCACCCGGTCAGTACCTCGAACGTGGCTTCCCGGTCCTGTCCGCCGGTCCCACGCCGCGTGCGGACCTGGCCACGTGGACGTTCTCGATCACGGCCGACGGCGGCGAGCTCAAGACCTGGTCCTGGTCCGAGCTCACCCACCTGCCGCACGAGGACGTCGTCAAGGACATCCACTGCGTGACCAAGTGGTCCAAGCTCGACTCGGTCTGGCGCGGCATCTCGCTGGACACGCTGCTCGACGCGGTCGAGATCGACCCCGACCACGCCTACGTCATGGCGCACTGCGACGGCGGCTACACCACCAACGTCCCGCTCGAGGACCTGCGCGGCGGCAAGGCCTGGATCGCGTACCAGTACGACGGCGCGCCGCTGCCGCCCGAGCACGGCGGACCGGCCCGGCTGCTGGTCCCGCACCTCTACTTCTGGAAGTCGGCCAAGTGGGTCCGCAGCCTGGAGCTCATGACCGAGAACACCTGGGGCTTCTGGGAGCGGCTCGGCTACCACGAGTACGGCGACCCCTGGAAGGAACAGCGGTACTGGGGTGACTGAGCTCTACGCCCTCCCCTGGCTGGTCGGGACGCTCGTCGACCGCCGGTTCGAGACCCCCTCCGCGGCAACCCTCGAGCTCGACGTACCCGGATGGCACGGTGCCATGCCCGGGCAGCACGTCGACGTGCGGCTGACCGCCGAGGACGGGTACTCCACGCAGCGCTCCTACTCGCTCGCCTCCCCCGGCACGATGGGCCGCCCGGGCGGGCCCATGGTCGACGAGCGGATCGCGCTCACGGTCCAGGTCGTCGACGACGGCGAGGTCTCCCCGTACCTCACCGAGGACCTCCAGGTCGGCGACGAGCTCGAGCTGCGCGGCCCCGTCGGCAACTGGTTCGTCTGGCACGCGACCGACCCACACCCGGTGCAGCTCGTCGCCGGGGGCTCGGGGCTGGTCCCGCTCATGTCGATGTTGCGGACGCGCCGCGATGTCGGTTCGGCCTCGCCGTTCCGGCTGCTCGTGTCGGTCCGTACGCCCGCCGACGCCCTGTACGCCGACGAGCTCGCGTCGCTGGAGCCCGACGTCGCGATCACCCGCGTGTGGACCCGCACGGGCCCGCCCGGGTGGAGCGGACCCGTCGGGCGCGTGAACGCCGACGTGCTGCGCGACGCGTGCTACCCGCCGTCGGAGAACGCGCACGTCTTCGTCTGCGGCCCCACACCCTTCGTCGAGCTCGTGGCCGACACGCTGGTCGACCTCGGCCACGACCCCGACCGCATCCGCACGGAACGCTTCGGCCCGACGGGGCCCTGACCTACCGGTCCCACTCCCGGATCCAGCCCAGCGGCGCACCCGAGACCGGGCGCCAGTCGAGCGGCGGGTCCTCGCCGACACGGCCGTCGACCGCCTCGCGCAGCAGGTCCGCGTGCCCCGTGTGCCGGCCGTACTCCTCGAGCAGGTCGAACAGCAACCGACGCAGGTTGGCGTGGTTGCCCGCGTCGTCGCCGTCGCGCACCTCCTGGCCGAGGTCGCCGGAGGCCAGCGCGGTAGCCAGCCGGTCGCGCGACCGTGCGACCGCGTCGTCCCACGCCGCGTAGAGCTGTTCGGGACTGTCGTTCACGGCGGACAGGATCTCGGTGTCGTTCTCGCCCCAGGTCTCGGGGTGCCAGATCCCCTCGCCGGGATGCTGGCCCGCGAGCTTCCAGGAGAAGGTGGTGTCCTCGACGGCTGCGAGGTGCTTGAGCAGTCCCCCCAGGGTCAGTGCGGAGACACCGATGTGCTGGTCGAGGCCGGCGCTGTCGAGTCCGTCGGCCTTCCAGCGAAAGGTCGTGCGCATCCGGTCGAGCGCGCCGACGAGGTGGTCGAGCTCGTTGCTCGCGAGGGGCGGTTCCCAGGGAACGGTCTTTGTCATGAGACGACCGTAGGCCCGGTTCCGGACGATACGCGTCCGGAACCGGGCCCATGTGTCGAGAGGCGGGGTCGAGTCAGCCGGTGTTCTGCAGACCCGCGGCGACGCCGTTGACGGACAGCAGGAGCAGTCGTCGCAGGTCGTCGACCTGCTCGGGCGCCGCACCCGTGCGCAGCGCACGCAGGGCTCGCAGCTGCAGGAGCGAGAGGGCGTCGACGTACGGGCTGCGCAGCTGCACCGCGCGGCCGAGGATGCGGCGGCGCGACAGGATCGCGTCGCTGTCGGTGATGAGCAGGACCCACTTGCGGGTCAGCGCCATCTCCTCGAGCACCTGGCCGGCCAGGTCGTCGCGGTCACCGAGGGCGAGGTAGCGCTCGGCGATCCGCTGGTCGGTCTTGGCCAGCGACATCTCGACGTTGTCGATCATCGTGGTGAACAGCGGCCACTGCGCGTACGCGGCACGCAGCTCGTCCAGGTCGCCGACCTCCTCGAGCGCGGTGCCCAGGCCGTACCAGCCGGCCAGGTTGATGCGCGCCTGCGACCAGGAGAACACCCACGGGATCGCGCGCAGGTCGTCGAGCGACTCGACGGACAGGCCACGACGGGCCGGCCGCGAGCCGATCGGCAGCAGCCCGAGCTCCTCCAGCGGGGTCACCTCGGCGAACCACTGCGGGAAGCCCGGGGACTTCACCAGCTCGTGGAACCGCACGCGGGACGTCTCGTCCATGCGCGCGGCCAGCGCGCTGAACCGGTCGGTCGCGGCCGCGTTGCGCTTCTCCACCGACGGCGCGCCGGCCAGCAGGGTCGCCGCGGCGACCTGCTCGATGTGCCGGGCGGCGATGACCGGGTCGCCGTACCGGGCGAAGATGACCTCGCCCTGCTCGGTGAGCTTGAACCGGCCGTCCACGGACCCCGGGGGCTGGGCCAGGAGGGCGCGGTTGGCGGGGCCGCCGCCACGTCCGAGCGCGCCGCCGCGGCCGTGGAACAGGGTCAGGACGATGTCGTTGCGCCGCGCCCACTCGGTGATGCGGCGCTGCGCCGTGTCGAGCGTGAGCGTCGCAGAGACCGGGCCGACGTCCTTCGACGAGTCCGAGTAGCCGAGCATGACCTCGACGCGGCGACCGTTCTCCGCGAGCCGGCGCTGGACCTGCGGGAACGCGAGCGCACCCTCGAGGATGTCGACGCTCGCCTCGAGGTCCGCGAAGGTCTCGAACAGCGGGATCGCGTCGATGGTCGGCGTGAAGTCCGCGCCCTCGAACGCGAGCTCCGCCAGCTCGTAGACCGCGGCCAGGTGCTCGGCGGACTGCGTGAACGAGACGATGTAGCGGCGGGCCGCCGAGATGCCGAACCGGCGCTGCACCTCACCCAGCGCGCGGAACGTGGCGATCACCTCGACGGTGCGCGGCTCCAGCTCGCCGCCCAGGCCGTTCGTCGCGATGTCCGCGAGCGCGCCGGCGTGGACCTGCGAGTGCTGCCGGACCTCGAGCTCGGCCAGGTGGAACCCGAAGGTCTGCACCTGCCAGATCAGTCGCTGCAGCTCGCCGTAGGCGGACCGCGGGGCGCCGGCCTCGGCGAGCGAGCGCTGCACGACCGCGAGGTCGGACTCGAACTCGGCGGCGTCGGCGTAGGCGAGCTCGGCGTCCTGCCGGCGCGTGGCGGCGAGGCGCTCGGCCAGGAAGTAGACGACGCGGCGGTGGGGCTCGTTCGGTGCGTCGACGGCGATCCGTTCGGCCAGCGCCGGCGAGAGGGCGACCTGGCCGTCCCACAGCGCGGTGAGCTCGGCGGAGGCCGGGGTGTCGTCGGCGGAGAGCGTCAGGCCGCCCGCGGTCCGGCGCGCCGAGACCTCGAGCTCGCTGAGCACCTTGTCCGACGCCATCGCGGCGGCCTGCAGCGTGATCTCGGCGGTGACGTTCGGGTTGCCGTCGCGGTCGCCACCGATCCACGACCCGAGCCGCGCGAACGAGCGGACCGCGGGCGCGGTGGTGCCGGCGGCGTCGGCCAGGAGCCAGTCGTCGAGGCGCCGGTACACGTCCGGCAGGGTGTCGGCGAGGGTGGACTCGAAGACGCTGAGCACGGTGCGGACCTCGTCGAGGACCGTGGGCTTGGCCTCGCGCAGCGGGGCCGTGCGCCACAGGGTGTCGATCTCGCCGAGCAGCCGACGGTCGTTCTCCGCGAGCGACATGCCCCCGATGCTCCGGGAGTCGCGCTCGGCGACCAGCTCGGCGATGCGCCGGATCGACGCCGACACCGCGCGGCGGCGGGCCTCGGTGGGGTGCGCTGTCAGGACCGGGCGGAACTCCATCTCGGACAACCGCTGGCGAGCGACGTCCTGGCCGACCTCCTGCGCGAGCTGCGCGACCGCGGCCGGCAGGGAGTCGTCGGGCGCCAGGTGGTGCGGCAGCAGGCTGGCCTCGCGCTCACGCAGGACCCGCACGCGGTGGTACTCCTCGGCCGTGTTGGCCAGGTGGAAGTAGCACGTGAACGCGCGGGCGACCTGCTCGGCGCGGGCCAGCGTGAAGCCGGACACCAGCTCCTCGGCCTGCGCCAGCGCCTCGGCGTCCGGCCCGTTGTGCGCCCGGATCGCCAGCTCGCGCAACCGCTCGACGTCGGCCAGCAGGTCGTCCCCGCCGGCCTCGCGCAGCACTCGACCCAGGAACTCGCCGAGCACCCGCACGTCGTTGCGCAGCGGTTCGGGTACCTCGTGGTTGGCCAGACCCTGCGGGGCGTCGCTCGGTGCAGTCACGGGCCCAAAACTAGGGCACGTTCGGGGATCTGTGCCCGGGGCGTCCAGGGACGTGACATGTGAGACACGTCTCGCCTCAGGCGGACAGCTCCTCGAGCAGGCTCGGCCGACGAGGAACCCATCCCCAGGTGGCGCGGGCGAGCGCCCCCGTCGCCCGCTGGTCGATCAGGAGCGCGTCCGCGAATCCGGCGCCGAGCCGGGCGCGCGTCTCGTCGTCGGACTCGGGCAGCACCCGACCGTCGGCGCCGACGACCGCCTGGGCGATCTCCCGCACCGTCGGGTTCTGGCCCGAGGCCCCCGCGACGCGACCGCGCAGCCCGCCGGACAGGGCCGCGACGTACAGGTCGGCGAGGTCCTCGACGTGCACCGTCGTCCAGTGCTGCTCCCCCGAGCCGACCAGGCGCAGCGCGCCGTCCTCGGTCCGGGGCCCGGCGCCGAGCACACCCGCCACGATCCCGCGGCCCTGCCCGTAGACGATGCCGGGCGCGACGATCGTCGCGCGCACGTCCGCGGCGAGCAGCCGGTCCTCGCGCTCGAGCCGCCACGCGACGATCGTCGGCGGGTCGAGCGGTCCGTCCTCCTCGACCTCGCCCGCACCCCAGACCCAGATGCCGCTGGTGTGCACGTACTGCTTGTCCGTGCCCGCGAACGCCCGGACGACCGCGTCGATCACCGCGTCGTCGAACGCCGGGTTCTGCCCGTCCCCCGTGGCCGCCGTGTGGATCGCGGCGTCGACCGTGCCGAGCTCGTCGACCAGCCAGGCGGTGTCGGTGAGGTCGTGCACGACGGCCTTCGCCCCCGCCCCCCGGGCCTGCGCCGCGGACGACTCGCTGCGCGTGACGGCGAGCACCTCGTGGCCCGCGGACCGCAGTGCGGCGAGGACGTTCGACCCGACGTACCCGGTGGCGCCGGTGAGAAGGACGTACATGTGAGGACTCCCGCTTGTCGTGGATGAGCTGCGTCGTCGCCGATAGTATGGATTGGAAACTGGTCACTTCAACGGAAGTCGGTCACCCCGTGGATACCGTGCCCTACGACGTCCTCGACGTCGCCTGCCCGAGCCGCATGGTGCTCGCACGCGTCGGCGAGAAGTGGACCGTCCGCATCCTGCTGTCGCTGGACCGCTCGGTGCTGCGCTTCTCCGAGCTGCGCGGACTGCTCACCGACATCACGCCCAAGGTGCTGACCGAGACCCTGCGGGCGCTCGAGCGCGACGGGCTGGTGGCCCGCCAGGCGTTCGCGGAGGTGCCGCCGCGCGTCGAGTACCGGCTGACCCCGCTCGGCACCTCACTTCTCGACGCGCTCCAGACCATGCGCTCGTGGTCCGAGGCCAACGCACCGGCGATCCTGGAGTCCCGCGCCCGGGCGGACGCCGCGGCCCTCGTCTGAGCGGGCCGTCTCCCCGTAGCGTTCGCGGAACCGGAACCGGAACCGGAACCGGAACCGGAACCGGTGCCGGCGCGGTCAGCCGACCCGAACGATGGTCGTCCGCACCGCGGTGACGGTCGGACGGTCGGGCACCGACGAGAATCCGAACTGCACCGCGGGCACCGTCGGCAGCAGCGCGCCGCACGGCACGGAGTGCCAGGTCGCGCGCACGTCGGCGACGCGGTGCTGACCGACGGCGCCGTACCACTCGCGCCGGTCGGCGCCGGCGGTCCCCCGCGTGCGCACCCCCGGCAGGACCACTCGCACCACCGGGTCGGCGAACGTCGCGAACGCGCGCGACCTCGTGACGGAGCGCGGCACGGCGGCCAGCGCCCGGCCCAGGGCCGTCGGTCCGCCCAGCGTCACGACGGCGTCGAGCGCACCGGCCGACACGTCCCAGGTCCGCGCCGCACGGTCGCACCGCACCTGCACCGGCGCGACGACGACCTCGTCGAACTGGTAGGTCGCGGCGATCTCGTCGGCGATGCCGCGGCTCGGGGCGATCAGCGTGCGCCGCCCGTCGGCGTCCTGCGTCATGACGTCGGCGAACGGCGGCCAGGGCGAACGCAGCCAGCGGCCGACGACGACGCGCCGACCGTCCGCGGTCGCGAAGCCGAGGATGTGGCCGTCGTAGCGGTCGGTCATCGGGCCAGTCTCGGCGATCGGATCGTCATCCGCCCAGGCGACCGGAGCACGCCTCCCGGGCGCGCGCCCGGGTTGCGGCCCCATCGGGACGGCAGTCCAATACCAGCTGGGGGGAACCTACAGAAGGAGGCTCCCGAAATGGATGCTCAGACTGTCTGGATCATCGTCGCCGTCGTCGTGATCATCGTGATCATCGTCGCGGTGGTGGCACTCGCCGGCCGCGGACGGCGTCGGGAGGACGCACAGCGCGCCAAGGCGCAGGCGATCCGCGAGCAGGCGGCCGCCGACCAGGTCGAGCTGCAGCGACGTGAGGCCGAGGCGGCCCGTCTCGACGCCCAGGCTCGGCTCGCGCAGGCCGAGGCCGACGCCCGGGCCGCGGATGCCGCGGCGCTCCAGAACGAGGCTCGCTCCCACGCCCAGGAGGCCAGCGGTGCACGCACCGAGCTCGACGAGCGACTGAGCGCGGCCGACCGGATCGACCCCGACGTCGTCGTGGACGAGGCGCCTCCGGAGCAGCGCGTCTGAGGCCCGCCGGGTCAGGCGTCAGGGTCCTCGCCCTCGGCGGGTTCGCTCGCGTGCTCGCGAGCGTCCCCGCCGACGGCGTCCGGGGCACCGTCGGCACCCTCCGCCGGATCGGTCGCGTGCGCGCGGGTCTCGTCGTCGGGGACCGGGGTCTCGGTGCTCATCTGGCTGCTTCCTGTCCGGGCGTGCGCCGGTCGGCGGACGCGTCCTTTCGACCGTACGCCCGGGGGCGCCGATCCGTCGGGCGAGCGAGGGGCCACGCCGTCAGCCGGTCGTCACGGTGGGACGCAGGTCGCGCTCGAGGACTCCCGCGAGCCGCGCCACCCCCTCGTCGAGGGCACTCGGCGCGGGGGTCGTCGTCGCCTCGAACAGCGTCACCTCGAGCGCGTCGTCGCGCACCGACCACGTCCCGGCGACGACCCCTGCGGCCACCACCACGTTCGCGCCGCGAGTGACGAGCGCGCGGCGGGCCGGCGGCACGACGTCGGGGTCTGCGGTCCCCGGCCCGAGCACCCACTGGTCGTACCCGGGCAGCAGCCGGACGACGTCCGTCGGCGGTGTCGCGACGAGCTCGTCGACGTCCTCCCGGAGCACGAACGCCGTCGTGCCGTCCACGTCGACGGGTGCGAGCTCGTCGGCCAGGTCGTCGACCCACGCCGCGATCCGCCGGCGGCCGGCGCTGAGCCCGGCGCCGAGCCAGTACTGCAGGTGGTCCGGGGTGGTCGGCCCGTAGGCGCGCGCATACGCGGTGACCGCGTGCCGGCCCGCGTCGGCGAGGTCCGGCCAGCTCGTCCACCGAGGGTTCTGGTCGAGCCGCTGGAAGGTCGCCCGGCCGTCTCGCGACGGGCCGAACGTCAGATCGCCCTGCCACGCCAGAGCCTTGAGCAGCGTCCACGGATCGGTTGCGAAGATCGACCGCAGGTGCGCGTACCCGTGGTGCTCGGCGAGGGCGTCGCCGAGCTCGGCCGGGGTCAGGGGGCGGTCGTCGAGGGCGTCCCGCACCGCGGACCGGAACGCGGGCCAGGCCTCGGGCGCGAGGCCGTAGTGCTGCTGCCAGCTGGGAAGCTCCCACTGCCGGCCTGCCGCACGCAGCGCGAGGTACGCCCCGCCCTCCTCGGGCGTGAGGAGGTGGACGGCGCCGCGGAACGCGAACGTCCGCAGCAGCCGGCCGTCGCGCACCGCCGCCTCGACCTCCCCCGCCCGGGAGGCCCGCTGCCGGGTCCGGACCGCGAGGTCGACGTCGGACTGCGCGGGGATCGCGGTCAGCCGCCGCACGACGTCCTCGGCGCTGCCGGTGCCGACCGGCTCCAGCAGGTGGCGACGCATCCGCCAGGCGAGGGCCTGGGGTCGGGTCACGCGCACCGGTCCCACGCGCGTCACGCCTGCGACTCGCTCCACCCGGGCATGCCCGGCCAGTGCGCCCACTCCTCGAAGTGCCGCACCCGGCCGTCGGGGGCGAACCGCAGGATCCACAGGTCGCGGTACTCGTGGGGCTCGTCGCCGAGGTAGTGCACCTCCGCCCGGACCACGGCCGTGTCGCCGTCCACCGCGAGCACGGCCGAGGTCATGGTGAACGGCGTGTCGTCGTCCCAGAAACCGCGGATCTCGTCGATGCCGGACAGGCCGTCGTCGTAGGCGGATCGCAGGTAGCGCGCGTCGTCCGTGAACAGGCGGTCGATCCCGGCTGCGTCACGGTCGCGCCACGCGCGCTCGTAGTCGAAGACCCAGGCGGCGACGTCCATGGGTCGAGTCTGCCGTCCGACGCAGGTCAGGGCGCGCTGAAGCCGATCGCCTTGTGCGACCCGTCGCAGAAGGGCTTGATCGCCGACGACCCACAGCGGCACAGGGCCACCGTCGCCCGTCGTCTCGGCACAGGCGCACCCGAGCCGTCGACGATGGCGACGTCGCCCCGGACCAGGATCGGCCCGTCCGGGCAGGCGACGATGCTCGGCTCGGTCGGCCGCGCGCGCGGCGGGCGCTCGCTCATGGCGTGCGCAGCGAGGACTCGCCCGCCTGCCACGCCTCCAGCACGTGGCCCGCGACGAGGTCGTCGAGGTACAGGCAGACCGCGGCGCCGAAGAAGAGGTCGTCGACGAGCTCGGGCTCCTGCTCGGCCAGACCGCCCGCCAGGTCGCGGCCGGCGATCTGCTCGTGCACGGCGTCCGCCTCGACGTGCTCGTCGAAGTACCCGGTGGTGTCCGCGTCGAACCCGTGCCGCCGGAAGCCGTCGCCGTACAGGCGGTTGGGCAGCGACGACGTCATCTCGAACGCCGCCAGGTGCCCGGCGGTGGCACCTCGCCAACGACGGTGCAGCCCGAACAGCGACATGACGTTGACGTGCGCGAGCGTCACCGCCGGAACCTGCTCCACGTAGGCGCCGTAGTGCGGGTCGAGCCCGGCGCCGCGCATCGTCCGCGCGAACAGCTCGGCGTGCATGCGCTCGAGCGCACCGCCGCCGTACTCGTCGGCCTGGATCTCGACCAACGCCGCCTTGGGCCGCCCCTCCAGCCGCGGGATCGCCCAGGTGTGCGGGTCGGCCTCCTTGAGCTGGTAGAGCGACCGGTGCACGAGGAGCTCGCGCAGCTGTTCGACCGTCGCGCTCTTGGCGACGTATCGCGACAGGCTCGGACCCGGGCTCGGCGCAGTCATGGCGAAGAGCGCCCCGGCGACGGCTCCGCGCTCCGGGGGCACTCCGCGGGGGACGTCCAGCGCCTCCGTCAGCGCCGACTCGACGGCGAGCTCCAGCGTCGCGCGGACCCGGAGCAGGTCCGGGTCCCACTCCCACTCCTCCTCCACGCCGGCGAACCCGCGGTAGAAGAGCTCGTAGAGCACGTAGAGGCTGAGCTGGACATCGTCGTCCGTGAGCAGGTCGTCGGCACCAGCGATCGCCCGGTCCACCAGGTCTCCGGAGACGCGGGCCTTGTCGGCCGAGGCGCCGAGCACGTCGACGAGAGCCTCGCTCAGAGCGCCGCGTGGATGGGGAAGCTTCATGGAGAGGTCCTTGCGCGTTCGGTGGCGAACCACACCACCCCGACGCTGGAGCCGGTCGCCGCTGCCAGCCTCACACGTCCTCGGCGAGGCGCAAGCCGACGACCTCGGTGCATCCCGACCGGGTCCGGCGAGCGAAGAAGGTGCGCGGGTGCATCAGCCGCCCGCCGACCTCCCACCCACGCAAGGAGCCCACCATGAGGATCCGTCGCACGATCACGACCTTGGTCGTCGCAGGTCTGGCCGCCGGGACCGGCGTCGCGCTCGCGCCCGCCGCCACTGCCGCGCCACCCTCCGGCACGTCGAGCCTGGCCGCCCTGCTCGCGTCCGACGGGGACACGTTCGACCGCAGCTGGCGGGACTTCGACATCCTGGACCAGGCGATCGGCGCGGTGCTGGCCGCGAAGCCCTCCAGCCCGGTCGCCGTCCTCGCGGACGGCTCGGTCCCGCTCACCGCGTTCCTGCCCACCGACCGCGCGTTCCAGCTCCTGGCCAAGGACCTGACCCACCGCTGGTACGGCTCGGAGGAGCAGGTGTTCACGGCGCTCGCGGGCGCCGTCGGCATCGACGCCCTCGAGCAGGTCCTGCTCTACCACGTGGTCCCCGGCGCCACGATCGACTCCGGCACCGCGCTGGCCAGTGACGACGCGGTCCTGACCACCGCGCAGGGCGGCACGTTCACTGTGGACGTGATCTCGAAGCGGTGGGGGATCGTGCAGCTGCGCGACCAGGACCGCAACGACCTCAACCCGTTCCTGATCCCGGGTCGCCTCGACCTCAACGCGGGCAACGTCCAGATCGCGCACGCGATCACCTTCGTGCTGCGGCCCGTCGACCTCTAGGTCGCCGACCCTGCATCCGGGGACGGCCCGACGGGCGAAGGAGGGGTGTCAGCACATCGGCCGCCCCGCTCGTCGGGCCAGTCCTCGAAGGACGCACCATGCGCGCACGACTGCTCGCCGGCATCGCCGCCGGAACCCTCGCCCTCCTCACGCTCGCCGCGGTGCCCGCGTCGGCCGCGGACCCCGCCAAGCTCTCCGTGTTCCACGGCGTGCCCGGGCTCACCGTCGACGTGTGGGTCAACGGCGAGCGGACGCTCGACGACTTCACACCCGGGTCGATGGCGGGTCCCCTGGACCTTCCGGCCGGGACGTACACCGTCGCCATCACGGCCGCGGACGCCGCCGACGCCTCGGCACCGGCGATCGGGCCGGTCGATCTCGCGCTCGAGGCCGGCAAGAACTACACCGCCGTGGCCCACCTCGACGCGGCCGGCACCCCGACCGCCACGCTGTTCACGAACGACATCTCCACCACGGCCGCCGGGCAGGGGCGGCTGACGGTGCGGCACGTCGCCGCGGCACCCGGGGTCGACGTCCTCGCGGGCGGGACCGCGGTGATCACGAACCTCACCAACCCGAACGAGAAGGTGCTGAACCTGCCGGCCGGGACGGTCTCGGCGAGCGTCACCGCGACCGGGACGACGACACCAGCGCTCCTGGGCCCGGCCGACGTGCCGGTCGCCGAGGGCACGAACACGATCGTCTACGCATGGGGCAGCGCGACGGCCACGCCCGCCACGCTCGCGCTCGCCACGCAGACGATCACCGGCCTGCACGGCTCCCCCTCCGGCGTGAACGCGGGCGAGGTCGGCCTCGTCAGCGACTCCGGCACACCCGCCTGGCCGTACGCGCTCGGGGCTCTGGCCGTCGCAGGCCTGGTCGGTCTGGGGATCGCCCGCCGCTCGTCGACCCGGTCGAGCTGACCCTGTCGCGGACCGGTTCACCGATGCCCGGGCAGGCCGCCGCGCCTGCCCGGGCCTCGGTGCGCCCTGCCCTCCTCGTCCTGATCGCCGCGATCGGCCTCGTCACCGCCTGCAGCGGTCCGGACCCCGCGGTCCCGTCGCCCTCCACGGCGGGACCGCGGCCGAGCCTCTCGCCACCCGAGCCGTCGGCGCCCGTGCCGTCGGTCCCCGTGCACGACGCCGCGCTCGGCGCGACACCCCCGGCCGCGGCGACGCCGGCGCCCGTACGGCTCGTCGTGCCGGACGTCTCGATCGACATGGCGGTGGACCCGGTGGGCGTCCAGGACGACGGCGAGATGCAGATCCCCCCGGACGCGAACCGCGCCGGCTGGTACCGGTTCGGGCCGGCGCCCTCCGACGTCCAGGGCGCCACCGTGCTGGCCGCCCACGTGGACAGCCGGCTCACCGGCGTCGGACAGTTCGCGCGGCTGCGCGACGTCGCTCCGGGAGCGACGCTCACGCTCACGACCGCGGACGGCGTCGAGCACGCGTACACGGTCGTCGACCGCCAGGAGGTCGCCAAGGACGTGGCGCCCGTCGCGCAGTGGTTCGACCGGACGGGCGCGCCGCGACTGGTGCTCGTGACCTGCGGCGGGACATTCCGACGGGACATCGGGCACTATGAGGACAACGTCGTCGTCACGGCCGAGCCGGTCGATGGATAGCGACATGACACTGGCGCACACGAGTGAGGAGCCGTCCGTGACCGTACCCGGACCGGGCTCCAGGGACGAGGCGCGCCTGCACGCCGTCCACGGCCGGGATCCAGACGGTGACGGCGTCGAAGAGCTGGGTCTGGCCTTCGCCGGCGGGGACGAGTCCGCCCTCGCCGAGGCGTACCGGCGCTGGGCGACGCTCGTGCACTCGATCGCGGTCCGTTCGCTCGGCAGCGTCCCCGACGCCGAGGACGTCACCCAGCTGGTCTTCGTCCAGGCCTGGCGCAGCCGTGAACGGTTCGACCCCACCCGGTCGCGGCTGCCCGCCTGGCTGCTCGGCATCACGCGCCACGTCGTCGCGGACGCGCACGAGCGGCGCTCCCGGGACCGACGGCTGCGCGACAGGTCGGCGGAGTCCCTGCACGAGGTGCCGTCGGTCGTCGACGACCGCGTGGTGGACCGCGTGGTGATCGCCGACGAGCTGGACCGGCTCGGCGACCCGCAGCGCACGATCCTGCGGCTCGCCTTCTACGACGACCTCACCCACGACCAGATCGCGAACCGGCTCGACCTGCCGCTCGGCACGGTCAAGAGTCACGTCCGGCGCAGCCTCGCCCGACTACGGACCAGATGGGAGGCCGACGGTGTCGTTCGATGAGTCGCACGTGGACGACGACGTGCTCGCCCTCCTCGCGCTCGGCGAGGACGTCGGGTCCGCAGCGGACCTCGCCCACCTCGAGCGCTGCGAGCGCTGCACCGGCGAGCTGTCGACCCTGCGCGAGGTCGTCGGGATCGCCCGCTCCGGGAACGGCGACCTGCCGATCGTCGCGCCCGCGCCCGCCGTCTGGGAGCGCGTCGCCGACGAGCTGGGCCTCGCCCCGCAGACCCGCGCGGCCGTCGCGCCCCCGGAACCACCACCCGCTCGGGTCGTCCCACTGAGCTCGCGCCGTCGGCAGCGCCCGTGGCCGTGGTTGGCCGGCGCCGCGGCCGTCGGGCTCGTCATCGGTGGCGGCGGTGCGTGGTGGATCTCGAACCGCACCGAGCCGGTCACCGTGCTGGCCACGGCGACGCTCGAACCGCTCCCGGGGTGGAGCGCGACCGGCTCGGCCGTCGTCGAGACCGCACCCGACGGTGGCCGGGTCCTGGTGGTCGACCTGTCCACCGCCGTGCCGTCCGACGACGCCTTCCAGGAGGTCTGGCTGCTGACGCCCGACGTCACCGGCCTGGTCAGCCTCGGCACGCTCGAGGGGACGTCGGGCCGGTTCGACCTGCCGGCGGGGCTCGACCTGGCCCAGTACTCCGTGGTCGACGTGTCGCAGGAGAGCCTCGACGGGAACCCGGCGCACTCCGGCGACTCGATCGTGCGCGGCCCGCTCCGGGCATAGGCGCGCGGGGCCGTGCCGGACGACGACCGGGGGGTGTCGCCGACGCGGCTGCGCGTCGGCATCTTCCTCGTCTTCCTGTGGTGGATCCCGGTCTGGCTCGCCGCGCCCGTGCTCGCCGACGTCCTCGGCATCCCGGCCGACGACGCGCTCATCTGGCTGATCGTCGTCCAGTCCGTCGTCGGCGTCGCCGGTGTGCTCGTCGTCGGCCGACAGGTCGCGAGGATCATGAAGGGCATCCCGGCCCGCAGGATGCTCCCGACCGTGTGGCAGGTCCTGCGGCACGGCTCGCTCGACACGTCGGGAGGGTGACCGGAGCCCGCAGGTATCTGCCCACGGCGATCTCACCCTTTCTCAGTGATCGACGAGGAGGGGCCTCATGTCCGTGGACACCGAGCGACGCGAGCAGGCAGCACCCGAGATGGCGCCCGCAGCAGTGCCGGCACCGGCACCGCCCACGAGCGAGCCCCCCGACCCGAGCGACGGCACGCTGCCGATCCTGATCTTCGCGCCGGCCTTCGCCCGCTCGTCGTCGAACAGCGGCACCCGCGTGGCCGAGCTGATAGCGAAGAAGGCGAGCATCCTGCCCGGCACCTACAAGGTGGTCGACAGGAGCGAGCAGGGCACCGGCCTTCGGGTCTGCAAGACGATCGTGGGACCCGACGGCTCCCCCGTCCTGGACGTCCTCGAGCTGGACTACCTGAGCCGGCTCGAGGATGCCGACCTGATCGGGAGGGGCGCGTCGGCACCGGGATTCGTCCGGAGCGGGTTCCTCGCGATCCGCGGGATGCTGATGCTCGTTCCCGCGATCCGCCGGGCCGGCAAGTCGGCCCGCGCTCGGATGCAGCTGCTGTGGGGGTTCGGCTCCCTGGTGGTGCTGCTCCTGCTGGCCGTCGTCGCGATCGTGACGTCGCTGCACGCGATGGGGATCGGGGACGGGTTCATCGGGGACGACAACGCCGCCGTGATCTCGATCGGCTCCGGTGTGGCCGTCGCGGGGATCTGGGCCCGGTACCGCCCGCAGTTCACGGCCGGCGCCGAGCGCATCGAACGGATGATGAACTTCGCCGACGACCCGCGCTACCGGGCGGCCGTCGTGCGCACCGTCTGGGAGGCCCTCGACGGCCTGCGCGACCGGACGTGGAGGGGGCCGATCCATCTCGTCGGCTTCAGCTTCGGGTCCTTGGTGCTGCTGGACGCCCTCTTCCCGCAGCGGAGCCGGGACGGCGAGACGCTCGTCGACCCGAACCTTCGTGACCTGGCGTCGATGGTGACGTCGTTGACAACCATCGGGTGCCCCGCCGACTTCGCGCGGCTCTACTGGCCGCGGTGGTTCGAGGACCGCTGGCCCTACCCCTCGAACCTCGAGTGGATCAACGTCCTGAACGCGTCCGACGTCTTCGGCTCCAACTTCCGCGACGACGACGACACGACGACCCAGACGACGCCCGCGACGCCCGGCGCGGCACTGCAGCCCACTCGACAGGTGACCTACCTGCCGGCGCAGCCGTGGTGGCAGATCTTCCTGATGGGCGACTTCTCCATCCACGGCGCCTACTGGGGTGGCCCGAAGGCGGACAGCTGCTTCGAGCGGGAGCCCCTGGTCAGCACGTGGCTCGGGCGTGTGGCTGAGCCGGTCCGACCCCGCTAGACGGGCGGGGCGGGTTCGGGATCGGGCCGGCGCCGGAATGCCGAGCGACCAGGTACCTGTTTCGCCTGCGACGAGCAGTGCGCGAGAGAGGGCTCCCCGATGACCGTGAACGAGATGACGCTGGCGGAGGCCGTCGCCGCCGTCGAGGCCACGCTCGACTCCCCCCACCTGCACGTGGACCGTCGGCGGGCGCGCCAGGACGAGGCGTCGTTCCTGCTGGTCGTCCTCGACACCAGCGGCGGACGCGGCGACGGACCGGTCGCCAACGGGCCGCGCCTGGTCGACCGGCGCAGCGGCGCGGTGACCCGGCTGACCATCCCCGACGCGGTCGCCCGCGCCGAGCGCATGGCGCTCGTCGGGACGAGCTAGTCCCCCGAACGGTCGACTCCATACCTAGAGCCGCTAGGGTTTAATACCTAGCACATCAAGGTAGAGGAGCTGTCGTGCGCATCGACAAGGACCTGGTCGCCGCCTCGGCGACCCCGCTCGTGCTCGGGATCCTCGTGGACGGCGACCTCTACGGCTACGCGATCCTCAAACGCGTCGGCGAGCTCTCCGGGGGACGCATGCAGTGGACCGACGGCATGCTCTACCCGCTCCTGCACCGGCTCGAACGGCTGGGCCACGTCTCGTCCTCCTGGGGCACGTCCGAGTCCGGCCGGCGTCGCAAGCACTACGCGATCACCCCGACCGGGCGCGCGGCGCTCGCCGAGCGGCAGGCGCAGTGGACCGTCGTCGCGGACGCGCTCCGGCAGGTCTGGGAGTCGGCGCCGCGGCCCGCCACCGTCGTCGAGGGGTGGGCGTGATGGCGCACGACGACGAGCTCGAGGCCCAGGTCGACCGGTGGCGCGGGTACGTGCACCGGCGTCAGGTCATCTCGTCGGCGGACGTCGACGAGCTCGAGGACCACCTGCGCGGACAGGTGACGGACCTGCGCGCGATCGGGCTCGACGACGACGAGGCGTTCCTCGTCGCGATCAAGCGCCTCGGCAACCTGGACGCGGTCTCCCGCGAGTACGCCCGTGAGCACTCGGACCGGCTGTGGAAACAGCTCGCGCTCGTCCCCGACGAGTCCCCCGGCTCGCCCTCGCCGCGCTGGCGGGAGCTCACCGTGGTGCTCGCACTCGCCGTCGGCGCGGGCGTCGCGGTGCGAGCCGGGATCGCCTGGTTCGACGACGAGATCACCTTTGCGCTCAACGCGGGCCTGCTCGTCGTGCCGTTCCTTGCCGCGTACCTCGGGTGGAAGCGGCAGGCGGGCCCGCGGACCGTGGCGGCGATCGCCGTGCCGTTCGCCGTGCTGGCCGTCGTGCTGAACGCGTACCCGTTCGTCCCCGAGGGGTCGACCGAGGTGCTCGCGGTGCTGCACACACCCGTCGTCCTGTGGCTGCTGGTGGGGCTCGCGTACGTCGCCGGCTCCTGGCGCTCGGACGGCCGGCGCATGGACTTCGTGCGGTTCACGGGCGAGCTCGCGATCTACTTCACGCTGCTCGCGCTGGGCGGCGGGGTCCTGCTCGGGCTCACCGCCGGGGTGCTGCAGCTCGTCGGCATCGACCCCGAACCGGTGATCGCCGGCTGGGTGATGCCGTTCGCCGTCCCCGGCGCCCTCATCGTCGCCGCCTGGCTCGTCGAGGCCAAGCAGGACGTCGTCGAGAACATCGCGCCCGTGCTGACCCGGATCTTCACGCCGCTGACCATCGTCATGCTCGTGGCCGTCCTCGTGGCCCTGATCGCGTCGGGGGGCCTCGTCGAGGTGGACCGCGACCTGCTCATCCTGATGGACGCGATCCTCGTGCTCGTCCTGGCGCTGCTCCTCTACTCGATCTCGGCCCGCGACCCGCTCGCACCCCCCGCGCTCTCCGACTGGCTCCAGCTCGTCCTGGTGGGGACCGCCCTCGCGGTCGACGCCGTCATGCTGACCGCGATGCTCACGCGGATCGCGCAGTTCGGGACCAGCCCCAACAAGATCGCCGCGCTCGGGCTCAACCTCCTGCTGCTCGTCCACCTCGGGGTCTCCGCGTGGCGGAGCGCCCGGTTCCTGCGTGGTCGCGGCACGTTCGCGGAGCTCGAGCGCTGGCAGACGCGGTACCTGCCGGTCTACGCGGCCTGGGCGGCGGTCGTCGTGATCGTCTTCCCGCCGCTGTTCTCCTTCGCCTGAGGTCAGTCGGTCTGGCGCGAGAACAGGCCGGCGATCCAGCTCTGCCAGCCCACCAGCACCCGCGGCGGGCGATCGTGCGCGGGAGCCAGGCCGGCGTCGCGACCCTGGAGCGAGCGCGCGTGCACAGACCCACCGTGATGGCCGGGGCCTCGATGGCCGTCGGGGTTCTCCTGGTGCTCGGGAACCCCCGGCACGTGGTGCGTCGCCTCGTGCAGCACGTCTCGCACGACATGTTCCTTCGACATGGCTTCCCCTCTCGTCGTCGAGCGGTGGCGGGACGCGATCCTCCCTACCACCGATAGGGAGAATCTATCACTGATAGAGTCGGAGTACAGGCTTTCGCGGAAGGGGTCGGACGATGGCGTTGGACCGCGCGCAGGTCGTCTCCGAGGCGGTCGCGCTCCTGGACGCCGACGGGCTCGACGGAGTCACGACGCGCAAGCTCGCCACCCGCCTCGGCGTGCAGTCCCCCTCGCTCTACTGGCACGTGCCCAACAAGGCCGCCCTCGTCACCGCGATCGCCGACGCGATCCTCGCCGACCTGGTGCAGCACCTGTCGGCCCCCAAGGACGACGAGGCCTGGGAGGACTGGCTGACGGGGCTCGCCCGAGGGCTGCGCCGAGCGTTGCTCGCCCACCCCGACGGAGCGCGCGTGGTCTCCGCCGCGCAGCTGTCCGCCGCGATGAACACCATCTCCGAGCGCGCCATGAGCGCTCTCGTCGACGCGGGCGTCCCGCTCCGCCAGGCGCGCGTGATCACCCTGGCCACCGAGCGCTTCACCGTCGGCTACGTGCTCGAGGAGCAAGCACCCCGCCCCGACCAGGTCGCGCTCGAGAGCTGGGACCTGGCCGAGTTCGCCGCGGCTCACCCCACCGTGATCGCGGGGATCACCGACTACTTCCAGGACGGGCGCACGCCCGACGACCTGTTCGACGACTGCCTCCACGTCGTCATCGCTGGCGCCGCAGCCACCACCTGAGGCCTCTGGTCAGGGAACGAGGACGATGCGCTCGTCCGCTGCGAGGACCTGCGTCCCGGCCCGTTTCGACCTCCCGGAGAGGCACGACGGACCTCGGTCTCCTGGCCCCGTGACGAGTCGCGTCCCGCTCTCAGCGCTCGTGCTCGACCAGGAGACGGTCGTCGACACCGCCGAGCAGTCGCCGGTCGTCCAGCCCGTCGTAGACCGTGTCCACGACCGGGGTGAGCTCGACGAGGGTCACCTCGTGCTGCGACAGCGACAGGCGCAGGGTGACGCGTCCGCGCTCCACGGTCAGTCGGGAGTGCTCCAGGGCGGGGCTCGCGCACGCCTGCAGGTCGTCGAGCTGGCGGGCGGTGGGTGACGCCGGTCGGCCGAGCTCGCGCCACGCCGTGAACGCGTTCCCGGCGGTCTCGTTGACCCTCTCGCGCCGGACGAACACGCCGGTACCGTCCGGCAGTGGAGAACCCGAGGAGCTGCAGGGCACCGACAGGGACAGCTCGTGGCGGTCGGGCGCCGGTCCGTCGCCGGAGCCGACGGGTTGCCAGGCCAGGACCGTCACGCGGCCGTCCGGGTCCGCGCACACCAGGTGGTCCTCGCCGCGGGCGAGCACCTGGGAGGCGAGCCGAGCCATGAAGGCGTAGAGGTGGAACGTCGGCTTCGCCACCTGCCGGTGCGTGAGCAGGCCGAAGCCCCCGTGGAAGAACGAGGTCGGGATGTTCAGCTCCTCGAAGACGTCGCAGAACGTCCAGTAGGAGAACGAGTCGACCAGATCGCCTCCCGACGCGAGGACCGGTGCCAGGTAGGCCGCGTTGTACGCGGTGTCGTGGATCGGGTTGTCGGGCCGGTACGAGGTGTTGAACTCCGTGATGTGCACCGGCAGGTCGGCGAGGCGGGTGCCGGCGAGGTGCAGCCGAGGCTCCGCGAACTGCTCCAGCAGGGCCGACGGCGGCATGAGCCTCTGGTAGGTGCCGAAGGGGATCTCGGCGGGCTCGTACGAGGAGTAGGCGTGCCTGCTCACGAAGTCGACCGGCACGGCATGGCGTTCGACGAAGTCGGCGAACGGTGGCCACCACGCATCACACCCAGGCGCCAGAGCTGGTCCCCCGACCTGCAACGACGCGTCCACCTCCTTGATCGCCCGTGCGGTCGCCGCGTACAGCCGGAAGTAGGCGTCCTGGTCGGCGTCCTTCCAGAAGATGTCGAGGTTGGGCTCGTTCCACACCTCGATCGGCCAGTGCCGGACCTCGTCGATGCCGTAGCGCTCGATCAGGTGGCGGAGCAGGGCCTGCACGAGGTCGACCCACGCGTCCATGTCGGCCGGCGGTGTGATGTTGCCCTTCCACCAGAAGACGGTCTCGGGCCCGGACGCGAGCGCCGACGGCATGAACCCGAGCTCGAGGAACGGTCGGATGCCGAGCGACAGGAAGAAGTCGTGCACCTGGTCGACGTAGGTGAACGAGTACCGACGGTGCGACCGACCGCCGACGTCCTCCGTCCGCAGGAGTCCCATGTCGTCGCTGAGCAGCCCGTGCCCGCGGATGTGCGTGAACCCGATCTCTCGTTGCACCCGCGCGAGCGAGGCCTGGTAGTCGGCCCGCAGGGCGAGGTTCATCCGACCTGTTCCGATGCACGTCCGCCAGGCGTCGGGCAGCGGTCCGAGCGGTGTGGCGGGGACGACCACGGGCTCCGTCATGCCGGCCCCGTGCCACGACGAGGCCTCGGCTCGGTGCCGGGCTCCGACGGTCCGACGCGGTCGAGCGCCCAGACGAGCTTGCGCTCCTCGTGGTCGAGCTGGCCACCCTCGTGCTGGTTCCACGGGTACTCGACGATCTCCTTGGCCGCGCCGGCGTAGGCGTTGAACGCCGCGTAGACGGTCGACGGCGGGCACACGGGATCCATCAACGCGACCGAGAAGAGCGCAGGGGCTTGGGCCCGACGAGCCATCGTGACGCCGTCGATGTACGACAACGTCCGCAGCACGGCGTCGGCGTCGTCGCGTCGGATGCGCAGGTAGCGCACGACCTCCGCGTACGGGTCCTCGTCGGTGATCGTCAGCGCGCGGGCGATGTCGCTCAGGAACGGGACGTCGATCATCGCCCCGGCCACGTCCGGCACCAGGGCTGCCGCAGCCAGCGCGATCGCGCCGCCCTGGCTCCCCCCGGCGACGAGCACGCGTGCCGGGTCGATCTGCGGGATCGCTCGCGCGGCGTCGACAGCACGGGCCGCGTCGGCGAACAGCCGCCGGTAGTAGTAGGTGGAGGGGTCGAGCACCCCGCGGGTCATGAAACCCGGATGCTCGGGCCCCGTCCCCGGATACGGGTCCGGTGTGGCGCCGACCTGCCAGCTCGCGCCCTGCCCACGGTTGTCGACCGACAGGTGCGCGAAGCCCGCGAGCGTCCACGAGATCGGTTCGACGACGTGCCCTCGTCCGCCCTGGTAGCCGTGGAACTGCACCACCACGGGCAGCGGCTCGAGGCGGCCCGCGGGCAGTCGCAGCCACGCGCGGATCGGGTCTCCCCCGAAGCCCCGGAACGTCACGTCGTACGTCTCGACACCCACGTACACGGTCTCGACCCGCCGGCAGACGACGTCCACGTCGTGCCGCCGGGTCTCCTCGAGCGTGTCCGCCCAGAACCGGTCCCAGTCAGCGGGCTCGTCGAGGCGTGCGGCATAGGCGCGCAGCTCGTCCAACGGCATGTCGACGTACAACGGTGGTCCCTCCGGGTCAGCGCTCGAGCGTGAGCACGGTCCAGCTGACGGGCGGCAGCTCGAGTGTCACGATGCCGCCCTCGAGGCGCGCCGTCGAGTTCACGGTCGGCCCGACGCGGGTCGGGTCCTGCAGATCGTTGGCCGCACTCACGTCGGCGTCGTGTACACCGTGGCACTCGTCGACCACGAGGTGCCCGAAGCCCGAGACGTCGATGGTCACGGTCGTCGGCGCGTCCTGTGCGCGGTTGACGAGGAAGACCGACACGCGCCCCGTGTCCGCGTCGTGGGTCGCGGTCGCGTCGAGCAGCGGGGCGCTGCCGTGTCGGGCCGTCGGGTAGGAGCCGACCTCGATCGTGGTGGCGAGCGTGACCCCGTGGGCGAGGCGCGAGGTCAGCGCGAACGGGAAGAACGTCGTCTGACGCCACGACGGGCCACCCGGCTCCGTCATGATCGGGGCGATCACGTTGACCAGCTGCGCCAGGCTCGCCGCGGTGACCCGGTCGGCGTGCTTGAGCAGGGAGATCAGCAGGCTCCCGAGCACCACCGCGTCGGCCACCGTGTACCGGTCCTCGAGGAGCCGAGGGGCGACCTGCCACTGTTCGGTCCGGTCCTTCTCGGCCGCCTGGTGCTCCTCCATGTACCAGATGTTCCACTCGTCGAACGAGATCTGGATCGTCTTGTCGCTCTTGAGCTCGGCCTTCACGGCGTCCGCGGTGGCGACGACGGACTCGATGAAGAAGTCCATGTCGACCGCGGAGGCGAGGAAGGACCCCAGGTCGTCGCCGTGCAGCTGGTAGTAGGCGTGGCACGAGATGTGGGAGACGTCGTCGTACGTGTGCCGCAGCACGGTGCGCTCCCAGGACCCGAACGTCGGCATGGCGGAGCCCGACGAGCCGCAGACGACGAGCTCCAGGTCCGGGTCGAGCTGCCGCATCCCCTTGGCGGTCCGGGCGGCCAGCGAGCCGTAGTCGTCGGCGGTGCGGTAGCCGAGCTGCCAGTCACCGTCCATCTCGTTGCCCAGGCACCACATGCGCACGTCGTGCGGCTCGGGCGACCCGTTCGCCACCCGGCGGTCCGACAGGGTGGTGCCGGACGTGACGTTGGCGTACTCCAGGACGTCGAGCGCCTCCTCGATGCCGCGGGTACCGAGGTTGACCGCGTACATGAGCTCCACGTCCGCCTTGCGGCACCAGTGCGCGAACTCGTCGAGCCCGACCTCGTTGGTCTCGAGCGAGTGCCAGGCGAGGTCGAGCCGGCGCGGACGGTCCTCCCGGGGGCCGACCCCGTCCTCCCACCGGTAGCCCGAGACGAAGTTCCCACCGGGGTACCGGACGGTCGTGACCCCCAGCTCGTGGACCAGGGCGAGCACGTCGGCGCGGAAGCCGTCCTCGTCGGCCAGCGGGTGCGTCGGCTCGTACAGGCCGTCGTAGACGCACCGTCCGAGGTGCTCGACGAAGGACCCGAAGAGCCTGCGGTTGACCGGTCCGACGGTGAACCGGGGGTCGATGACGACGTGGGCGTTGCTCATGTACTTCCTTCGGCGGTCAGCGGACCTCGGTCGTCGTCCAGCGTGCCGACGCCCCGGTCACCAGGTGGACGTCACCGACGAGCGTCGTGCGGGCGACGGTATCGCGGTGCTGGCTCGTGCCGACCCACAGGTCGACGTCACCGGGCTCGACGATCCGGCGCATCGTCCGGTCCGCGAACGCGAGGCGCGTCGTCGGGACGGCGAACGTCACCGTCGCAGACTCGCCCGGATCGAGCCGGACACGTCGGTAGCCGAGCAGCTGCGCCACGGGCCGCGTCACGGATCCGACGAGGTCGCGCCCGTAGAGCTGCACCACGTCGTCGCCCGCGGACGCACCGGTGTTGGTCACGCGCACCTCGGCCACGATCGAGTCGTCCGTCGCCGCCGTGGCCGTGGCCGTCAGGTCCTCGTGCGAGAACGTGGTGTACGAGAGGCCGTGCCCGAACGGTGCCGCCGGTGTCGAGGCCAGGTTGGTGACCTCGCGACCCTCGCCGAGGGGCGGGTGCAGGTAGGAGTACGGCTGCGCCCCGGCCGAGCGCGGAAGGCTCACCGGAAGCTTGCCCGAGGGGTTGACGCGCCCGGACAGCACACCCGCGATCGCACCGGCCCCCTCCTCTCCGGGGAAGAAGGCCTGGACCACGGCGGCGCACTGCTCGATCGCCCAGTCGATCGCGTACGGGCGGCCCGTCACGAGCACCAGGACCACGGGGGTCCCGGTCGCCAGGACGGCCTCGACGAGCTGGCGCTGGACGCCGGGCAGCTCGAGGTCGTCACGGTCGCAGCCCTCGCCGGACGTGCCCCGGCCGAACAGGCCGGCGTGGTCGCCGACCACCAGGACGGCGAGGTCGGCCTCCCTGGCAGCCTCGACGGCGGCCGCGAAGCCGGAACGGTCGTCGTCGTCCACGGCGCAGCCGACCACCGACCGGACCGCAGCACCGGGGAGCTCGACGCCGATCGCCTCGACGACGGTCAGTGCGTCGAGCTCGGCCTCGAAGCCGGGGTGCTGCGCGAGGACGTGGTTGACGAACGAGTAGCAGCCGTAGAGCGCGTCGGTGCGGTCGGCGTTCGGGCCGATCACCGCGAGCCGAGACACGCCACGCACGGGCAGCGTGCCGTCGTTCGACACGAGCACGACCGACTCCTCGGCCAGGCGCCGGGCGAGCTCGCGCTGCTCGGCGGTGTCGAGGTCGATGTCGGTCGGCGGCGCGTCGTCGAACGTGGCGTCGAGCAGACCGAGCTCGTCCTTCTGCCGGAGCACCCGCAGCACCGCGCGATCGACGAGGGCCTCGTCGACCTCCCCGGCCCGGACCCGGTCCGCCAGCGGCCGCCCGTAGGCGTCACCGGTGGGCAGCTCGATGTCGACCCCGGCCGCGAGCGCCTGCCCGGCGGCGTCGCCGAGGTCGACGGCGACGTGGTGCAGGAGGTGCAGGAAGGCGATGCCGAAGTAGTCGGCCACGACCGTGCCGTCGAACCCCCACAGGTCGCGCAGGATCCCGGTGAGGATCGTCGGGTCGGACGCCACCGGCACGCCGTCGATCTCCGTGTACGCGTGCATCACCGATCGCGCGTCGCCGTCGAGGATGGCCATCTCGAACGGGACGAGCAGCACGTCGGCGATCTCCCGCGGGCCCGCGTGCACCGGCGCGAAGTTGCGGCCGGACTGGGAGCCCGAGTAGCCGACGAAGTGCTTGAGCGTCGCGTGCACGCCGCGTGACTGCATCCCCCGCACGTAGGACGTGCCGAGCGTGCCGACGAGGTACGGGTCCTCGCCGATGCACTCCTCGACCCGGCCCCAGCGCGGGTCCCGCACGACGTCGAGCACGGGTGCCAGGCCCTGGTGCACCCCGAGGGTCCGCATCGAGTCCCCGATCGCCGCGCCGATCTCCTCGACGAGCTCGGGGTCGAACGCGGCGCCCCACGCCAGCGGCGTCGGGTACGTCGTGGCGCCCCACGCGGACAGGCCGGTGAGCACCTCCTCGTGCACGATCGCCGGGATGCCGAGGCGGGTGCCGGTGACCAGTCCGCGCTGGAACTCCCGCAGCCAGGCCGCGCGCTCGGCGGCCCGCACCGGGCGCGTGCCGTAGGGGCGCGTCAGGTGTCCGAGCCCGTGGCGCACGAACTCGTCGAGGGCCGTCGGCGCGGCGAACTCGCCCTGCAGCGGCGCGACCGACTCGCCGTCGGCCTTCTCCCAGAAGCCCACCATCTGGGCGAGCTTCTCGTCGAGGGTCATCCGCCCGAGCAGGTCGAGCAGTCGCACCTCGTCCACGTCTCGGGCGGCTCGGGAGGTGCCCGCAGGCGCGTGTGTACGAATCTCCGTCATGTCGGGGTTCCCTCAGCCCTTGACCGCGCCCTGGAGTCCGCCGACGATCCGTCGCTCGAAGAGCGAGAAGAAGACGAGGGCCGGGATCATGGACAGCGAAGTGAACGCGAGCACCTTGGCGGTGTCCTGCGAGTACTGCGACGAGAAGGCTTGGACACCGAGCGGCAAGGTGAACGTTCCCTGGTCGTTGAGGATGAACAACGGCAGGAGGTACGCGTTCCAGCTGCCGACGAACGCAAGGATGCCCGTGGTGATGACGCCCGGCAGCGAGAGCGGAAGCACCATCCGGAAGAAGAACCCGAGCTTGCCCGCACCGTCGATCGCCGCGGCCTCCTCGATCTCGTCCGGGATCGCCCGCAGGAACGGGACGAGGATGATGATCGTCACCGGAAGCCCGAAGCCGATCTGCGGCAGGATCACGCCGCCGAGGTTGTTGATGAGCCCGAAGTTGCGGACCAGGATGTAGAGCGGCGTGATCGCGACGGTGATCGGGAACATCAGTCCGGCGGCGAACAGCGCGTAGAGCGCACCGCGGCCCCTGAACTGGTATCGCGCCAGCACGTAGCTCGCCATGAGCCCGAGCGCGACGACCGCAGCAGCCGTGAACAGGGCAACGATCGTCGAGTTGCCCACCTCGCGCCAGAACGTCGAGTTGGTCAGGACGTCGACGTAGTTGGAGATCTTCCACGGGGACGGGAGTCCTGCGGGGTCCGTCGTGATCTGCGAGTTCGTCCTGAAGCCACCGAGGATGATGTACAGGATCGGGGCGAGCATGATCGAGACGAGCAGCAGTGCGATGAAGTAGGTCGCCGGGCCGGCGCCGCCTCGGGCCCGGGAGTTCACGCCCGGCCGCTTGGCGGGCGGCTTCGATGCCGGCAGCTGGATCGTCGAGGCAGTCATCGGGTGGCCTTGTCCGTGAGGGCGCCTGCGGTGTCGCGGCGCAGCACGTAGCGCTGGTAGACGAGCGCGATGATCAGGGAGATGACGAACAGGACCACCGCGACGGCGCTGCCGTACCCGAAGTTCCCTGCGGTACGGCCGTACTGGACCATGTAGGTCGCCATCGTCGAGACGCCGGCGGTGCCGGCGACGTACTGGCCCCAGATGATGTAGACGAGGTCGAACAGCTGCAGTGAGCCGATGATCGACAGGAACGCCCATATGCGCAGGGTCGGGCCGAGGAGCGGCAGCGTGATGGTGCGCTGGATCTGCCAGTAGCTGGCGCCGTCGATCGAGGCCGCCTCGAACAGCTCCTGCGGGATGTTCTGCAGCGCGGCCATGAACAGGATCACCGCGAACCCGATGTACTTCCACGAGATGATGACCATCAGGGTCCAGATCGCGATGTCCGGGTTCGACAGCCACTCGCTGGCCAGCGCGCCCAGGCCGACCTTGTTGAGCAGGCCGTTGGCCGCGCCGTTGCTCTGGAGCATCAAGCTCCAGCCCGTCCCGACGATGACCTCGGAGACCACGTACGGGACGAAGATCAGCACGCGGATCAACGAGCGCCCGCGCATGCGCCGGTTGAGCAGCAGCGCCAGCCCGATCGCGATCGGGCCCTGGATCACCAGCGACGCGATGACGATGAACAGGTTGTGCGACAGCGCCGCGTGGAACTCCGGGTCCGTCAGGATGATCTTGTAGTTGTTCAGTCCGACGAAGTCGGTCGGCTTGCCGTAGCCCTTCCAGCGGAAGAAGCCGTAGTACGCGGCGAGGAAGACCGGAAAGATGACGAAGCCGACGAACACGATGACGGCTGGCCCGGAAAGAATCGCGATCTCGAAGCGCTGGCGCCACCCCACGCCACGTCGGCGCGGGCGGGCGGCGGTCGGAGCCGGCGTGCTGCCGGAGGAGGTTCACCACGGCACCGTTCAGCGCGTTGCCGACGTTCTGGCCGTACAGGGTGTCGAGCCACTGCGACGCGTAGGGCGCGTCGTTGAACGCGGCGATGACGTCCTTCAGGTACGGCTCGGTGACCACGGCCTGCGCGTCCTTGTTGACGGGGGGCGCGTTGAAGGCCTTGTAGTAGGCCTCCTGGACGTCCTTGGTCGCGAGGTAGTTCAGGAAGTCCGTGCACGCCTTCTTCGGGGCATCGGCCGAGCACGAGTAGCCGTCGACGCCACCCATGATCGCCTTGGGGTCGCCCTTGCCGCCCGGAACCGAGACGAACGGGTAGAAGCCCAGGTCAGGCAGCGGCTTCTCGTCAGGCGTCAGCGAGGCGATCACGCCCGGGTCCCAGGCGCCCATGAGCTCGGCGCCGGCCTGGTGGTTGGCGATGAGGCCTGCCGAGGAACCGGCACCCTGCTGCGCAGAGGTCGACAGGAAGCCCTCGTTGAAGTTGCCGCCCTTGGCGAACTCGTCGAGGTCGTTGCCGGCCTTGGTCCAGCACTCGTCGTCGAACTGCAGCGTCTTGGCGGTCTCGTTCAGGACGTCCTCGCTGCACTCGCGCAGCGCGAACCAGTAGTACCAGTGCGCAGCCGGCCAGGCGTCCTTGCCACCGAGCGCGATCGGCGAGACGCCGTTCGCCTTGAGGGCCTTGTTCGCCGCGACCAGGTCGTCGAGGGTCTTCGGCGGCGTGGTGATGCCGGCGGCCTTGTAGAGGTCCTGGCTGTAGAAGAAGCCACCGGGCAGCGTCGCGACCGGCATGGCGTACGTCTTGCCGTCGATCGACTCGGCCTTGAACGCACCCTCGCCGATGCCGGCCTTGGTCTCGTCGGAGATCGAGTCCGTGATGTCCATGAGCTGGCCCGCGTCGACCATCGCGGCCATCTTGCCGCCACCGCGCTGCAGGAAGATGTCGGGCGCGTCGCCCGCGTTGAGCGCGGTCTGCAGCTTGCCGTCGAGGTCCTCGTTCTGGACCGTCTGGATCTTGATCGTGACGCCCGGGTTGGCGGCCTCGAAGCTCTTGACCGTCTCCTTGAAGAACTCGGCGCCGGGGCCGGTGGTGGCGTTGTTCCAGAACGTCATCTCCACCGGGTTGGAGGCGTCCGCGGTGCTGTCGTCACCGCCGCCATTGTCGGAGCTGGAACATCCGGCGACCGCGAGCGCGATGCCCGCACCGAGTGCGACCAGGGCCGCACCTCGCATCTTCCTTGCCATGAAGGGAACTCCTCTGTCGTCGTTGACGGGTAGGTCGAAGCCTGGCGATGGAGATTCTGCGACGGCGGCCGCGTCGTCGTCAATCGTTATCGATAACGGTTTCGAAACAATTGGCGCCCGTCTATGATCGCCCGGTGGAGTTCCTGCCGCGCGTGAAGATGGCCGACGTCGCCCGCACCGCGGGAGTCTCCGTCGCGACCGTCTCCAAGGTCGTCAACGGCCGGTACGGGGTAGCCCAGAGCACCGTCGACCGCGTCCAGGAAGTCATCGAACAGCTCGGCTACTCCGCGAGCCTCGGAGCGCAGAGCCTGCGCAGCCATCGCACCAACGTGCTCGGCATCCTCGTCGCCGAGTTCGAACCCTTCTCGACGGAGCTGCTCAAGGGCGCGTCCGCCGCTGTCGCCTCGACCGGGTACGAGCTGCTGGCCTACTCCGGCGGCGGCCGCGGTGGCGACGTCGGCTGGGAGCGCCGCTACCTGTCACGGCTTTCCGGCACGCTCATCGACGGCGCGGTCATCGTCACGCCGACCGTCGTGGTGACCAACCACGGCGTCCCCGTCGTCGCCGTCGACCCGCACACCGGGCCGTCGGAGCTGCCGACGGTCGACTCCGACAACTTCGGCGGCGCGGTGGTGGCCACCAACTACCTGCTGTCCCTCGGGCACCGCAGGATCGGGTTCCTCGACGGCCGTAGCGACCTCGAGTCCGCCCGGCTGCGCGAGGCCGGGTTCCGGCAGGCGATGGCCGACGCGGGCGTCACCGTCGACGACGCCTCCGTGCGCGTGGGCGGCTACAAGACCGAGACGGCGCGGGAACCGGCGCGCCAGCTCCTGACGCAGGAGCTCCGTCCGACGGCGGTCTTCGCCGCGAACGACCTGTCCGCCATCGCCACGCTCGAGGTCGCACGCAGCCTCGACCTCCGGGTGCCGGACGACGTCTCGGTCATCGGCTTCGACAACGTGCCTGAGTCGGCACTCACCACTCCCCCGCTGACCACCATCAACCAGCCGCTCCAGCGCCTCGGCGCGGAGGCCCTGACGCTGCTCGTGGACCTCCTCGACGGCGTCGAGCGGGACACGCACGTGCGGCTGCCCACCGAGCTGGTCGAGCGGGCGAGCTGCCGCACGCTCTGACGTCAGCCGCGTCGGCCGGGGGCGGTGCGCCACCGACGAGCACGGCCACCTGGTGGGCACGCTCGTCGAGAGGCGCGAGCACGGCCAGCCCCTCCATATCGAGCTCGTAGTCCCCGGCGAACCCCTCGACTCGGGTCGGCAGCCGTCGAGATCGTCAGGTGAGCTGGTGCGTCAGCGTCTCGGGGTCCGTCGTGGGCCGATCGCACACGAATCCCCGACAGACGTACGCGGTGGGCGCGCCCGCCACAAGCGGTCGGTCCAGGAGGAGCTCGCGAGGTTCGCCCGGTGCGCCGGGCTCCCCGACGGCGACGACCAGACCCGGCGCCGTGGACCGCATCGCGACCGCGTGCAGGGCCGCTGTTCGGCGGTCGTCGCGGGGGCCGACGATCGCCACCTCCCGCGGCCCGTCGAGGATCGCCTCGACCGTGGCCAGCGCGGCACCGGCCGCGCGAGGGAACCTCGTGGCGAGGGAGAGCGCGCCCCGCAGCGCACCTTCGGCGGCCTCGCGGTGACGTAGCGAGCCGGTCACGGCGGCGTAGGTCAGGAGGGCGCCGGCGGCCGCGGACTGGCCGGCGGGCGTGGGTCCGTCGGCGGGGTCGCGCGGTCTGCCCACCCGGGCGACGACGGCGTCCGTCTCGTCGTCGGCGGTGTCGTGGAAGCCGCCGTCGGCGGCGGCGAAATGGTCGAGGACCGTCTCGAGGAGTCGGCCCGCGATGGTGAACCACCGGGCGTCGCCGGTGACCGCCGACAGCGCGAGCAGACCGTCCGCGAGGTTGGCGTAGTCCTCGAGCACACCGGGCGCACTCCCGGGAACGCCGCGGCGCGACGACCGCAGGAGCCGCGTCGACCCGTCTCCGTGCTGCCGCAGGTGGGTCCCGACGAGCGCCTCGGCGGCCCTCACCGCCGCGCCCACCAGGTCCGGCCGATCGAGGAGCGCTCCGGCCTCGGCCAGGGCGGCGACAGCCAGGCCGTTCCACCCGGACACCACCTTGTCGTCCAGGTCCGGTCGCGGCCGGTGCGACCGCGCCGCGCGAAGGCGCCCGCGCACGTCCTCGAAGCGGTGCTGGTCGGGCGGGTCGCCCCGACGCTGGAGCACCGACGAACCGCGCTCGAACGTCCCCTCGGCGGTCACCCCGAGGACGTCGGCCGCCCAGCTGCCCTCGTCATCGCCGAGGATCTCGCGCAGCTCGGCCCGGCTCCAGACGTAGAAGGCACCCTCCCGGCCCTCGCTGTCGGCGTCCAACGACGAGGCGAGACCGCCCTCGGCGGTCCGGAGCTCCGCGAGCATCCACTCGGCGGTCTCGAGGGCGACGCGACGGTAGAGCGTCGTGCCGGTGGTGCGCCAGGCGTGCACGTACACCCGCAGGAGGAGCGCGTTGTCGTAGAGCATCTTCTCGAAGTGCGGCACGGTCCACGACCCGTCGACGGCGTACCGGGCAAAGCCGCCCGCGAGCTGGTCGTACATCCCGCCGCGCGCCATCGCGTCGAGCGTGCGCCGTGCCATCTCCAGCGCGTCGGGGTCGCCCGTGCGCGCGTGGTGACGGAGCAACCACTCCAGCACCATCGACGGCGGGAACTTCGGGGCGCCGCCGAACCCGCCGTCGACGGTGTCGAACGTCGAGGCGAGTCGGAGCACAGCCTCCTCGACCACGTCGGCGTGGCCCAGATCGGGAGCCGGGCTCGCACCTCGGCCCTGCCCGAGCGCCGCCGTGATCGTGCCGGCGCTCGAGACGACCTCCTCGCGACGCGTCGTCCAGGCGGCGGCGACCGCGGCGAGAACCTCCGAGAACGACGCCATCTGGTTCACCCGGCGTGGGGGGAAGTACGTCCCGCAGTAGAACGGCTCCCCCGTCGGCGTGGTGAAGACCGTCATGGGCCAGCCGCCCGCCCCGGTCATCGCCTGCGTCGCCGCCATGTAGACCGCGTCGACATCGGGACGCTCCTCGCGATCCACCTTGATGCAGACGAAGTGGTCGTTGAGGAACGCCGCGACGCCCGCGTCCTCGAACGACTCGTGGGCCATCACGTGGCACCAGTGGCATGCGGCGTAGCCCACGGAGACGAGGACGGGCACGTCGCGGGACACAGCCTCGGCGAACGCGGCGTCACCCCACTCCTGCCAGTCCACGGGGTTCTCGGCGTGCTGCAGCAGGTACGGGCTGGTGGCCTGCGCCAGTCGGTTGCTCACGATGCACCGCCCGCGCTCCGGGGTCTGTGCTGACCGCGGCTGCACCCCGGACGACGTCGGCCGGCACAGGGCGACGGCCACGCGACTGCTGTCACCGCTGGTCCCACCCCCGTCCCACGACTCACCATCACAACACCACCATGGCGGAGCATCTTCGACCCGGCCCGACGAGCGACGGACGCCGAGCTCCCGCCCCCCTCGTCGCGAAGCGCGCCGTGCGGTTGCGGTTCGTCGGGCGGTCCTGGAACGTTCGTCGGATGGACCGCTTCCCCCGCGCCGTGCGCGGCATCACCTCGTGGCGGTCGGCGTGAGCTCCGTGGTCGTCGTCGTGCCGTGGCGTCCTCAACCGTCCCGACTCGACGCGTTCGACCGCCTGGTCACCTGGTACCAGCAGAACCTGCCGGACATGGAGCTGCGCACGATCGACTCCGGTGACACGGTCTTCAACGTCGCGCGGTGCCGCAACAGAGCGGTCGACACCGGGGCCGACGACGACGTCGTGGTGCTCAACGACGCGGACACCATCCCGGAACGGGACCCGCTGCTGCGCGCGATCGACGAGGCGGCCACGACGCGGGCGGTGCACCTGCCGTACACGGAGTACCGGTGGTTCGGCGCCGCCGGCACCGCGCAGTACGCCGCGGGGGTGCCTGCCGAGGACTGCGACTTCGATCTCGTGCGGGGCGCGTGCTCGGGCGTCACCGTCACGACGCCCCGTACGTGGTTCGCTCACGGCGGCCAGGACGAGCGGTTCCGGGGGTGGGGATTCGAGGATGCCGCGTGGTACCTCGCTCACGAGACGATGCTCGGGCGCCCGCCCGTGCGGGTCGATGGGCGCGTCTACGCGCTGCACCACGTCCAGGCGGCACGACGCGGCGCCCAGTACGAGGCGAACGCCGCCCTGATGGCACGCTACGAGGCGGTCGCGGGCGACCGTGCGGGCATGGCTCAGCTGATCGCCGAGGCGCGGAGTGCGCGCAACGCCCTGGCCGGGCCCGGGTCGTGAGCGAGGGAGTCGGCCGCCGTGTCCAGGAGGGTCGTGTCGGAGCGGCTCAGCAGCCGGCCGACCGCCTCGCGCAGCTCGCTCACGGAGGCGCGGTTGGGGTCGAGCACCTCGCCGACGCCGACGCGCTCGATGGCAGCGGCACCGGCGAACTGGTCCGTCGAGAACGGCAGGACCAGCATGGGTGTGGCCGTGCCGACGGCCTCGGTGACGGAGTTGTTGCCGCCGTGCGTCACCAGCAGCGCCGCCTCGCGGAGCAGGCGCACCTGCGGGAGATACTCGCGGACGAGCCAGCCCGCCGGTAGATCACCCAGCTCGGCGGTGGGCGTGGAGCCGCTGGCGACCGCAGCCCGCACCCCGGCTTCGCGCAGTGCGCCCACCACGGTGCGAAGCACGTCGGCTCGGACGGACAGGAAGGTGCCGAAGCTGACGTACACGAACGGTTCCGCGGAGGCGAGCCACGCGTCGACGTCGGGGTCCGCGGGCTCGGTCCGGAGGCTGCCGCCCAGGTACCGGTGCGGCGGGAGGGCGGGGGCGCGCTCGGGCGCGGCCAGCTGCTCCGGGTAGTGGTACAGCACGAGAGGACCGTGCAGGGCGAACGCGTCGTCGGCGGGTGCGATCCCCGGCGCCAGCTCGGTGGCGGCCGCGTTCCACTCGGCGGTGAACCCGGCGGACACCCGACGGCACAGGGCGTCGAGATCGGCGAGGCCGCCCGGGTCGGGTCGGAACGCTCGCGGCCAGACCGGAGGGCATCCGTAGACCTCGTCGCCCACGGGCAGCGCGGTCGGGTGGCCCAGCACCACGTCGCCGTACGGCACCGCCTCGGCCCACAGTGCGAGCCGCGCGCTGTACGCGAGGTGGTCGACCAGGAGGGCGTCGGGCCGCACCGCGTCCACGACGGCCAGGGTTGCGCGGGCCTTCTCCACCGGCTGCCACATGAGGTCGACCAGCCGCTCGCGGGCCTGGTACGCCAGGGTCGGCACCATCCCCTGGCGCGTCGCGTCGAAGAACCCGCGCAGCGAGTCCGCCTCCTCGTCCGCCTGCTGCTCCGCCCGGATGATGCCGGGGTTCGACCCTCGGCCGAGCTGGAGGGGGACGCGCTCGTAGCCGAACGAGGCGACGATGCCTGCGGTCGCGTCACCGCCGGCGACGACCACCCGCTCACCCGCGTCGCGCCACGCCGTTCCCAAGGTCGCCAGAGGGATCAGGTGCGAGGCGTAGTCCGGGCAGATGATCATCAGGGTCATCCGTGACCGACCAGGGACGAGCGGTCCGCCAGCTCGTCGGCCGCGACGCGTCGGTACAGGTCACCGAGGGTGCCCGCCATGCGCTGGATCGTGAAGCTCTCGGCGACGGTCGCGTGCGACAGGGCCGCCCGTCGACCGTCCGTCTCGGCGAGCGACGCGTCGAGCGCGGACCCGATGGCGGCGGTGAGCCGGTCGGCGTGCCAGGTGGCGGTCATGAACCCGGTGACGCCTTGATCGACGTAGGTGGCCGGCCCACCGCCGTCGGGGGCCACGACGACCAGGCCGGACGCCATCGCCTCGAGCAGCGCGATGCCGAACTCCTCCTTGAGGCTCGCGCACACGTAGACGCCGCGTGGTGCGGTCAGCCCGGGCAGGCCGGTACGCGTGGCAGCGACCCAGCGGGCGGCCACGTCGTTGGGTCGATGACCGGGAAGGAGCAGGCCTGCGGCGGCCCGCTGGGCGGCGGGCACGACAGCCTCGATGAGGTCCAGCTGCTCGCGCTCGTCGGCGGAAGGGTGCTCGAGGTCACCCCCCACGACGAGGAGGTTCGCACGGTCGCGCAGCGCGCCGTCGGCCCATGCCTCGACGAGCGTGGCGACGCCCTTGACCCGGTGGAGCCGCCCCACGCTGACGATGAGCGGGAGCGATCGTCGCTCGCCGGGCAGGGCCGCGACCAGATCACGCAGCTCGCGCAGCGCCTCCGTCGGCTGACCGCCTGCGGCGTGCGCCTCCGCCTCGGCCACGGCACGGTCGACGACGACGAGGTCCACGCCCTCGGGCACGATCGTGTGCCGCTCGGGGTGCGCCGTGATGTCGATGCCGACCAGCTCGCGCATGTCGCGTGGCAACGCGGGGCGCGGGAACAGCACGGTGTGCGCGGCGTTGGCGGCCAGGCGCTGCACCAGCCGCGCCCGGAACCAGAAGTGCTCCACCTCGTCGACCGTGCCGAAGTTCTCCCGGGTCAGGCGACCCGCGACGTCGAGCGACCGGATGACTGCATGCGGGTCCGGAGCCACCGTGAAGACCACAGGGAGGTCGAGCTCGCTCGCGACGTCGGCCGCCGCCAGGCTGCCCACGTCGGCCATGCGCAGGTGGATCAGATCGACACCACCGGCGCTCCGCAGGATCCGTCGGATGCCGCGGCGCGCCGCGACCCGCAGCTCCCACGCCGCCGCCATGGGCACCGGCTCGTGCCGCAGAGGGACGCGGCCGTAGTGGTGGCCGGTGCCGCTCAGCGCGCCCAGGTCGGCCGCGGCCTCCGCCACGGAACCGCGGGAGATGGTCAGCACCCGGTCCACCTTCCGCGTCCCGCGAGGCCCGGCGACGAGCGCGTCGCCGAGGCGCACCAGCAGGGTCGCGATCCCCCCGTTGTCGCCCGCGCCCGCGGAGCTCAGCCCCGCGTCGATGTCCGCGTGCAGGAAGAGCTGGGCGATGCTCAGGCCGTCGTGCGCGGTGTCGCGCCGCCACGATGCGGATGCGCCGATGTCCACGAGCGACAACCGTGCGACGTCCGCCAGCTCGTCGGCACCCGCGGCCAGTCTGTCGAGCAGGCCGATGACGGAGGTGTCGCCTGGCCGCTGGCCGAGGGCGGCGACCGCCGCGCCGCGCACCCGCGCGCCCTCGGTTCCGTCCCCGGCGAGCGCCAGCAGGGGCCGGACGGCGACGGCATGCCTGACCAGCCCCAGGGTCTCCGTGATCCGGGCTCGCGCCTCGGGTTCGGTCACCCCGAGCAGGGCGACCTCCAGACCGACCGCCACGGGTTCCGGTGCGCCGGCGGACCACTGCTCCAGCGTCCGCTGGGCGAGCATCGCGCCGAACCCGCCGACGTCGATCATGGCGATGAGCCGCGCGACCGCGTCGGCGCGCGGCAGCCCGGAGCCCAGCACCCACGCGGCGTGCTCGCGGATGAACTGTCGGGGATCGGACAGGAGCCCCGTCAAGGCACGCGATGCCTCGTCGTCGCCGATCCTGCCCAGAGCGTGCACCGCGGCGATCGCCACCAGCTGGTCGGAGTCCTGCAGCGCCCCCGTGAGCACGCGGATCGTCCGGACGCCGGGATCCCGGGTGCTCTCGAACGCCAGCTCGTCGGCGAGGCGCATGCCGTCGACGATGCGGTCGGCCGCACGGAGCGCGTCGAGCGACGTCTGGATACCCACGTGCGTCCTCCGCTCGACGGCGCCGAGCGACGCCGGTCCGATGCTAGGTCGACCCCCGGGACCCGGCTCGTCGAGTTCCTGGGAGAGCTCTCAGGATCGGTTCGACCCGGTGTGCCAACGAGGGACAGACGGGAATACGTCGCCGGATCAGGCGGTTGCCCGGAAACATAGTTGAGCGTTCAATCATCGTGTTCCAGATCCTCCAGAAGGGGCGTCATGTCTGAGATCCAGTTCGGCGTCGACACGTTCGGCGACCTCCCGCGCGACGGTGACGGGAAGGTGGTCTCGCACGCTCAGGCGATCCGAGCGACCCTCGATGAAGCGGTCCTCGCCGACCAGGTGGGCGTCGACGTCATCGCCCTCGGTGAGCACCACCGGCCGGAGTACGCGATCTCCACACCGGAGACGGTCCTCGCCGGGATCGCCACGGCGACCTCCCGCATCCGCCTGGCCTCCGGGGTCACGGTGCTGTCGTCCGACGACCCCGTGCGCGTCTTCCAGCGATTCGCCACCGTCGACGCCCTCTCGAACGGGCGTGCCGAGGTGATCCTCGGACGGGGATCCTTCACTGAGTCCTTCCCCCTCTTCGGCTACGACCTGGCCGACTACGACGTGCTCTTCGACGAGAAGATCGACCTGTTTCATCGGCTGCTCGACGAGTCGCCCGTCACCTGGGAGGGCTCCAAGCGGGCGCCGCTCTTCGAGGCGGACGTGTTCCCGAAGACCGAGTCCGGACGCCTGACGACGTGGGTCGGGGTCGGCGGCTCCCCTCAGTCCGTCGTGCGCACGGCGCGCTACGGGTTCCGGCTGATGCTCGCCATCATCGGCGGCGCACCCGACCGGTTCGCTCCCTACGTGGAGCTGTACCGGCGTGCCACCGAGCAGCTCGGCACGACCGCCTACCCCGTCGGGATGCACTCTCCCGGCTTCGTCGCCGCGACCGACGACGAGGCCCGAGCCCTCTTCTACCCCGGCTACAAGCAGATGCGTGATCGCATCGGGGCACTGCGCGGCTGGCCGCCCCTGCGCCGCGAGGAGTTCGAGGCGGACATCGCCCAGGGCTCCCTGTACGTGGGCTCACCGGAGACCGTCGCACGCAAGATGGCCCACGCCATCCGCGCCCTGGACGTCGGGCGCTTCGACCTCATCTACTCCGCGGCAGGGGCCGTCTCTGCCTCCGCGCGGCTGGACGCGGTCGAGCTCTACGGCAGCAAGGTGATCCCGATGGTGCGCGAGCTGCTCGCCGACGAACCGGCCGTGGCGGCCACCCGATGAGCAGCACGCACCCCCGCACGATCGGCATCCTGGGCGCCGGTAAGCTGGGCACGGTCCTCGCACGTCTCGCCGTCGCCGCCGGCTATCGGGTGCTGATAGCCGGGTCCGGGGATCCGGACAGGATCGCCCTGACGACGGAGGTCCTCACGCCCGGTGCCGTCCCGGCCTGGCCCGCCCACGTGGCTCGCGACGCCGACCTGGTCATCCTCGCCCTCCCGCTCGGCAAGCTCGGCAAGCTGCCGGTCCCCGAGCTGCAGGACAAGGTCGTCGTCGACGCCATGAACTACTGGTGGGAGACCGACGGAGTCCGCGACGACCTCGCCGATCCTCGCACCACGACCAGCGAGCTCGTCCAGGAGCACCTCGGCCGCTCGCGCGTCGTGAAGGCGTTCAACCACATGGGCTACCACGACCTCCAGGACGAGACCCGGTCCGGCTCGTCCGGGCGCAAGGCCATCGCCATCGCGGGGGACGACGAGACCGATGTCGCCGCCGTCGCCGCCCTCGTGGACGGCCTCGGCTTCGAGCCCCTGCCGATCGGACCGCTCTCCGCCGGGGCACTGCTGCAGCCCGGCACACCGGCGTTCGGGGCCAACGTCACTGCCGACGAGCTGCGCACCCTCGTCGCACCCGCGGTCGACGAGCACGAGCAGCACCTCCGACTCGACGAGGTCCCCTGAGCAGCCGGACCGGTCAGCTGGCCGCGTCGCGGACGAGGGCGGTGTCGACGAACTGCTCGAACCTGACGATGAGCCCGCCACGAACGACGAAGTGGTGGGCGACGCGCACCGCCAGCTGCTTGCCGGTCACTCGGTGGCGAGCGGTGTAGCGGGCCAGGACGACGACGTGCTCGCCCTCGGCGACATAGGTGTCGTCGTGGGCGGTCCAGTCCTCCCACTCCGCCCCCAGCCGCTCCATCACGTTGCTCGTCACGCCGTCGGGCGTGCGGTAGGTGCCTGCCAGCGGAAAGCCGGCCATCTCGGTCCACTCCACGTCGGGGGCGAGAGTCGCGCGTAGGCCTTCGAGGTCTCCTTGCGCCGACGCGATGTACTGGCGCCGGACGACCTGGGCCGGAGCGTCCTCGGGGTTCAGCCCCATGACATCTCCCCCTTGGCGACCTTGGTGCCGAGCTGTGCGGCGATCGTCAGGCCGGCGTCCGGGTAGGCGTTCGTCAGGCTGGCCTCGGCCTCGGCGCCATCCGCGGACGCGGCGATGACCTTCTCGAAGTTCTCGAGGTAGCCCCGGGTGTGGGCGATCGCGGTGAGGTCCGTCGGGGCCCCTGCCACCCTGTGCCCGGCGACGACGAAGGAGGGTGCGAGCGCCTCGAGGTGGTCCAGGACCCGGATCCACTCGGCTCGCAGCTCAGGTGTCGGGGAGTCGGCGGTCCACACGTGCAGCCCCTCGAACAGGAGCACCCCGCCGAACAGTGCCCGCGACTCCGGCTCGAAGAGGTACCACGCCCGGTCGCCGAGCAGGTCGCTGCCTCGGCGTACCTCGATGGTGACGCCGTCGACGGTCAGCGTCGGCTCGGCGAGCGAGGCCATGGCGACCAGGCGGGTGGGCAGGTTGGCGCCGAGGTGCGCCCAGGCCTGCAGCTTGCCCTGGTAGCTGTGCTGGATGTGCTCGATCACGTCGGCCGGAGCGAGGAAGCGGGCCTCGGGGAACGCGTCGGCGATGACTTCCGCGCCGAAGTAGAAGTCGGGATCGCCCGCAGTGACGACGACCGTCGTGAGCTCCTTGCCGGAGTCGAGCACCGCGGCGACGATCCGGTGCCCGTCCGCGCGCGTAAAGCCCGCGTCGACGACGACGGCCTCGGTCTGGCCGGCGACCAGGACGCTGGTCTTGTTCAGCGACGCGTCGGTCGCGTCCAGGATCGTGTACGTGAGCTTTGCCATAATGGTGAGCCTAGGATCCACGCCAGGACACCACACGGTCAGAACGGGGATGCCGATGGTTAAAACTGGACACGGCGAGATCCGTCGGGTGCACTTCACACCCCCCGCGGCGAGCGTCGGCGACATCGAGGTGAACACCGTGCGGGGCATCCGTGACCGCGGCGGACGGCACGAGTTCCTCACCTCGCAACGCCTCGACTTCGACCTGCTCATGCACATCGAGAGCGGCACCACCGTGCACACGGTGGACTTCCGCGAACACACGCTGCACCCCGGGGACGTCTTGTGGGTACGCGCAGGACAGGTCCACCGCTGGGGGACGATCGCCGACATCGAGGGACCGGTGGTGATGTTCGGTCCGCGCGGCGCCACCGACGGCACCCGCTCCCTGGTCCGGCCGGACCTCGTGCGCTCGCAGAGCCTCTGGCCCGCGTCAGACCTGGCGGGCACGCCGACGATCGATGCGCTCGGCCTTCTGAACCGGATCGCCGCGACGGGACCGCGCGGGCGCAACGACCTGCACCAGGTCGCACTCGCCCACTCCCTCGGCACCCTCCTGGTCGAGCTCGAGCGAGCCAAGGACTCCGGTGGCACACCGGTGCCCGCGGCCACCCACGAGGCATACGGCTGGTTCCGCGACGAGGTCGAAGAGCACTTCCGGAGCTGGCACAAGGTCGGCCAGTACGCCGACCGCCTGGGCTACTCAGCACGCACCCTGACCCGGTTGGCGCGCCAGCACACCGGTCTCTCAGCGAAAGAGCTCATCGACGAGCGCATCCTGCTGGAGGCCCGACGGCAGCTGAGCCACGCCGACACCTCCGTCCTGCAGATCGCCGAGGAGCTGGGATTCGACGACCCCTCGAACTTCTCCGCCTACTTCCTGAGGCAGGCGGGCATGACGCCGGGCGCCTTTCGCCGGTGGAGCCGAGGATTCGGCGACGAGCGCTCCGCCTCGCCGCGTCCCTCGCGCCTCTAGGATGTCTCGACACACGCCGGACCGAGGGGGATCGATGGGGACGCTTCGAGACATCGCCTCTCTCGCGGGCGTGTCGATCAAGACGGTCTCGAACGTCGTCAACGGCTCGGTACCTGTGAAGCCGGCGACCCGGAAGAGGGTCGAGGACGCGATCGCCCAGATCGGCTACGTGCCGAACCTCGCGGCACGAAACCTCCGCGCCGGCCGCACGGGAGTGATCGGCCTGGCGGTGCCGGAGCTGCGGTTCAGCTACTTCGCCGAGCTCGCGGACGCGGTCCTGGCGGCGGCACAGCAGCACGGGTACGTCGTGCTCATCGAGCAGACCGGGGGCGACCGCTCGACGGAGATCGAGCTGCTCCGTGGCCCGCGGGTCGCGATGATGGACGGCCTGCTCTTCTCCCCGCTCGGGCTCTCGCCCGACGATGCCGACGTGCTCGACGTGCCCTACCCGTTGGTGCTGCTCGGTGAGCGGATCTTCAACGGCCCGACGGATCACGTCACCATGCAGAACGTGGACGGCGCCGCTGCGGCGACCCGCCACCTGCTCGAGCTCGGCCGCCGCCGCATCGCGGTGCTCGGAGCCCATGAGGGCGAGCAGATGGGTTCGGCCTCGCTGCGGCTCGAGGGCTATGCGACGGCGCTGCGCGAGGCCGGTCTCGAGGTCGATCCGGAGCTGGTGGTGTTCCACGAGGGATGGCACCGCACCGATGGCGCCGACGCCGCACGCGAGCTGCTGGCTCGCCGCGTCCCGTTCGACGCCATCTTCGCGCTGAACGACGAGCTCGCCCTCGGCGCCCTGCGGGTGCTCGTTCGTGACGGGCTGCGCGTGCCCGACGAGGTGGCCGTCGTCGGCTTCGACGATGTCGCGGAGGCGCAGTTCGCGCTGCCGAGCCTGACGACGATCGACCCGCACCGCGCACTCATCGCGCAGGCGGCGGTCGACGCCGTCATCCGGCGGATCGCCGAAGGGACACCGAGACGTCAAGCGCCACAGATGGTGGCCGTGCCCGCGACGTTGGTCATCCGGGAGTCCGCCCCGGCGCTCGTTCCCAGTCCCGCCCTCTGATCCGTCTTGACGCCTCTGATCCTCGCGCTTAGACTCCGTTTCAACGTTGGAATTGCAACGTTGAAACCGAAGATCGACGACGTGGTCGATCCCCAGAGAGGCCATTCAATGAAGAAGATGGTTGCGGCGCTCGCGGCGCTCGCTGCGGGCTCGGCTCTTGCGCTGGCCGGGTGCTCGGACTCGACCGGCTCGTCGGGCTCCTCCCCCTCCGGTCCTGTCACGCTGACCTTCTGGCACGGCTACACGGAGGCAGACGGCAAGGTCCTGGACCAGATCGTCCAGGACTTCAACGCGTCTCAGAAGGACGTCACGATCGAGACGACCACGAAGACCTGGGCGGTCATCGGCGACACGCTCCTGACCGCCCTCTCGGCCAACCAGGGCCCCGACATCGTCGCCCTGCCTGCAGAGAACCTGCCCGTCTACGCCTCCAAGGGCGCGTTCGCGACGCTGGACGACTTCTACGCCAGCGACGCCACGAAGGCCGCCTCGCTCAACCCGAACGCCGTCGACATGGTGAAGGTGGACGGCTCCTCCTACGGCGTCCCCACCGGCTTCGTCCCGTTGTCCGTGATCTACAACAAGGCGCTGTTCGCCGCCGCCGGCATCACCGAGTTCCCGACCACCTGGGACGACTGGGTCGCCGACTCCAAGAAGCTCACCATCGACGAGAACGGTGACGGCACCCCGGAGCAGTACGGGCTTGCCCTGCCCGACCACGCGACGGTGGGCAACGGTGTGTGGGCGAGCCTGTTCTACGGCAACGGCGGCGACCTCGTGGACGGGTCGAAGTCCGTCCTCGACTCCAAGGCGAACGTCGAGACACTGACCTACTGGGCCGACGCCGTGACGAACGACAAGATCAGCCCGACCGGTCTGGACGGCGTCGCCTCCGACAAGCTCTTCTCCTCCGGCAAGGCCGCCATGGAGGTCGGCGGTCCCTGGATGGCCGGCGTCGCCACCGAGAACAACATCGACTACGGCATCGCGGCGATCCCCGCGGGTCCCGAGGAGCAGGCCTCCTCGGCGATCGGGATCTCTGCGGCCGTCACGGCGAAGGCCGGGGAGGCCAAGAAGGCCGCCGCGGAGAAGTTCTTCGACTACTTCTACACCAAGGACGTGGCCACGCAGTGGTCGCTCGGCTCCGGCTGGCCCCCGTTGCGCACCGACATCCCGGCCGCAGACGTCGCCTCGAACCCGATCGTCGCCGCGCTGACGGCGATGTCCGGGACGGCACGTCCACTCCTGCCCGGCGTCGCCAACAGCACCGATGTGCTCAAGGCGGTCGACGAGGCGACGCAGAAGGCGCTCGCCGGCGGTGACCCGGCGGATCTGCTCAAGACAGCGTCGGCCTCTGCCCAGCAGTCGCTGGACGACTGAGCCCACCGGACCGACGACCGGCCGCCGGCGCACACGCCTGCAGCGGCGGCCGGTCGTCTCGACGAAGGAACCTGATGGCCACGACCTTGCGCGCACCTCGTGCGAAGAAGCCCTATCGGGCACCGGCGCCTCTGGGCGGCCGGCCGGTAGCGGCCCGCCAGCAGGCACGGATCGCTGCCCTCTTCATGGCACCGGCGCTGCTCATCCTGCTCGCCTTCGTCGCCTGGCCGATGATCTCGGCACTGCGGCTCTCCTTCACGGACGCCAGCGGGTTCGGCGTCCCCAGCTGGGTGGGCCTGGACAACTACGTGCAGGTCTTCACCGACCCGAAGATCCGCACCACGCTCGGCAACACTGCGCTGTACACCGCCCTGTTCACCCCGACCGCGCTGCTCGTGGCGCTCGGTCTGGCCGTGCTGCTGACCAATCGCGCGCTGCTCGGGCGCGACGTGTTCCGTACCGCGCTCTTCATCCCGTTCATCGTCTCGCTGGCCGTCGCGGCCTTCGCCTGGAGCTATCTGCTCGATCCCCAGATCGGCCTGCTCACCTACTGGCTGCGCGCGCTCGGCATCCACGTCGGCAACGTCCTGCAGGACCCCACCTGGGCCATGCCGACCGTCGTGCTCGTCGCGATCTGGAAGAGCCTCGGCTTCTACATGGTCATCTTCATCGCCGGGCTGCAGCAGATCCCCGCCTCGCTGTACGAGGCGGCCAAGCTCGACGGTGCCGGCGCGTGGCGGCGCTTCGTGCACGTCACCGTTCCTCAGCTGTCCAGCACGCTGACCTTCGTGGTGATCTTCGCGATGATCGCGGCTCTGCAGGCGTTCGACCAGATCTACGTGATGACCGGCGGCGGCCCCTACCGGACCACCCAGACCGTGGTGATGGAGATCTACGAAGAGGGCTTCAAGAAGCTCGACCTCGGCCTCGCAGCGGCGCTGTCCTACGTGCTCCTGCTGGCCACCCTGGTGCTCTCCCTGATCCAGTTCCGATTCTTCGGCAAGCGTGAGAAGGACACCGCCGCATGAGCACCATCGCCGTCCCCCGAGCCCGATCCGGACCGCTGGTCTCGCGCTGGCTGCTGGTGGTCGTGGTCACCGTGCTGACGCTGATCATGCTGCTGCCGGTGCTCGTCATCGTCTTCACCGCGTTCAAACCGACCGCGGAGGTCAACGCCTTCCCGCCGACCCTGGTGCCCAGCTCCTGGACGTTCGCGAACTTCAGCCGCATCTTCACCGACCTGCCGTTCGCCCGGCTGCTGCTGAACAGCTTCGTCTTCGCCGGTGGCGTCACGGCGTTCGCCCTGTTGTTCGACTCCCTGGCCGCCTACGCGTTGGCCAGGCTCGACTTCCGCGGCAACCGGCTGCTGCTCACGGCGATCGTCGCGAGCCTGATGATCCCGTTCCAGGCCACCCTGATCCCCGTCTACCAGCTCGTCGCCCACCTGGGCCTGGTCAACACCTTTCCCGGCATGATCGCGCCCCGGGCGGCCGACGCCTTCGGCATCTTCTTCCTGCGGCAGTTCTTCATCTCGCTGCCACGGGACCTGGACAACGCCGCCCGGATCGACGGCGCCAGCGAGCTGCGCATCTTCCGGTCGATCGTGCTGCCGAACGCCGTCCCGGCGCTCATGACGCTCGCGATATTCACCTTCGTCAACAACTGGAACGACCTGCTGTGGCCGTTGGTGTTCACGACGACGCCCGACATGGGCACGATCACCTCGGGCCTGACCCTGCTCACCGGGCCGAGCGGCATCGTGCCCTACGGCACGATGATGGCCGGCTCCCTGATCGCGGTGCTGCCCCTGGCGATCCTCTTCCTGCTGATGCAGCGCCGGTTCATCGAGTCGGTCGCGACGACGGGGCTCAAGTGACCGCGCCCCGCTGGTTCGCCGACGGGCGACTGCACTTCGCCCTGGGTATCGAGGACACGTTCGTCCCCCAGTCGCGGACCGGAGAACGTGCGATCGACGAGTACGACCTCACCGAGCACACGACGCGCTATGCGGCGGACTTCGCGCTGGCCGCAGGGGTCGGCGCCGAGCTCATCCGCTGGGGAGTCCCCTGGTACCGCGTCAGCCCGGAACAGGGCCGTTGGGACTGGTCGTGGACCGACCGCGCCGTCGACGCGCTGCTCGAGCAAGGACTCCGCCCGATCATCGACGTGCTGCACTACGGGACACCGCTGTGGCTCGAGGACCAGTTCGCCCACCCCGACTACCCGCAGCACGTGGCCGAGTACGCCCACCGTCTCGCCGAGCGGTTCGCCGACCGGTTCAGCGACTACACCCCGGTCAACGAGCCCGTCGTGCACGCCCTGTTCTGCGGCGAGTACGGGTACTGGCCCCCCTACCTGCAGGGATCCGACGGGTTCACGCGGATCGCGATCAACCTCGCGCAAGGTTTCGTGAGCACCCAGCGCGCGATCCTCGACGCCGTCGGCGCCGCCGCCACGTTCGTGCACGTCGACGCCGCCATGGGCTTCGTCGGGGACGACACGGCACCGGAGCACCGGGTCGAGGCGACCCGTCTGCGCCACCAGGTCCACCTCATCGAAGACCTGGTCACGGGCCGCGTCGATCGTGACCACCCCCTGCGCGAAGTCATCGCCGAGGCGGCCGGGGACGACACCCTGGCCTGGTTCGCCGCTCACGCCGTGCAACCTGACGTCATGGGCGTGAACTACTACCCCCGGCACTCCACGGAGCTGTTCGAACCGGGCGTGCAGCACGCCGGCGGATTCGTCGACCCGCGCCCGAGCGTCGACCGCGGCACGGACGGGCTCCGAGAGGCGATCACCACGTTCGCGTCCCGGTACGGCGCGCCGGTCATGATCACCGAGACCTGCGTGACCGGCACCGTGGCCGAGCGCCTGCGCTGGCTCGACGACTCCGTCGCTCTCGTCCACGCCATGCGGGCCGAAGGTGCCGACCTCGTCGGCTACACGTGGTGGCCGCTCTTCGACATGTACGAGTGGACCTGGCGGCACAGCGACCGACCCCGGGCCGACCACCTCCTGCCCATGGGGCTGCACGACCTCGTCGAGAGCCCCGACGGGCTGCTGCGGGTCGCCAACCCCGTCGCCTCCCGCTACCGCCAGCACGCCTCCCAGAACCGCACGACGACCCGACCGAGGGAATAGCCCCATGCACATCGCTCACCTCACCCTCAGGCCCGACGCCACGATCGGCCGCATCAACCCCCGGCTCTACGGCTCGTTCGTCGAGCACCTGGGCCGCGCCGTCTACAACGGCATCTACGAGCCCGGCCACCCCCTGGCGGACCAGGACGGGTTCCGCAAGGACGTGATCGAGCTGGTCCGCGAGCTCGGCGTGTCCGCGATCCGCTACCCGGGCGGCAACTTCGTCTCGGCGTTCCGATGGGAGGACAGCGTCGGACCTCGCGAGCAGCGCCCGCGCCGCCTCGACCTGGCCTGGCACTCCACCGAGACCAACGAGATCGGCCTGCACGAGTTCGCTGCCTGGCTGGACGCGGTCGGCAGCGAGCTGATGCTCGCGGTCAACCTCGGCACGCGCGGCACCGCCGAGGCCCTGCAGCTGCTCGAGTACGCCAACCTGAGAAAGGGCAGCGCGCTCGCCGACCAACGGATCGCGAACGGACGCTCCGAGCCGTTCGACGTGCGGATCTGGTGCCTGGGCAACGAGATGGACGGACCCTGGCAGATCGGGCACCGCTCCGCCGACGACTACGGAAAGCTTGCCGCGCAGACAGCCCAGGCGATGAAGCAGTTCGACCCGGACCTGGAGCTGGTCGTCTGCGGATCGTCCAGCTCCTCGATGCCCACGTTCGGGGAGTGGGAGCGGGTCGTTCTCGGCCACGCGTACGACGCGGTCGACTACATCTCCTGCCACGCGTACTACGAGGACAAGGGGGACCGCGCCGCCTTCCTTGCCTCGGGCGTCGACATGGACCGCTTCATCCGCACGGTCGTCGCGACAGCCGACCACGTCAAGGAGGTGCGCGGCAGCGACCGGACGATCAACATCTCCTTCGACGAGTGGAACATCTGGTACAACAGCCGCTTCGAGAACGTCGACCGCATCGAAGGCGTCGACAACTGGCCCCAGGCGCCCCGCCTGCTCGAAGACGTCTACACCGTCACCGATGCCGTCGTCTTCGGCAGCCTGCTCATCACGTTGCTCCGGCACGCCGACCGCGTCACGAGCGCGTCGCTGGCACAGCTCGTCAACGTCATCGCCCCGATCATGACCGAGCCCGGCGGCCCCGCCTGGCGCCAGACCACGTTCTTCCCGTTCGCGGCAACCTCCGCGCACGCGCGCGGCACCGCCCTCGACCTCGCCGTGCGGTCCCCCACCTACCCGTCGCCCGGCCTCGGCGACGTGCCGGTCGTCGACGGCGTCGGCTCGTACGACGAGACCGCCGGGCGCTACACGGTCCACGCTGTCAACCGCTCTGTCGACCAGGCCACCCAGATCCGGATCGACGTCAGCGCGATCGGCGACGCGCTCGAGACCGCGACGATCCGGGCGCAGGTGCTCACCGACGACGACCCGCTCGCCGCGAACACCCTCGCAGACCCCGACCGGGTACGGCTCCACGACCTCGACGTCGTGCGAGAGGGCCGCACCCTCGTGATGACCGTCCCGCCCATCGCCTGGGTGGAGCTGCGCATCGAGGCGTGATGCTGGTCAGGAATCCGTCGGGGGGACCGGTCCGGTGCTGGCGCGCACGACGAGCGAGGTCGGCAGCGTGACGGCCGCGGGCTCCCCGCCCTCGACCAGCTCGATGAGCAGTCGCACCATCTCGCCGGCGATGCGCTCGAGCGGCTGCCGCATCGTGGTCAGCGGCGGGTCGAGCGTGGCGGCCAGCCCGGAGTCGTCGAACCCTCCGACGGCGACGTCCTGCGGGACGCGTCTGCCGGCCTCGCGGAGCACCTGCAGGGCGCCGGCGGCCATCAGGTCGGAGCCCACGAACACCGCATCCAGGTCCGGTCGCCGCTCCAGGAGCGTGCGCATGCCGACGGCACCGCCGTCGCGCGTGTAGTCACCGTGGACCACCAGCGCCTCGTCGTAGAGCGGACCGAGCTCCTCGCGGTACCCCTCGAGCCTCAGGCGGCCCCCGGGGGTGTCCAGCGGTCCGGTGATCGTCGCGATCCTGGTGCGCCCGAGGTCCAGCAGGTGCCGGGTCATGCGCCGCCCGCCGCCCACGTCGTCGGCGGCCACGTAGCCGAGGCTGCCCTCGAAGCCGAGCGGGATGCCGCAGGCGATCATCGGGATGCCCTGCTGCACGAGCGCGTCGAGCAGCTGGTTGCCGCTGTGCGAGGAGATCGCGAGCACCCCGTCGACGTGCCCGGCGCCGACGTAGGACGACACCTGCTTCTGCTCCTCGGGGGTGCCCGCGACCATGAGCAGGAGCGGCATGCTGCGGGCGGCCAGCGCCTGGGCGGCCCCCCGCAGCAGGATCGAGAACGTGGGGTCCTCGAACAGCAGGTGCTGCGGCTCCGTGAGCAGGAACGCCACCGAGTTCGACCGTCCGGTGACCAGGCTCCGCGCGTGCTGGTTGGCCGAGTACCCCGTGGTGCGGATCGCCTCCTGGACGGCCGCGAGCGAGTCCGGGGACACCCAGTGCCCCCCGTTGATGACGCGCGAGACCGTCCCCCGGGACACGCCCGCCGCAGCCGCCACGTCGCGGATCGTCGGGCGTCTGCGCGGCGCGGTCGTCGGTCCCATCGCACGAGACTCTAGGGGAACGGGATCACCGACAGGCGCCTGATCGCGGACGTACCGTCGCGGACGTCCTCGAGCGTGCTCAGTCTTCTCGGACGACGACGACGCCCAGCGCTGGGACGCCCTCCCCTGACTCGTGACGTCGGTCAGCCACGAGGTCGTGCCCGGAGGCGTGCAGAGGCATGACCGTGCTGGTGTGGTTGAGCGCGAACAGCCAGCTGCCGGAAGCGCTCGTCCGACGGACGACCTCCAGGCCATCCGGCGACGGGACGAGGGACGAGACGCCGGAGGCCGCGAGCACGCGTCCGAGCAGATCGGCGAGGGACCGGTCGTCGAGGCGGGTCGACAGGTACCACGCGGCACCGCCCGACCGCGTGCTCCGGCGCGTGACCGCAGGACCGCCCGCCGACGGTCCGTCGACGTAGCTCGCCAGGGCCTCGGCGCCCGTCAACGTCATGCGCTCGGTCCAGACCTCTCCGGTGCTCCCGTCGCTCAACGTCGTGGTCCCCTCGGCCGCCAGCGGCGCGAACTCCTCCACACGCACCCCCAGCAGGTCCCGGAACGCCCCGGGGTACCCGCCCAGGATGACCCGGTCCGAGGCGTCGACGATGCCCGAGAAGTACGAGACGAGCACCTGCCCGCCCCGAGCCACGACCTCGGTCAGCCGGTCCGAGAGGTCCTCCGGTGCGAGATACAGCGTGGGCACCAGGACGACGTCGTAGGCGTCGAGCGTCGACCCGGCCGGCAGGACGTCCACCGCGACGCCCGCGTCGAGCAGCGCGCCGTGCATGCGCCGGGCCAGGTCGAGGTAGCGCAGGTCGACGGTGGGGTGAGCCTCGAGCTCGGCCGCCCACCACGCCTGCGTGTCCCACAGGAGCGCCACGCGGGCCCGCTCGACCTCGCTCCCCCGCACCTCGGCGAGCCGGCCCAGGGTGGCCCCCAGCTCGACGACGTCCCGGAACAGCGCAGAGTCGCGTCCGGCGTGCGGCACCAGCCCGGAGTGGTACTTCTCCGCACCGGCGCGCGACTGCCGCCACTGGAAGAAGAGCACCCCGTCCGAGCCGCGGGCGACATGCTGCAGCGCGTTGCGCAGCATCTGCCCGGGCTCCTTGGCGATGTTGCGCGGCTGCCAGTTGACCGCGCTCGTGGAGTGCTCCATGAGGATCCAGGGGTGGCCCCCGGCCAGCCCGCGCGTCCGATCGGCGCTGAAGGCGAGCTCCGCCCACCCACGCGGGTCCTCGCCCCAGAGGTAGTGGTCGTTGGACACGATGTCGACCAACGGCGTGGTCTGCGTGTAGTCGATCTGGTGGAAGTCGCCCATGACCATGTAGTTGGTGGTGACCGGCAGGTGCGGTGTCACCTCGCGCAGCACCGCCGCCTCGGCCTCGAGGTGCGCGACGAACGCGTCGGAGGAGAACCGCTCGAACGCGAGCCGGTGCCCGGGGTTCGGGATCGTGGTGGTGCGTCGGGGCGGCAGGATCTGCTCGAAGGACGAGTAGCGCTGCCCCCAGAACGCGGTCCCCCACGCCAGGTTGAGCGCGTCGACGTCCGCATACTCCTTGCCCAGCCAGTCGCGGAACGCGGCTGCGGACACGTCGCAGTAGCAGCGCCCGTTGTGGCAGGCGAGCTCGTTGGAGACGTGCCACATCTTCACCGCGGGATGGTGGCCGTACCGCTCGGCGACCACCCGGGCGATCCGCGTGGCGTGGTGCCGGATGACCGGCGAGCTCACGCACCACGACTCGCGGCTGCCGTGCGTGAACCGCAGGCCGTCGGCGTCCACCGGCAGCATCTCCGGGTGCAAGAGGTGCAGCCACACCGGCGGCGCCGCGCTCGGCGTCGCCAGGTCCACCCCGATCCCGGCCTCGTGCAGCAGGTCCAGGACCCGGTCCAGCCAGCCGAACTCGAACCGACCCTCCTCGGGCTCGAGCTCGCCCCAGGAGAAGATGCCGACGCTCACCAGGTTCACGCCCGCCTCGCGCATGAGCGCGATGTCCTCCGCCCAGACCTCCTCGGGCCACTGCTCCGGGTTGTAGTCCGCCCCGAACGCGATGCCCTCGGTGGGCCAGGGGCCGGTCCAGCGCGCGCTCACCGGGTCACCGCCACGAGCACGTCCCACGCGCCGAGCGTGACGGTGTCGCCCGCGGCGAACCGGGTCGGGGTCGGGGAGGACCCGTGCGGCGCCGCGATGACGTCCAGGTCGGTCGGAACGGTTACCACGGTGGCCTCCCAGGACCAGTTGTGGACGACGTGCACGCGCGCGTCGTCGGAACGGGACGAGCTGTGGACGGTGACGCTCGGTGGCAGGTCGGACCAGCCCGCGAGCGGTGTCGGGACCAGCCAGTGCGCGAGGCTGCGGGCAAGGGTCAGGTCCGGCACCGTGCCGACGACCGTCACCCGGCCGGCGCCGTACGCCCGCGTGGTGACCGCGGCCCAGGTGCCCAGGTGCGGGTGGTCGTAGGTGGCCAGGACGTCCGCGCCGTCCGGCACGAGGCACTCCGCCCAGGCCGTCGCCGCCGCGCCCTCGGCGAGCGGGAAGGCGGCGGACCCACGCACCGGGACCGGCTCGTCGAGGTTGCAGAACTCGTCGTACCAGGCCCCGGCGGGCTCGGACAGGCGTGCGGGCTGGGTCTCGGCCCGCGCGCGTGCCTCACCGTCCGCATACCCCGTCCGTGGCCCGACGACGAGGTGCCCGCCTGCCTCGGCGTACCGGCGCAGCCAGTCGAGGTCGCGGTCGGAGGCCGGGTAGTAGCCCGCCGCCACCAGGACGGGGTGCGCGCGGGCCGCCTCCGCCGGCTCGTCGTCGAAGAGGTAGCGCGGGCGCACCACGCGCACCTGCAGCCCGGCGTCGAACGCGCCCCGGTAGAACGCCGCGACGATCCGCGGGTAGCTGTTGGCGTCCTCGGTGCCGTCGCCGAGCTGCAGCGGCGGCTGCGCCGCCAGCGCGAACCGCGCCTTCGTCGAGCTCAGGATCGCGATGTCGGCGTCGGGCGTCGCATCGGCGATCGCGCCACCCGCGCGGGCGAGCTCAGCACCCAGCCGGGCGATCTCGTCGTAGGCCCGACCCGGGCGCCCGCTGTGCGGCAGGATCCCGCCCCAGTACGTCTCCGTGCCGTAGTGCAGCGTGTGCCAGTGCCAGTACTCGACCATCCGCGCACCCCGCGCGACGAGCGCCCAGGCTGCCTGCCGCCACTGGCCCGGGTAGGCCGGGTAGTTGGTGCTCGATCCACCGATCGCCTGGGCATCCGTCTCGGTCACCAGGAACGGCTCGCCGCGACTCGAGAACATCGCGTCGCCCGACTGGAACAGGGTCCAGGTGCCGTTGGTCGTCCAGTACTGCGGCACGACCGCTGCGCTGGGGTGCGCAAGCCCGTCAGCCATGCGGTAGTAGGGGTTCCCACTGGTGACGTCGAGGACGGAGGCGAGATCCGCGTCCTCCAGGGCCGGGCGGTCGTAGGAGATGCAGGTGGTGACGAACTGGTCAGAGCGGGCGAGCTCGCGGACCGCTCGGGCCTGCCAGTCGATCATCTCGGTGGTCAGCCTCGCCTGGAACTCACGCCAGGCGAGGTCGTACTGCGGCTGGGCGTTGCCGTCCGGGGTCCACAGGTCCGCCCACGACGACAGCCGGTGCGACCAGTACACCAGCCCCCACTCCCGGTTCAGGGTCTCGACGTCGCCGTACGTGTGCCGTAGGTGGTCGACGAACCGCTGGAACACCCCGTGGTTGTGCAGGAGGTGTCCACCGGGCTCGTTGTCCACCTGGTAGCCGATCACAGCGGGGTGGTCCCGGTAGCGCTCGACGATCTTGCGCAGGATCCGCATCGCGTAGAGCCGGAACACGGGGTGCGTGAAGTCCGCCTCCTGCCGCGCTCCCCAGCCCATCGGGCTGCCCGTGCGGTCCTCGCCGGCGACCTCGGGGTAGCGCCGGACCATCCACATGGGCAGCGCGTACGTCGGCGTGCCGATGACCACGTCGATCCCCCGGGCCAGTGCTGCGTCGAGGACGGGCTCGAGCCAGTCCAGCTCGAACCTGCCCTCGTCGGGCTCCCACGTGGACCAGACCGACTCCCCCACCCGGATCACCGAGAAGGCCGCGTCCTTCATCAGGTCGAGGTCCCGCTCCAGCGTCTCCGGCTTCGGGTCCTGCCCCGGACCCGCGTACTCGTAGTAGTACGCCGCGCCGAAGCGCACTCGGTCGTGCTGCACAGCATGCTCTCTCTCCGTGGTGGTGGAATCTGCGCCTGTCCCCGGCCCCCGCTCGCCGGGCGGGTCCGCCCCGAGGTCAGGGGAGGTGGCGTGGCTACGGTCGCCGGCGGCGGTGTACCGGTTGCCGACGGGAGCGCATGCACCCCCGTCGGCAACGTCCCGGTCCAGGCCTAGAGGAGCCCGCGGAACGCGAACCGGAACGTCAGCTCGGTCTCCGTAGGAAGTCGGTACTCGGCATGGGTTTGCGCTCCCCAGGAGTCGTCGCCACCGACCCCACGCCGCTGGAGCGCTGGACGCAGCACCGTCTGATAGATCGGCGGCAGCTCCGTGTGGTGCGCGGCGTTCTCGATCTCGAACGGCGTCCACGGCAGGGCCGACAGCTCCATGCCCTGGTCCGACTCCAGCCGCAGGCCCGCACCTTGCTCGTCCGTCACGGTCGCCCAGCGCACGCCGGTCCGGCTGCCCGCCTCCTGCGGACGCAGGTAGGGCGTGAGCGAGGTACGGACGTCGGCCTCCCAGACACCCAGGCGTGCGCCCGCTCGACGGTCGACATATGACTCTTCGGGCCCGTCCCCGTACCAGCGCAGGTTGCGGAACGCGGGGTCGGTCACCAGGAGGAGCCCGAGCTCCGGCATGTCTGACAGACCCGCCCCAGGTCGCACCGTGAGGGTCACCTCGACGCGCCCGTCACCGTCCACGAGGTAGGAGAGCTCACACTCCCCCGCAGGCGAGGTGGGCAGCTCGTACCGGAAGCGGACGCGGACGCCGGCGTCCGTCTGCTCGACGACGGGCTGGTCGGGACCGCGAACGGCCTTGGCATACCGGCTGGCGAGAAGCCACGCGCCGTCGTGCGCCGGTGCGCCCCATCCGCTCTCGTTGGACGTGGGCGCGTGCCAGAAGCACGGCTGGGGAACGGAGCGCAGCAGCTCACGGCCACCGTCCGGGGTCAGCCCGTAGCGGTACGAGAGCAGCCCACCGTGCAGCCGGGAGAACAAGGCGGTGAAGTGCCGCCCCCGCACGCCCACGTTGTGGATGCCGTACACGACCTCCGGCGCGGCGGCGCGGCGGGTCGGCGTGGAACCGGGCACGACCACGACCGCCTGCTCGTGCGCCACCTCGTGCCCGGCCGGGGCCCAGCGGGTGGTGCGTCGCAGTCGGAAGGACACGTCGACGGTGTACTCCCCGGGTGCGGTCGGCACCGTGACGGGGAGCGCGTAGATCTGCGAGGTCCCCGGGACGACGGCCGTCTCGAGCACCTCCTCCTGCAGCACCCGCCCCTCCCGGGCGAGGGTCACCACGCACTCGTGCGCCGACGACGGGGTGGCGAGGTGACGGTTCTCGACCGTGACCTTGTCGCCGTCCACCGAGAGCCGGTAGCCCTGGTAGAGGTAGCGCACCTCCTGCGCGAGCGGCTTGAGGGTGCGATCGGCGAAGACGATGCCGTTGCCGCTGAAGTCGGAGTCGTGCGGCGCGTCACCGAAGTCCCCGCCGTATCCGAAGTACTCACGGCCGCTCGGGTCGGTACGCCGGAGCGCCTGGTCCGCGAAGTCCCAGATGAACCCGCCCTGGAACAGCGGCTCACGGTAGGCGAGGTCGACGTACTTGTGGACCGCCCCGAACGAGTTGCCCATCGCGTGGGCGTACTCGCACAGCAGGTAGGGCTTGTCACGGTGCGTCGCGAGGAACTCCTCGATCTCGGCGGCCGGCGCGTACATCCGCGACACGACGTCGGTCGTCTGCGGGTACCGGGGGTCCCAGTGGACGCCTTCGTAGTGCACCGGCCGGGAGTCTGCGCCACGGAAGTACTCCGCGACGTTCAGGATGCCCGTCCCGCCGAACGACTCGTTCCCGCACGACCACATGACGATGCTCGCGTGGTTCTTGTCCCGCTCCAGCATGCTCGCGGCGCGGTCGAGAAGAGTCGGCAGCCACTCCGGGCGGTCCCCGGGCAACGCCTCCTCGATCCCCACCCCGCCTCGGGCGACGCGGTCCCACATGCCGTGCGACTCGAGATTCATCTCGTCGATGACGTACAGGCCGTACTCGTCGCACAGCTCGTAGAAGAACGAGTTGTTCGGGTAGTGGCTGGTCCGCACCGCGTTGATGTTCAGCCGCTTCATGAGCCGGATGTCGGCCTCGGTCTGCTCACGGGTCATCACGCGACCCTGGAGGCCGAAGTCGTGCCTGTTCACCCCGTTGAAGACCACGCGGGACCCGTTGACCTTCAGCAGCCCGTCCTCGATGCCGAACCGGCGCACCCCCACCCGCACGGGGACGTGCTCCGTCAGGCGGCCCGACCCGTCGTACACGTCGAGCGTGAGGTCGTACAGGTGCGGGTCCTCTGCGCTCCACAGTCGCGGGCTCTCGATGCGGACCACGAGCTCGTCGTCGCCACCGAGCTGTCCGGCACCGGCGATCGTGGCGTCCACGCTGCCTTCGCCGGCGAGCACGACGCGCACCCGCACCGTCGCCTCGGAGAGGTCGTCGGCGACGTCGGTCACCACGGCGACGTCTTCGACGTGCACGGTGGGCCGGCGGTACAGGACGACGTCCCGGAACAGGCCCGAGAACCTGAAGAAGTCCTGGTCCTCGATCCATGAGCCGGCGCTCCACCGGACCACCTGCGCCACGATGACGTTCTCACCGTCGACCAGTGCGTCGGTGAGGTCGAACTCCGACGGGGTGAACGAGTCCGTCCCGTAGCCCACGTAGGAGCCGTTCAGCCACACGGCGACGGCGCTCTCGGCGCCGTGGAAGCTGACGCTCAGCCGCTCTCCGGGCTCGAGCGGGTGCTCGAGCGTGAAGGTCCGGCGGTAGGTCGCCACGGGGTTGTACCGCTGCGGTACCTCCCCCGGCTCGAGCTGCTCGTAGCCGTCCCACGGGTACTGCACGTTGGTGTACTGCGGGCGGTCGTAGCCGAGCAGCTGCACGTGGGCGGGCACCGGCACGTCGTCCCAGCCGGAGTCGTCGACGTCCACCCGCTCGAAGCCGGGAACGACGAGGGCAGGGCTCTTCGCGTAGTGCAGCTTCCACAGCCCGTTGAGCGACTGCTCGAACGAGCTCGTCCCGGTGACCGCCTCGTGCGAGGAGGCGAACCACCGGTGGTCGGAGTGCGGGTCGAGCCGGTTCTCCTTGACGTATTCGGGGTCGGCGATGCGGGCGAGATCGAAGGTCACTTGATGGCCCCCGTGACGCCCTCGGCGAAGTGGCGCTGCAGCGCGAGGAAGACGACCATCGTCGGCACCGAGACGATGAGCACGGCGAGCATGAGGCTCCCGTAGTCGGTGACGTACCCGGCGCGCATGTTCGACAGGAGCATGGGCAAGGTCTGGTAGGCGTTGTCGACGAGGATCACCTTCGGCCACAGGAAGTTGTTCCACGAGAACAGGAACGTGATGACGCCCGCGGCAGCGAGGGTGGGCTTCATCGTCGGCAGGTAGATGCGCGCGAAGATGCTCACCTCGCCCAGCCCGTCGAGGCGCGCGGCCTCGATGATCTCGTGCGGGAACGTCCGCGAGGCCTGCCGGAACAGCAGGATCAGGAAGGGCGTCGCGATCAGGGGCAGGACGACCGCGGTCGTCGAGTTGACCAGGCCCACCTGCGCGAAGAGGCGGAACAACGGGATCATCGTGGCCGCGAACGGGATCATGATCGCCAGGAGCAGGATCGCCATGACGGCGTCCTTGGCTCGCGAGTGGTAGATCTCGAACGCGTACCCGGCGATCGAGCACAGGACCAGGGCGAGCACGGTGGTCACGATGGCGTTGAGCGACGAGTGGTACGCCGCCGTCCACAGGGGCTGGGAGTCGACGAGCGACTGGAAGTTCTCGACGAGGTTGCTGCCCGGCAGCAGCTTGGACGCCACGACCTCGTTGCTCGTGTTCGTCGCCGAGACCGTCATGAAGTAGAGCGGGAAGACCGACAGGATGACGGCGACCGACAGGAATGCGTACGCGGGAATCCGGCGCAGGGTTGTCTTAGTCACGCTTGTCGCCCACCTTCAGCTGAATGGCGGCCAGGACGGCCACGATGATGAGGATCGCGTAGGAGATGGCGGCCGCGTACCCGAAGTTCGGGCTGTTGCGGAACGACACGTTGTACAGGTACATCGACACCGACATCGTCGTGTTGCCGGGGCCGCCGTTGGTCAGGTTGTACGACTCGTCGAACATCTGCAGCGTGCCGTTGGTCGACAGGATCGCGCAGAGCAGGATGATCGGCTTGAGCTGCGGCATCGTCACGTACCAGAAGGTCTTGAACCCGCTCGCACCGTCGACGCGGGCGGCCTCCAGGGTGGACCGGTCGATGTTCTGCAGGGCGGCCAGGAAGAAGATCATGTTGTAGCCGGTCCAGCGCCACAGCAGCCCGAGGATGATCACCAGCCGCGCGGTGCCCGTCTGGCCGAGCCAGTTGACGGGATCGTCGAGTATCCCGGTGTTGATGAGCAGGTCGTTGACGAGTCCGTCCGTCGCGAACATCTGCCGAAACACCAGCGAGTACGACACCAGGCCCACCGCGCACGGCAGGAAGATCGCCGTGCGCCAGAACGCCTTGTACTTCAGCCACGGCGCATTGAGCAGGTTTGCCAGCACCATGGCGATGCCAAGCATGATCGGCACCTGGACGATCAGGAAGATGAAGGTCGTGCTCAGCGTCAGCCGGAAGTTGTCGTCMTGGAACAGGCGCTGGTAGTTCAGCCAGAGCGGGTCTGCCCAGGTGAGCCTCGTCCCGCGTCCCGTCTTCAGCGACAGGAAGAACGCGTTGATCATGGGCCAGAAGTTGACCAGCACGATGATGGCTGCGGCCGGCAGGATGAACGCCCAGCCCGTCAGGCTGCGGCGGCGCGCTATCGCCGACAGGGGCGGCGCCTTGGGCGGCTTGGACGGCCGGGACTTCTTCGTCCCGACGGGCGGCGCGCTCGGCGCGCGACCTTCGGTCGGTGCGGTGGGAGCGGACATGAGCAGCTCACCTCTTCTTCGCAGGTGACGAACAGGGCGGAAAAGCGGGCGGCGGAGCCCTGGAAGTGGCATCCGCCGCCCGCCCTGAGGTCACCCCATGGCGAACTCGACGGTCGACTGCGCCTCCGCGAGCGCGGTCTTCGGGTCGGCCCCGTTCATGATGTTGGTGATGGCGACGCTCACGGCGTCGCGACCCTCGTAGTAGTAGGCGCCCGTGTTGTTGCTGGGAACCTTCGCTGCGAACTTGAGGACGTCGGCGTAGATCGGCTGCCCGCCGAAGAACTCCTGCGGCTGGCTGTAGACGTCCGAGTCACCAGCCGGGAGCCAGTTGGCGAGCGCCCCGGAGGCCGGGAGGATCGTGTCGTAGAAGGCGGTCGAGCCGGCGAACGTCGCGGCGAGGAAGTCGTCCGCGCACTGGCTGTTGGGGCCTGCGCTGGTGGCCCAGGACGAGCCGCCGTTCGCCGTGTAGTTGGTCGCGCCCTTGACACCCTCGAGCTTCGGGACGTTGGTGACGGCCCACTTCCCGGACTGGTCCGCGGCGGACTGGATCGAGCCGGAGATCCACACGCCGTTGATGACGCTGGCCGTGTTCGAGTTCACGATCGTGTTGATGTACTCGTCCCAGGAGTTGACCTCGACATAGACACCGGACTTGACCAGCTTCTGGTACATGTCGATGGCGGCCAGCAGGGCCTCGTTGTCGGTGATGGTCGGGTTGCCCTCGTCGTCGAACATGCTGGCGCCCGCACTCTGCAGCATCATCATGATCGTGTCGGAGGAGCCGGCCTGACCCGTGAGCATCGGCTTGCCGGTCTTGGCCAGCACGTCCTCGCCGATCGTGAGGAACTCGTCCCACGTGATGTCGGTGAAGTCGTCGACCGTGTAGCCGGCCTGCTCCAGGATGTCGGTCCGGTACGCGCCGATCGCGGTGCCGTTGTCGAACGGCACGCCGTAGTTGGTGTCGTCGACCGTGGAGTACGACACGACGGACTCGGGGAACTCGCTGAAGTCGACCGTGGAGTCGGCGAAGTCGGCGAAGATGTCCGGGTAGTTGATGACGTTCTTCTGGAACGCGTTGTTCTGCATCAGGAAGATGTCCGGCAGCTGGTCCGTCTCGCCCGACTGGGCCAGCGTGGTCAGCTTCGTCTGCAGGTCGTCCCAGGGCGTCTCGACGATGTTGAGCTTGAAGTCCGGGTGATCGGCCTGGTAGACCTTCTCGGCCTCCTGGAGGGCGTAGATGTTGAACGCCGGGTCCCAGGCCCACACCGTCAGTTCGTCGCAGGTACCACCGCTCGCGGCAGCCGTCTCGTCCCCGCCGGAGCCGCCGTCCCCGCCGCTGCAAGCGGCAAGGGCAAGGCTCAGCGACAAGACGGCGCCCAGCGCGCCGAGCGTGCGTGTCTTCTTCATCGGGTAGTCCCTTCGTGCTGTTGGTCGTCCCGTGGACCGCCGCCGGCTCGCGCCGAGCCGCCGGCTCCCGCTGCCCCGCCGCGACATCGCGGCGAGTGACCGGGAAAGGTCGACTGTGCTGTTGGAGGTCGTGCACCGTGCTCTGGGTGAGGCGGTTATCAGCTCCACGCCCGAGGGGTCCGGTCCACACCGACCATGAGCGACAACCGCGTCACTCGACCCTCTCTGGCGTTTGGTGACGTCACCATAGCAGCGGTTGGCGCCTCGTTCGGCGACGCTTTGGTAACGGAAAGGCATGCATTTTCCGGCGTGGTGGGCGATATGGTGACGTCACCATCGCTCCGTACCACTAGCATCGCGCCATGACAACTGCGCCTGCGCCCGGCCGTCGCCGCTCGGGCCCCTCGATCGGCGACGTCGCCCGTCTTGCGGGTGTCTCGCCGCAGACGGTGTCGCGCGTCTCGACCGGCGCCGACTCGGTCCGACCGAGTACCCGCGCGAAAGTCGTGCACGCGATGGACCAGCTCGGGTACTCGCCGAACCGGGCGGCACAGGCGCTGCGGAACGGCACGTTCGGGGCCATCGGAGTGCTCTCGACCGGCTTCCAGCGCACCGGCGAGGCCCTCACCGTCGAGGCCCTGGTCGAAGCCGCCGCGCTCGAGGACTACTCGGTCACGCTCCTGCACGTGCGCAACCCCGCTCGGGAGAGCTGGGACAGCGCGGCGCACCGCATCTCGCACCAGGCCATCGACGGGCTCGTCATCATGCGGGCCGAGCAGGCGTCGCCGGCGACGCTGGCGCTCCCCGCGGGCATGCCCGTTGCGGTGTCCTTCTCCAAGTTCGCGGGCCACTACCCCACCGTCACCGCCGACCAGGTCCAGGGCAGCGAGGACGCGATGCGACACCTGCTCGGCCTGGGACACCGCACCGTGCACCACCTCGCTGGGCCGCGGGACTCGGAGCACGCCCTGGTGCGCAGCGGCACGTGGCGCCGATGCCTCCTGGAAGCCGGGATCCGTCCGCCCGAGCCGGTGTACGGAGACTGGAGCGCGCACGACGGCTACGAGGCGGGACTGCGGCTCGCGGCCGACCCCGACGTCACCGCCGTGTTCTGCGCCAACGACGAGATGGCGCTCGGCCTGGTGCGGGCGCTGAACGAGGCCGGTCGCCGCGTGCCCGACGACGTGTCCGTGGTGGGCTTCGACGACATCGCCGTCGCCGGCTGGACGTCACCACCTCTGACGACGGTCCGGCAGGACTTCCACGCCATCGGCCGCGCACTCATCACCCTCGTCCTCGGTCAGCTCCGGTTGCGTTCCGTGCCCCCGCCGGCCCTGACCGTCGTGCCCACGGAGCTCATCGTCCGGGCGAGCACCGGACCGCCACCTCCACGCTGAACCTCGACGTCGAGGTCGCCCCAGGACCACGCACGCCGCCGCACGACGATGAGGACTCGATGGAGAGCATCACGAAGAACCGCCAGACGCCCGCGACCCTGAGCGCGATGGTCGAGCGTGCCTACGGCGCCGAGCAGGTGCCCACCGGCGAGCCGGACGCCTGGCTCGAGGAGCTGGGGCACGGCTGGTTCAACGTCGCGTACCGGATCGTGCTGCGCGACGGCCGGAACGTGGCCCTGAAGATCGCGCCGCCGCGTGCCGTGCCGGTGATGACCGCCGAGCGCGGCGCGATGCGCATCGAGCTCGCCTCGCTGGCGCTGATCGCGGAACGCACCGACGTCCCGGTCCCGCAGGTCGACCACGCCGACCTGAGCCACGAGCTCGTCGACGCCGACTACTTCTTCATGCCGTTCGTCGACGCGGAGAACTTCGGCGTCATCGTCGAGGACCTGAGCACCGAGCAGCGCGACGCGTACAACGAGGCGCTCGGCGCTGCCAACCGTGAGCTGAACTCGATCCGAGGGAACCGGTTCGGGCCCCTCGCCGGGCCGGGTGACCCGTCGTGGCGGGTCGTGTTCACCGGCCTCGTCGAGGATGTCCTGGCCGACGGAGAGGCCCGCAACGTCGACATCGGCCGGGACTACGACGAGATCCGCAAGGTCGTCGCCCTGCACGCCGACGTCCTCGACGACGTCGTCGAGCCGAGGTTCGTCGAGTGGGACCTCTGGGACTCCAACGTCATGGTCCGCGACGGCAGGATCGTCATGATCATCGACCACGAGCGCGCCCTGTACGGGGACCCGCTGATGGAGGCCGGCTTCGCCGGCACCCAGCTGCCCTACTTCGGCGACTCCACGGCGTTCATGCGCGGCTACGGTCATGAGCAGCTCACCCCGAGAGAGCAGGTGCGCCGGCGCCTCTACTGCCTGCACCTGGTCGTGATCATGGCGATCGAGACCGTCTACCGCGGACACACCACCACCACCCAGTACGACCAGGCACGCGAGAACATCGACCTGATGATGCGGCAGCTCACGGAACCGTGAGCCCCCGGGACCCAGGCGCTCCGACGCGGCGCACGCTCGACGCCGCCGCCCTGGGCGAACGGCCCGTCGGGCGGCTGCTGTGGCACGCCTGCACCCAGACCACCATCGCGGTCGGGGTCTACGGGATCTACGCACTGACCAACGCCTGGTTCGTCGCCCGCGGCGTCGGGACGACCGCGATGGCGGCGGTCAACCTCGTCGCCCCGTTGCTCCTGGCCCTGGGCGCGGTCTCGACCGCCCTCGGGGTGGGCGCAGCGTCGGTGGTCTCCCGGCACCTTGGCGCCGGCGACACGAGCACGGCCGCACGCGCGGCCGGGAACGCCTTCATCGTGTTCTGGGCCGCCGCCGTCACGATCACCGTGATCGGGCTGACCGGGCTCGAGCCGCTCCTGCGGCTGCTCGGCGCCCACGGCCCCACACTCGACTACGCACGCGACTACGCCGTGGTCATCCTGGCCGGCGCGATCGTCTCGACCGGGTTCTCCAGCCTGGTGCGCGCCGAGGGCCGGATGCGGTTCGCCACGATGCTGTGGGTCGTCCCGGTCGCGGTCCAGATCACCCTCGATCCGCTGCTCATCTTCGGCCTGGACCTCGGCGTCCGTGGTGCGGCCCTGGGGACGGTCGGCGGCCAGGCGGTCTCCGCCGCGATGAGCCTGTGGTTCTTCTTCGTCCAGAAGCATCGCCCCTACCGCATCCGCAGGGCCGACCTCCGTCCGCGCCTCACCACGGTTCGCACCCTCGTGGGCATCGGTGCCCCCTCGTTCCTCGCCGGCTTCGGAGCCACCCTGCTCGTCGTCGTCGTCAACACCACCCTGTCCCGGGTGGCCGCCGCCACCGCAGCGCTGGCCGCGTTCGCGATCTGCTCCCGCATCCAGACGTTCGTCGCGATGCCTCAGCTCGGCATCAGCCAGGGGATGCAGCCGATCGTCGGGTACAACGTCGGTCTCGGGCTCGCCGCACGCGTCCGACGCGCCCGGACCCTGTCGCTGCGCGCCACCCTGGTCTACAGCACCGTCGCCGCAGGATCGGTCGCGCTCCTCGCCGAGCCCGTCATCGCCGCCTTCGTCGACGACGCCGCCGTCCGCTCCGAGTCCGTCGACGCCCTGCGCATCCTGGCGATCGGGTTCGCCGCCGCCGGCGTCACACCCCTGGTCTCCGCGTACTTCCAGGCCCGGGGCAGACCACGACCGTCCTACGTCATCTCCGTCGGAACCCTCCTGCTCGTCAAGGTCCCTCTCGTGCTCGTGCTGGGCCCTACCGGGCCCACCGGCACCTGGATCGGCCTGGCCGCCGGCGAGCTCCTGTCCGCAGGCATCGCCCTGCTGGTGCTGCGCCGCCTCGACGTCCCTGCGCCGCGCGGCACCAGAGAAACCTCGGCGACGGTGGACCGGCCCCTCGTGCAGTGAGGTCGAGCTGGGGCGACGGCCCGGCCGCGAGCGCTAGGTAGGTTGCGCCAGCCCCCGGCGGACCGCGATCCGGACGGCTGCGGCCATGCCGCCGTCGCCGTACTCGACGTCTCCGACCGGCAGCGACCGGTCCGCGGCCACCAGGTCCTCCCACCGTCCGGCGGCGTCCATCGCGCGAGCCTCGAGCGCCAGCAGCACCTCCCGCAGGTGCCGCTCGAAGACGGCGCGGTGCTTGTCGACGAGCCGGCCGTAGAGCTCGAGCCGTGAGTCCATCGAGCGGAGGTTCGCGGAGGCGGGCGCCGTCCGGTACTCGATGAGCGGCTCCGGCACGACGGCGACGTGCCCCCCATCGGCGACGAGCGACAGGAAGAAGTCCCAGTCCTCGAACCCGCTGCGCATGTCCTCGTCGTACCCGCCGCACGCACGCCAGGCGTCGCGGCGGACGACCGCGGTCGCGGGGCAGGCGTTGCGGTGCAGGAAGTCGACCGCCGACCCTCCGCCGGGCCGCACGACGGCATCGATCACGCCGTGCGCACGCAGCCACGACGATGCTGCACGCGCGCCGGGGTCGCCCTCCAGGACCGCGGCCGTCCGCTCGAGGAACGTCGGCGCGAGGCGGTCGTCGCCGTCCAGCACGGCCACGAGGTCGGTCCCAGCGGCCGCGATCCCCGCGTTCCGGGCCGCGCTGACGCCGCGGTTGGACTGACGCAGCACCCGGACACGTGCGTCCGCCTGGAGCCGCTCGATGACCTCGACCGACTCGTCGTCGGTCGAGCCGTCGTCGACCACGATGACGTCGTCCGGGACGCGGGTCTGGCGCAGGACCGAGTCGACCGCTTCGGCCACCAGTCCACCCTGGTCGAATGCGGTGACGACCACGCTCACGCTCAGCACGCCTCATGCTGGCACGAGCGGACCGCCGTCGGGCCCCCGACGTGCTCGGGGCCGGCCGCGACGTGCTGGGGTGGCCTGGATCGCCGGACCACCCCAGCGCGTGTGATCAGCGCACAGTCAGCCGCAGCGGCGCCGCGGCACCACTGCCGACCCTGCCGTCGTTGCTCACGTAGACGACCTGCACGGTGTACGTGCCCTTGGGCAGCTTCGCGAGCGTGACCGCCACGCTCCCGTCGTCGGTCGCCCGCAGAGGCACGGACGTCGACCTCGACCCGTACGTGACCAGGACCGTGCCCGTCGGCGACGTGAAGTCCGCCGCCTGCACCGTGACGTCGACCTTCGCGGCCTGCGACCCGGTGACGCTCGCACTCGCGAGCTGCGCCTTCACGACCGGGGGTGTCCGCACGACCACGACGAGACCCGCCGTGGCCGAGGATCCCGCGACGACCGCGTCGCCGGAGTAGGCCACCTTGACCGGATAGAGGCCGATCGCCAGACGCGGCAGCTCGACCGCGAGCCGACCTCCGTCCGCCTGCGTCAGAGCGACCTCCTTCGTGGCGCTGCCGTAGGTGACCTTGACCGTCCCCGTCGGGACCGTGCCCGCCGGCACGGAGGTGACCGTCACGTCGACGACAGCCGTGGTGCTCGTCGTGACGAGGGCCTTGCGCACGTGCGCCTTGACCGTCGACGCGAGCTTGACCACGGTGAGCGTGCCGGCAGAAGCAGTCCCGGGCGCGACGTCCGCGTCACCGGCGTAGTCCACCGAGACGGCATAGGTTCCGGCGGCCAGGACGGGCAGCGGCACCGTGAGCCGACCCGCGTCCGCCGCCGTGAGCGTCGCCACGACGGACTGCGAGCCGTAGTGGACGGTGACCTGGCCGGTCGGTGCGTCCGACGCCCCCGCGCCCACCGTCACCCGGACCGACGCAGCCGTCACGGTGCTCACGGTGGGCGCTGCCAGCGTGGCCGTCACGGTCGGGACTGCGAGATCGCTGACCTCGAGCCCCGCGATGGCGCCGTTCACCAGCGCCGTCGCCGCTGCGACGTCGTCGTCGTCGGCGAAGCTACCGGCGAGCACGACGTGCCCGACCTCCACCGCGTGGTCGAGCGCCGCCAGCGATTCGTCCGTGTACCAGGCCCGGTTGACGGCACCCGCAGCCGCGAGCGCGGCGTCGAGCGCGGAGGTGTCGGGCGCGACGGCGCCCGTGCTCGGGGTCAGCACGACGTCGTCGAACCACCCCCAGCCGTTCGCAGGGACGGATCCGCCGACCGCGACGGTCACGACACCGTCGGCCCCGACGACCACGCCGTCGACCGTCGGGTTCGCCCAGAGTGACCAGCCGGTCTGCGGCATCGGCACGGACCAGGAACCCGCCGACGTCGCGGCCGAGAGGCTGACCCCAGCGACCTCCGGCGCGCCGTGGTTCCACACCGAGAGCGTGTAGGCGCCCGGCGCGACCCCGGTGACCTGACGGCTCACGGAGAAGGTCGCATCCGTGGCGCTCCAGAAGTTCACGGCCATCGCGCCGCTGCGCACGTTCGCCGACTCCTCCTTGACGTTCGCGACGTTCCAGTCGAGCGACCAGCCGGCGCCCCAGTTCTCGAAGCTGCCGTTGGGCACGACGTTGACCGCCAGCACCGTCACCGTCGCACTCACCGCGTCGCCGTCGGCGGTGACGCCGGCGATCGTGTACTCGCCCGGTCCGCGGATCCACGAGACGGCGTCGCTCCACGTCACGGCGACGTCGACGGCGCTCAGGTCGTTGTACGTGACCGCGACCGTGCCGGGGAGAACCACGGCGTCACCGTCGGTGACCGTCACGCTGGGCGACTCGATCGAGTAGACCGCCCGCGGGGCGACCGCACCGGTGAGCACGTACCGGAACACCTGCAGCGACTCGAGCGGGTTCCCCGCGAAGTCGAACAGGGCCTGGTTGTCCCACTCGGAACCGCCGTAGCGGGCCCCGGCGTCGACCGGGTCGTACTCCCCGACGTAGCTCGTCGCCCAGCCGGAGCCGTCCCGCTCCCACAGCACCTTGTTCGCCTCGAGCGCGCTCGGGGGGCCGACAGGGAGCCAGGCGGGCTCCCAGTAGAAGACGCCGATCCCGGCGTCGCCCGGCACGTCCGCGACGGCCTGCATCACGTCCCGCACCTCGTTCGCCTGGCCCTGCACCGAGTACGGGTAGGCCGGGTTGCTGACCGAGCCCTCGCGGATCACGTTGGGCTGTCCGTCACCGTCCTCGAGGGTCCGCGCCCACGACGTCTCGGCGACCATGACCTTCTTGCCATAGGTCGTCGCGACGTCGCCCAGCACCGTCGTCAGGTTGTCCAGCGTGCCGTGCCAGAACGGGTAGTACGACGACGCGAAGACGTCGTAGTCCACGTTCCGCGCGTCGAGCTCGGCCGCGTACCCGGCATACCGGCCCGCCGACTCCGGGTTGGTGAAGTGCAGGGCGACGAGCGCGTCCGGGAGCACGTCCCGGACAGCGACGCTGCCGGCGGAGAAGATCTGCGCCATGTCGTCCCAGCCGGTCACGCCCGCGACGCCGTTGTTCGTCTCGTTGCCGACCTGCACCATCGTCACGTCGACCCCGGCGTCCTCGAACGCCTGCAGGCTCTGAGCCGTGTAGGTCTCGACAGCAGCTGCCTTCTCGGCGACCCCGAGGTCGGCCCACGCCTTGGGGGCCTGCTGCTTGCTCGGGTCCGCCCAGAAGTCGGAGTAGTGGAAGTCGACGAGCACGCCGAGGCCTGCAGCAGTCGCCCGCTCGCCGATCTCCACAGCCCGCTCGACGTCGACGTTCCCGGCGCCGTACCCGTGGCCCTGCGCGTCCCACGGGTCGTTCCACACGCGCACCCGCACGTCGGTGACACCGGACTCCGCCAGCACGTCGAACAGGTCCGCGACCTGGCCGTCCGTGTCCCGGAACGTCACGCCGCTCTCCTCCAGGGAGAGGGCGGTGGAGACGTCGACGCCTCGCATGAAGCCCTCGGGCATCCCCTCGACCTTCTGCACGACGATCCCGGCATCGACCGGGCCCTGGTCGTCGGCGGCCGCCGGTAGCACGGCTCCCGGAACCGCCGCGAGGACGAGCGAGCAGGAGGCCAGGTAGGCGGCGGCCCTGAGTCGGCGAGGCAATGAAGGCACGGCGTTGTCCCCTTCGAGTCGAGCGTCATCGGTCGTACGTCGTCGTCGACCGTGGTCGAGCCGGTGCTGCGTGTGCGTCCAGCGGTCCTGTGACGTGACGACGACCGAACGAGATCGCGACACCCGTGGGCCGGCTGGGGTCCAGGACCCTCCGTCGCGCCGGGCCGTGCGACTGTGCACGAGCCAGACTGTGAACGTGCACAGGCTAGGCATCGACGTCGCCGATGCGAAGGCCTGCACACCGGTCGTTACCGGACTGTGACCATGCCGGCTCAGCCCTTGTCGTGCGAGCGGTACTCGGTGGGGCTCATGCCGTGGATGCGCCGGAACTGCCGGGAGAAGTACAGCGGATCGGTGAAGCCGACCTCGGCGGCGACCGACGCGACCGGGCGGTCGGTGGTGTCGAGGAGCTCGCGCGCGGCGCCCATGCGTAGGCGGGTCTGGAACTCCAGGGCGCCGTAGCCCGTGGCCTGCCGGAACAGTGCCGAGTAGTGGGACATGCTCAGCCCGGCCATGCTCGCGAGGTCACCGAGCGAGATGCGGGTCGAGACGTTCGCGCGCAGGTGCTCGATCGTCGCCCCGACCGGGTCTGCCTGCTGCCTGCTGATCGTGCGCCTGTCGGCGGCGAGGAGCGCCATCGCGTGCCATGCGGCGCCGGACGACGCCAGCAGCGTGCCCATCGTCTCGTCGCGCTCCATGCGTCGGATGATCGTGTCGATCAGAGAGACGACGCGTGCCGGGTCGCCGACGCCGAAGACCGGCTGGTCCGCAGTGGCGCCGATCATGTCCAGGAGCGGCGGGACCTGCTGGCCGACGAGGTGCATCCACCAGATGGTCCATGGGTCGTCCGCGTCCGCCTCGTACCTGTGCGGCAGGCCCGCCGGGATGGCCAGCGCCTGACCTGCCCGAACCTGGTGCACCCCGGAGGGCAGCGTGCAGGTCCCCCGACCTGCCGCGCAGACGATGACCACGTGCTGCGCGGCACCGTTCTTGCGGGATCGCCCGTGCGACGAGGCACGGGGGAAGTAGCCGGCGTCGGTGACGAGCAGCTGCGACATCGGTGCCGACGACAGCGCCCGGGCGACCAGGGGTCGCGGCAGCACCCGCATCCGCTGACCGGGGAAACCTTCTGGTCGACGGACACGGGGTTCGGGCAACGACATCATCGATTCGTCCATACCTTCCGGAGGAACTGCCATTCTGCACCGCCGGTGCCGGAACGTAGCGTCCTGCACGTGCTCGAAGAAGAGTCCCGCCTCGTCCTGCCGGCCGTGCCCGGCCACCTCGTGGGCCAGGGCGTCGCAGCCTGGCGGCAGCCGGTCACGATCGACACGTACCTGCCGGATCCCGCGGACCGGTACCCGGCGTTCCTGGAGAACCGCGTCTACCAGGGCTCGTCGGGCCGCGTGTACCCGCTGCCGTTCCACGAGCGCATCAGCCCGACCAAGGCGCCCCGCTCGTGGGACGCGATCCACCTGGAGAACCCGTGGATCCGGCTGATGATCCTGCCGGAGCTCGGCGGGCGCATCCACGTGGGCATGGACACGACCAACGGGTACGACTTCTTCTACCGGAACAACGTCATCAAGCCGGCGCTCGTCGGGCTCGCGGGTCCCTGGATCTCGGGCGGTGTCGAGTTCAACTGGCCGCAGCACCACCGCCCTGCGACGTTCCTTCCCGTCGAGGCGACGATCGAGCACGAGGCCGACGGTGGCGTCACGGTGTGGTGCTCGGACCACGACCCGTTCGCTCGGATGAAGGGCATGCACGGCATCCGCCTGCGCCCGGACTCCTCGGTGATCGAGCTGCGCGCCCGGCTGTACAACCGTACCGACGAGGTCCAGACCTTCCTGTGGTGGGCGAACGTCGCCGCGGCCGTCAACGACGACTACCAGTCGTTCTTCCCCACAGACGTGCACGCCGTGGCCGACCACGCCAAGCGCGCAGTGACGGCGTTCCCTGCAGCCGACCGCCCGTACTACGGGATCGACTACCCGGCGCGCAAGGACGCGGTGCACCCCGACGGCGCCCCGGACGGCGACAGGATCGACTGGTACCGCAACATCCCGGTGCCCACCTCGTACATGGCGCTGGGCACGCAGGCCGACTTCTTCGGGGGCTACGACCACGGCCGCCGCGCGGGCTTCGTGCACTGGGCCGACCACCACGTCGCGCCCGGCAAGAAGCAGTGGACCTGGGGCAACGGCGCGTTCGGCAAGGCCTGGGACGCGAACCTCACGGACACGGACGGGCCCTACGTCGAGCTCATGGCCGGAGTCTTCACCGACAACCAGCCCGACTTCACGTTCCTGGCCCCGGGCGAGACGAAGACCTTCAGCCAGTACTGGTACCCGATCCAGGAGACCGGGCCGGTCCACGAGGCCAACCTCGAGGCCGCCGTGCGACTGGACGTGATCCCGGGCGCGAGGACCACGGCCATCCGGGTCGCTGCCGCGGTGACCCGTGCACGGGCGGCGACGACCGTGCGTGTGGTCGGACCCCGAGGCGACACGCTGTGGCACGTCACGACGGATGCCGCGCCCGATCGTCCGATCGTGCATGCAGTGGACCTGGCCGCCGTGTGGAACCCGGAGGACCTGACCGTCGTCGTGGAGCAGGACGGCGACGAGCTCATCGCCTGGCGGCCCCGTGCGCACCTCACCTCACCCGACCTGCCCGAGCCTGCGCAGGAGCCCGCGGCACCGCAGGACGTGCCCTCCGTCGACGAGCTCTACCTCACGGGCGTCCACCTCGAGCAGTACCGGCACGCGACGAGGTCACCCGAGCCCTACTGGCTTGAGGCGCTGCGGCGCGACGAGGGCGACTACCGCTCGCACGCGGCGTTGGCCGCGCGACGGTACCGGGACGGCCGGTACGCGCAGGCCGAGCATCACCTGCGCGCGGCCCTGGCGCGCCAGACCCGGCTGAACACGAACCCGGGTGACGGCGAGACGGCGTTCCGCCTCGGCCAGGTGCTCGCACGCACCGGCCGTCTCGACGAGGCCTACGAGATGTTCGGCAAGGCGCAGTGGAACCAGGCGTGGCGGGGCGCAGCACACCTGGCGATGGCCCGCCTCGACGCGGCGCGCGGTCGCGACCGATCTGCGCTCGACCACGCCCGCAGTGCTGCCGGCGCCGACCCGGACAACCTGCAGGCTCAGTGCGCGCTCGCGGTCCTGCTGCGCCGCGTCGGGCGCGATGCCGAGGCCGCCGCGGTGCTTGCGAGCGCTGTCGAGCGAGACCCGTTGGACGTCTGGACCCGCGACCTGGCGGGACTGGGCGTCGCGACCGACGCTCCCACCCTGCTCGACGTCGCCCTGGAGTACGACTCGTTGGGCTCCTGGAGCGACGCCGTCCGGCTCCTCGAGCAGGCCGCCCGGATCGAGCCCGCGCTGGGGCAGGTCGAGGTTCGGCCGCTCGTGCACCTGCACGCTGCCAGGATCCTCGAGCGGGCCGGTGAGGGCGATGCTGCCGAGCGGCAACGCGGGCTGGCGCGCACGGTTCCCGCCGTGCACTGCCTGGCCTCGCGCCTCGACGACGTCGACACCCTGCAGGCGCATGTGGCGAACCATCCGCACGATGCTCGGGCGTGGGCGATCCTCGGCCACTGGCTCTACTTCCAGCGCCGCCACGACGACGCGATCGCCGCGTGGCGGACGTCCTGCGAGCTCGACCCGAGCGACCCCGTCGTGTGGCGGAACCGCGCCGTCGCGGCGTTCAACGTCCTCGCGGACCGGGATGCTGCTCGGGAGCACTACGAGCAGGCGCTCGCCGTCGCGCCCGGCGACCCTCGCCTCGTCTACGAGCTCGACCAGCTGGCCAAGCGTTCGGGCGCGACGCCCGAGCAGCGCCTCGCGTTCCTCACCCGAGAGCGTGCCGCCGTGGCCGCCCGCGACGACCTCAGCGTCGAGCTGGCGCAGCTGCACACGGCGACCGGCGGTGCAGACGCCGCTCTCGAGCTCCTCCACTCCAGGTGGTTCCAGCCATGGGAGGGCGGCGAGGGACAAGTGCTCTCCGCCTGGGACGAGGCGCACCTCGCGCTCGCACGCCGGTCGCTCGAGGACGGCGACGCCGAGGTCGCGCTGGAGCATGTGCGCGCGGCGCTCGAGCCCGTCGCGAACCTCGGTGAGGCCAGGCACCCGTTGGCGAACACGGCGCAGCTTCACCTGATGCTCGGGGACGCGCTCGCCGCCACAGGCGACCGCGACGGCGCGATCGCCGCGTGGACGAGCGCCGCCGGCTCGACGGGCGACTTCCGGAGCATGGCGCCGGTGGAGCTCTCCGAGACGACCTGCTACGCCGTGCTCGCGATGCGCCGTCTCGGCGATGCGGTCCGTGCCGACGCTCTGGTCGACGACCTCGCAGAGCACGCGGAGAGGCTGCGCTCGACGCCCGCGACCGTCGACTACTTCGCTACCTCACTGCCGACGCTCCTCCTCTTCCAGGACGACCTGCAGGCGGCCCAGACCACGACAGCGATGCTCCTGGAGGCCCAGGTCGCCGCGCTGCGCGGAGACCGCGGGGTCGCCGCCTCGCACCTCGACGAGGTCCTGGTTCGCGAGCCCGGCCGGCTGCGCGCCCTCGACCTGCGACGCGAGCTGTCCGGACCGACGGAAGCGGAGTCCGCCCGATGACGACCCGCGCGCGCGGCACGCGGGAGGCCGACCGGGCCGGAAGGCTGCACGGCCTGGCCTCATCGGATGGGCGGACGCGCGCCTCCGTCGACCTGCGCGGCGGTGGCCTGCACAGCCTCACGCTCGATGGCGAGCCGATCGTCCACACCTACGACGCCGCGGGACCCGCGCCGTGCTGCTCGGGAGCCCTGTTGTTCCCCTGGCCCAACCGTGTGCGCGGCGGACGCTGGCTGCACGACGGCGTCGAGCACCAGCTCGAGGTCGACGAGCCGGAGCTGGGACATGCGATCCATGGCGTCGTCCGGGCGGCCACGTTCCGCATCACGTCGACGAGCGCGGACAGCGTCACGGTGTCGACGGTGGTCGAGCCGAGACCCGGCTACCCGTTCCAGGTCGAGCTCGACACGACCTACACCACCGAGGCGACCGGCCTGCGCGTGGACCACACGATCCGCAACCTGTCGGAGGGACCGGCGCCGGTCGCGCTCGGTGCCCACCCGTACGTTCGCGTCGGCACGGCTCCGGCCGAGGACCTGCAGCTCACCGTGCTCGCTGCGCGCCACCTCCCCGTCGACGCGACGCTGATCCCCGTGGGCGACGACCCGGTCGACGGCGACGTCGACCTGCGGGAGGGTCGGGTCCTTGCCGGGCGGGAGGTCAACACCTGCTACCACGCGCTCAGTCCACAAGGCGACGCGTACCGACACCGGCTGACCGCGGCGGACGGGCGATCGGTCGAGGTCTGGACGGACACGTCGTTCGCGTACCTGCAGGTCTACGTTACGGACAAGTTCCCGGACTCCGACCAGGGGCTGACCTGCGCGATCGCCGTCGAGCCGATGACGGCGGCGCCTGACGCGCTCAACTCCGGCCTCGGCCTGCGCTGGCTCGCCCCCGACGAGACGTGGGACCTCAGCTGGGGCCTGCGGGCACGCGGTTGGTAGGTCCTGCGCCAGCTTTCGCCTGCACTTCGCCTCAAGGAGAGACGTGACCGACGACGCTCGCTCGAACGGCCTCGTGGCACCGCACCACCTGAGGGTCACCACGCCGACGGCGCCTCGCCGAGGCCACCTACGCGTGGGTGAGTCCCCGAGCGGCGACGACCGGATCGAGGTGACCAGCACGTGGATCGAGCGCGCCGGCAACCCGTGGTTCCCCGTCACCGGCGAGATCCACTACTCGCGCGTGCCGCGCAACCGGTGGCGTGACGTCCTCGGCCACGCTCGGGCCGGCGGTCTGACGTCGGTCGCGACGTATGTGTTCTGGCAGGCTCACGAGCCAGAGCCCGGGCAGTTCCGCTGGGACGGCCAGCTCGACCTGCGCGCGTTCGTCGACGAGGCGCAGACGCACGGCCTCGACGCCGTCGTGCGGCTGGGACCGTGGGCCCATGGCGAAGCACGCTACGGCGGCTTCCCCGACTGGCTCGTCGAGCGGAGGCTCCCGACCCGCACCAACGACCCCGACTACCTCGCGCTGGTGCACGCCTTCTACGCCGAGACCGTCGCCCAGCTCCGGGGTCTCTCGCACGCGGACGGCGGGCCGGTGATCGGCGTCCAGATCGAGAACGAGCTCTACGACCAGCCCCAGCACCTGGCCCGGCTCCGCGAGCTCGCCGAAGGGCTCGGACTTCACGTGCCCATCTGGACGGCCACGGGCTGGGGTGGCGCACAGGTCCCCGAGTCGCTCCTGCCGGTGTACAGCGCGTACGCCGACGGCTTCTGGGACGACGAGTCGACCGAGTGGCCCGAGTTCTCGGCGTTCCACTTCCGCTACAGCCCGGTCCGCGACGACCTCTCGGTCGGGGCCGACCTGCGAGAGGCACTCGACGGGATCACCATCGATCCGGGTGCCGTGCCGCTCACGAACGACGACGCCGTTCCCTTCGCGACGTGCGAGCTGGGTGGCGGTATGCACGTCGCCTACCACCGCAGGCCGCTCGTGACCCCGTCCGACGTCGCCGCGCTCGCCCTGGCCAAGGTCGGCAGCGGTTCGATCTGGCAGGGCTACTACATGTACGCGGGCGGATCCCAGCGAACAGGCGCGCACGGTCCGGAGCAGGAGTCCCACGCCACGGGCTACCCGAACGACGTGCCACGGGTGACCTACGACTTCGCCGCCCCGATCGGCGAGCACGGGCAGGTCCGCGCCCATCACCACTACCTGCGAGCCCAGCACCTGTGGCTCCAGGAGGACGGCCACCGGATCGCCGCGATGGCCACCACCGTCGGAGGCGGCAGCGCCGACCCCGAGGTCCTGCGTTGGGCGGTGCGGTCCGACGGGCACAGCGGCTACCTCTTCGCGTCGACCTACCAGCCCGCGAGGGCAGCCTTGCGCGAGCAGAACGGCGTGCAGCTCACCGTGTCGTTCGACGACGGGGACGTCACGGTCCCCACCCAGCCGCTCACGATCCCCGCCGGTGTCTCGGTGGTGTGGCCGCTCCGGTACCCGCTCGCACCCGGCGTCACGCTCCGCAGTGCGACCGCCCGGGTGATCACCCGCGTGACCGTCGACGACCGCGAGGTGGTCGTGCTCGGCGCCTACGACGACATCCCCGTCGAGCTCGTGCTCGACGGCGGGCACGACGTCGGCGGCACGGGTGTCGCCGTCCACAGCGGCGGCGCGACGATCGTCTCGCTCACCGCACCGCCCGGCCCGACGTGCGTCGTCGAGCTCCAGGGGGCGCGGATCATCGTCCTGGACCAGGCGAGCGTCGACCAGCTCTATGTGCTCGAGGTCGACGGCAGGGAGCGGCTGGTGCTGTCGACGGCGCCCGTCTACGCCCTGGACGGCGGGCTCGTGGTGAAGACGGAGGACCCCCGTCTCAGCATCTCGATCCTCCCGGCACCCCACACCCTCCGGGCCGAGGGTGCGGAGCCGGGCGAGCCGTTCGCCGACGGCCCGTGGCGGACGTGGCGGATGCGCGCGCAGCACGCGGGCCGTCGCACGCTCCTCGCCGGGCTCCACCCTGAGGCGAGCGCCCCGCGTCCCGAGCGAGGCGGTCCGTTGAACCGGCTCAGCGCGCCCACGGACTTCGCCGGCGCCGCCGTCGTCCAGATCGACGTCCCCCCCGAGCTGTTCGACGGCCCCGACCGCACACTGGTCCGGCTGCGATGGACCGGTGACATCGGTCGTGCCTACGTGGGCGACGAGCTGATCAGCGACCACTTCTGGCACGGACGGGACTGGGACGTCGACCTGACGCCCTGGGCGGCCGCAGTCGCTCGTCACGGCGTCCGGTTCGAGCTCCTGCCGTGGAGGCGCAGCACCGGGGTCTGGGTCGACCCGGTCGTGCGCGAGATCCCCGACGGGGTTCACATCGCCACGGTGGACGTCGTACGCGTCGGAGAGGTCCGCCTCACCGGGGCGTGAGCACGGCCACCTCGTGGGCACGCCCGTCGAGCGGGACGGGCACGGTCGTGCCCTCCACGTCGAGCGCGTAGTCCCCCGCGAACCCTTCGACGACGATCCGGCCGTCGCCGTCCGTGACGACGTCCTGGGGCGCGAGCCACCACTCCTCGCGCACCAGCCGGCGAAGAGCCTCGTAGCCGGGCTTCGGTGTGCCGTCGGCCCGGACGAGGCCGGCCGGCGCGCCCAGCCAGGAACCGTCGTCGGTGAGACCCCAGTACGTCGCGGCCTGGACGGCGGGGTGCGACAGCAGCGTCCGGTAGTGCCGCTCCAGCTCGTCGGCCTGCCGCTCCTCGCCCTCGGTCGTCGTCGGCCACGACGGCACCTGGTAGTCGTTGAGATCGACGATCTCCGGCGGCATGAGGTCGCCGGAGACCAGCGTCGTCTCGGTCAGGTGCAGCGGCAGACCGAACCGCGCGAAGCGGTCCAGCACCTCGAGCGTGCGCTCCTCGCCCCAGTAGCCCTGGTGCATGTGGCTCTGCAGGCCGAGCGCGTCGATCCGGATGCCGGCACCGAGGCACTCCTCGACCAGCTGTTCGTAGGCCGTCGACATGTTGAAGTCGTTGAGCAGCAGGGTGAGCCCGGGATCTGCCGCGCGGGCCGTCTCGAACGCGAGCCGGACGGTCTCGACGCGGCCGAGCCGGCGGCAGAGCTCGGTGACCGCGTTCTCCTCCTTGTCGAACACCGGCATGATGACGACCTCGTTGATCGCGTCCCACGTCCGGACGACGTCCGCGAAGTCGCCGACCTCCCGTGTGATCCGGGCCCGGACCACACGCTCGACGTCCCGCTCGTCGAGGTCGAGCAGCCACGACGGCGCGAGGGTGTGCCAGACCAGCGGGTGGCCCTTGACGGCGACGCCCCGGTCGACGAACCACTGTGCGGTCCGGTGCAGCCGCTGCGTGTCGGGACGGCCGCGCTCGGGCTCGAAGCCCGCCCAGTAGAACGGCAGGGTCGCCGTGTTGAACACGTCGAACCACAGCTCGGCGACCCTGCGAGCCGTCGACGGAGACGCACCGCCGAACGCGGCGCGAGGGCCGTCGTCCTCCTCGTCGTTGGCGACCGGCACGAAGTCGAAGCCGATGTTGCCGAACGCGAAGGCGTGCCGCTTCTGGCGCACCGTCACCCGCCGATCCGCCAGAGCCCTCCCGTCCGGGCCGCGCAGGGTCAGGTCGGAACGCAGGACGCGGTGCGCGACGGCCGGATCCGCGGCGAGGCGAGCGACGTTCACCGCGCCACCCCTCGCGTCGTCGAGTCCGTCGGCACGCAGACCCCAGCCGCGGCCGCGATCTCCGCGGTGGTGACGCCCCGACCAACCATCCGCGGCACTCCTCTCGTCCCACGCCGTTGACGGCGAGCTGCCGGCATGTCCTTCTTACGCCACGACGAAGGTTGGAGCACAACGCTGTCGCAATCTCGAAGGAAGGCGTGGCGCTGAAGGCGTGCCTGGGTTCCCCAGCACGTCACGCACGCTCTCATCCGCGACACTGTCCGCACCGTTGAGGTACGAAAGGGCATCTCCGGAAGGTGTGACTGCGCTTGTTCACCGCGCCGAGTCGAGCACCGGGTCGCGTCATCGAGAATGCCGTTGCGCCCGCTACTCCTCCAGAAGAACGCGGACGTCCCACGGCCCCAGCTCGACCAGCGCGCCGGCCGCCAGGGGCTGGGTCGAGAGCAGATCCGTGACGTCGGTCGGCAACAGCACCGAGCAGGCGTCCCACGACCAGTTGTGCAGGACTCGCAGCCGACGCCCTGCGGCCGTCGTCGCTGAGGTCGCCGTGACCGAACCGGTGTTCAGCGAGCTCCAGACGTCCCGGGCACCCGGTACCGCCCAGGCCACCAGCGCAGCCGACAGCTCGGTGTTGGGCACCGTACCGACGACGGTGACGCGCCCCAGCCCCGCCTCAGCGGTGGTGATCGCCGGGTACAGGCCGAACGCGGGGTGCTGATATCGGGCGAGGACCTGGACCGAGCTGTCCGAGACCTGCAAGTAGTCGACCCATGCCGCGCCGGCCGCGGTGTCTGGCAGCTCCAGTGCACCGTCGGAGCCCGTCACGCGCACCGGTGTCGCCAGGTTGCTGAACTCCTGGTAGCTGACGCCAGCGGCGGCGGCGAGCCGCGCCGGCTTGACCTCCGCGCGAGCTCGGGCCTCTCTGTCCGCATATCCGCTGCGCGGTCCGAGCACCAGGTGTCCGCCCGCCTCGGCGTAGTCGCGCAACCAGTCGAGCAGCGCGTCGCTGGCCACGTAGAGCGCAGGCGCCAGCAGGACCGGCAGCTCGGCGGCGACCTCGGCCGGTTCGCGGAGCCGCGTGCCGTCGCCCTTGTCGACCAGCTGGACGTCGTGAACGATTCGCGCCGGCGCGCCGGCGTCGAACGCTCCCCGGTAGAAGGCGTGCACTATTCGCTGGTAGCTGTCGGGGTCCGCGGAGCCGTCGTCGCGGGCGAGCGCCGGCTGACCTTCGAGGCCCCACATCGACTCGTTGGACCACAGCAGCCCCACCACGGCGTCCGGGACGAGTCCGCTCAGGTGATCCTCGGCAGACCTGATCTCTGCACCCAGCGCGGCCAGCTGCTCGTAGACCCGCCCGGGCCGCTGGTCGTGCGGGAGAATTCCGATCCAGTACGTCTCGGCACCGAAATGAAGCGTGTGCCAGTGCCAGTACTCGATCATTCGTGCTCCCCGGACGATCATCGCCCAGGCGGCCTGTCGCCACTGCCCATCGAACGCGGGCGCGTTCATGGCCGGGCCGCCGATGGCCCCGGCATTCGTCTCGGTGACCAAGAACCGCGCCTGCTTCGAGGAGTACATCCGGTCTGCGCTGTGGAATATCGCCCAGGCCCCGTTCACCGTCCAACCCAGCGGGACGTGCCCTGTGGCGGGGAGAGCGAGTCCGTCCTGCATCGCGTAGTAGGGATTGCCCGCTGTCACATCCAGCGCGGCCGTCAGCTCCGGGTCCTGCACTCCAGGCCTGTCGTAGGCGATGCAGGTGGTCACGAACTTCTCGGTGCCGGCGATCTCCCGGACGATCTCGGCCTGCCAACCGATGAACTCGGTGACCATACGGGCCTGGAACTTCCGCCAGGCGAGGTCGTACTGGGGTTGGGCGTTGCTGTCCGGTCGCCAGAGATCCGCCCAGGTAGTGAGCCGATGCGACCAGTAGACGAGCCCCCACTCCCGGTTCAGGGTCTCGACGTCGCCGTACGTGCGGCGTAGGTCGTCGACGAAGGCCTGGAACACACCCTCGTTGTGCAGCAGCTCGAGACCGGGTTCGTTGTCCACCTGGAACCCGACCACGGCGGGATGGTCGTGGTAGCGCCCGACAACGGCACGGATCACGCGCTCGGCGTGGAAGCGGTAGGCCGCGTGCGTCAGGTCCATCTCCTGACGGGCCCCCCAACCGATGCGCTCTCCCGTGCGTCGCTCTCCGGCGATCTCGGGATACTTGCGCGTCAACCACGGGGGCACGGCGTAGGTGGGCGTACCCAGCACGACGGCGATCCCTCGCGAACGCGCGCCGTCCAGGACTGGCTGCAGCCAGTCAAGGTCGAACACTCCGTCCTCTGGCTCCCAGGTGGCCCACGTGGACTCGCCCACCCGGATCACGGTGAAGCCAGCTTCCTGCATGAGGTCGAGGTCCTGGTCGAGCCGGGGGGAGGGTTGGTACTCGTGGTAGTACGCGGCGCCGAAGAGCACGCGGTCGTCCATGTCTGTCAAGGCAACGAGGTCCTCATCTGGAGGGGCAGGCGAGACCGGCGACGTCGCCGATCGTGGTCACTCTTCGCTCCGGGAATCGCCGAAGCGGTTCGAACATGCCACACACGCTACGGGCGCGTGCCCTGGCATCGGGACTCCGCCGGCGGCAAGGCGCCCCCGCGCCAGGTACGTCGCGGGGGCGCCTTGCCAGGCAGGGCCAGCAGCTGCGCTACGGGGTCTCGGTCGCGGCGACGGTCTGGCACCGGGGGTCGATACCGCCGAGGTTGGCGTTGAGCTCCGTGCGGTACTCGGGGGCGACGCCCGCCGCGCAGATGACGTCCCACGCAGCGCTGGGCCAGTTGCTCCCGCTGACCTTCACGTTGTTGATCAGCTGGTTGTTGCGCTGCGCGGCGTTCGGCATCTGGGCACCGCCGGAGTTGTACCAGTTCTCCTGCAGCGTGTTGTCGTTCGTGCCGTTGCCTGCGTCGTACGCGTTGGTGAACACCCACGTGTTCAGGCCACTCAGGACGTTGTGCCGGGAGACCGTGTAGCGGCTGCCCTCGTCCAGATAGATGCCGACGCCGGAGACGTTGTACATGTAGTTGTTCTCGATCACCGTCCCCGGGCTCGCCGAGAGGTTGTAGATGTTGCCGGAGTCGGCGAAGGAGGCCTTGATGTCGTGCACCAGGTTGCCCGCGACCAGGTTGTCCTTGAGCGTCGTCGGCGTCTGGTAGAGCGGGTTGTACTTGTAGTACCCGCGGTTGACGTAGGTCTGGGAGCCGCCGGCGTCGTTGATCCCCCAGCCGTAGCCGGTGTCGATCGCGTAGGCGAGGTTCTCGACCTCGTTGTGGACGATCTGCGCCCTGGTCACGTAGGTGCTGAGGATGCCGGAGTTGTCCTTGTACTCCACGGCGACGTGGCTGATGGTGTTGTTGTCGATGAGGATGTCCTGGTTCGTCATCCGGGGGTCGCTGGGATGATGCGCGTCCGCCCGAACCCCGCCCACGAACAGGGCGTGGCCACCGACCTGGGTGAACACGTTGCCGGTCACGTCGATGTTGCTGGCGCCGAGCCCGACACCCGTGAGCGTCGCGTCGTCGTCGTTGCCGATGCCGAGACCCGACGACCCGAGGTTGCGGAAGGTGTTCCCCGTGAACGTGATGTGGTCGGCGGCGGAAACCTGCACGGCGGAAGGCTCCTGGAACCAGGTGTTGCGCGTCCGCTCGTACTGCTCGCAGCCGCGGCTGCAGCTGGTGAAGGCGTCGGCGGGGCGGTAGTCGTACGTGCCCTTGAGGTAGCCCCCGTTCTGCTGGCTGGCGTAACCGTCGAGCGAGGAGGGGCCGAGCCAGGATGTCCCGGTGAAGGTGAGACCGCTGAACTCCAGGTGGGAGACCGGGGCGTCATAGGTGCCGCCGACGCTGATGAGGGCCTGCACTCGCGGGAGCTCGATGTCGAGGTCCTGTGGGTTCACGCCGTCCGCGGGCTTGTAGTAGAGCTTCCCCGCGTCGGGGTCGACGTACCACTCCCCTGCCTGGTCCAGGAAGCTGAGCGAGTTGTCCAGGTACCAGTGCGGCTTGGCGAGCAGCGAGTACTGCGCCGTGTCCCAGCCCCACGTGTTGTTGTCCCAGGCGGGCTGGGCCATGGTGATCGTGTTGCCCGAGATGCTCTGCACCGGGGAGTAGCGGTCGGTGAAGTCGCCGAGCGACTCGAACTCGATCCGGTTCTGCGTGGGCAGGTTCGCCAGGTAGGCGAGCGCAGGGTTGTTGATCGTCATCCCCGTCGGGGTCAGCGTCAGGTCGCTCAGCGCCACGGGGGTCGAGGCCCGCGGAGCGTTGACGCCGTTGACGTAGAGCTGCCGGGTGTCGAGACCGGCCGGCGTGTTCGTGACGTAGATGTTCTTGGCCTCGTCGTACTGCTGCCAGCCCGAGAGCTGGGTCGAGCCCGAGATCTCGGGGTGCGCGCCCGGAGCAGCCGTCCAGTGCACGGTGTACCCGTTCCGGCCGCCGTCCGGCGCACGGAACTCGAGCGGGTGGTCGATGCGATAGGTGCCGTCGGCGAGCACGACGGTGACGTCGCCCTTCCCCTTGGCGGCCTCGTGTCGCACGACGCCCTGCACCTGCTCCAGCGAGCACGGGTGCTGCTCCTGGCACTGCCCGAGGTCGCGACCGTCGGGTGATGCGTAGTAGACGCTGTCCTTCTGCGGTGGTGCCGCCTGGGCGACCGATGCGCCCAGACCGCTCAGGAGCAGGGTTGCCGCGCCGGCAGCTCCGGCAGTCGCTCGCCACCGGCCCTTCCTTCGAACAGAAACTTCTGGCGTGCGTGACATCAATGTCATGGCTGTTCGCTTCCGTGATGTTGATCGGGGCCGCTTTGCCCTCGATCTACAAAATCATACGTATGACGTATGCGCAAGACCGCGCCTGACGGGGGTCAGGGCTGACACAACAGGCCCACCCCCTGGCGCCCTTGGTCGGCCGGCCTTCGAGCTAGCGGTCCACGCGGGCGCCCCCGCCGGCGGCCAGCTTGAGCACCTCGGACGCGTGGGCCATCGTGGTGTCACCGGGCGTCGTCATCGCGAGCGCGCCGTGAGCCGCTCCGTACTCGACGGCTGTCTCCAGCTCCTCACCTTCGAGCAGACCGTAGATGAGCCCCGACGCGAACGAGTCGCCACCACCGACACGATCCAGGATCTCCAGACGCTCGCGGTGCGTCGCGCTGACGACGCCGGTGGCTCTCGACCAGGCGATGGCGCCCCAGTCGTTCACGCTGGCCGAGTGCACCGTCCGCAGGGTGGTCGCGATGACGCGAAAGTTCGGGTACTGCGCGGCGACGCGGTCGATCATGGCGGCGAACGAGTCGAGGGCGAGCGTGTGGAGATCCTCGTCGACACCGTCGACGTCAAAGCCGAGCGAGGCGGTGAAGTCTTCCTCGTTGCCGATCATGACGTCGATGTGCGGGGCGATCGCACGATTGACTTCTCGTGCACGCTCCTTGCCGCCGACGGCCTTCCACAAGCTCGGGCGGTAGTTCAGGTCATAGCTGACGACGGTGCCATGCTTGCGCGCCACCGTCACCGCTTCGATCACCGTCTCGGCGGCGCTGTCGGAGAGCGCCGCGAAGATGCCGCCGGTGTGGAACCATCGCACGCCCAGATCCCCGAACAGATGCTCCCAGTCGACGTCCCCCGGTGCGAGCTGCGCGGCCGCCGTATGCCCACGGTCGCTGACACCGAGAGCACCACGCACTCCGAAGCCTCGTTCCGTAAAGTTCAGTCCGTTTCGCACCGTGCGGCCGACCCCGTCAAAGGGCAGCCATCGCAGGAACGAGGTGTCGACACCACCGGTGAGGATGCAGTCCTCGACGAGCCGACCGATCTCGTTGTCGGCGAGGGCGGTCACGATCGCCGTGCGGAGGCCGAACGCACGACTCAGACCACGCGCCACGTTGTACTCGCCGCCGCCCTCCCACACCCGGAACGAGCGTGCTGTTCGGATGCGCCCCTCGCCCGGATCGAGCCGCAGCATGACCTCACCGAGCGAGACTGCGTCGTACCGCGCTCCACCTGCGTCACGTATCGACAGGTCCGGCATCATGTCACTCCTCCGCACTCGGTCGTCGGTCGTCGATGAGACTGACGGCCCGCGCCGTCATGTCGCGGATGGCGTCGAAGTCACCGTTCCGCACCAGGTCACGAGACACCATCCAGGAACCTCCGACGGCCAGGACCGCTGGGAGCGCGAGGTACTCGACCACGCTTCCTGGGCCGATGCCGCCGGTCGGCACGAATCCGACCCCCGGGAAGGGTGCCGCGAGCGCTGCCACTGCCGCCGCTCCGCCCGAGGTCGCTGCCGGGAAGAACTTCACCGCGCTCAGGCCGAGCTCGAGGGCCGCCTGCACCTCCGTGGCGGTGACGGCGCCCGGCAGGACGGGCACGCCATGCTCGTGGCAACGTTCGACCACCGCTCGACTCGTTCCCGGCGAGACGACGTAGGAAGCCCCGGCCGCGACGGCGACGTCCACCTGAGCGGGCGTGAGGACCGTGCCCGCGCCGACGAGGACGTCGCCCCGCGCCGCGATGGCCCGGATGGCGTCGGCCGCGGCGTCGGTCCTGAAGGTCACCTCGGCCACCGGCAAGCCTCCGCCCACCAGCGCAGCGGCGAGAGCGTCGGCGTCGCGCGCGTCGTCGACGACGACCACGGGAATGATTCCGTGCCACGCGAGACGGTGCAGGATCTCGCTCATTCGTCACTCAGCTCTCTGCGGTTGCCGCTCTGGGGCGCGACCTGGCCCACAGGCTTCACGAGAACGACACGTGGACGTGCGCATCGATGGTCACCTCACGCCTCCCGCGGGGGCTCCTACACTGGCGCGATGTATGACGAATGGAACACCGACGATCGTGAAGGGCTGCTCTCGCACACCGACGTGGTGATCCAGGGCATCAAAGATATGATCATCAGTGGGGAACTGGGACCTGGCGATCGCCTCCCCGTCGAGAAGGACCTGGCGGCAGCCTTCGGGGTCTCCCGGGGGCCCCTCCGAGAAGGAGTTCGAGCACTCGTGCTGCTCGGCGTGCTCGGAACGCGCCGAGGCAGCGGCACCTACGTCACGTCGTTGGACGCCGCTCGGCTGCTGAGCCCGGTCGGGTTCCTCGGAGATCTCTACCAGCCCTCGAGCTCGGCACACCTGTCGGCGGTCCGGCGGGTGCTGGAGGTCGAGGCGGTCGGACATGCCGCCAGGGCGCTCGACGACGAGGACCTGGACAGACTCGCCGCCATCTTGGACGAGTTCGACCGTGCCCTCGCCAACGATGCCGACGCCCAGGTGCTCCAGGCGGCCATCGACGCCGACAGCCGGTTCCACTCGACGATCGCGCGGGCCGGCGGCAACCCGGTCCTCGCCGCGCTGGTGGAGAGCCTGGTGGGACGGACATTTCGGTACCGCCTGTGGAGGGCGATCCACGAGCGGGGCGCCAACCGACAGACGCAGGCTGAGCACCGGGCCATCCTGGAGGCACTGCGACGAGGGGACGCGGACGCGGCCAGGATCCAGATGGCCGCTCATCTTCTCGCGGTGGAGCAGTCGATCGAGCATCAGGAGGCGTCCCCGCCGGACCAGACGGCACCGCCCGGGTAGGAGTGGGCCGCCACCGACGCCTCGTGCATCTGCGCGGAGTATCCCGGCCTCGACGGCAGGAGATAGTTGCCGCCCCTGACCACGCACGGATCGGTGAAGTGCTCGTGCAGGTGGTCGACGAACTCCGTCACCCGGTTCTCCAGCGTTCCCGACACGGCGACGAAGTCGAATATCGACAGATGCTGCACCAGCTCGCACAGTCCGACACCCCCGGCGTGCGGGCACACCGGGACGTCGAACTTCTTGGCCATCAGGTAGACCGAGAGGATCTCGTTGACGCTCGCAAGCCGTGCGGCGTCGAGCTGACAGAAGTCGATCGCTCCCGCCTGGAACATCTGCTTGAACAGCACACGGTTCATCCCGTGCTCGCCCGTGGCCACACCGATGGGGGCGACTGCCTTGCGGATGGCCGCGTGGCCGAGGACGTCATCCGGGCTCGTCGGCTCCTCGATCCAGTGGGGCGCGAACTCGGCGAGTCGGCCCACCCACTCGATCGCCTCCGGGACGTCCCAGACCTGGTTGGCGTCGATCATGAGCTTCGCCTCCCACCCGATCACCTCGCGAGCGATGCGCAGCCGGCGCACGTCATCGTCGACGTCCGCCCCGACCTTGAGCTTGACGTGCCGGTAGCCCTCGTCGACGGCCTCCTGCAGCAGTCGACGGAGCTTGTCGTCGGAGTACCCCAGCCATCCCGCGGACGTCGTGTAGCAGGGGTAGCCGCCGCGCGACTCGAGCTCCGCGATCCGCTCGAGGCGCGTGGGCTCCATCTCGGCGAAGAGAGCGATCGCCTCGTCGCGGGTGAGCGCGTCCGAGAGGTAGCGCAGGTCTGCGGCGTCGACCAGCTCCTCCGGGGTCATCTCGACCAGGAGTCGCCAGAGCGGTTTGCCGGCGCGACGGGCCGCGAGGTCCCACAGCGCGTTCATGACGGCGGCCATCGCCAGGTGGACGACGCCCTTCTCGGGCCCCAGCCACCGCAGCTGGGAATCCGAGCCCAGCTCTCGGTACACCTCGCCGAGGTCGCCGACCAGCACGCTGACGTCCCGGCCGATCAAGGGCTGCGCGCGCTGGCGAGCGGCCTCGACCGCGAGATCGTTCCCGCGCCCGATGGTGAACGTGAACCCGTAGCCGGCCAGGGTCGGGTCGTCGGTCTCCAGGACGACGTAAGCGGCGGAGTAGTCGCCGTCCTTGTTCATCGCGTCCGAACCGTCCTGCGACCGCGACGTCGGGAAGCGGACGTCGTGGACACGAACACCGGTGATCGTCGTCATGCGTGCGGTCCTCGCTCGAAGGTGGTTGCCGGCAGGAGGCCCTCGGCGATGAGGGCGGTCCACAGCTCCTCCGGCACGGTGGTGCCCGCTCGGGCGACAAGGCTCCGGACGTGGGCTGCGGTTCGGGTTCCGACGACCACCGACGCGACGGCGGGGTGTCGGAAGGGAAACTGGACGGCGACATCGGGCAGCGTCACACCGTGCGCCTCGCACACGGCTGCGATCCGGCGGGCCCGCTCGACGAGCGTCACGGGCGCGGCGCCGTAGTCGTACCGAGCTGCGTCGGGAACGGTCGGCGCAGCCAGCAGCCCGGAGTTGTAGACGCCGGCCGCGACCACCCGCACGCCGCGCGCGTGCGCAACGGGGAGGAGGTCGCTCGCTGCTGACTGATCGATGAGGGTCCAACGCCCGGCCACCATGACGACGTCGACGTCGCACCGTCGAACGAGGTCGGCGAGCAGTGCGGACTGGTTCATGCCGGCGCCCACGGCGTGCACGACGCCCTGGTCGCGGAGCTCGATGAGCGTGTTGATACCGGCGGTGCTCGCCTGCGCCCAGTGGTCGTCGGGGTCGTGGAGATAGACGACGTCGATCCGGTCGGTACCCAGACGCTCCAGGCTCTGTTCGAGCGATCGTAGGACGCCGTCACGCGAGAAGTCCCAGACGCGTCGATGGGCCGCGGCGACCACGAACCCGGCATCGTCGACATCTCCAGCCCCCTCGGGGCTCGGCACCAGGAGCCTTCCGACCTTCGTGGACAGCACGTACTCGTCGCGCGGGCGGTCCCGGAGTGCAGCGCCGAGTCGCCGCTCGGACAGGCCGAGTCCGTAGTGAGGTGCGGTGTCGAAGTATCGGACGCCCGCATCCCACGCGGCATCCACCGCCTCTCGGGAGGCGTCGTCGGTGGTGATCCGGTTGAGGTTCCCGAACTGGGCGGCCCCGATGCCCAGGCGAGTCAGTGGCGCCCCGTGCCATGGCCTGCGCGTCGGCACGCTCGAACCTCCATCCTCCTCGTGGCAAGCAGATTGGTAAGATCAATCATGGCACACAGCGCGTTGCACGCGCCTGCTCTTCCCTTCAAGACGCACCGTAGTACTGTCGCAGGTATGACTTATCGACACGGTAGCCCGACCCGGTCAGTGGGGGCCGCCTACGTGGGAAACGCATCCATCGAGATCCTCGACGTCGCGCCTGGCGCGCCCGATGCCGGGGAGGTCCAGATCCGCGTCGCCTACGTCGGGCTGTGCGGTACCGACCTGCACATCCTTCACGGCGCCATGGACGCACGCGTGAGCACACCGTTGATCTTCGGTCACGAGATGAGCGGCACGATCGAGCAGGTCGGCGAGGGTGTGGACGGCTGGGCGCCCGGTGACCGCGTGACGGTGATGCCGCTCGCCTGGGACGGGACCTGCCCGGCATGCCTGGCCGGTCACCAGCACATCTGCCAGAACCTGGACTTCATCGGGATCGACTCCCCCGGCGCCCTGCAGACGCTGTGGAACGTGCCCGCCGACACGGTCGTCACACTGCCTTCGGGCTTGGCCCTGGACGTCGCCGCGCTCGTCGAACCGACGGCCGTCGCCGTGCACGACGTCCGCCGAGGTGAGGTCGTCCCCGGCGACCGCGTCGTCGTGCTCGGTGGTGGCCCGATCGGTGTTCTCATCGCGACGGTCGCCCGGCATGCCGGGGCGACGGTCGCCATCGTCGAACCGGACCCCGGCCGCCGCGCCCAGATAGAACAGCTCGGTCATGTGGCGATCGACCCCCGCACGACTGATCAGGCGGCATGGGTCGCCACCTGGACCGACGGTGCAGGTGCGGATGTCGTCTTCGAGGTTTCGGGTGCGGCGACCGCCGTCGCTGCGTCCACCGGCCTCGCAAAGGTCAGGGGAACGATCGTGGTGGTCGCGATCCACGGAGTCCCCAGAGAGGTCGACCTCAAGCGGGTCTTCTGGCGCGAGCTTCGACTGCTCGGGGCCCGCGTGTACGAGCGGACCGACTTCGACGCCGCGACCGCACTGCTGGCCGACGGCGTCGTGCCCAGCGAGCTGCTGATCTCGCGCGTCGTTCCGCTGACCGACGTCCGGGCCGCGTTCGACGACCTGGAACAGGGGCGCGCCATGAAGATCCTCGTGGACGTCGCGGGCGTGGAGGATGCCACGTGAGCCCGTTCGACCTGACGGGCCGGCTCGCCGTCGTCACCGGCGCGAAGCGCGGCATCGGCTTCGCCTTCGCGGAGGCGCTCGCCGCCGCAGGTGCCGACGTGATCGGCGTCAGTGCGACCCTCGAGCGCGAAGGCAGCGCGGTGGCGCGGGCGGTCGAGTCGCACGGGCGCACCTTCGAGAGCCACGCCGCGGACTTCGCCGATCGGGATGCCGTCACCAGGCTCGGTGAGGTCCTCGCGAAGCGCGAGCCCGACATCCTCGTGAACAACGCCGGCACGATCGCACGCACGCCGGCCGCGCACCACCCCCTCGACTGGTGGGACCACGTACTCGAGGTCAACCTCACCAGCCACTTCGTGCTGACCCAGCTCATCGCGCGCCCGATGCTCGAGCGCGGCTCGGGCAAGATCATCTTCACGGCAAGCCTGTTGAGCTATCAGGGTGGGATCAACGTTCCCGGGTACACGGCCTCCAAGTCCGCCGTTGCGGGACTGACGAAGGCGCTCGCCAACGAGTGGGCGCCACGCGGGGTCAACGTCAACGCGATCGCACCCGGCTACATCGCGACCGACAACACCCAAGCCCTCCAGGACGACCCTGCGCGCTCGCGCGCCATCCTCGAACGGATCCCCGCCGGACGTTGGGGCGCGGCCGCGGACCTCGGCGGGGCTGTCGTGTTCCTCGCGTCCTCCGCGTCGGACTACGTCGACGGTGTCACCCTGCCCGTCGACGGTGGATGGCTCGGACGATGACCAGATCCGTCCGTTCCGCGTGCTCCGGCTCCGTTCCACCCCAGCGCGGGTGAGCGCCCGTCGGGCATGAGACACCGGACGATGCCGCGGACGACCTGCGCCCGATGACGCGCGATATCGACGCGTCCTTCGTGTCGTCGGACGGCGTTCGACGCACCCGCCGAGCGATCGCCTCGGGCAGCCTGCCCGAACTGATCGACGCCTCGTCGCTTCGTCGAAGGCAAGATCGAGTGCATCGACCCCGATCAGCTCGGACGCGCGCAGCACACGTTCGCCCAGGCGTGACGGGGTCCGAGATGGCGGAGCTCACGGGGCTGGTCGCCGCGGTCACCGGCCGAGCGTCGGGCATCAGGCTGGCAACCGCGCGCCGGGCCCGGTATCAGCGTGTCCACCCTCAGGGGTCAAGGCCCTGGGGGCGTACGACGCCACAGGGTTGCTCCCACTGGGTTCAAGCGCGTCGCCGGACCGGGCCGGTCGAACGACGCACGATCAGCTCGGAGTGTCGCGGTGGAAGTGGCGGGGGCGCTACGCCGTCGATGCGCGCGAGCAGCTGCTGCACCGCATCCCTGCCCTGGGCAATGAAATCGAGCCGAAGGGTCGTGAGCGGCGGCGAGAAGTACGCCGCCTCCGGGGTGTCATCGACTCCCGTCACGCTCACGTCGTCCGGTACACGGTAGCCGCGCTCGTTGAGGGCGAGGATGACACCGAGCGCAGTCTGGTCGTTCGCTGCGACGAACGCCGTCGCGGGCAGTTCGCCCGGCCAGGACGCGATTGCCTCATAGCCGGAGCGGGCGGACCAGTCGCCGTGAATGACGCCGCGAGAGCGCAGGCCGAGCTCGACGACCGCGGCCTCGTACTCGCGGATGCGGTTGCGCGCCCCCACCCAATCCTGCGGGCCGGCGATGTGCACGACATCACGGTGACCGAGATCGGCGAGGTGACGCAGCACGGCGAAGAGGCCATTTCCGGCGGGCGTGGAGTCGGTCGGCGTCTTGTCTTTGCCTGTGGCCAGGTGGAGCGGCACCCGGAACGTCGTCGTCTCCACCACGTTCGTCACCTCGTCGGTCGACGAGAGCGCCAGCACGCCGGCGAGGTCGAACTGCGATGCGAGGTCGATGGACTCGCGAATCGCTGCGGGGTTGTGCACATCCAGCGTGATGACGTCCAGCAAGTAGCCGGCATCCCGGGCGGCCATGTTGGCGCCCTCGAGGATCTTGCTCGGACCGACCTGCGTGATCTCATGGGTGAGCGCAGCGATCCTGTGCGAGCGGCCCGTAGTCAGCGAGCGGGCGTTCATGTTGGGCCTGTAGTCGAGTTCGCGGATCGCTTTGGCGACGCGGTCGCGCGTGTCGGGGCGGATGCCCACGTAGCCCTTCAGCAACCTGGTCACGGTCGCGTGGGACACGCCGGCAACTCGCGCCACGTCATAGATCGTGGCTGGCCGTTCGACGCTTGGTTGCGCCTCGATCATCTTTCCTCCGCCGCAACTTGGACTCGTAACCATAACGTTACCGGCAGGCCTCGATCTTTCATCGGGTCGAACGCTCGGCCTGGGAGACGCCCGACCCGCCGTCAGCGTCGACGGTCGACCGCGGATCCAACCCGCTCCGCTTCTTTCCCCTGGAACGTGCTCCTCGAGCTGCGGCGACGCGACCTTCGACGAGCCACATCATCCCAGGTCAGGAGCGCTTTTCACGTCGCCGGCACGCCGCCACCGTGCAAGGACGACACTGGGGCTTGACACCGCAATGTTACCGGCAACATCATGGTGCCCCAGAGAATGTTGCCGATAACATCGGCGCAGCCCAGCCACAATGGAGTGAGCTCTTGGCCGACGCGCACCTGCTACCTGACCGCATCCTCTTCGGGGCAGCCTTCTACGACGAGTACCGCGTCAACGGTGACCTCGAGCGCGACCTTGACCTGATGGCCGAGGCATCGTTCTCGGTCATTCGCGTTGGCGAGTCTGTGTGGGCGACGTGGGAGCCAGAGCCGGGGGTGTATCACCTCGACTGGCTGCAGCCCGTGCTCGACGGTGCGCATGCCCGCGGCATCTCGGTCGTGCTCGGTACGCCAACCTATGCCGTTCCCCCGTGGCTGCGCGCCATGGATCCGGAGCTCGCGGGCGAGGAGGCCACGGGGGTGCGCCATCCCTGGGGGTGGCGCCAGGAGGTCGACATCACGCATCCCCTGTTCCGGCAGCACGCGGAGGGCGTCATCCGGGCGATCGCCGCAAGGTATGCCAGCCACCCCGCGATCATCGGCTACCAGGTCGACAACGAGCCTGGCCCGTTCCTCCTGCACAACCAGCGCGTGTTCGATGGCTTCCTGGGCTGGCTCGAAGGACGGTACGGGGATGTCGAGACGCTCAACCGCGAATGGGGGCTCACGTTCTGGTCGCAGCGCATCCGCAGCTGGGACGAGCTCTGGCGTCCCGATGGCAACCACTCGCCGCAGTACCAGCTCGAGTGGCGCCGCTACCAGGCCGAGCTCGTCACCGAGTTCATCGCGTGGCAGGCCCGCATCGTGCGCGAGTACGCGGGTTCCCGCCAGTTCGTGACGACCTGCATTTCGTACGAACGCCCGGCGATCGACGACCGCCAGCTCGTGCAGCAGCTCGATGTCACGGCGGGCAATCCCTACTACCTGATGCAGGAGGCTCTCCGCATCGGGGTTGAGGTGCCGCGAACCGCGAAGTGGTGGTCGTCGGGAGTGTGGGCACTCTTTGAGCAGGGTGACCGCATGTTCAGCTCGGCACAGGCTCCGTTCCTGGTCACCGAGACGAATGCGCAGTCCATCGGGCAGTCCCACTGGCAACACCACACGCCGTACCCGGGCCAGATAGCGCTCGCGGGCCTCGCGCTCGTGGCCCGCGGTGCTCGGATGATCGAGTACTGGCAGTGGCAGACACCCCACTACGGCATCGAGACCTACTGGGGCGGGGTGCTGCCGCACAGTGGCCGACCCGGTCGCATCTACCGCGAGATCGCGGAGCTCGGTCGCCGGTTGCGCGACCTCGGGCCAGTGCTCGAGGGGTTCACGCCCGATGCCGATGTCGCCCTGCTCTACTCGATCGACACCAAGCACAGTTTCGAGTTCTACCCGCCGCTCGCCGACGCCGAGGGCGGCCCGGATCGCATGTCGTACCTGCGGATCTTCGATCGCTACTACCGCGCGGCTTTCGAGGCGGGTATCCAGAGTCGGATCGTGCACGCAGACCAGTTCCGGGAGCGCGCCGCGGAGGACGTCGTGGCCCAGTTCCCCACCCTCGTCGTGCCGACCCTCTACGTCGCCGATGACGGCATGCTCGACGCCCTCGTGCGTTACGCGGAGGCAGGCGGGCATCTCGTGGTCGGCATCCGAACCGGCTACGGTGACCAGCTCGCCCGGGCACGGCCCGAGCGAGCGCCCGGGCGTCTCGCCGCCGCGGCGGGGGTCTGGTACGACGAGTACTCCTCGCTCGACGCTCCGGTCGGCATCGACGGCGCCACCTTCGGCGGCGGCCGAGCCGAGGGTTGGGCCGATGCGCTCGTCGCCGACGGCGCCGATGTTGTGGCCGTGTACTCCTCGGGCATCTACGCGGGCCGACCCGCGGTGACCTCGCGCGAGCACGGTGCAGGGCGCGTCACCTACGTGGGCACGCTGCCCGACCTTGCGCTTGCGACATCCCTTCTTCGCTGGGCCGTACCGATCACGAGCGCGAGCGAATGGCAGCGGGATGCCCCGGTCACGGTCACCTCCGGCAGCAGTGGCGGCGAGCGCGTCTGGTTCATCAGCAACTGGTCACCTGAGCCCGCCACCGCTCACCCGCCGCAGCGGAGCGGCGAGAAACCCATCGTTCTCGAACCGTGGGATGTCACCGTCCTCGTCGAGCAACGCGACCCCGATTCCGGGGCCGTTTACATCCCGGAGCCAGAGAGAGTAGAGCAATCATGAGGCAAGGAGCACGCAAGGCCGCGGTCGCGATCACCTCGATCGCCGCCGTGGCGGCATTGACGCTCACCGGCTGCACGTCCAGCTCAGGTTCGGACGACAACAGCAGCCCAGGCTCGGATGGCACGGGCGGCGCCAGCGGTCCGATCACGGATGCGCAACGCGAGGAAGCGCTGAACACGCCGACCGACCTGACCTTTTGGACCTGGGTACCCGACGTTCAGGACCAGGTCGACATGTTCGAGAAGGAGTACCCGCAGATCCACGTGACGGTCGAGAACGTCGGCCAGGGCTTGGATCACTATTCCAAGGTGCGCACAGCCTCGAAGGCCGGTACCGGCGGCCCCGACGTGGTCCAGCTGGAGTACCAGTTCATCTCCTCGTTCGCGCAGACCGGCGAGCTGCTCGATCTGACGCCGTACGGCGCGGCAGACCTCGCGGACCAGTACGTGCCGTGGGTCTGGAAGCAGGTCGTCTMCAACGACCAGGTGCTCGCGATCCCGCAGGACTCGGGGCCCATGGGCAACCTGTACCGCGAGGACATCATGACGGCGGCGGGTGTCACTGAGCCTCCCGCTACGTGGGCGGACTACAAGACCGCCGCGGAGAAGGTGCGCGCGACCACGGACTCCTACATCTCCAACATGGCGCCGAGCCAGGGCGCAGGCTGGCTCGGGCTGTTGTGGCAGGCGGGTGTCAAGCCGTTCGGCTATGACGGCGGGCAGAATGTCACGATCGACGTGAACAGCCCTGAGGCCAAGAAAGTGATGGCCTACTGGCAGGACATGATCCAGAACGATCTCGTCTCTATCGACCCTGACTTCAACGACGAGTGGTACCAGGGTCTCAACCAGGGCAAGTACGCCGGCTGGCTGACGGCGGCGTGGGCTCCGGTCTTCCTCTCCGGTGCCGCGAAGGACACGTCGGGCCTGTGGCGCGCCGCGCCGCTGCCGCAGTGGGACACGAGCAAGCCGGCCTCGGGCAACCAGGGCGGTTCAGCCGACGCGGTGCTCAAGACCACGAAGAACCCGATCGCGGCCTACGAGCTGGCGAAGTGGATCAACAACGCACACGACCCAGCGTTGCTGTTCACGACCCAGCAGAACTTCTTCCCGACCGAGGTCTCGGTGCTCGAGGACCCGGTCTTCGTCGACCAGAAGTCTGACTTCTACGGTGGACAGCAGGTCAACAAGCTCTTCGCGGAGATCTCCACAACGGTAGACACTGATTGGCAGTGGCTGCCCTTCATGGAGTTCGCCTACTCCAGCTTCAACGAAACGTTCGGGGCCGCCGTCGCGGCCAAGGGCGACCTCGCTGCGGGCCTGGATGCCTGGCAGGACGCGCTCGTCGACTATGCAAAGCAGCAGGGCTTCACGGTMAACGAATAGAAAGCGGGCGGCCCGGGGATCAAACCCCGGGCCGCTCCCGCCGAACCATCACCTGATCGAAGGAGCTCGAGATGACCAACGCGATCCAGCGGAAGCAGCACCTCGTTGCCTACGGATTCATCCTCCCATTCTTTGCCGTGTTCGCGACGATGTTCATCGCACCGCTCGCCTACTCGGGCTACCTGAGTTTTTTCGCGCACAAGCTCGTCGGCGGCGTGAAATTCGTCGGCTTCGGAAACTATGTGCGCGCGTTCCAGGATCCCGCTTTCCTGTACGGACTCGGGCGTACCGCACTCATTCTCCTGATACAGGTGCCCATCATGCTCGGGCTCGCGCTGTTCTTCGCGCTCGCGCTCGACTCCGGTCGAGCGCGCGGCAGCAAGGCGGTGCGGCTGCTCATCTTCTTGCCCTTCGCGGTGCCCGGAGTCGTCGCCGTGCTCATGTGGGGCTACATCTACGGGCAGGACTTCGGACTCACTGGCCAGGTCACCCGCGCACTCGGGTTGCCACCCACGGACTTTCTCTCGGATCAGCTCGTCTTGTTCTCGATCATGAACATCGTGACGTGGGCGTTCGTCGGCTACAACATGATCATCCTGTATGCGGCGCTCAAGTCGATTCCCTCCGAGCTGTACGAGGCCGCCGAGATCGACGGCGCGAGCCAATGGCGACTGGCCCGGAGCGTGAAGATCCCGATGATTCGGCCCGCCATCTTCCTGACCGTCATCTTCTCGGTCATCGGAAGCTTCCAGATCTTCAACGAACCGAAACTGCTGGTGGAGATCGCTCCGACCGCGATCACGCAGGGGTTCACGCCCAACTTCTACGCCTTCAACGTCGCGTTCGTGAACCAGGACATCAATTACGCTGCGGCGATCGCATTCCTGCTCGGCTTCGTCATCATGATCGTCTCGTACGTCGTGCAACTGAGTATGCAGAAGAGGGAGCTCCGGTCGTGACCGCCCAGTTGACTCCCGTGGCAGCGCCACCCGGCAAGTCGTCCAAGAGCGACAAGCGCCGCAAGGCGGGCAATCGCGGAAAGCGCCGCAGCAATCTGCTCACCCTGGTGATGTGGATCAGTGTGCTCTACTTCGTGGTGCCGCTCATCTGGCTCTTCATGTCCGCGACAAAAGACAACAGCGACCTGTTCACCAGCTTCGGGCTGTGGTTCGGCCATGACTTCAACCTGTTCGCGAACCTCAGGGACGTGTTCGCGTACCAGGACGGCATCTACGCGCGTTGGGCGCTGAACACGGCCATCTACTCGACCGTGGCCGCGGTCGGCGCGACCGCGCTCGCGACCATGGCGGGCTATGCGTTCGCAAAGTACAGGTTCCCGGGCGACAAGTTGCTGTTCGCGATCACTTTGGGCGCGATCATGATCCCGCTCACCGCACTGGCGATCCCCACCTATCTGCTGTTTTCGTCCGCGCACCTCACCAATACGCCGTGGGCCGTCATCCTGCCTTCGCTCGTGAGTCCGTTCGGCGTGTTCCTCATGCGCGTGTACGCGGCCGACGCCGTACCCGACTCGCTCATGCAGGCTGCACGAGTGGATGGCGCGGGCGAATATCGGATTTTCTGGACGGTCTCCCTCCGCCTGCTCGCGCCTGGCATGGTCACCGTGATGCTGTTCACATTCGTGGCGACCTGGAACAACTACTTCTTGCCGCTCATCATGCTCAACAGCGGAAAGCTATTGCCCCTGACGGTCGGACTCGCGCAGCAGCAGGCGACCTCGGCGGCGGGCGGTGGCGCACAAGCGCTGTTCTCGACCGTGATCGCCGGCGCGTTCCTGTCGATCATCCCGCTGATCATCGTGTTCTTGTACCTGCAACGTTTCTGGCAGACCGGTCTCGCGACCGGCGGCGTGAAGGGCTGACGTGATCTGGTATGGCGGGGACTACAACCCCGAGCAGTGGCCGGAAGAGGTCTGGGCCGAGGACGCGCGACTCATGCAGGAGGCGGGCGTCACCATGGTGAGCCTGGGCATCTTTTCGTGGGCGATGCTCGAGCCGCGCGAGGGGGAGTTCGAGTTCGTGTGGCTGGACCGCGTCATGGATGGGCTGCACGCGGCAGGCGTCCGCGTCGACCTCGCCACGGCGACCGCCTCGCCGCCGCCGTGGCTCACGCATCGCTATGGCGAAGTACTGCCGGTGACCAAGGATGGCGTGCGGCTGTCGGCAGGTAGCCGCCAGCAGTACTGCCCGAGTTCGCCCGTGTACCGCCGGCTCGCGGCGCGGCTCGCATCGAAGATCGCCCAGCGCTACGCCGACCATCCCGCGCTCGCGATGTGGCACATCAACAACGAGTACGGCTGCCACGTGAGCCACTGCTACTGCGAGACGAGCGCCGAGGCGTTCCGGGCATGGCTCGAGGATCGCCATGGCACGGTCGACGCACTCAACGCGGCGTGGGGCACCGCGTTCTGGTCGCAGCGTTATTCGGAGTTCGCCGAGGTGCAGCCGCCGAGAGCGACGCCCTCATTCGGCAACCCCGGGCAGTTGCTGGACTTCGACCGATTCAGCGCCAATCAGCTGCTCGAGCTGTATCGGGCCGAAGCGGCGATCGTGCGGGACGCGACGCCATCCATCCCCGTCACGACCAACTTCATGGGCTTCTTCAAGGGTGCCGACTACTGGGCTTGGGCCCAGGAAGTGGATGTCGTCTCCGACGACTCCTACCCCGACCCCGCCGATCCGGTCAGCCCCGCATACGCGGCGATGACCCGCGACCTCATGCGGTCGCTGCGCCACGGCCAGCCGTGGATCCTCATGGAGCAAGCGCCGAGCGCAGTGAACTGGCGGGCGAGGAACGCGCCGAAGGCGCCGGGTCAGATGGCGGCGTGGTCGAAGCAAGCGGTCGCGCGCGGTGCCGACGGCATCTTGTTCTTCCAATGGCGACAGTCCGTGGCCGGCGCTGAGAAGTTCCACTCGGGCATGCTGCCGCACGCGGGCACCGACACGAGGGTGTGGCGCGAGATCACCGAGCTCGGTGCCGACCTCGCCGGCCTCGCGGACCTCGCGGGCAGCCGAGTCGATGCGCGGGTTGCGATCGTCTTCGAGTGGGACAGCTGGCGGAGTCTCGAGCAACAGGCGGTGCCGACGAGGCTGAGCTACGTCGAGCTCGTGTTCGCGTGGTACGCGCTGCTCTTCGAGCGCAACGTGGCCACCGACTTCGTGCGTGCCGATGCCGACCTGTCGGGGTACGACACGGTCATTGTGCCGAGCCTTTTCTGCGCGACTCCGGCAGCGCTCGACAACCTCGCTGCCTACGCGGAAGGCGGTGGCCATCTCGTCGTGACCTTCCAGACCGGCATCGTCGACGAGAGGATGCACATCACCTCTGGCGGCTACCTCGGATCGCTGCAGGCGACCCTTGGCGTGCGCGTCGAGGAGTTCGCGCCGCTCGCGCCACCGGACCCCCGACTGGACGGTCGGGGCACACCGCCGACGATCACGCTCGAGGGTGAGCTCGCGGGCTCGGGAGCGTTGTGGAGCGAACACGTGCGGGTCTCGGATGCGGACGTGCTCTCGATGTTCGGTTCTGGCGACCTCGCGGGCGGTGCAGCCATCACGCGGCGGGCGAACGCCTGGTATGTCGCGACCTTGCCCGACGGGGCGCTCACCGGCGCGTTGCTCGACGACGTCCTCGCGTCCGCAGGCGTAGCGACAGATCCGGCCGGCACGGTGGAGCGCGTGCAACGCGGCCGATACCGCTTCTCGATCGATCATCACTCGCAGGCCGTGCACGTAGAGGTGCGCTGATGAACGCGGCAGCGTCGGATGTCTAGGGGTTGGCACAGGCGGATCGGTCAGACCCCGCTCGTCACGTCGACCATCATCGCTGGCGCGTCGCCTCTGGGCTCGATGCCCCATCTCTACGGCTATGACGTCAGCGAATCCGCGGCCGTGGATTTCGTCCGCGCCCTCCTGCGGAGCCCCATACGCGCTATCGACACGTCGAACAACTACGGAGACGGGACCAGCGAGCGTCGAATCGGAAAGGCGATCTCGTTGGCAGGGGGAGTTCCTGACGACTTCTCGGTCATAACGAAGGTCGACGCCGCAGGGGGAGACTTCTCCGGTGCCCGAGTGCGCGAGTCGTTCCGAGAGAGTACGGAACGGCTAGGGGTTCACAGTGTCCCCTTGCTGTTTCTGCATGATCCCGACGCATTCGACTTCGGGTACATGGCTTCCCCCGGGGGGGCCGTCGACGCACTGGTTCAGATCCGTGACGAAGGGCGTGCCGATGCCATCGGCATAGCGACCGGCGACACGAGGCTGTTGCACCGGTATCTCGATCTGGGTGTGTTCGATGTGATCCTGAGCCACAACCGGTTCACTCTCGTCGATCGCAGCGCCGATGAGCTGTTTACTCGCGCCGTGGAATCAGGGGTAGGAGTTCTGAATGCGGCGGTCTATGGCGGCGGAATCCTTGCGCGCCCCCGAGAATCGACGACGTACTCGTACACGACCGCCGGCCGCGAACTTCTCGAGACGATCGCCGCGATGGACGCGGTCTGCACGAGGTCCGGGATCGACTTGGCCACGGCGGCACTCCAGTTCTCACTACGCGACGATCGGATCGACGCAACAGTCGTGGGAATCACGAGTGAGAGCAGAATTTCGAGTCTCATCGCGTCGGCCGGCGCGCACATCCCTGACGCTGTGTGGGAAGAGTTGGAACATCTTGTCCCGGCCGCTTCGACGTGGCTGGATCCCCCTGACCGTGGCGGCGCTTCGTGATGCTCCCTGCCGCGGGCTACCGCACTCTTCGTCTTGGGAGGAGGACTCCTTGACCGCGCCTCTACGAAAAACCCCACCACTTGACGTAGGTCTCCTGATGCCTCCCGTCGCGTCCACGAGCAAGCATCACGAAAGGCCTACGGAACGGCCGGCGACGACGCGGTCAAGGGTCGCCGCCGACAGCATCCTCTGGCATTCCGGTAGTGGCAGGACGCCGCGGTTCCCTGCTCCCCGCACACCACAACGATCTACGAGGGGCGACGAATGAAGATCACCGGTTACCGCTGCCTGCGGACGTTCCACGACTGGGGCAGGCCCGTCGGAGACGTGAACGGGTTCATCGATCCGGGCATCAGCGAGGTGGCGATCGTCGTCCTCGAGACGGACGAGGGCATCGAAGGCGTCGGCATGGGGTCGCACCAGGACATCGACCGACTCTTCCCTGCTATCGAAGGCGAAGACCCTCGAGCCGTGACCGCCCTCTACGACCGCATGCTCGCCCGGGTGTTCAAGGCCGGGCACTCGGGTGCGACGTTCGGGGGGATCGGCACGCTCGACATGGCGCTCTGGGACCTGAAGGCCAAGCTCGCCGGCGAACCGTTGTGGCGGCTGCTCGGCGCACGCGACCGCTTCGTGAGCGGCTATGCCTCCGGTCTCGACATCGCCCTCGACGACGACCAGCTCGCGACCTGGTACGGCACGATGAACGAACGGGGGTTCTCCAGCGGAAAGCTCAAGGGCGGTCGTGATCTGGGGACCGACATCCGACGCCTGGGGATCGTCGCCGAGGCTCTGAGCGGCAACGCGGTCGCTCCGGCGGTCATGCTCGACGTGAACGAATCGTGGAACTTCAAGCAGGCCGTGCGATATGTCACCGCCATCGAGGAGCATCGCGACCTGACCTGGATCGAGGAGCCGCTGCGGCGATGGGACGCCGCCGGTCACGCGCGCCTCAGCACCGCGGTCCACGCCGCAGTCGCCACGGGCGAGAACCTCACCGGTCTCGAACAGTTCGCCCCGCTCTTCGATCGCGGCGCGGTCGACATCGTGCAGGTCGGATGCGTGTGGGGTGTGACGCACTTCCTGCGAGTGGCCTATGCCGCGCACTCCCGCGACCTCCCCATCAGCCCGGTCGGCTTGACGGCGAACCCTGCCGTCGCGCACGCAGCGGCCGCCGTTCCGAATCACCTCTCATCCGAGGTGCAAGACCTCGGATCTCCGTTCGGCATCTCGATCGACCAGCAGTTCTTCGACGGCGGGGTCGTGCTCGGCGACCGTCCCGGCAACGGTGTCGCGATCGACGAGGATGCGATCGTCGCCATCCAACGGCCGGGGAGCTGGCCAACGCCACAGGGGCCGCATGTGCGGTCACACCGCACCGGTCTCCGTCTCGTCGCCGATGCTCCCGCGGGTGCGGTCGACCGATGAACCAGGGCGAGCGTACGGCCGTCGACACGCCGACCAGTGCTGTGCGCGTGCCCGCCGGAGCCGCAGACCAGAACGACGGCGCACGCCTCATCGACAGCCATGTGCACATCTGGGATCCGACCGCTCTCGAGTACTCCTGGCTGGACGGTGAGCTCGATCGCCCCTACCTTCCGGCCGAATTCCAGGCCGCGGCGCCGGCCGCAACCGGCGTCATATTCGTCGAGGCGGGCGCAGCGGGCAAGGCGGACGAGGTGGCCTGGGCCGAGTCTCTCGGCTGGCCGGAGTTGCTGGGCGTCGTCGCCCACGCGCCGCTAGAGCAGGGCAGCCGGGTCGTCACTGATCTGGCAGCGCTGCGCGAAGCCGGCCGCACAGTCGGCATCCGCCGGTTGCTCCAGGATGAGCCGCTGTCGTTCTTCGAGGATCCCGGCCTGCTCGAGGGCTTGCGCGCGCTCGCGCGGGCGGGACTGCCGTTCGATGCGTGCATCCGACATCACCAGCTTGCTGCCCTGACCGCGCTCCTTGCGAAGGTTCCGGAGCTGCCCGTCGTGCTCGATCACCTCGCCAAGCCGCCGGTCGCAACCGGTGATGACGGAACCTGGGAGCGAGACCTCCGCGCGCTCGCCGCCCTGCCCCAGGTGAGCGTCAAGCTGTCAGGGATGCCCCCCGAGCTGCGTGACGACCAGGACCTGGTATCCGCAGCACGCCCCTGGCTCGAGGTCGCGCTCGATGCGTTCGGCACGGACCGGGCGATGGTGGGCAGCGACTGGCCGATCTCGGCGATGTCGCCCCGACGGCTGGCCCCGGGCCGATGGCTGTCCATCGTCCTGGACGAGCTGGCCGCCAGCCCCGCGGAGCGCGAACAGCTGTCCTGGCGCACGGCGTCGCGCTTCTATGGCGTCTGAACCGAACGCCGCCGCGCCCACGCGAGTCGTGGGAGCGCCGAGGAAGTGCCCGGATGAGCTTCGGGAGCGAGCGATACGGAGGGCGGCCGATCTGCGGCGTGATCCGACCACCCGGCTCGGAGCGTAGGCCAGGAAGGTTCACGCCGGGATGATCCGGGCGGGCCATCTGGTAGCGCGCTGCACGGTCGAGCGGCTGACTCGACCGGACCTGGTCGAGCGGGACTTTCCCGCTGCCGCGCCCGACCGCGACGGGTCGCCGACGTCACCTACGTCCGCACGCTGGGCCTACGCGGCCTTCGTCACCGACGTCTGCTCCCGACGGGTGGTCGGCTGACGGCAAGGTCGAGCACGACGACCATGCTGCACTCCGGGTGGCTCACCCGCGCACTGTCCTAGCCCCTGGGGCGGTGCACGTGCAGGCCAGAAGGTTTGGAGCGGGCGCGCTCGCAGGTTGCGCAGGCCGCCGTCGACCTGGAGTGCCGTGCCGGTCGTGGAGCCGGCAGATGACTGTCGTTGGTCACGATCCGGTGGCGGGCTGTACCGGAGATTGAATAAACGTCACATGTATGATCTACTCCATTGGTCGCCCGGCTCACCGTTGAGGCGCCTGTTTCTCCGAGGAAGAAGGAACTAGGACACATGACCAGACAGCCCTCGCGTGCCGTGCTGAGGCGGCCACGTCACCTCTTGCTCGCGGCCGCGGTCGCAGCCTCGCTCCTGACCGTCACCGCCTGCTCGGGCTCCTCGGGCGAAGGCGGGTCGACGGATGACGGCGCGTCGAGCGCCTACGGCTTCGATGCGGTCAAGCAGGACCCGTCCGCACCGATCACCGTCTGGGTGGATGCGTCTCGCCAACCGGCCGTCGACGCGTTCAAGAAGGCCTATCCGGACGTCAAGCTCAACGTCGAGACCTACGACGGAGGCGCGGACGGCTCCGGGTCGTTCCAGACCAAGATCGAGGCGTTCAACCAGGCCGGCAGCGGGTGGCCCGATGTCGTCTTCTCGACGCAGAACAATGACGCCGCGTGGGCCAGCCAGGGCACGGACCCGTTCGCGGCACCGGTCGACAAGGGCCTGTTCGACAAGTCGTTCCTGGACGGCTTCACCAAGGGTGCTCTTGCACCGCTGACGGTCGACGGCACCGTGTACGGCCTGCGCAACGACCTCGCACCGACCGTGACCTGGTACGACAAGTCGCTCATGGACCAGTTCGGGTACACGCCTCCGACGACGTGGGAGGAGTACGAGGCGCTGGGCAAGAAGGTCGCCGAAGAGCACCCGGGCTACATCGTGGGCGACATCGGCGACTCCTGGACCCCCGAGGTGTACTTCTGGGGTGGCAAGGCTCCGATGAACACCGTGACCGGCGTCGACCAGTTCAGCGCCGACGCATCCGACCCGAAGACGGTCGCCATGGCGAAGGTGATCGACAGCCTGAATGACGCCGGCTCACTCGCTCAGGAGAGTGTCTTCAGCCCGGACTTCGTGCAGAAGTACACCGGCAAGGTCTTGATGCTTCCCGGGCCGGTGTGGTTCTCGGGCGCGCTGTTCAGCAACCCGGACTCCCTGAACGCCCAGCCGGGGACCATCGCCGCAGGCCCGCCTCTGGCGTGGGAGGGCGAAGACGCGGCTGCCGGCAACGTCGGTGGCGGGACGTGGTTCATCTCGCAGCACTCGGCCAACCTGGAGGCCGCCAAGAAGTTCCTGACCTTCGTCACGAGTGACGACCGCTACCAGGTGGACCTCGCCTCAGGGCTGCCCGCGTACCAGGCTGCGGCCGACAAGTGGCTCGCCAAGCAGGCCGAGTCCGGGTTCTTCGGCGACGACTTCGCGCAGAACGTCACGGGAGCGGCCGGCGCGATCTGGGACGGCTGGGGCTACCCGAAGTTCAGCCAGGAGTCGGTCTGGGCCAAGGCGGTCACGCCGAAGCTCGCCGGCGGTGACAGCCTGGTCGACCTGCTCCCCACCTGGGAGAAGGCGCTGAAGAACGAGGCCCAGGCGAACGGCTACAAGGTCAGCTGACGTGTCGATCGCACAACGCACCACCTCGCCCGCCGGTCCCGCAACCCGGGACCGGCGGGCAGGTCGCCCCCGCTCGCTGACCGGCCGCTGGAACCGCATCTCCTACGCCTTCGTCTCTGGGTACGTGCTCCTCGCCCTCGCGTTCGGCGTGTTCCCGACCATCTACGCCCTGCGGATGTCGTTCACCAGCGCCGAGGGAACGTTCTCGGGTGTCGACAACTTCCAGCGGGTGATCGACGACTTCCGCTTCTGGCCCGCGGTCCAGCACGTCGCGGCATTCGTCGTGATCTGGCTGTTCAGCCTGCTGATCTTCGTGACGATCCTCGCCCTGCTCGTGCACCAGATCGGCACCCGCTGGCTCAGCTCTGGCGTGCGGTTCATCTACTACATCCCCGGCGCTCTGGCAGGCGCCTCGGCGGTGGTGCTCTGGTTGTTCGTCCTGGACCCGACCGTGAGCCCCGTCTCGGGGGTCCTGCACGCCTTCGGCTTCAACAGCTTCGTGGAGACCATCTCGCCGGGGAACCTGCCGGTCATCTTCGCCGTGATGGCGTTCTGGACGGGAGCCGGCGGCTGGATCGTCGTGATGTACGGCGCCCTGAACAGCATCCCGACCGAAGTCCTCGAGGCCGCCCGCATCGACGGCGCCGGTGTGGTGCGGACCGCCCTGCACATCCAGCTGCCGATGCTGCGCAAGTGGATCTCCTACATGGCGATCATCTCGCTCGCCGCCGGCACCCAGCTGTTCGTCGAGCCCAAGGTGCTCTCGCAGGCCAGCCACGGCGTGGTGCCCAACGACTACTCGCTCAACCAGCTCGCCTACCTGTACGCGTTCAAGCAGCAGGACCTGAACGGCTCGGCCGCGATCGCGGTGATGCTGCTCGTGGTCTCCCTCTCCCTGAGCGTGTTCTTCGTCATCCGAGGAGGACTCTTTGAGCGCGACTGACGTCGCCCGCGACGCTCGCACGCCAGCCACCCGAGAGGGACGGCGTCGACAGGCCAGACTCGACAAGACTCCCGGTGCCTGGCTGGCCGACGTGGTGAAGATCCTCATCGCGGTCTTCTTCGTCCTGTTCTTCGTCATCCCGATCGTCTGGCTGCTCCTGGCCTCCAGCAAGTCACCCCACGACCTGATCACCACCGGTCCGTTCACGGCCGGGACGTTCTCCGACCTCGCGGCCAACTGGCACGCCCTGGTGACGTTCCAGAACGGCATCGTCTTCCGCTGGCTCGGGAACTCGGCCTATTACTCCCTGGCCGCCCTGGTCATCACCCTGGTCACCACGATCCCGGCCGGATACGCGCTCGCCCTGAGCAGCTTCCGCGGACGACAGCTGCTGCTCACCACGACCTTGGTGGTGATGCTCATCCCGAACACCGCACTCGTCCTGCCGATCTTCCTCGAGCTGTCCGCCGTCGGGCTGATCGGCAAACCGCTCGCAGCGATCCTGCCGTTCTCCTTCTTCCCGTTCGGCGTCTATCTGACCTACATCTACTTCTCGACGAGCGTCCCGCGCGACCTGCTCGACGCCGCCCGCATCGACGGCTGCGGCGAGCTCGCGGTCTTCCTGCGCGTCGCGATGCCCCTGGCCACACCCGTGATCGCGCTGGTCGGCTTCTTCAGCTTCGTGGCGAACTGGAACAACTTCTTCCTGCCCTTCCTCACCGTCCCCGGCCCCCGCTCCCCCATCCAGGTCGGCCTGACCGACCTGCTCTCGAACGTCCCGTCGTTCAACCCCACGTCCGCCGGCGTCACCGCCATCCAGCTGCCCACCCTCGCCGTCGCGACAGTCCTGTCCGTCCTGCCCGTCCTGCTCATCTTCCTGTTCTCCCAGCGCTTCCTCGTCGCCGGGCTCACAGCGGGAGGGACCAAGGAGTGAGCACGCAACGATTCGCCTTCGTCGTCGACCTGGTCCCCGACAAGCGCGAGGAGTACCTGCGGCTGCACGCGGACGTCTGGCCGGGCGTCGAGGCCTTGCTCTCGGCGCACCACGTGACGAACTACTCGATCTTCCTGATCGAGGACACGCTGTTCGGGTACTACGAGTACACCGGCGACGACCACGAGGCCGATCTGGCCGTCGTGGACGCCGATCCCGTCACGCGGGAGTGGCTCGCGCTCACCGGCCCCTGCCAGACACCGTTCGGACGCTCCGCCGCGCCGACGGACGGGTGGCGCCGGCTCGAGGAGCTCTGGCACCTTCCGTGAGGCACCTCCTCGATTCCCACCTGCACATGTGGGAACGGGCCAAGCACCCGCAACCCTGGCTCGACGCACAGCCGATGTCGGCGATCGATCGTGACTTCCCACCAGGCGCGGCCGTCGCGGAGCTCGCGCTCCACGGTGTCGACGGCTGCGTGGTCGTGCAGGCCGTCAACGAGTTCTCGGAGACGGTCGACCTGCTCGCGGTGGCTCATGCCACGCCGGAGATCCGCGGCGTGGTGGGTTGGCTCGATCTCACGGCCGACGTACCGGAGCAGATCCGGACGCTTCGCGGGTTGCCAGGCGGCGACCGGCTGGTCGGCGTTCGGCACGTCACCTTTGTCGAAGAGGACCCGCGCTGGCTCGCCCGGGACGACGTGCGGCGGGGGCTGTCGGATCTCGGCGACGCCGGCGTGGTGTTCGACGTGCTGATCGCCCACCACCAGCTCCCCCTGGCGGCCGACGTCGCCCGCCGCCTCCCCGGGACGAGCTTTGTCCTCGACCACGGGGGCAAGGTCCCGATGCGCAGTACCGAGCTGGTCACGTGGGCCCGGGACCTCGCCGAGCTCGCGGGCTGCCCGAACGTGGCCATGAAGGTCTCGGGGATAGTCACCGAGGACGACTGGCACGGCTGGTCGACTCCGCGGTTGCGCCCTGTGTTCGAGCATGCGCTCGCGACGTTCGGGTCGGAACGGCTGCTCTTCGGCTCCGACTGGCCGGTCGTCGAGCTCGCCGGCGGGTACGGCCGTTGGCTCACGGCCTACCTCGAGCTCACCGACGACCTGTCGCAGACCGAGCGCGACGCGATCGACGGTGTCAACGCGACCCGCGTCTACGGGCTGTGATGACGGCCCTTCCCGCCCGCCCGCTCGGCGCCACCGGTCTGCACATCTCCGAGATCGGGTTCGGCGCGTCGACGCTGGGCAACCTGCACCGGCCGATGACCGATGACGACGCCTCCCGGGCGGTCGAGCGTGCCTGGGAGCGGGGGGTGCGGTACTTCGACACCGCGCCGCACTACGGCCTGGGCCTGTCCGAGCGCCGCCTGGGAACGGTGCTGCAGGGACTCCCCCGGGACGAGTTCATCGTGTCCACCAAGGTCGGTCGTCTCATCCGTCCAAACCCACGGCCGACGGAGCTCGACGACGACGGCTTCGTGGTGCCGGGCTCCCTGAGGCGCGAGTGGGACTTCACCGTCGAGGGCGTGCGCACCTCTGTCGAGGAGTCGCTGGATCGTCTGGGGCTCGACCGGATCGACATCGCGTATGCCCACGACCCGGACCTCGTGAGCCCGTCGGCCGGCCGGGAGGCGCTGGAGGCACTCGCCGAGCTCCGTGCGGACGGCGTCGTGCGAGCCATCGGTGTCGGCACGAATGCGCCGGACAAGGTGCCGGGGCTCTTCACGAGCGGCCTGGCCGACGTCGCGATGGTGGCCGGCCGCTACACCCTGCTCGAGCAGGGCGGACTCGCGACCGCGCTGGAGCCCGCCCGCGCGCACGGCGTCGCGGTCGTCGTGGCGGGCGTGTTCAACTCCGGCCTCCTCAGCAGCCCGTGGCCCGCGGATGACGCCCGCTACGAGTACCAGCGCGCACCGCGTGGGCTGATCGAGCGGGCGCAGGCACTGGCCCGGGTCTGCGAGGACCACGGCACGACCCTCCCGGCCGCTGCGATCGCGTTCCCTCTGCAGCACCCTGCGGTCGCGGGGGTCGTTCTGGGGATGCGTACCGTCGCGCAGGTCGACGCGAACCTGGACCGGTACTCCGAGGACGTCCCCGCGGCGCTGTGGGCCGACCTGCAGAGCCAGGGTCTTCTGGCGTCGGTGTCCTGACGTCCGAACACCCGGCTCCCCGGGCGACGTCGTACTCACCGCCACCCTCTGCCGCGGCGACTCCCGGCTCGTGCGGATCCGACGGTCGCCGGGGTCCAGCCGCAGCATGACCTCACCGAGCGCGACGACGTCGGACCCGCCCGATCCACCCGGGCGGATGCGGTCCTGCAGCACGTCTACCTCAACGACTCCCGTGCGCGACCATCGCCGCTCCGACAAGGTCCACCGCTCCCGCGACAAGCGCCGTGAGGGCGCCGACGTCACCACGAGCGACCACGTCGCGCGGCACCATCCACGAGCCCCCCACGGCGGCGACCGCGCCGAGGGCGAGGTACTCCGCGGCGTTCCGCGGCCCGATCCCTCCGGTGGGCAGGAAGCGCAGGCCGGCGAACGGCGCGCTGAGCGCAGCGATCGCGGCGGCCCCGCCCGAGGTCTCGGCGGGGAAGAACTTGACCAGGCCGAGCCCGAGCTTCAGTGCCGCCTGCACCTCCGTCGCCGTCGCGACTCCGGGCACCGGCAGGAGTCCGCGCTCCCGTGCCCTCTCGACGACCGATCCGTCGAGCCCGGGCGACACCACGAAGGAGGCGCCGGCATCCGCGGCCGCGTCGACCTGGTCGGCGTCCAGCACGGTGCCGGCACCGACGAGGAGGCCGCCGTGTCGCGACATGGTCCGTATGACGTCGAGCGCGGCCGACGTGCGCAGTGTCACCTCGGCGACCGGTAGGCCACCCGCCACGAGCGCCTCGGCCAGAGGGGCCGCACACCGTTCGTCGTCCGCGATGACGACCGGGACGAGGCGGTGGGCCGTGAGCGAGTCGACGAGGCTCATCGGCCGCTCTGGCGAGCGTCGTCCGATTGCGACTCGGGCACGAGTCGCAGGCCGGCGCGATCGGGGCGGACGTGCGGCCCATCCTTCTGGGCCCACCCGTCCAGCGGCACCGCCCGAGCGATGCGTGTCTCGTCGATCGTCGTGCCATGGCCCGGCTTGTCCCCGAGCACGATGCCACCGTCGGCGACCTCGTAGTCGACCGCCATGCCGAGCGGGGCACCGAGGTCCTGCAGCTCGGCCGAGAGGTGGTTCGGGACGGCCGCAGCAGCGTGGAAGACGGGGTTCGCCGTTGATCCGACCGGGCTGATGGGCAGGTCGCGGCTGTGCGCCACCGCCGCGACACGCAGGAAGTGCGTGATCCCCCACATGCTGCCGACCTGCACGATGTCGACGGCGCCGGCGTCCAGGAGCGGCTTGAACTGCTCCAGACCGGTCAGGTTCTCTCCGGTCGCGACCCCCGCGCGAACAGCGCGACTGACCATCGCCATGCCGTCGGCGTCCCACCGACGCAACGGCTCCTCGACCCAGGACAGGTCGATCTGCTGCTCGACGGCGTGGATGTACCGGATCGCCTGCTTGCGGTTCCAGGACTCGTTGGCGTCCAACATGATGCCCGGTCGGGGCGTGTTGGCCGAGAAGATGTCGCGCACGCGCGCCAACCTGACGAGGTCGCTGTCCAGGTTCAGGCCGCCCTTCACCTTGACGCTCGTGAAACCGCGGGCGACCCACTCGCCGTACAGGTCGTCGAGCTCGTCGTCGGGGATCGCAATCTCCAGCGCCGAGGCATAGGCCGGCACGAACCGGTCGCGCGCGCCCAGGGTGCGCCACAGGGGCTCGTCGGCGATCTTCGCCTTCAGGTCCCAGAGGGCCATGTCCAGTGCACCGATGCCGCCGAACGTCGCACCCACGTGCCCGCTCTTGAACACCCGGGCCAGCATCCGGTCGTACAGCGCGACGACCGCGCGCGGGTCCTCGCCCTCGATCGCGGGAAAGACACGCTCGATGTCCGCGTGCGACCCGACGCCGATCCCCTCGAGGCCCTCGTCCGTCTCGAGGACGACCACGGGCACCTCCGTGATGCCGTCCCGGATGAAGCCGTTGACGTCTCCGACGGGGCGCCCCCAGTCCTGGAGTGTCGTCACGGTCCGGTAACCGGTGATTCTCATTCGCTCACACGTCCTCTTCGGCGCGCGGTCGGCCGCAGTGCCGCCACGAAAAGAGCATACATCACACGTCTGCTCAGTGAATACAACCGCATATACTCCCGCCATGACCGTTCCTGAATCGGCCGTCGGCGGCCCGCGCATCCCGTCCATCCAGGACCGGATGCCTGCTCAGCGCCTGGGCGTGGCGGTCGTCGAGGCGCTGGTCAACGTGATCGTCACGGGACAGGTCGCGCCGGGCGAGACGCTCCCCCCGGAGGTCCCGCTCGCCAAGCAGTTCGGAGTCAGCCGGACGGTCCTGCGGGAGTCGGTCAAGCGCCTCGAGGAGAAGGGGCTCGTGTCGGTCGGTCAAGGCCGCGGGACCACGGTGCAGCCGACACGGTCGTGGAACATGATGGACCGCGTCGTCCTGACGGCGCTCATCGCGCACGACGAGACGCTCGGCGTCCTCGACGAGCTCAGCATCGTCCGGGCACGCCTGGAGGCAGCCATGGCCGCCGACACCGCTCGCGTCCGCTCGTTGGAGGAGCTCGAGACCTTGCGGCAGGCCCTCAAGTCGATGCGCGAGTCCCTCGACGATCCCACCGCATTCAGTGCGTCCGACGTGCGCTTCCACGACATCGTCATGGAGATCTCCGGCAACCGACTCGCCGAGAGCATCGCCAGGTCACTCTTCGAGCGCGCGCGCGACAGTGCGCGGTACCACGGGATGACACCGCCGTCGTTCCACGAGCAGACGCTGCGGGAGCACGAGGCCGTGTTCGCGACGATCGAGGCCCGCACCACCGAGGCGGCCGAGCACGCGATGTACTCCCACATCATCGACGCGTGGCAGCGTCGACGCCTGCCCGACCACTCCGGCACCAAGCCGCGCCGCTCGTAGGCGCCGCGTCAGGCTTCTCTTGGCCGACGCCCAGCCCGTCGACGAGTCTCGCCGCTATGCCGACCGGTCGCACACGCGAGCACGTGCGACGCTCAGGATCATCCCCGCGGAGTGCAGGGTCGCACCCTCACCCGCGGGCGACGGCGTCCGCAGCGAGGGTCAGATAGACGGCGGCTGTCCAGGTGTAGGCGCGGTCTCTGAGCCCGGCGCCGGTCCGAGCGTCGAAGTTCTCGGCGAAGCCCGAGGCTTCGCACAGCGCGCGAAAGCGGCTGCTCACCTGGTCCGCGAGCTGCACGTGACCGGAGGCGCGCAGCCCACTCTCGACGAGGGCGGTCGACGGCGCCCAGATCGGGCCGCGCCAGTACCCGTCGTCCTCGTAGTGCGGGGAGTCAACCGGTTCGGTCGCCGGGCCGAAGTCGGTGAGATGGCCTTCGACGCGTGCGGCGAGCGCGTCCCTGACGTCCGCGGGCAATCGCTGGCCCAGGACGAGCGGCAGGAGGTTGAGCAGGCTGGTTGCGGTGCTCGGTCGTCCCGACAGGGCACCGACCGCGACGAACTCCTTGCCGTTCCACAGGTCGCGCAGCAGCGCCTCCATGAGCGCTGCGCTCGCCGCACGCCATCGGTCCTCCGGGAGGCCCAGCTCGTCGGACAGGTCTGCGAGCACGTCGAGCTGCAGCACGAGGAAGCCCGCAAGATCGGGCGATTCGATGACCCGGTCGACGTCGAACGTCGTCGCGTTGTCCCAGCCGCTGTCGTTGCCGTGCTGGTAGTACGGCAGCGGGTGGCCTGGCGCGCGGCGGTGGTCGAGCCAGAACCCGGTCCACCTCGCCAGCCGGCCGTGGATCTCGACGAGCTCGGCCCTCGTCAGCGGACGGTCGGTACGGCTGCGAAGCTCACGCAGCGCCCACCCGTGGATGGGGGGCTTGACGTAGTTGTAGAGCACCTCGGAGTGCGTGATCGAGTCGGGCAGTGCGCCCGTGGCGTCCTGGTGGTCGAACGGTGCCAGGAACTGGTCGAGGGCCGCGTCGGTCTCCCCGTGGGCCAGCGCCAACGCGTTGAAGCAGTGGTCCCAGCTCCACAGCTTGTCCATCCAGTGCATGGACATCAGCACCGACTCACGGGTCGCCAAGCCCTCGGGCGCCACAGTCGCAGACCACAGCACGTACGCCGCGAGCGAGGCCGCCGGGGTGTCCGCGGTCCGCCACGAAGCGATCCGGTCGACGTACTCGCCGAACGACGCGGTCACGGCAGCGACTGCGTCGAAGAACGACCCGCCGGGCGGCACGACGTCAGCCGCCGCATCGATCTCCTCGACCGTGGCCTCCCACACAGCATCGTCGCGTCCGAGCACGACGCTCCGTTCCGCCAGTCCGAGCGCCTCTCCCCCATGAACCTCGAGGTCGCCGGAGAGGGACGTCACTCGATAGCGGCGACCGGTCTCGTAGGACGTGAAGACCGCACTTCTGTCGATCGGGTCGGTGAAGAGGTACGTGCCGGTGAACGGGGTCAGTCCGCCGGCCGCGTCGACCAGCCTCAGGGCCAGACCCTCGCCACGCAGTCGTAGCGTCCTCGGTCCGACGAAGACGGCACGGACGGTGTTCCCTCCCACCCGCCACGTCAACATGGCCGGGTCCGCTGCCCACTCGACCGGCGCGGTCGTGACCGGTTCGCAGCGCAGGACCGCGTGCATGCCGTTGCGGTGCGATACCAGGTGAATCCGGTCGGACCGGGTGTGCAGTGCAACCACGGGAGACAGGTTCAGCCACGACCCGCGTACCGAGAACGGGATGTCTCGAACGTCGAATGCAGGCAGCACGAACGAGGGCGTGTGCGTCATGTGGGATCAGTCCTTCACAGCGCCGGCGGTGACACCGGCGGCGACATAGCGCTGGGCGACGATGAGCAGGAGGGCGGTCGGTATCGAGGCCACGACGGCGGTGGCCATCATCGGACCCCATTCCTGGTTCTGGGCGCCGATGTAGTCGTAGATGCCCATCGTGATCGGGCGGAGCTTCCCGCCGCCCCTGTTGAGCGTCGAGGCGAACAGGAAGTCCGACCACGCCCACAGGAAGCTGAACAGCGCGACGGTGACGGCCGCGTTGCGCGAGACGGGCATGACCACCGAGATGAACGATCGCCAGTGCGAGGCGCCGTCGATCTGGGCGGCCTGCATCAGCTCGCGTGGGATGCCCACCATGAACGCGGTGAGAAGCATGACGGCGAACGGCACCGCGACCGTGGAGTCGGCGAGGATCAGGCCCGGCACGGTGTCCAGGACGTTGAGCCGCGAGTAGATGGTGTAGAAGCCGAGCGCCATGACGACCGCCGGGATCATCTGCGCGACGATCAGCAGGAAGTTCAGCGTGCGCCGGCCCGGGACGAACAAGCGGGACAACGCGAAGGCGCTGGGTGCCGAGATGGCGAGGGTCAGGGCGACCGTGCCGAGCCCGACGACGAGGCTCGTCGCGAGGTACGGCAGCTGGTCGTGCAGGACGACGGCGTAGTGCTCGAACGTCGGGTTCTTCGGGTACAGGTAGGCCTTGCGGATGTCGGCGCGCGGCGTGAGCGAGACGTTCACCATCCAGTACACCGGGAACAGCATGAGCACGACGAGGAACATGCCGATGGCGGTCTTCCACCAGGCGCGGCGCACGGTGTTCATCGCTCCTCCTGCCGACGCTGGGTGGCCAGGTACACGAACCCCATGAACAGGGCGACGACCAGCAGGATCGTGCCGACGACGGACGCCTGCGAGTACTGGATGACCGCGGACGACCCCTTGCCGAAGGCCATGGCGTACGCCCAGGTGGCGAGGGTCTGCGACGAGCCGGTGCCGAACGTCATGATCCAGATGATGTCGACGACCTTGAGCGTGTAGACGAAGCCCAGCAGAAGGGTGATCGCGGTGACGGGGCGCAGCAGCGGGAACGTGATGGACCAGAACTGCCGCCATTGCCCGGCGCCGTCGAGCGACGCCGCCTCGTACAGGTCGGTGGAGATGTTCTGCAGCCCGGAGTACAGGATCACCAGGTTGAACGGGATCCCGAGCCAGATGTTCGCGATCGTGACCGACATCAACGCGTGCTGGGCGTTGAGCCACCAGACGGGGTCGACGCCGAACAGGCCCAGGAAGCGGTTGAGGATGCCCGAGTCGGCGTCCATCATCCACTGCCACGTGGTGCCGGAGACGATGAGCGGAAGCAGCCAGGGCACCAGGAAGAGGGCGCGCAGCACGCCAGAGAGCGGGAACGACCGCCGGAAGAACACCGCCAGGGCCAGGCCGATCGTGTACTGGAAGAACAGCGACACCACGACGAAGATCACGGTGTGCCGGACCGTCGGCCAGAACTGCGGCGACGCGACGACCTCGCGGTAGATGTCGAGCCCGACGAACGGCGCCTTGCCGGTCACGTACGTTGCCCGGGTGAACCGGTGCAGGCTCATCGAGACGTTCTCGTAGAGCGGGTACGCGTAGAAGACCACCAGGTACACGAGCAGCGGGGCGGCGAACGCGAGGCCCGCCCAGGAGGTCGGACGCAGTCGGCGCCTGGCCGTCCGCGGTGCTCCGAGCTCGGAGAGCCGGTCCCCGAGGGTCGGATCCGCTACCCGGGGTGATGCGTGCGTGTCCAACGTCTTCACCACTCGATCGTGTGCGCATGTCGGTTTCGGTACGGTATGCCGCGGCGACCCGGCTGGCGTGAGCCGGGTCGCCGCCTCATGAGGGATTCAGCCGGCGGTAGGCGACCCGGCTGGCGTGAGCCAGGTCGCCCCGCCTTGAGGGCATCAGCCCTGCGCGGCCGCCGTGAAGGCGTCCTTGACCTGTCCGGCGTCGCCGGCGGCGTTGATCGCACCAGTCAGTGCGGTCGACAGGGCGGCCGAGGCCGCCGTGTAGTCGGCGCCGAGGTCCGTCGTGCGACCCTGGGCGCTCTCGATCGACTCCGTCCACGGCGCCCAGATCGGGTCGGCCGCGATCTGGCCGTCACGCAGCGACTTGTTCGCGGCGAAGTAGCCGAGGGCGTCGGCGGTCTTGACCTGGTTGTCCTTGCCGACGAGGCAGTCGATGACCTTCGACGCGTTGGCGTAGTGCGCCGACGCGTCGTCCTTCTGCAGCGGCGCGAGGACGAACTCGCCGCCGGTCGGCGCGGGCGCAGCGCCGCCGTCCTGACCCGGCAGGGGCATGGCCACGGCCGTGAAGTCCGTCAGCTCGGAAGCGGCCTTGGCGAACCACGAGCCGTTCTCTGCGAACGCGTACTGGCCGGTGAGGAACAGGTCCCAGGACGCGGACTGGTTGTCAGTGAGGGCCGACTTGGGCGCGTAGCCCTTGCCGATCCAGTCGGACACGAGCTGCCCCGCCGCGATCGCCTTGTCCGAGCCCAGGTCGTTCAGGTCGGCACCTGCACCCCAGAACCAGGGCAGGAACTGGAACACGCCCTCCTCGCCAGTGATGCCCGAGAAGGTGATGCCGGAGTGGCCCTTCGCCGTGACCTTCGCCAGTGCGTCGTTCAGGGTCGCCCAGTCGGTGATGCTCGCCGGGTCGACGCCCGCGTCGGCGAGGATCTCCTTGTTGTAGTAGAGGCCGAGGGTGTTGGCGCCGATCGGGACGCCGTAGGACACGCCGTCGACCGTGCCGGGGCCGGCGAGGTTGGCGTCGAACCCGGAGGTGTCGATGCCGACCTCCTCAGCGGTGGCCAGCAGACCTGACGAGGCGGCGTCGGGCACGGCCGGGTTGTCCAGGATGACGACATCGGGAGCGTTGCCCTCCTTGACCGCGGACGTCAGGTTGTTCAGCAGGTCGGCCGTGGCGGCGGTCGTCCGGGTGATCGTCGTGCCCTCGGGAGCGCACGTCTGGAGGTACTTCGCCCAGTCCGAGCTGTCGTCGTTCTGCGGGTACGGGTCCCACACCTTGATGTCAGTGAGCGCATTGCCACTGCTCGAGGTGTCGGTCGAGCCGCCGCCGCCGCCGCTGCTGCACGCCGCGAGCGCGGCGACCATCGTCGCGGTGGCAGCCACGAAAGCGAGACGCTTCGTCGTTGTGGTCTTCAACACGGGTGTTCCTCTCCAAGTCCTGTTACCGGCGATCTCGCCGGCGACTGCGGGGGCGATGTCTTCGATCGGTAGGGGTGGCGGGTCGGCCGGACGCCGCTATCTCTCGCTGCGCGTGGTCGTCGAGTGCGTGTCGCAGTCGGCGCGTGAGCCACGCGGTGGGGCCTCGGTCATCGGGCGTCCTCCTTGACGGACCGGCGCATCACGTCCTTTGTGATGCAAGCGCTCGCGCGCTCATCAGGAGTCTCGGCGTCGAAGGCTCCGGTCGTCAAGCGAACCGGTTCGCCGTGATCGAATCGTTATACGCCGCGTACCCTTCGCCGGCTCGTCGTCGGGTCCCCGGCCGGCGGCTCACCATGTATCGGTGCAGGTCATTTGGCTCTTTCCGTTCAGCAGTCGTCTCGGAGGCGGGCTGTGCTGCTTCTGAGGATCCCCGGGCGCCTCCCTCGACCGCCGTGCCCTGTCGGGGACGAATGTCGGGTTGAGGCCCGCACACAGCGCACTCTCAGCGAACCGGTACGCCCCGCTCGGGCGGTGGAGCCGTCGGACGCCCGGGATCGTCCGCCCGAGCAACTTTCAGGTGCGGTCCGAAGCCGTCGCGTCGTCGACGGTCGCGCGGCACGGCTCAGAGGACACGGACGCTGCCCCGCTCGGTGATGCGAGGTGTCAGCAGCTCGTGCACGGCGCCCGAGTCGTCGGACGGAGAGGCGGCGATCCGCCGCATCAGCACAGCGACGGCGGCCTCCGCGACGCGGCCCGGGTCGGACTCGACCGACGTGTACGGCAGGGCGAGCGAGCGTCCCAGCTCAGCGGAGTGGAGGCTGACCACCGACACGTCGTCAGGCGCCGACAGCCCCGCCTCGTGCAGCGCGGCCGGCAGCAGTGCGGTCGCGGCGTCGTCGTGCACGAGCACAGCCGTGGCACGGCCGCGGTCGCGCAGGGCGCGCGCGAGCTCGTGCGGCACCTGCAACGGCTCGGTCGGGCAGTCGAACGCCACCATGCCCATGCCCAGCTCGTGCGCCGCGGCGAAGGCAGCGTCGCTGAATCGGCGCACGAATGCATGACCGGCCTCGAACATCGCAGGCGACCAGCGCGCGAACAGCACGTCGCGGTGCCCATGCTCGTGCAGGTAGGTCACCAGCCGTCGGGCCGCGGCGGCGAAGTCCAGGTCGACCGCGTCGACGCCCCGAGAGTCGCGCGGCATGCCGAGCAGCACCGCGGGCATGTTCCTCCCCTCGAGGAACGGCAGACGCGGGTCGTCGTCGATGATGTTGAGCAGGATCAGCCCGTCCACCTGGTGCGCGCTCGTCACGCGCTTGATGGCCGCGACCCCGTCCGCTTCCGTGAGGAGCTGGACGTCGTAGCCGAAGCCGCGCGCGACGTCGGAGACCGCGAACACGAACGGCGCGAGCGCGGGGCTGAACTCGAGCCCGTGCAGCTGGACGACGACCCCGATCACCATCGTCCGCGAGGTCGCCAACGCACGAGCGCCGGAGTTCACGGTGAAGTTCAGCTTCTCGATCGCCTGCTCGATCCGCGCCCGCGTGTCCGGCGTCACGAACTTGCGACCGGTCAGGACCGACGACACGGTGCTGCGGGACACGCCGGCCTCGCGTGCCACGTCGCCGATCGTCGCCATCTGCCTCTCCCTAGCCGTCGCGAACAGGGGCGACGAGCGGTCTTACCTTAGGGTGCCGTGCCGGGCCGCGTCGTCGCGCGACACCCGGTCCGCGTTGCCCGCCGTCAGACCGACCTGTCGCTCCGGCGCGGACACCACATCATCGACAACGAATGGCGTCATGGAGTCCTCTCGGCCTGGAGCGCATCGCGACGCGCCTCTTCGCGAGCGCCCTCGAGCAGCCGGTCGAGACGTCGCTTCGAATGGCGCCGCTGCATGAGGACGGCGACGACGATCAGTGCGATGCCGACGAGCAGGATCGCTTGCGGCCACGGCACCGCCACCGCCGTCGTCGCGGTGCTGATCGATGCGAGCCCGGGCGCCACGCCGCTCACGACGACCACCTCCGGGGCGACACGTGTCGAAACCGGTACCAGGACCGACGGCCAGACGTCGGCGATCGTCACCGAGAAGTGCCGACTGTCCCCCACGAGCAGCTCCTGTGGTTCGTCCTTGGGTGGGAACGCTCCTGTGTGACCACCGGCGGTGGCCTGTCCGGTCACCCGCAGCCGAGTGTTCCCGGTGTTGACGACGTCGAACTCGACGGTGAGGTCGCCAGGTGCGAACGGGTTCCACGAGGGGTGGTAGGAGGTCGTGAGGTTCTCCGTCTTCGCCCCCGGCACCAGGTCGCCGGTCACCCTGGTCATGACACGAAAGCCCACGCGGCTCTCGATGCCGACACTGGCGCCGCTGTTGCCGGTCGACGTCGACATGATCGACGCGGCAACTCCCGCAGCGTGATCGCCTGGCTCCGCGTTCGGCGGCACGGTGATCGTGAACGGCACGACGACGGTCTGACCGGCGGGCACCGTGACCGAGTCGGCGATGGCGATCCACGTGCCTGCGCCGGTCGACTTCGTGTCGGGCGGCAGGATGTTGAAGCGGCCGTTCGGGTTGAAGACTCCGTCTGCCGCGGCGAGGCCGAAGTCGACCTGATGATCGCTGAAGTTGCGCACCGCGAGATGCTCCACGGCGCTCGCCCCTGGGTCCAGGGTGTCCTCGATCCAGGGACGCCCGTCCGGGCCGGCCTCGTCGGCAGGTTGCACCGACCAGGTGACCGCCGAGTCGCTGTCATCCGCGGCGGCGGCAGGCACGGCGGTCGGCACGATCAGCTGCCACCCGAGGAATACAGCAGTCGCCGCCTGCGCAAGGGTGCGCAAGCGGCCGGACCGAACACGATGGGGAAACACGGTCTACCTCCTCAGCAGGTGCGGGACGGGACAGTGGGGCCCAGCGACCCCACCGCCCCGCCCGCGAACCGGCTACTCGAACAGCGAGAGCGTGAGCACCGACTTGTAGGTGCCGGCCGAGGTGTCCACGGGCACCTTCAGGAAGAGGTCGGCATTTGCGGTCCACGAGCCCGCGGTGGCCTGCGCCGTTGCGGAGTCGGGATTCGTCAGCGCGAGCAGCTCAGGGCCTGCCGCGCCTTCGAGGCCGACGTTGTTGGGACCGGGATCTAGGACGGTGTCGACCTGCGGGCCGGCGATGACGTCGTTGGTGGTGCCGGGATCGACCACGCTCGGCGTCCATCCCAGGTTGGCGGCGGAGATGTCGGGCTGGCCGCCGCCGCCGGCCGCGACGAAGTCGGACGCCTGGCCGAGAACGGCCCAGGCAGCGCCCGCCGGAATCGTGGTGCGGGTGTCGGTCACCGTGACCGACGGCAGGGTGCCGAAGAACTGACGCTGGGTCAGGTCGGACGACGTGCCCTCGGTCAGCGTCGTCGTGTTGGCAGCGACGGTCATCGCGAGAGTGCCGGGAACCGTCAACGGGTCGATCGTGACGTTGACGTCGACGTCGTCCGACCCCTGCTCTGAATCGGCGAAGGCTGCGCCCGCAACTCCCCCCAGCATCAGTACTCCGCTGACGGCCACCAGCGCGACTCGCGCCGCCATGGGATTGGTCCTCTTCATCGAGTTCTCCATTCGGTGGGCGGCGTCATCCGCCGCCCCATGTCTGGACCGGCCGTTGGGGCCGGTGTGGTGCCTTCGCGGTGGCCCGTGACCTGGCTGTCAGGGCACGGGCCACCGCGTCTGGATGGGCCCAGATCAGCCGCAGGTGGTGGCTGCGACCGGGGTCTGGATGGTGCTGGTACCGATCGCGGTCGCGGTGGTGGTCACCGTGGTCGCGGGAATGCTGGCCAGCCTGGTGGTCAGGGCCTTGCTGACGCTCGAGCCAGCAACCATCGACCCGAACGATGCGGTGCCGTACGGGGTCACCGTCGTCACCGTCGCGGAGCCCTGGTCCTGGTTGTTCGCCGTGACCGTCACGACGACCTTGCCCGCCACGCAGCGGGTGGCAGCCGTGACGACGACCTGAGGCCCGGGTGGAACCGGTGCGTGAAGCACCAGGTGGTCCAGGTTGAACCAGCCGTTGTCGCCGGCGTTCTTGACGATCGACACGCTGTTGGTACCGGCCGCCAGGTTCACGGTCACCGTCGAGACGGCCCACGTGTTCCAGTTGGTGGTCGGGGGCAGCGAGATCTGCTGCGACGAGCCGTTGGCGGTCAGCGTCGCCGTGCGGTTGGCATTCGCCGCGGGACCGTCGTGACCGGCTGCATAGCGCAGGTCCAGCGTGTAGGTGCCGGCCGATGCGACGGAGAACTTCTGCGTGACGCTGCGCCCCGACGCTGTCGTGTCGTAGCAGGCCACGAAGCCGCTGCCGGTGAACCCGGTGTGGTTCGTGGCGTAGCAGGCGCCACCGGCGAGCGTGCCGTCCTCAGCCTCGCAGTTCATCTCCGTCACGCACGTGCTGACGATGTCGACGGAGTTGCTGATCGTCTTCGGCGCACCGTCGACGACCAGGTTTGCGGTCCCGACCAGGCGGTAGGCCATCGTCGGGGCGGACGCGGGGAGAGCGACGTGGAACGTTGCGATCGTCGATTCACCCGGGGCCAGCTGGTCGACAGTGGGGCATGTGGCACCACCGCCAGCACACGTGATGACGATCCCCGCCGTCTTGGTGGGGTCGCTCGCGGTGATGCCGAGCGAGGTCGCCACCTGAGAGGCCGACACGCCACCGCTGTTGGTGATCGTCACGGGCACGTCGTACGCCTGCCCCGGAACGAGCGCGGCAGGCGCAGCGATGGACATCGTCTGCGGGCCGGCCCAGGACAGGTAGATGGAGGCAGCATCGTGGGTACCGAGGAAGTTCGCCGGCACCGTGACGGACCCGTCAGCGGCGACCGGCAGGTCCCCCGCGAACTGCACGACGGGCGCGTACAGGACGCCCTGGGGAATCCCGTACACGGTGGCGTGAACCATGCCGTTCCTCACCAGGTAGGGCGTCGAGTCCAGACCGGTGAACTTCACGTTCGCCGATCCGGTGAACGCGTTGATGTCTCCGAGCAAGGCGACCGCCTGCTGCTTGGTGTCGTCCTTGGCGGCCGAGATGGACATCGTGTCGACCTCGTTGGAGGTCTGCACCAGCGAACCGGTCATGTCCGCACCGGTCTTCTCCGCCCACCAGTTGCCCGTGGGCGCCCAGCCGGTCTGCGCGTTGGTCAGGAGACCGGTCAGGTTGGGGATCATGCAGCAGTTCCAGTTGCCGCGCATGGCCGTCGTGTAGCTCGACTGCGCCAGGCGGTTGACGTACCACGCGGTGTTGTCGGCCGTCTGGTGCCCGGCACCCTGGTACTCGTTGGACGACAACGGCCGCTGGCTGATCCCAGCCGCCGTCATGGCGTCGCGGATCGACTGCCCGACGACCACCGGGTCGTCGACGCCCTCCGGCACGCCGCCCTCGCCCTCGTTGTGGTTCGACACCCAGTCCGGCACCGTGTCAGCGGCCTTGACGTGCGCGAAGAACGACGTCCACTGCGACGCGCGACGCTGCGGCGTGTACGCGAACGACGGGCCGACGATGAGCTTGCCCGGTGCAACCTGGCGGAGCGTCGAGTAGGCGACGTCCCACATCTGGAAGTACTGCGGGGTGTTCACCCCGGGGGCCCAGAAGATCGACAGGTCCGGCTCGTTGAAGATGTCGTAGGAGAAGGTGATCCCCGATGCTTCGAGCTGCGTGACCGTCTGGGTGATGAACTGGACCCAGTTGGTGCAGTCGCCGTTGTTGCACGGCCACTGCGAGTTCGCGGGTGCGCCACCGGTCGAGCCCCACAGGTCACTGAGGATGACCTCGTAGTGGAAGCCGGCCGGGTTGCTCGAGGCCGCCTTGAGCCTCGTCGCCTGCGCGATGATCGAGTCGATCTCGGACTGGGTCTTCGGTCCGAGGGCGTAGTTGTCCCCTCTCCAGCCGCCCGCGAACCAACCACCCCCGCGGAACGAGTTGAGGTTGAGGGGCTTGACGTAGTCGTCGCTGGGCTGCGACCCGTCTTGGGTGATCCCGTACAGGAGGCCCTGCGCGACCCCGATCGACGGACCTGTGGTCGTGGCCAGATCGACCGAGAGCTCCTTGGTCGGCCCGGTTGCGGCTGAGCTCGACGTGGCAAAGCCCATCATGCTCAGGCCGACGGCGGCGGCCGCGGCACTCGCGATGGCCCAGCGGAGCCGTCCGCTTCGCGTGGCACTCATCGAACGATCACCGCCTTGTTCTTGTCCAGCTGTCGTTCTGCACACATGTCATGCTCCTTTGCACTTGTTTCTTCTGACGACCGGCGGAGAATTGACGTCAAAGCAATCCAACCGATCGAGCTCTCGTGCGGCCCGGCCGCTGAGGTGGCACAATCGCGCGACCCGCAATCGACCGGGCGGATCGCATATCGCCGCGATTCCGCGTTGCGCAGCGGCCTGGGAAACCGCCGCGAGCGGCGGAGGCCAGGACCACTCACCTGGGCCAGTGCCCCGTGTCGCTGGTGGCCGACGGATGGCCAGGCGGGTCGGCATGCCACGACCTGCGAGATGCGTCTTCACAGCGATTCCTCTCTGAACGTGTGAGGCCAGTCATATTCGGCTATCGAACCGGTTCGCTCGAGGGCGTCAAAAGAGGCCGCTTCTCGATCCCGGATTAGGCCGTACTGCCGCGATCCGTCAGCTCCGGCGCGATCAGGTTCAGGACCGGCGGCGCATATCCGGGATCGACGATTCGTCGAACCAGGTGCTCCACCGCTTCGCGACCCACCCGGTCGGGAGACGTCTCCACGGCCGTGTACGGCAGGAGGAAGGTGCGTCCGAAATCACGCGAGTAGAGGCTCACGACCGACAGGTCATCGGGCACCTGCACGTTCCTCTGACGGAGCACGGCCGGCAGCGCGGCGATCGACGCATCGTTGTGCACGATCAGCGCGGTCGCCTCGGGACGCTCGTCGAGAATCGCGTTGAGACTGCGTTCGATCGCAGGCTCCTGCGACTCGCCGTAGTAGGCGGAGACGTTGAGGTCGTAGCTTGCCGCCCGCTCTAGCGCAGCATCGCGGAAGCGCCACGCGTAGGCTCCGCCGCGTTCGAACACGTGTCGGGGCGGTGACACCAGAACGATGTCCCGGTGGCCGAGTCCATAGAGATGGTCGACCAGGAGCCAGGCCGAGGCGCGGAAGTCCAGGTCGAAGACGTCAAGCTCGGCCCAGTCGCGCGGCAGCCCGAGCAGAGCACCTGGTTGCGGCGCAGCGCGCAGAGCATCGAGGCGAGGGTCATCGTGGGCGACGTCGAGCAGGACCAGCCCGTCCACCATGTTCGAGGACGTCACGCGCCGAATGGCCGCCGGGCCGTCCACATCGGTCATCAGGAGGGTGTCGTAGCCGCTCGCGCGTGCCGCGTTGGTCACCGCCAGGATGTACTGCAGCATCGCGGGGGGAAACTCGTCCTCGTGGAACTGCAGGAGCAGGCCGATCACCATCGTCTGCGCAGTCTTGAGCGCTCGCGCACCGGCGTTGACCGTGAAGCCGAGCCGGAGGATCGCGTCGTCGATGCGTGCACGCGTCTCGCGAGAGATCGGGCGATTGCCCGACAGTGCGTACGAGACGGTGCTGCGAGAGACACCTGCCTCCCGCGCCACGTCATGGATCGTCGCCACGCCCGCGTGCCTTCCGATAGTCCGTCGAACCGGTTCGCCGTCGAACCGGTTCGATCAACCTAGCGTGTCCGGGTTTCGCCCGCAATGGCTCCGATCGTCCGAGTTTCGGACGCCTCCGCCCGGCCGCTCCAGCCGTGCGGTCGACGAGGCAGCGGCGGTTGGCGGCCTCGCTCCTGCGGGCCTGCACGAAGCGGACGACCATGCTGGATCCTCGGTGCTCGGACCGCCTGGCCGGCGGGGCGTCGCAGCTCGGCAGGACCCTGGTGGCCCGCAGACAATGTCGCATTGTCGACGTCGATCTCGAGTTCAGCGCATTCATTGTCGGCGGTCGAGATCGTGATCGCCCGGTCCCTGGAAATCCGGCCGGAACTCGCCACCACATGCCTCGGGGTGTTGCGACGACGCACGACTTCTTCCCTGTCCGGCGAGGACCGGCCCGACGCCGTCACCAAGGGCGCGCTCAGCGGTCGACGCGGGCGCCGCCGCCGCCTGCGAGCTTGAGCACCTCCGCCTTCGAGGCCATGGTGGTGTCGCCTGGGGTGGTCATCGCCAGGGCGCCGTGCGCTGCGCCGTACTCGACGGCGGTGTGCAGGCTCTGGCCGTCCAGCAGGCCGTAGACGAGTCCCGACGCGAAGGAGTCACCGCCGCCGACGCGGTCGAGGATCTCCAGGCCGGCGCGCCGCGTGGCTTCCACGAAGCCCGTCTCCGGAGACCAGGCGATCGCTCCCCAGTCGTTGACCGTCGCGGTGCGGACCGTGCGTAGCGTCGTCGCGATGACCTGGAAGTTCGGGAACTCGCCCGCGACACGGTCGATCATCGAGGCGAACGAGTCGACGTCGATCGCCGAGATGTTCTCGTCGACGCCTTCGACCTCGAAGCCCAGGGCCGCGGTGAAGTCCTCCTCGTTGCCGATCATCACGTCGACCTGGCGGGCGATCTCCCGGTTGACCTCCTGGGCCCGCTCCGGGCCGCCGATCGCCTTCCAGAGGCTCGGGCGGTAGTTCAGGTCGTAGGAGACGACGGTGCCGTGCCGCTTGGCAGCGGTCACCGCGGCGATCACGGTCCGGGCTGCGGTCTCGGAGAGGGCGGCGTAGATGCCGCCGGTGTGCAGCCAGCGCACGCCGAGCTCGCCGAACAGGTGGTCCCAGTCGACGTCTTGGGGGCCGAGCTGGCTCGCGGCCGTGTTCCCACGGTCGGACACACCGACCGCGCCGCGCACGCCGAAGCCGCGCTCGGTGAAGTTGAGCCCGTTGCGGACCGTGCGGCCGATGCCGTCGTAGGGCATCCACCGGATCAACGACGTGTCGACGCCGCCCTGCAGGATGAAGTCCTCCACGAGGCGCCCGACCTCGTTGTCCGCCAGCGCCGTCACCACCGCGGTGCGCAGTCCGAAGGCGCGACGAAGGCCCCGCGCGACGTTGTACTCGCCACCGCCCTCCCACGCGCGGAACTGGCGGGCGGTGCGGATCCGGCCCTCGCCCGGGTCTAGCCGGAGCATGACTTCGCCGAGCGAGACGGCGTCGTAGCGGACGTCGGCCGCAGCACGCAGGTCCAGGGGCATGGTGACTTCTCCTCGATCGATCGGTTGAACAGCTGGTTCAGGGACGAAGGCGGGCAGCGTCGCAGGGCACGGCGAGATGGTCCTCGAGTGCCCACGATGGCAGGTCGGCGCGCACCTCCTCGACCCGTGGCTGCGGTCCGAGCAGCGACGGCTCAGAGCCCGTCGAGCTCTGGGCCACCGGGACACGCAGATGCCGCGTGCCGCCGGTCGGGGCGGCACGCGGCATCCCACGTGCTACTTACGGAAGGTGAACAGCGCGCTGTGCGTCGTCCCGTCGTCGAGCCGCAACGAGAAGGTGGCGCACTTTCCGGCCCAGGACTTGTCCGTCTTCCAGACGTAGACGTACTGGTCCGAGGTGGGGTCGTACTGGAGACCGCTGGCCCCGGCTGTGACGGTCTCCTCGATCGCGTCGATCGTCGCCGTGGGAGAGCACGATCCGAACGAGACCGTCGGCGAACCTGCCGCCACGACGCCGGTGCCCTGGTCGCCGTGGAGGCTGAACTTCATCGGGACCGCGCTGCCGGCCTTGACCGAGTTCACGACGCCTCCCATGTCGACCGGGGCCGCGAAGCCGTCCCAGTCGTAGACGACCGAGTAGCTGCAGCTCACGCCGACGGACGCATTGCCTGCGTTGTCGACAGCCGTCGCCTCAGGGGCTTCTGCGGTCTTGGTGCCCACGCTGGACGTGTCCAGCGTGAGGGAACCGCTCGACGGTGTCGCCAGGCCCGAGCCGTGCTCTTCCTCGGTAGCGGTCCACGAAGCGGTCGCTGATGCCCCGAGGAGCACCGGGCTGCTCGGGCATTCCAGTGCCACCACCGGTGCGGTGACGTCGAGCGGCGACGCCCAGTCGGACCGGGAGCTCTCACCGACGATGTTGACTGCCGATACCGAGAATCGCGCACCGTCGCCGGGCCAGCCGGCAATCGTCGCCGATGTCACCCCTGGCCCGGTCGTTGCCACCGGGTTCGACACGCCGTCCTGGTAGACGCGGTATCCGCTGATGGGACTCCCACCGTCGCTGGGCGCCGCCCACGAGACCGTGACGCCGGTCGGCGTCGCGATGACCTGGGGAGTGCTCGGCGCCTGAGGAACGCTCGCGGCCCGGAGGCTGAACGAGTCGAACACGTTGATCGCCGACTGCGTCGCGTCGTGCGAGGTGGAGAACATGCCGGCATCCTGCGTCTGCGCCGCCGAGGCGAGAGTGACCGGCGACCCGATCTGTGCGTAGCTGGTCCCGTCCAGCGAGTAGGACGCTGTGTAGACCTTTCCGAGGCGCGTCAGCTTCACCCACACCGGCCGATAGCTGTCGACCTTCGCGTTGGCGCTGCTGTCGAGGTAGCCGTCGCCGTTCGCGTCCCACTCGAAGTCGACCCCGTTGCGAGTCGTGACGGCGACCACCGCATACCCGCCTGCCGAGCCGGCCGACGAGATGCTGTTGCGGACCATGACGCCCGACTTTCCCCACGCGTTCGCATCGTTCACCGAGACGACCCGGGCAGCGACGCTGGCATCGGGCGTGAAGGACGCTGCTCGGTAGATGGAGCCGTACTGGTCGTCATGCTGGCCCCCGCCACCCCAGACGTCCGCACCCTTCGCCGCGATCCCGAAGCCGGAGCCGGACTGTCCGAAGACCGACGTGATCGCTGAGGAGTAGGTCGAGAAGGCCGGGTCGACCGGGGCCGTCGTCGGGCACTGGCTCAGCCCGACGAGGTTGGCGTTCAGCGGCGTCCGGTACTGCGGCGCGACGCCGGCGTCGCACATCACGGCCAGGGCGGCCGCCGGCCAGTTGGCGCCGGTCACCTTGACGTTGTTGATGAGCAGGTTGCGGTGCGCCGCCGCGTTCGGTGTCGACGCGCCGCCAGAGTTGTACCAGTTGTTCTGCAGCACGTTGTCGCTGGTGTTGTTGCGCAGGCTGTAGCCGTTGGTGAACGCCCACGCACCGCCGCCCTGCAAGACGTTGTTCTCGTACGTGAGGTATCGGGAACCCTCGTCGGCGTACAACGCCACACCGGAGATGTTGAACAGGTAGTTCTTGTCGATGACGGTCCCGGGGCTGGCCGACAGGTTGTAGACCGTGCCGCCGTCGGCGAAGCGACCCTTGGTGTTGTGCACCAGGTTCGCCTCGACGCGGTTGTCCTTCAGGGTCGTGGGCGTCGTGTAGAGCGGGTTCCACTTGTAGTACCCGCGGTCGACGTAGTCGTTCGACCCGCCGGCGTCGTTGATGCCCCAGCCGAAGCCGGTGTCGATGCCGTCGTAGGGCACGTTCTGCACCTCGTTGTGCAGGATCTGGGCCCGCGTCACATAGGTGCTGAGGATGCCGCCGTTGTCCTTGTAGTCGACCGAGACGCGATCAACGGTGTTGTCGCGGATCAGGATGTCCTGGTTGGTCATGCGGGGATCGCTCGGGTGGTGGGCGTCCGGCAGGACCCCTCCCACGGCGATGCCGTGCCCGGCGGCCTCGGTGAACCGGTTGCCGATCACCTGCACGTTGCTCGCCCCGAGGCCCACCCCGGTGACCGTCGCGTTAGCGTCGTTGCCGATGCCCAGGGCGGACTGGCCGAGCGCGGTGAACGTGTTGCCCGTGAACGTGATCCGGTTCGCGGCCGAGACCTGCACCGCGGCGGGCTCCTGGTGCCAGGTCGTGCGGGCACGCTCGAACATCTCGCACCCGCGTGCGCAGCTCGTGAACGCATCGCTCGGACGGTAGGAGTAGCTACCGCTCAGGAACGTGCCGTTCTGCTGGTCGGCGTAGCCCTCGGCCGAGGACGGCCCGAGCCACGAGGTGCCCGAGAACTGGATGCCGGTGAAGGCCAGGCCCGAGATCGGCGCGTCGTAGGTTCCGCCGATGTTCAGCAGCGACTGCAGCCGAGGCAGCTCCACGTCCAGGTCGTTGGGGTCGACACCGCTCACGGGCTTGTAGTAGAGCTTGCCTGCGCCGGGGCTGATGTACCACTGCCCGGGATCGGTCAGGAAGCGGAGCGAGTTCTCGAGGTACCAGGTCGGCGCGGCGAGCAACGAGCTCTGGTTCGTGTCCCAGCCCCAGGTGTTGTTGTCCCAGCCCGGCTGCTTCATCGTGATGGTGCTGCCACTGATGCTCTGAACCTGCGAGTACCGGTCGGTGAAGTCGCCCATCGACTCGAACTCGATCCGGCCCTGGTCGGGAAGCGTCGCGAGGTCGTTGAGCGCAGCGTTCTTGATCGTGATGCCGGTGGCTGTGAGCGCGATGTCGGAGCCCGTCACCTTGATGCCGGCCCGAGGCGCGATGACCCCGTTGACGAAGAGCTGACGGGTGTCGAGGCCGGCCGGCGTCGTTGCCTCCCAGATGCCGGCGCCGGCGGTCGACCTCTGCCAGCCGGAGACCGCGCTCGCGCCCGTGATCACGGGATGCGCGCCCGGAGCGGCGCTCCACTGGACCGTGTGGTCGCCGCCCCCGTCAGCGGCATCGAACCGCAGCGGGGATCCGATGCGGTAGATGCCGTCGGCGAGCTGAACCGTGATGTCGCCGTCTTTCGGCGCTCCGTGGACGACGGCCTGGGCCTGTTCGATCGAGCAGGGGTCGGCCTGCGTGCAGGACGCTGACGAGCCGCCGTCGGGTGCGGCGTAGAACGTCGTGGGTGACGCTGCCTGCGCACTCGTCGCGGTCAACGCGGAGGCGACGACGGCGACGGCGACGGCGCTGATGGTTGCGGCCGACGAGCGCGCTATGCGCCGCCGACCTCGGGTAGTTGGCTGGAGAACTGACGTCGATGTCATGTGATCTTCCCGCTTCGCGAAGGCGACGATGCCTGACGTCGAAGGTTTATCACATGTATGACGTATGACGACACTGGGTGTCCGCAATGTGACCGTGCTGGGTTCCGAACGCTGCAACCGTGAGACCACGCCGAAGGCCCCGCGTGCACCGGGGCCGTCGCGCCCTCCGCACGGGGGCGGAAGTACCGCGGTCAGCGTGCCTGCGGCGCGCGTACCCGCAGATTGCTCACGCCCCCGTCGACCTCGAGCGCGGTACCCGTGGTGGAGCCGGAGAGCGGGCTCGCCAGGTAGGCGATCGCGTGAGCGACCTCCTCCACGGTCACCATCCGACCGATGGCCTGCCTCGCCTCCAGCGCCGCCCGCTCGGCAACGGGATCCTCGAAGTTCATGAGCATCCCGCTGACGAACGGCGTGTCGACGGTCCCGGGACTGACGCAGTTGACCCGGATTCCTTCGCGCACATGATCGGTCGCCATCGCGAGGGTGAGCGCAAGCACCGCACCCTTGGAGGCGCTGTAGACAGCGCGCTGCGGCAGGCCGTTGAGCGCCGCGATGGACGCCAGGTTGACGACGGCGGCCGAGCGCGACGCGCGAAGCAGAGGCAGGGCGGCTGCAGTCACGCGCGCCATCCCGATCACGTTGACGTCCAGGACCCGCGCCCACTCGGCGTCGTCGTTGTCCTCGACGGTGCCGACCGCGCTGATCCCGGCGTTGTTGACCAGGACGTCCAGGGCGCCCAGCTCGACGTCGATCGTCCGGACCGCGGCGTGGATCGACTCCCTGCTCGTCACGTCGCACACGACGCCGACGATCCCCGCAGGCAGGCCGTGCGGGGCGATGTCGAGCACGACCACTCGCGCGCCACGTTCCGCCAGGAGAGTCGCCGTCGCGAGCCCGATACCTGATGCTCCGCCGGTGACTGCTGCGACGAGCCCCCCGAACTCAGCCATTGCCGGACCTCCTAGGCCTGGGCGAAGGTCTGCCGGGCGCGGCCGAGGTGATCGATCTCCAGCTCGACGACGTCGCCGGCTCGAAGGTAGGGGTGGTCGGGCAGGCCGAGCGCGACGCCCCCCGGCGTTCCCGTGTTGATGAGGTCCCCGGGGTGGAGCACCATGAACTGGCTGAGGTACCAGATCAGGTGATCGACGCCGAAGATCATGCGTGCGGTGGTGCCGTTCTGCCGCTGGGTCCCGTTGACCCACAGGCGCAGACCGAGGTCCTGGGGGTCGACAATCTCGTCAGCCGTGACGAGGTAGGGGCCGAGCGGGTTGAAGGTCTCACAGCTCTTGCCCTTGTCCCACTGTCCGCCGCGCTCGAGCTGGAACTCGCGCTCCGAGACGTCGTGCGAGAGGACGAAGCCGGCAACATGCGTGCGCGCCTCTGCCGGGGACTCGAGATAGCGAGCCGTAGCGCCGATCACCACGCCCAGCTCGACCTCCCAGTCCGTCTTCACGGAGCGCCGCGGGATGTACACCGTGTCGTACGGGCCGACGACGGTCGACGGATCCTTCATGAAGACGACGGGCTCTGCGGGGACGTCCGCGTGCGACTCCTGCGCGTGGTCGCGGTAGTTGAGCCCGACGCACACGATCTTGCCGGGCGGGCCTATGGGTGCGCCCACCCGCAGCGACTCGGCGTCGACCAGCTCAGGCAAGCTGCCCGACGCCAGTGCCTCGCGGGCTCTCTGCGCACCTTGCGACGACAGGAAGGCGCCGTCGACGTCCTCGGTGATCGTGCGGAGGTCGTAGCTGACACCCTCGACCTCGACGACAGGAATCTCTCCGCCTGGACGGCCGAGCCGGGCGATCCTCATCCACACGTCCGTTCTGCTCGCGACTCAGCTCCTGGACGCCGGCGACGTCTCCACATCGCGGGCAACCCGCTCATCGTCCGAGCCAGCCGCCGTCGACCGGGAGGGTGACGCCGTCGATGTAGTCCGATGCGGAGGACGCGAGGAACACGACCGCTCCCCCGAGGTCGCTGGCCTTGCCCCACCGGCCGGCGGGAATGCGCTCGAGGATCGCTGTCGAGCGCGCCGGGTCGTCCTGCAGGGCTTGGGTGTTGTCGGTCGCGATGTAGCCGGGTGCGATCGCGTTGACGTTGACCCCGCGTGGCGCCCACTCGTTCGCCAGCGCCTTGGTCAGCCCGGCGACCGCAGACTTCGAGGCGGTGTAGCCGGGGACGTTGATCCCGCCCTGGTAGCTCAGCAGGCTCGCGGTGAAGATGATCTTCCCGGCGCCGCGCTCCAGCATCGGGCGCGCGATCAGCTGAGTCAGCACGAAGTGGCTCGTCAGGTTGACCTCCAGGACGCGGTCCCACCAGTCCAGGGGATGCTGGGCGGCCGGCATCCGGGCGATCGTGCCCGCATTGTTGACGAGGATGTCGGGCGCTCGCTCGGCGAGCTCTTCCCCGAGCTTGGTGACCCCGTCGCGATCGGCGAAGTCCACGGCGTAGCTCTGGAACGAGCGCCCGTGCGACTCGACCGCCCCCGCCACGGCACTTCCCTCGCGCTCGAGAGTGGCGCTCACTCCAATGATGTCGGCACCCGCGGCGGCGAGCGCTTCCGCGAAGGCGAACCCGATGCCGCGCTTGGCGCCTGTGACGACGGCGAGCCGTCCGGTCAGGTCGAACGGGTTCACTTGGCGCCCTCCTCGGCGGCGACGTCCACCAGGATCTTCATGGCCAGTCCGCGCTCGAGGTCGTCGAATGCGGCCCGCACAGCGGTCAGCGGCACGACCTGTGAGATGAGCAGCTCGCTGGGCACGACCCCGTCGGCCAGCAGGGAGCTCGCTGTCTCGAAGTCGGACCGTTCGTAGACGCGGGCACCCAGGATGCGCAGCTCGCGCCAGAAGACCTGCCGGAGGTCCACCTCTCTGGGGACTGCGTGAATCGCGACGACGACGATCGTCCCTCGGACCTTGGCCAGCCCGGTGGCGGCAGCGACCGCAGCCGCAGCGCCGGAGACCTCGAAGACCACGTCGGCTCCTGCACCGTCGGTCCACCCGGCCACCCAGGCGGCCTGATCGGTCGAGCCCGGGTCGAGGGCGATGTGACCGAGCTGTTCGATCTGCGCACGACGGTGGGGATCGGGCTCGACGATCGCGACGACCGCGCCGACGTGCCGCGCGACGGTCGCGATCAGTACCCCGATCGGCCCGCCCCCCAGCACGACCACGTGGTCGCCGGGCGCGACCTCACCGCGGCGTACGTCGTGGACGGCGACGGCGGTGGGCTCGACCAGCGCCGCGACGTCCAGGGCCAGGCCTGCGGGGAGCGCGACGAGCGTCTGGGCCGGCACGTTCCACAGGGTCTGCAATGCACCCGGGGAGTCGATCCCGATGAACTCCAGGTTCTGGCAGATGTGCTGGTGACCGGCCTGGCACGCCGGGCAGGTCCCGTCCCAGGCGAGCGGCATGACCGTCACGGCGTCCCCCGTCGACCAGCCGTCGACGCCCTCGCCTACCCTCTCGATCGTCCCGCTCATCTCGTGACCGAAGATCAGCGGTGTGGTCACGCGGGCGTCCATGGCCCCGTGGACGATGTGCAGGTCCGTCCCGCACAACCCGACGAAGGCCACGCGGACCTGCACGTGCCCGCTGGGCGGTGGCACGGGCTCGGACACGAGGACCTCGACCGCCCCGTTCCCTGTATATGCAGCACTGCGCACAGCGCGTCTCCTTCGGTGTCGGCCGGCGACCGTCGTTGGTCACGATCCGGTTTCGGACTCTACCGGAGGATTGGGGAAACGTCATATGTATGATCTACTCCATTTCGTCGCTCTGTCGAACGGCCGTCTTCAGCTGACCAATCGAACAGGGCGCGGCTTGCGAGCACGCCGTTCCGGAGCCGGTCGGCGATGCGTAGTAGCTGGTGGTCGCAGCCCGGGCCGACCTGATACCCATCGCTGAGTTTGTGGAGTCCGCAGCACGCGGCCCAACGGCTGAGGCGCCGGGAGCTGGCGGTCCCACTGCTCTCGAAGCGATGAGCGTCCTTCTGGACGCAGCCGAGCACCTTGGCGCGCGGCGGCCTGTCGGTGTTGACGTGGCGTTCGCGTCCATCGACCTTGCCGGGGCCCCGCGCGGAGATGGAGCAGGTCAGGACCTTGCGCAACGGATACCCGGCAACAGGTCGAGTCGGCACGATGTCCGACAAATGGCCGATGGCCACGTCAGGCTCCTGTCTCCAGGATCCCGGCGTGGCCTCTGACCAGCACTTTCGGTGGATTCTATCCCTGCCCCCCTGAATAACGCCCCGCCGAGTGCGACGTCGGCGCGGTTGCCGCTGAGCTGTTCTGTGAACGCCCGCCACGTCGGGCCACCTCGCAGCCTGGACAGGTCGACCGCTCGAGGTCCCCGCAGCTGACAGCGCCAGCCGACGGTGCCACGTGCCGGAGGGCCGGTCCCGCGATCGTCGAGACCGGCCCGACACGGCTCGTGCTGTGGCAAGGCCCGGAACTACTTCACGGCCCCCATGGTCAATCCTGTCCGCAGCAGACGGAAGCTCGCGACGTAGACGAAGAACACCGGCACGGCCGAGACAACCGCGAAGGCCATCATCGCTGGCCAGTCGACGCCGTACGCGCCCGACTGCACGGCGATGAGCGCGCTGAGCGGGTACTTGTCTGGGGTGAGCATGAACGTGATGCCGTAGAGAAACTCGCCCCACGTCACGAGGAACACGATCGCCGCGACCGTCAGCACGCCGTTTCGTGCGAGCGGTAGGGCAACCGAGCGGAATGAGCGCATCACTGCTGCGCCGTCGATGCGGGCGGCCTCCTCGATCGAGACGGGGATCGCCCCGAAGAAAGGGCGCAGCAGCAGGATCGCCCACGGGAGGAACAGCGCCGCGTCCGCGAGCACGAGGCCCCGTGTGGTGTCGATCAGGCCCCAGCTCGACAGGAGCCAGAACAGGGGGATGAGGTTGGCGGTTTGCGGCACCATCTGCAGGACGACCAGGACTGCGAGCGCTGGGACGACGAGCCGGGCACGCACGCGGGCGAGCGCGTATGCCGCCGGAACAGCGAACACGAGGCAGAGCACGGTCGTGCCGACCGAGACGATCACCGACTGCCGGAGCGAGTCGAGCAGGGCTGGGTCAGCGAGTGCCGCGCGGTAGGCGTCGAGGTTCGGGCGGAACACGATTGAGGCCTGGGAGGACAGCACGTCACCTTGGCTCTTGAGTGAGGTGAGCACGATCCACAGCAGCGGGAGTCCGTACAGGACGTAGAGCGCGGTCCGGATGCTGAAGGCGACCGGTTCGCGTCGGTGCCGGGTCATCGTCAGTCCTCCTCGTTGTGGCGTACATCACGGGCATAGACGAGGGCGAGCACGAGCACGACCACCAGAGCGATGAGCGCTGTGGCAGCTCCCTGCCCGTAGTTGAGCTCGACGAACGCGTGGACGTAGGCGAGGTACGGCAGCGTCGTGGAGGAGGTACCGGGCCCGCCGGCTGTCATCACGTAGATGAAGTCGAAGCTGCGGAAGGCATAGACCACGGTCAGCACGGAGAGAACGGTGGCGGCGGGCCGTACGGAGGGGGTCAGCACGTAGCGGATGCGCTGCCATGGGCCCGCGCCGTCGATCTCTGCTGCCTCCAAGACCTGCGGGTCGACGCTGAGCAGAGATGCCCGAAGGATCAGTGCGTTGAACGGCACAACCGCCCACGCGTTGACGAGGGCCACGGACCAGAGCGCCAGGTGCCGGTCGTACAGGAAGCCGATGCTCGTCGTCCCACCGAGCGCCTGGAACGCCCCGTTGAGAAGTCCCTTGTCCGCGAGCAGGAACTTCCAGATGGACCCATTGACCACGGGCGGGAGCGCCCACACGAAGACCATCATTCCGAGCAGGAACGAGCCGCCTCGTGTCGAGGACGACATGGAGACCGCGACCACGTAGCCGCCGACCATGCCGATAACGGTGACTACCAGCACGAACGCGAGAGTGTTCAGTACAACGCCCGTGAGCTCGGGGTCGTGCAGCACTGAGGTGAAGTTGCCGAGCCCGATGTACGCCCACGGGTCGTTCAACGTCGCGGCTGTGACGTCGTGCACGCTCATCACGCCGAGCTGCACCAGGGGCCAGATCGCTATCGCGAGCAGCAGCGCGGCGGCCGGCAAGGCGAATGCCAGCCGGCGGTCGCGCCTGCCGGCGGACCCCCTCGTCGGGACGGCGTGTCCCGACGAGGGGGGCCTCTGCGCGAACCCCCGAGAGGAGGTGGAGGAGGCCTTCGAGAGCGCGCGCATCTGCATCGAGCCGTCAGTCCTTCATGAGCGGGACGAGCTGAACCATGAGCTCGTCGGCGAGTTCGTCAGGGGTTCCCTGACCGGCCACGGCCTTGCTCCAGTAGTCACCGACCAACGTCTCGACAGCGTTGACGTTCTTCGACGGCACCTGAGGGCTCGGTGAGGGCCGGCCCTGCTTCTGCACGATGTCCACGAACGTGCTCAGCAACGGGTCGTCGCTGATCGTCGACGACGAGGCCGCGTCGGCCCGTGCGGGAATGGAGCCGAAGGATTCGAGCAGGGTGAGCTCTCCGTCGACCGAGAAGAACGAGTCTTCGAGGAACTCCTCGGCGAGATCCTTGTGCTCTGAGAAGGCACCGACGTTCTGGACTTCACCACCCAGCAGAACTCCACCGTCCGAGGTGAGGGGGAGCTCGGCGACGCCGTAGTTGAACTTGGCCTCCGCGGCGGCGCCGATCTGCCAGTTGCCGTTGGCCGCGAAGACCGAGTCACCGGCGGCGAACACCTGGAAGGGGACCGCCTGGTCCCACGTGGACGCCTCCTTGGACAGGTAGCCCTTGGCAGTCCAGTCCTGGAGCATCGAGTATGTCTGCGCCATAGGTGCGGCCTGCGGGTCCCCGTAGGAGAACCCGTCGGACGTGAACCATGGGAAGCCCTGCCACTGGCTCTCGAGCCCGGGCTTACCGGTCAGCGTGATCCCCTGCTTGCCCGCCGCCACGGCCGCGGCCATGGTGTCCTCCATCTCGGAGATCGTCGTGGGCACGCTGGCGCCGAGCTGGTCCAGCAGATCCTGGTTGTACCAGAGGCCGAGCAGGTTCACGTAGCCCTGCACCCCATAGAGCTGGTCGTCGACGCGCTGCATCACGCCTTCGGGGAACTGGTCCTTGTCGGAGAATTCGTCCCACCAGCTGTCCATCGGCTCGATCGCACCAGCCTGGGCTAGCGAATACGTGCCGGACGCCCCGAAGACGAGGACGTCGGGACCCTTCCCGGCGCCGGCGGCCGTGACCGCCTTGGTCGTCATCTGCTCCACAGGCACGTACTCGAACTCGACGGTCACGTTCGGGTGGTCCGCCTCGAACGCATCGGCGAGCTCCTGCAGGCCTGCCACCTGGCCGTCGGTGTTGTAGTAGTGCCACACCGTCAGCGTGACCTTCTCCGCGCTGCTGGCGCTGCTGGACGACCCGGCGTCGGAGCCGCCGCCCGACGAGCACGCCGACAGCGCGAGCGCGATCCCTGCGAGCGCGAGGAGCGCCCCGGATCGACGTTGGTTCCTCATGAGCAAATCCGCCTCTCGTTGTCTTCGTTGACCGGGCATCTGCTGGACGCTGGCGAACTTGATCGGACGCCATTTCATCGCTGAACCATTCGCCCTGGACCGAGGATCCGGCCTGAAACCCTTTTCGTCAAGCGTCGTGACCGGATCGTGTCTGTCGGTTGACAGCCGGGACGGCTGGCCGTAATTTCATCGATGAATTGCCAATCGAAGGAGACTCGCCCGTGACCACACCCTCCGCCGACCATGCCGACACCCCGGTCGTCTCCGTGGCCCTCGCCATCGGGCGTCGCGTCGGGACCGCCGACCCCCGGCTGTTCGGGTCGTTCGTCGAGCACCTGGGCAGGGGCGTCTACGGCGGCGTGTTCGACCCGGAGGACCCGTCGGCCACGCCCGAGGGGTTCCGCGCCGACGTGCTCGAGCTGGTCCGCGAGCTCGGCGTGAGCGTCGTGCGCTATCCCGGGGGCAACTTCGTCTCGGGGTACGAATGGCGAGACGGCATCGGCCCTCGGGAGGCGCGCCCACGACGGCTAGACCTCGCGTGGCGGTCCGTCGAGACGAACGCCTTCGGCACCGACGAGTTCATTGCGTGGTGCCGGCGGGCCGGCGTCGAGCCGATGCTCGCCCTCAACCTGGGGCTCGGTGATACCCGGTCAGCACTGCACCTGCTGGAGTACGCGAACCACCCGGGCGGCACCCGACTGTCGGACGAGCGCGTGGTCAACGGGGCGCCCGAGCCGCACAACGTCCGCCTGTGGTGCCTCGGCAACGAGGCCGACGGTCCATGGCAGCTCGGGCACCGCTCGGCCGACGACTACGCCGCGCGAGCCGCCGCGACAGCGGCGGCGATGCGGATGTTCGACCCGACGCTCGAGCTCGTCGTCGTGGGCAGCTCGAACCCGCAGATGAGCACGTTCGGGGCCTGGGAACGCGACGTCCTGACCCGCACCATCGACGTCGTCGACTATCTCTCCTGCCACATCTACTTCTACGACGACGGCGACCTTGGCGCCTTCCTGCGCTCGTCAGACGTGCTCGACCAGTTCCTCGACGACGTCGCCGCGACAATCACGCACGTCCGGGCGGCAACCCGCAGCGCGCGCGACATCCGGATCAGCCTCGACGAGTGGAACGTCTGGAACTACGCCGCGTACGACGCCCTGGACGACTGCCGGCCCTTCGAGGAGGCTCCGAGGCTGCTCGAGGAGACATACACGCTCGCGGACGCCGTCGTCGTCGGGACGCTGCTGCAGAGCATCGTGGGGCACGCCGATGTGGTCTCCATCGCCGCCATGGCCCAACTCGTCAACGTCATCGGCCCCATCCGCGCCGAGCCGGGCCGGGCCGCGTGGCGCCAGGCGACGTTCCACCCGTTCGCCGCGGTCGCACGGAGCGCCGGGCACACCGTGCACGCGACGAACGGTCCCGACGACGTCGTCACCTGCGTGGTCACTGTGAGCCCCAGCCGCGACGAGGCGCTCGTGCACCTGGCGAACCGCTCCCCCGGCACGACCGCCGACGTCACGATCGACCTGGCCGGCGTGAGCGCGGTCGACGTCGTGAGTGCGGACCTACTCTGGACGCCGGACCCCTACACGACGAACACGATCGACGCGCCCGATGCGGTGAGCCCGCACCCCGCGCCGGCTCTCATCCGAGACGGCAGGCTCACCCTGCGCCTGCCGCCCGTATCGTGGGCGACCGTCCGCGTAGCGTGCGCGACCGAGGGCAGGTGATCGCATGGCCAACAGGACGAGCCCCGTCACCATGGCGGACGTCGGCGAGCGCGCCGGCGTCACCGGCCGGACGGTCTCCAACGTGCTCTCGGGACACCCGTCCGTGCGTCCCGAGACACGGGACCGCGTCTTGCGGGCCGTCGACGAGCTGGGCTACCGCCTCAACACCTCCGCGCGCAGCCTGCGCACCGGCCGCACCGGATCGATCACGCTGGCCATCCCCGAGCTCGGCATCGACTACTTCACGGACCTCGCCGGTCGCATCATGATCGAGGCGGAGCGCCACGACTGGTCGGTCGTCATCCAGCAGACGGGAGCTCGCCGGGACCAAGAGCTCGCGATCCTCAGCGGCGCGAGCCGGCAGCACTCCGACGGCCTGATCTTCCAACCGCACGCCCTAGGCCCAGGCGACGAGCGGCACCTGACGGGCAATGATCGGCTCGTGATCCTCGGCGACCGGATCTTCCAGGCACCCGTCGACCACGTCGCGATGGCCAACACCGAGGCCGCACGCCTTGCCACCCAGTACCTGGTGGACCGGGGCTACCGTCGGATCGCGGCGATCGGCTCGAACCCCCGCGTCGCCACCACCAGCGCTGCGTCCCTGCGCCTCGACGGGTTCCGCGCGGCGCTCGCCGCCCAGGGACGAGACGTCCCTGCCGAATACGTGGTCACCGCCGAGGACTGGCACCTGCGCGACGGCGCCGCGGGGATGGACCGGCTGCTGAATTTGCCCGAGCCCCCCGACGCCGTCTTCTGCTTCAACGACACGATGGCCTTCGGCGCACTACACGCGCTCGCCGCCCGAGGGCTGACCGCCCCCGACGACGTCGCCGTCATTGGGTTCGACAACGTGCCCATGGCGGAGTTCAGCGTCCCCCCGCTCACCACGATCGAGCCCGGGACGCACCAGATCGCCAAGCACGCCGTCGACCTTCTGTTCGCCCGCGTCGAGGGCCGCGCGGACGCACCGACCGAGATCTTCACTAGCTGCGCGCTGGTCGTCCGCAGGTCGGCCTGACTAGAGCGGAACAGCCGCCTCGCCCCACAGGGCATCGGCCAAGGCAGCAGTCAGCCAGACCCGGAAAATCCGCAGCCGCCCTGGCGTATAGGGCAACGCTCACGCCGGTGCCGCGTCCTGCCCAACAAGGAGAAATTGGAACCCGAGCAGAAGCTTTGCGCCGCGCACGCTAATGGCTGCTTAGGCGGCATTGTCCGTACCGAATTCAAACACCATTAGGGGTTCACGCTGAGCATCAAATGATCTAGGTTGTTCATCATGGATATCCCGAATTCCCGTTCCTCATTGCTGGCGAAACGTCCGGCCATCACGTCAGCTCTAGCCCTCGTGCTGATCGCTCTTGCGATCCTCGTGGGGACATTGATCGGCCACGCCAACGAGAATCCGTCGGGGTCGAAACCACCCTTTATCGGTGCCAGCACGCCGGCGCCAAGGGGGGCGACAGTTGCCTTCTACGGCGACTCCTACACGTACGGCGAGCAAGCAAGCTCAGCCGCGCATCGCTGGAGCACGCTCCTTTGTCAGCAGGAAGGCTGGATCGAGGCCAATGCCTCGATCAATGGCCTCGGGTTCGTCGCGAATCGCGACGTTACCGTCGACGCCGTCCAGACAGTGGTCGAAGCGCACCCCGACGTCATCGTCGTGACCATGGGCCTAAATGACACCTTCATCGCCGGACAGCAGATTGACGCGATTGCCTCGGCGATCCACAGCGACTTCGCGCGATTCCGGTCAGAGGCGCCTCAGGCGCGACTCATCGTGGTCGAGCCCTTCTGGATTCCTGCACCCGTTTCACCGGAATATACCGCCGTCGCCGAGGCGGTGAGGGCGGGCGCGGTTGAGGCCGGTGCTGACTACGTTGCCGGCGCAGGCGACTGGCTCACCGGTCATCCGGAATGGCGCGCCGACGACCAGTATCAGCACCCTAACGACAACGGTTACGCCGAGCTCGCCCGACGAATGACCATCGAACTCCAGAGACTCGGGGTCATAGACTCCTAGGCGGTGGCGAAAAATGCCTGGGTGGTGAACCAAGTTGGCACCGGGCAGAGTGTCCCGCTGAGACGCGCGATGTCGAGACGCGCGAGAACTCGCAGACCCAACTCGCCGCGCTGCAGCTGCGATCGTCCACCATGTTCGCGCCGAGGTTCGAGCCCTAGCGGCGGGGAATGGTCGATCCACGAATGACCAACCTGCCGACTACGTACTCGACTCCCGAGCCGATGTCGTCTGAGCCGAGGGCCGCGAACATCCGTAGTGCCGCTGTACGGCCCAACTGTTGAAGGTTGGCGTCGATGCTGGTCAGCTCAGGGCGCGAGTTGGTCGTGAGGATCTCCCAGTTGTCGAACCCCATGACGGCCAGGTCGTCGGGCACCGCCCGGTGCAAGTCGCGCGCGGTGTCCAAGACGCCGCGCGCGATCTGGTCGGACCCGCACAGGACGGCGTCGACGTCGGGGTGCCGGGAGAGCAGCATTGCAGCCGCGTCGCGCCCCCAGCCCTCGGACCACTCGCTATACATCACGTCCCCGACGAGCTCCAGGCCGGCCTCCTGCAGCGCCGCCCGCACGCCCTGCGCGCGGTCCCGGGCGGCCGCGTACGCGACCTCACCGGTGATGTGCGCGATCCGGGTCCGACCGCACGCGACCAGGTGCTCGACGGCCATGCGGCCCGCGTGCACGTTGTCCGGTGTGATGGACAGGTCCGACGGGTCGTCCGACGGTGCGTAGGCGTAGACCACCGGCACCGGGATGTCGTGGCCGAGCGACGGCCGCGGGTCGGTCTGCTGGCCTACGACGATCAGGCCATCCACCCGCCGGGTCAGCAACGCCTTCAGGTGGTACTGCTCACGGATCGCGTCGCCCCGCGCGTCGCACAGGAACACGTTGACCTGGCCGGCCCCGAACGCGTCCTCCGCGCCCATGAGGATCGGGATGACGAACCGACCCTCGAGGTCGCTGGTGAGAAGGCCGACTGTTCCGGTGCGCCCGGCCAGCAAGCCTTGGGCGAGCGGATTCGGCCTGAACGAGAGCTGTTCAGCTGCGTCGACGACGCGCTGCCGCGTCGTGTCCTTGACCTGGTCGCGACCGTTGAGCGCCTTGGACGCGGTCGCAATCGACACTCCGGCCAGCCGCGCCACGTCCGAGAGCGTGACGACGCGAGCGGGCGGTTTGCGAGCCACCGGACCCCCTTCCAACTGGTTCGTCGACGAAACCTCGCCTGTCGCATCGTGATCGAACTGTAACCGCCCGGGGTGGTTGACGCACCAGGCTCTCCGGCTTAATCTATGAAAACCTTTTCCGTATGTTTCGGAAGACCCGCGGGCCGCAAGCCAGGTGTCCGCGAGCACGTCCCAGGGCCGAGCCACAGCCATGGACGAGGTTCAAGGCTCCACCCCACTAGGAACGCCGAATGGCGGTTTCGCCCATGTACCCCGGAGTGCCGCAGATGGCACCCGCTCGACGAAGAGCACGAGGAGACAGCATGAGGAACATCCGTACCCGGTCGGCAAGTCGAGGCCTGCTCGCCGGGCTCGTCACGGCCGGGCTGCTGATCAGCCTGGCGGCTTGCACGAGCGCCAAGGGCGACAACGGCGGCACGGGCGGCGCGAGCGCGGCCGTGCCCGCCGGCACCGAAGGCGTCGATGACGGCGCGAAGCTGACGCTCTGGACGCGTGCGCCTGTTGAGAATCAGGCCAAGCTCCTAGTCGCGGCGTACAACGCGTCCCACAAGAACCAGGTCCAGCTGACGGTCGTGCCCAACGACGACTACGTGGCGAAGGTCGGCGCTGCCGCAGGCTCCGGCGGCCTCCCCGACCTCTTCGCCGCAGACATCGTCTACGTGCCGAACTGGGTCAAGTCGGGACTCTTCCAGGACCTGACCAGCCAGATCGACGCGCTGAGCTACAAGCAGTACATCAACAAGGGCCACCTCACTGCGGGCACCCAAGACGGCAAGGAGCACGTGCTGCCGTTCGTGCTGGACCTGTCGATGCTCTTCTGGAACAAGGATCTGTTCAAGGAGGCGGGCCTCGACCCGGAGAAGGCTCCGGCCGACCTCACCGAATACGCGGCCGATGCCAAGGCGATCCAGGCACTGAACAAGCCCAACACCTACGGCACGGCTGACGGTCTGAGCTGCGGCGGCTGTCTTGCGTTCACGTGGTTCCCGTCGATCTGGGCAGACGGTGACCAGGTGATGAACCCCGAGGGGACCGAGTCCCTGCTCAACAGCGACACCGCCAAGAGCGTCTACTCGGCCTGGAAGGGCATGTGGGACGCGGGCGTCGTGCTCCCGGCGTCGAAGGCTGAGACCGGACCTACCTGGACCGCGGCGTTCACCAAGGGCCAGGTCGGCCTCATGCCGTACCCGGCGACGCTGCTGTCGTCGACAAAGGGCTTCGACGTCGGTGTCGCGGGAATTCCGGGGCCGAAGGGTGGCGGCTCCACGTTCGTCGGTGGCGACGGGATCGGCGTGTCGAAGGATTCGACCAAGGCCGCGCAGGCGTGGAACTTCCTCAGCTGGATGATGTCGGAGGACGCCCAGGTCGAGGTACTCGCAAAGAACAACTCCGTCGTCTCGCGCAGCGATCTGGCGGACAACGTCTACGCGCAGAAGGACCCCCGACTCGTCACGATCAACACGGTGGCCGGCCAGGGCGACACGCCCGTCTCGCTGAACTTCCAGCAGGCCTTCAACGCCCCGAACAGCCCGTGGCTGACCCTCGTGCACAACGCCGTCTTCGGGGACGGCAGCTCGATCGACCAGGACAACGACGCGATCACCGCGGTGCTCGGTCAGTAGTCCCGCCTGAACGTCCCGCCGGTGGGTGCCCGAAGGCACTCGGCCCCACCGGCTGGACGGTTCCCCGATCGTCGCCCGAGAGGTAACCCATGTCGATTCAGACCGCCCGGCTCGCCGCGGCCACGACGAACCGGCGGGCCAACGGCTCCCGCCTGCGGGGGTGGGCCTACGCCGCGCCCACCGCCTTGTTCGTGCTCGTCCTGTTCATCATCCCGCTGATCCTCGTCTTCCGGATGAGCGGGTCGCAGTGGCCGCTGCTCGCGGGTGACCAGGGCATCAACTTCCCGGACAACTACTCGAACGCGGTGGACAACAGCTTCTTCTGGGACTCGATCCGGTTCACCTTGAAGTACACGGTGCTCGCGACGATCCTGCTGATCGGTCTCGGACTCGGCCTGGCGCTGATGGTGCAGGAGTCCTCACGTTGGAAGGCCTTCCTGCGCACCTCGTTCCTGGTCCCCAGCGCACTGGGCCTTGCGTCGGCGTCGCTGCTGTTCTACGTCCTGTACTCCCCGATCGCCAGCCCGTTCGCCCCGCTGATGAACCATTTCGGCTGGTCGTTCCTCGGGACGCCGAACGCCGCACTCGCCTCGACCCTGTTCCTCATCGTCTGGCGGTTCGCCGGCTTCTACATGCTGCTCATGCTTGTCGGCCTCCAGGCCATCCCGACCGATGTCTTCGAGGCGGCACGGATGGACGGCGCGGGCCCGTGGAAGACGTTCCGCCAGATCACGATCCCGCTGCTGAAGCCCACGATCGCCCTGACCACGATCCTGTGCGTGACCGGGTCCCTGCTCGCGTTCGAGCAGTTCTACATCCTGACTAAAGGCGGACCCGACAACAGCACCATCACCGTCGTCCAGCTCATCTACTCGGTCGCGTTCCAAGGACAGAACGACCTCGGTCAGGCCGCCGCGATCTCCGTCATGGTGCTCGCCGCTCTCGTCATCATCAACGTCGTCCAACTGCGGGCCTTCCGCGGCTCTGACGAGAACTGAGGCACCGATCATGACGACGACAACTTCACGGCCCACGGCTGCTCCCGCGCGCACCGCGCCCGTGACCCGGATCGGCGGCGTCGCGATGCGGACCCCGTTCTGGGTGTTCTCCGGTGCGCTGGCCTTGATCTTCCTGTACCCGCTCGTGTGGACCGGGGTCGCCTCGGTCTCCCCGCTGCCCGGGACTGGTCAGGTGGACGGCTGGGGCTTCGGCAACTACGAGACGCTCGTGCACTACCAAGCGGGCGTCTGGCAGTACCTCGCCAACTCCGTGTTCGTATCGGGCCTGTGCGTCGTTCTCACGCTGACTATCTCGACGCTCGGCGGCTACGCGTTCGCGCGGTTCAGGTTCCCGGGGCGGAACCTGCTCTTCATGGTCACGCTGGCCATCCTCATGGTGCCGTACGCCTCGCTTCTGATCCCGCTGTACGTCCTGCTCAACAAGGTGGGCCTGTCGAACTCTCTGGTGGGCGTCGCGCTGGTGCTCACCATGTTCCAGCTGCCGTTCTCGACGTTCATGATGCGGATCTCGTTCGAGTCCGTCCCGCGTGAGCTGGACGAGGCCGCGCTCGTCGACGGGTGCTCGTCGTTCTCCGCCCTCTGGAGGGTGCTGCTGCCTGCGGTGCGGCCGGGTCTGATCACGGTCGGGCTGTTCGCGTTCCTCGCGGCGTGGAACGACTTCTTCGCGCCGCTCATCCTGATCAACGACACGAACAAGATGACGCTCCCGCTCGCCGTCTCCAACCTGCGCGTGCAGGTCCAGGGCGTCATCGACTACGGCGCCACCGAGGCCGGGGTCGTCGTGTTGGCCGTGCCCTGCATCGTGCTCTTCCTCCTGCTCCAACGACACTACGTGCGCGGCTTCATGTCGGGTGCGCTCAAGGGATGACCATGACCACCACCACGACGACCGTGGCCGCGCCGGTCGCCCCGTCCCGGGGCGCGCTGCGCCCCCTAGGTCTCGACGAGGTCGAGATCACGGGTGGGTTCTGGGCGGAGCGGCAGGCGGTCAACGGCACCCGGACCCTCGCCCACATCGAGTACTGGATGGAGCGGGAAGGCTGGATCGGCAACTTCGACCGCGCCGCGGACGGCACCCTCGGCAACCGTCCCGGACGCGAATTCTCCGACTCCGAGGTGTACAAGCTGCTCGAGGGTATGGCGTGGGAGATCGGCCGGACCGACGACGCAGACCTCGACCGCCGCTTCAACGCCTTGGTCGCTCGGATCGCGGCGGCCCAGGAACCCGACGGCTACCTCAACACCGCGTTCGGGCGCGCAGGTCAGGGCGCCCGGTACTCCGACCTCGAGTGGGGTCACGAGCTCTACTGCTATGGGCACCTGTTCCAGGCGGCGATCGCGCGTCTCAGGACGCGCCCGGCGGCGGACGACAGGCTGGTGGACGTCGCACGGCGCGCGGCCGACCACGTCGTCGCGACCTTCGGGCCGGACGGGCGCATCGCGGTCTGCGGGCACGCCGAGATCGAGCCCGCGCTCGCCGAGCTGGGTCGGGCCACGGGGGACTCCCGCTACGTCGAGCAGGCGGCCCTGTTCGTCCAGCGACGCGGGACCGGCACCCTCGGCGACATCGAGTACGGCCGCGCGTACTACCAGGACGACGTCCCCGTGCGGGAGGCCACGGTCCTGCGCGGGCATGCCGTGCGGGCCAACTACCTCGCCGCCGGTGCGGTCGATGTCGCCGTGGAGACACAGGACCCCGACTTGCTTGCCGCCCTGACCACCCAGTGGGAGAACACCGTCGCGCACCGGACCTACATCACCGGTGGCCAGGGTTCGCACCACATGGACGAGTCGTTCGGCGACGACTTCGTGCTCCCGCCCGACCGCGCCTATTCAGAGACGTGCGCTGGAGTCGGGTCGATCATGTTCTCCTGGCGACTCCTGCTCGCCCAGGGCCTCTCGCGGTACGCGGACCTGGTGGAGCGCACGCTCTACAACGTCGTCGCCACGTCCCCCTCGCACGACGGGACCGCGTTCTACTACACCAACACCCTGCACCAGAGGCGCCCGGGGACCGTCCCGGCTACGGACCAGGCCGTCCCACGGGCGTCCTCGTCGCTGCGTGCGCCCTGGTTCGCGGTCTCCTGCTGCCCGCCGAACGTGGCGCGCACGCTGGCCAGCATCTCGACTTACGTCGCGACCGCCGACGACGACGGACTGCAGATCCACCAGTACGCGCCCGCGCGCATCCGGACGACGTTGGCCGACGGTCGCGCCATCGCTGTCGACGTCGAGACCGAGTACCCCCGCGACGGAACTGTGCGGGTGACGGTCGCCACCACCGAGGAACACCCCTGGACGCTGACCCTGCGAGTGCCGTCGTGGGCCTCTGGAGCGACGCTCCGGACTCCAGACGGTATTCGCGCCGCGCCCCTTGGGACGGTGTCCGTGCGTCGGGCGTTCCTCGCGGGTGACGTCGTGGAGTTGACATTGCCGATGGCGGCGAGGCTGTCCGTCCCCGACCCGCACATCGACGCAATCCGCAACTGTGTCGCGGTAGAGCGCGGGCCGCTCGTCTTGTGCGTCGAGTCTGTAGACCTCAGAATGCTTGGAGAGGGCACCGACATCGCCGACCTGCGCTTGGATGCGACGGTGCCACTCAGCGAGGCATCGGGACGAGTCATTGCGACTTTCAAGCTAGACCGTCGCACCGATGCCCCATGGCCCTACGGCCGTTCGACAAACGAGCGCCCATCCGACTGGTTGACTACAGAGGTGGCACTGACCGAATACCACGACTGGGCAAATCGTGGGCCGGCGGCCATGAGGGTCTGGATTCCGCTGGCGTGATCGGATCATTCGAAAGCACGAAAGGCACCGAGACCGTGCAACGACCAAGCGCACGATCTGCTTCGGTCGCGGCTCGTCCGTCTCGGGGGCACTGTCGGGGTGCTCGCGGGCGCGAATTCTGGCGCGCAGCGGCTCCTTCGTGAGCGAGGGACAACGGTTGGCGTGGCGCACCTTGGACTTGCGAGCGGTGATGCGGAGACCGGAGCGGTGCAGGCGGCTAGACACCGAGGTCGCGGCTGGTCGTGATGGCGAGTGCTTCCATGGGGCGGATGTAGTGCTCGATCAGGACCTTCAGGTGGCGGTGCCGGGTCTGGGCGGCGATGTGGTCCAGGGGGACACGCGGAGTCCTCTGAGGTCGCGGTTGCCCTTAATGCCGGCCATGCCGGCGGCGTCCTTGTCGTCGCCGATGCTGCCCGACGGCGCCGCATCGTTTGCGGCACCGGCGGGCAGGATCGGTCAGCCCCAGCAGATCTCGGCTGCCTCGGTGCTGTCGATACTCTCCATGCCGTCGACCGGCGTGTTGGTCACGAGCGCGACTCCCGTGTCGTAGAAGTCGAGACCGGGGCTCACCTGCGTGGGCTCGCCACCGCGGGCAAGCTCTGCGATCGTCGCGACGCCTTCCGCGGCCATGCGGACGGGGTACTGCTGCGAGGTCGCGTCGATGATGCCGTCATCGACGTACCCGACGCCGGCGCAGCCGCCGTCGACCGAGGTCATCAGGACGTCCTCAGGGGTCTTGCCGGCGGCCGTCAGAGCCTGGAAGGCGCCGTAGGCGGTGGGCTCGTTGAGGGTGTAGACGACGTTGATGTCGGGGTTCTTGGACAGGCAGGTCTCCATGGCGGTCGTGCCGCCGTCCTCGCTGCCCTGGGCGGCCTCGTTGCACACGATCGTGTAGTCGCCGCCGGAGTAGGTGCCCGACTCGGCCTCGTCGCCGTTGACCTTGGGGTCGGCRGTGTCGATGCCCATGCCGGTCAGGAAGCCCTGGCCGCGGTTGTAGTCGACCGAGACGACCTTGTCGTCGAACAGGTGCAGCATCGCGATGACGGCCTYCTYGCCRCCRAGSYKCGCGGCGGTCCATGCCCCGATCCKCTYSCCGGCGTCGAAGTTGTCGGTCGCGAACGTGATGTCCACGGCGTCGGCGGGATCTGGTGCCGTGTCCAGGGCGATGACGAACAGGCCGGCATCGCGGGCCTTCGCGATCGCGTCGACGACAGCGGGGCCGTTCGGGGTGATCAGGATGCCGTCCTGGCCCTGGGAGATGGCGTTCTCGATGGCCTGGATCTGGG
>NZ_JBFUDI010000004.1:0-299326 GCF_056404795.1 Cellulomonas sp. P2_B4
CCCCGGCGGTCGTGGCCGCTGGCCCCGCCGTAGAGGTGGACTCCGCAGACGTGGGATCGGGCGCAGCCGAGGAGTTCGAAGCGGAGGCCGGGCTGGACCCGGACGCGGGGCTGGACGCCGACGTGAACCCAGGGTCGGAGGCGGACGCCGGGTCGGACGCGTCGGGTCGTGTCGTGCTCATTCGTCGCGCCTCCTGTTCGCCGGATCGATCCGTTCGAACAAGTGTACGATCGACCACCGACACGCGACCGGGCGTCGACGATGCCTGTGGACAGCGGCCTTGGGGACGAGGCGTCAGTCCAGGCCCAGCAGGCGGCGCCAGGCGCGGTGGTGCTCGACGGTCACGCCCTCGTAGCCGGGCAGCTCGCTGAAGGCGTCGCGAACCAAGGCCGTCTCGGTCTCGAGGGCCGCGGCTCCGACGGAGGCGAAGGTGTACTGCGGGCCGCCGGCGACCTCGGCGGTGTCGGTCTCGACGCCGACGGTGAAGGGCAGGCCCGCGGCAGAGGCGGCGACGACGGCGGGGCCGGCGAGCGAGACGATGCCGGAGGGGCCGTGGGCGTGGTTGGCGAACGCGACGACGGCCACGCGGGATGCGAGCGGCAGCACGGCGTCGAGGACGGTGCCGTCGCGGTACGGCTCGTGCGCGAGCCACCACGGCACGTCGACGCCGACGGCCACCGATGACCCGACGTGCGTCAGGAGCGCGATCCACTGGTCCAGCACCAGCTCGCGCGACGAGGTCCAGGCGGGCGTCGTCCACGGCTCGACGTCGAGCTGCACGCACGACGACATCCCGCCGGAACGCACCGCGGCGACCGCCCAGGTCGACGCCAGCGTCGGTCGGCCGAGCCACGACGGGTCCCCGCCGAGCGGCTCGACCTCCACGGACGCCTCACGCAGGGCCGAGCACGCGGACGCGAACCACGAGCCGACCGGTCCTTCGTCGGCGGCCCAGGGCGCCGAGAGGAAGACCCGGCCGAGGGACCGCGAGGCGCAGAACGACACCAGGCCCGACACCGAGGCCGGCTCGTACGCCCGCCCGCGGGCGTCGTCGGCCGGCAGCACGGGGTTGTCCCACGCCCACATCGAGGTGAGCGCGGACGCGGTCATGAGACTGACGAGGACGGAAAGGCGAGCTCGCCGACGGGCACCTCGACGGCGAGCGTGTTGGCGCGCGTGGCCAAGGGGCACGTCCAGGCGGGGTTGTAGGCGCAAGACGGGTTGTAGGCGAAGTTCAGGTCGACGACGAGCAGGGAACCGGCCATCCCGTGGTCGGCGCCCTTGACGGTGTCGAGCACGTACCGGCCGCCGCCGTAGGTCGAGGTGCCCGCCAGGGCGTCGCGCACCGGCACGAACAGCCCCCCGCCGTAGGTCTTCAGCGACCAGACGGCCAGCGACCCCAGCGACCCGAGCTCGACCGTCCCGATGCGCTCGAACGGCACGACGCCGTCGGTGGCCGTCGCGACGTCCATCCGCTGCTGGCCGGCGGGCTCGATGGCGACCTCGAACCGATAGGCGGGGTCGTACTGCGCCACGTCCAGGCCGGCGAACGACGCGGACGCGACGACGTCGAGCGGCGAGGCGGGGTGGGTGGCGAAGAGCTCGTCGCGCTGCTGCACCCAGACGGCGTGCGCCGCGGAGGGATCGGAGGCGGCGATCCGACGGACGTCGGCGTACATCTGCGCGACGCGGCGGCGCCAGTCGGCGATGGCCACAGGGTCGAAGGCCGAGGCGGGGGCTGTCACGAGAACCACGGTCGCACGTCGCACCCACGATCAGCGAACCAACGCCGAGCAGATGTGGGCGGGGCCCACATCTGCTGGGAGGCGGTGGGAGAGGTTCTCCACATGTCGGGACGCGCGGATGAAGCGAACCTGGTCGTGTGTGAGGCTGGAGCACATGGATCTCCGCATCTTCGTCGAGCCCCAGCAGGGCGCCTCCTACGACGACCAGCTGGCCGTCGCCAAAGCCACCGAGGAACTGGGCTTCGACGCCTTCTTCCGCTCCGACCACTACGTCCGGATGGGCGCCGGCGACCCGGACCCGGGTCCGACGGACTCCTGGACGACCCTCGCGGGCCTCGCACGCGAGACGAGCCGGATCAAGCTGGGCACGCTCGTCTCGTCGGCAACCTTCCGCCATCCGGGGATCCTCGCGATCCAGGTGGCGCAGGTGGACCAGATGTCCGGCGGCCGCGTGGAGCTGGGCCTCGGGGCGGGCTGGTTCGAGCGCGAGCACGCGGCGTACGGCATCCCGTTCCCGGAGAAGCGGTTCGGCCTGTTCGCGGAGCAGCTCGAGGTGATCACGGGCCTGTGGAACGCGAAGGAGCCCTACAGCTTCCACGGCGAGCACTACGACCTCACGGACTCGCCGGCGCTGCCCAAGCCGGCCCACGACATCCCGGTGATCATCGGCGGCAGCGGCTCGACCAAGACGCCCGCGCTGGCCGCGAAGTACGCCGCGGAGTTCAACCTCAACTTCCCCGCGCCGCACGAGGTCGAGGCCCGCGTGAAGGTGCTGCGTGCGGCGTGCGAGGCCGCCGGCCGGGACCCCGAGACCCTCACGTTCTCGGTCGCCAACGTCGTGTGCGCGGGTCGCGACGACGCGGAGGTGGCCCGTCGTGCGGCAGCCATCGGCCGGGACGTCACCGAGCTGCGTGCGAACGGCTTCGCCGGCACGCCGTCGGCGGTCGTCGACCGGATCGCCGACTTCCGCGAGCTGGGCGTCAACCGCGTGTACCTGCAGGTCCTGGACCTGCACGACCTGGACCACCTGGCGTTCATCGCGTCCGAGGTGGCCACTCAGCTCTAGGCGACGGCCAACGACGAGACCGGTGCCGGGACCGACGGGTCCGCACGAGGCGCCCGGATCAGCACGACCACCGTGTGCACGAGAAGCACGATGAGCGCGATGTTCCGGGCGGCGAGCACCAGGGTCGTGCCAGGGCCGCCGTTGATGACCTCGCCGTAGAACCACGGGAACACGATCTGCGTCGCGCCCGCGATCCCGAGCGTGGTCCAGGCGGTCACGTTCCACCCGGGCAGCCGCAGCGCGAGGGCGACGGTGACCGGCGGTGCGAGCCAGGTCATGTACTGCGGCGAGCCCACCTTGTTGAACACGAGCAGCACGAGGGTGATGAGCATGGCGCCGCGAATCAGCATCTCGGTGCGCGCCAGCCCGCCCGCCCACAGGGCCGCGCCGATCCGCTCGCGACGCCACCACAGCAGCAGCACCGCGAGGGCGAGGGTGACCGGCTGGAGGATGCCGAGGAGCGTCACGGCGACCGGTGTCCCGGGTCCGACGATCTCCCACGTGATGATCGGCTCGTTGAGGAACGGGTGGACCGCGGACGTGAACAGCCCGGCGAGGATCCACGGGGTCGCACCGGGCGACTCGATCTGCAGCCCGCGCTTGTCCTGCTCGGTGAGGAACGAGGCGATGTGCTCGACCCCGCCGCCCAGCGCGACGGCCCCGATGATCACGGCCGAGACCAGGGCGCCGGGCACGACGACGCTGCGCCACGGGCGTCGGACCGCGAAGAACATCGACAGCAGCAGCGCGCCGGGGGCGACCTTGACCCACGCGGCCGCGGTGAGCAGCGACGACGCGATGCGCGGGTGGTTCAGGGCGATGGCGAGCGCGACGATGATCACCGGCGCGACGACCGCGTCGAGCCGGCCCATCGCAATCGGGCCGAGCAGGAGCAGGAAGCCCAGCCACCACCACGCGCCGGTCGTCGTGCCCCGGCCGTGGGGGTCGGAGGGGCGCGGCACGCGCAGGAGGAACGCGACCGCGACCGCGTCGAGGACGATCACGAGCAGGGCCCACACGGTCGCGTAGTGCGAGTGGTCGCCCGTCCCACCCGCGGCCGCGGCCAGCATCGGCAGGATGGCGCCGGCCGGGTAGACCCAGTCGCCCGACAGCACCGGCCACTGGCCGTCGTGCAGGCCCAGCCACATCCAGTAGCGGTAGAGCTCGAGGTCCCAGAACGCCCGGTTCGGGATCCACACCAGGCCGACGAACGCCAGCCACACGTGCACCAGGCCGAAGGAGACCCAGACCGCGGGCTTGGACTGCATCAGCTGGCGCAGCGGGACCTCCCAGGACGTGACCCACAGGGCCGTGCGGTGCGGGATGCCAGGCTAGCCCGCCGGTCCGTGCCACGCGGACGAACCCGGAGGTCAGCCTGCGGGGGTGGGGGCCGGGGTGTCGGCGGGGGCGATGACGTCCGCGTACGGCGTGCAGCCCGCGGGGGCGACGAGCGGGACGGCGGGGTCGAGGCCGACCGCGTCGACGGGCTTGAGCTCGTCGAACTCCTCGCCGAGGGCGACGTTGACGGTCGCATCCTGGCCGGCGATGAGCAGCAGCGTCGCGCCGTCGAACTGCGCCAGGAGCGTGTAGGCCTGGGTGATCCCGTTGATGCCGAAGGTGATGCGCGCTACCCCGTCGTACCCGTCGACGTTGGACGTGGCACCGACGACGAACCCGCGCTGCTGGAGCGCCGTCGCGGTCGCGCCGGCGAGGCCGACGCGCGAGGTCGCGTTGTTGACGTTGACCGTGATCGCGGCGGCCGGGACCGGCAGCGCACCCTCGGGCGGGCACGGGAACGCCTTGAGGGCCTCGGTCGGCGAGGGGGCCTGCGCGATCGCGCGGTCCAGGCCGGGCAGGTCGAGGTTGCCGGTGTAGACGGCCGCAGCACCGAGCCCGACGAGCGCCAGGCCGGCGAGCAGCACGCCGAAGATCACGGCCTGCCGCTCGTGCATGTGGCGGCGGCGCAGCTGCCGGTTGCGGTCGAGGTCGCTCATGTCGCTGCCACGACGGGGACGGCGTCGCTCGGCAGGACGAGGACGCGCGCGTGCAGGACCGGACGCTGGTGCAGCGCGGCGCGCACGGCGCGGTGCAGCCCGTCCTCGAGGTACAGGACCCCGCGGTACTGGACCACGTGCGCGAACATGTCACCGTAGAAGGTGGAGTCCTCCGCGAGCAGCGCGTCGAGGTCCAGGGTGCGCTTGGTGGTCGTCAGCTCGTCGAGCCGTACCTGGCGCGGAGCGACCTCCGCCCACTGCTTGGCCGTGGTGAGGCCATGGTCCGGGTAGGGCCTGCCCTCGCCCACGGCCTTGAAGATCACTGGGGGAGTCTAAGCGGACAGGGGCCGACGAGTGTGACGGTCGCGCAGGATCACCCGCGCGCGAGCCGTCGCTGGGTCTCGACGAGCGCCGTGGCGTGCACCTTCTCGACCTCGTCGGACAGCCCCGTGTGCTCCCATGCGTGCGCCGTCAGCTCGAGCGCGAACGCGAGCCCGAGGTGGTAGTCGATCCACGGGTCGGGCTGCGGGCCGTCGCCGTGCGGGACGGGGATCGGCGGGTGCACCTCGTTGCCGCAGTAGTCGGACACCTCGATCGTGACGTCCCCCCGGACGGCGTGCTGGAAGCGGGCGAGCTCGACGAGCTCGAAGCCGGAGGCGATGCCGGACCGGAAGGCGGGCGGCAGCGGCTGCGGGTTGAGCGCGACCTCCTGGCCGTGCGTGTGGCCGTACGGGCCGAACGGGTTGCCGTACAGCTCGAAGATCTCGGGATGGTGCCGGCCGATGATGCCGATCACCGTGGTGCTGAGCGTCATGGTTCCCCCTGCGTCGTGTGGTGCTGTCACCGGTGAAGAGACATTTCCGGCGACGCAGATACAGGTTCCGGCCCGAGCCTCGGCGGCGTGATCGCGCCGTTCGTCGGCATTAAGCTCATCGACCTGGTCGTCGTTGCCTGCGGAACTGGATCTCGGAGTGCTCGGCGAACCGCGCGTCGACGTCCTGCGGCTGAACCGGGCGCTGCGGACAATGGGGTCGTGACCAGCGAAGGCCCGCGACGGGGTCGGCTCACCGTCTACCTCGGCGCGGCCCCCGGCGTGGGCAAGACCTACGCGATGCTCGACGAGGCCCACCGGCGGCTGTCCCGTGGGACGGATGTCGTCGTGGGGCTCGTCGAGACGCACGGCCGGCCCGCGACCGCGATCCAGCTGGAGGGGCTCGAGGTGCTGGACCGTCGCGTGCTGGTCCACCGCGACGCGGAGTTCACGGAGCTCTCCGTCGAGGCGGTGCTCGCCCGCGACCCCGACGTCGTCCTCGTCGACGAGCTCGCGCACACCAACGTGCCGGGCAGCACCCACGAGAAGCGCTGGCAGGACGTGCACCAGCTGCTTGCGGCCGGGATCGACGTGGTGACCACGGTGAACGTGCAGCACCTCGAGTCGCTGAACGACGAGGTCGAGGCGATCACGGGCGTCAAGCAGCGCGAGACCGTGCCCGACAGCGTGGTGCGCGACGCCGACCAGATCCAGCTCGTCGACCTCTCGCCCGAGGCCCTGCGGCGGCGGCTGGCGCACGGAAACGTGTATCGCGCCGAGCAGATCGACGCGTCGCTGACCCAGTACTTCCGCGTCGGCAACCTCACCGCGCTGCGCGAGCTGGCGCTGCTGTGGCTGGCCGACCGGGTGGACGATGCGCTCGCGGTCTACCGGCGCGACCACCGGATCGAGCAGCCCTGGCCGGCGCGCGAGCGGGTGGTCGTCGCCGTGACCGGGGGCGCCGAGGTGGACACGCTCGTGCGCCGCGGCGCCCGCATCGCCCAGCGGTCCGCCGGGTCCGAGCTGGTCGCGGTCCACGTGCTCGCCACGGACGGCCTGCCGAGCGCGCCGCCCGCGACCATCGCGGCCCAGCGGCGGCTGGTCGAGTCGCTCGGCGGCACGTTCCACACGGTGGTCGGCGAGAACGTCGCGACGGCCGTCGTCGACTTCGCGCGCGGGGTGAACGCCACGATGATCGTGGTCGGCGTCTCCCGGCGGAGTCGGCTGCGGGAGGCGTTCTCGTCGTCGAACGGCACCGAGATCGCCCGGCTGGCCGGTCAGATCGACGTGCACCTGGTGACGCACGAGCAGGCCAGGGCGGGCCGGCGCCGGCCGCGGCGCTCGTCGCTGTCGGGCGGCCGTCTGATCGCCGGCTGGTTGGCGGCGGTGGTCGGGCCGGTCCTGCTCACCGTCCTCCTGCGACAGCTGCGCGACGTCGTCAGCCTGCCCACCGACCTCATGCTCTTCCTCGCGCTCACGGTGCTGGTCGCACTGATCGGCGGTCTGTGGCCGGCCGTTGTCAGCGCGGTCGTCGGGTTCCTGCTGCTCAACTGGTTCTTCGTGCTGCCGACGGGCCGGCTCACCATCGAGCGGCCCGAGAACGCGCTCGCGCTGGTGGTGTTCGTCCTGGTCGCGGCCGGTGTCGCGTCCGTCGTCGACCTCGCCGCACGACGCACGGCCGAGGCGTTCCGGGCCCGCGCGGAGGCGTCTGCGCTCGCGGCCGTGTCGCGGTCGGTGCTCTCCGGGGAGGACACCGCGGCGGCGCTCGTGGCGCGGCTGCGAGAGACGTTCGGGCTGGACGCCGTGTCGCTGGTCGAGGACGGGTCCACCGTCCTGGCTGCCGACGGGCCGGCCCTCGACGTCGCGGACTCGCAGGTCGTCCTCACCGTCGACGAGCGGCGGGTGCTCCTGCTCTCCGGCCGCGTGCTGCCCGCCTCCGACCGGCGGGTGCTCGAGGCGTTCGCGTCGCAGGTCAGCATCGTGCTCGAGCACGAGCGCCTGAGCGCCGCGGCGGAGCAGGCGCGGGTGCTGGAGCAGGCCGACGCCACGCGGACCGCGCTCCTGGCGGCGGTCTCGCACGACCTGCGCACGCCGCTGGCCACCATCCGGGCGTCCGTCGACGGGCTCACCTCGCCGTCGCTGGAGCTCGACGAGACCGACCGCGCGGCCCTCGTCGGAACACTCGAGGAGTCCACCGCCCGGCTGGAGCGGCTGATCGACAACCTGCTCGACCTCTCGCGCCTGCAGACCGGAAGCGTCCGGCCGGTGCTGCGCGCGACGAGCCTCGACGAGATCGTGCCGTTCGCGGTCGAGGGCTACCCGGCGGGTCTCGTGCGGCTCGACGTGCCGGAGGACCTGCCCTTCGTGCAGACGGACCCCGGTCTGCTGGAGCGCGTCGTCGCCAACCTGGTGTCCAACGCGGTCCGGTACGCGCCCGGCTCGCCGGTGGTCGTCGGGGCGTCGGTGGTCGGGCGTGCGATGGTCGTGCGTGTGGTGGACAACGGGCCGGGCGTTCCCGACGCGCTCAAGGGCCGGCTCTTCGCGCCCTTCCAGCGGCTCGGCGACACCGCCGGTCCGGGCCTGGGCCTCGGGCTGGCGGTCGCGGACGGCCTGGCGACGGCGATCGGCGCCGACCTCGCCGCGGAGGACACGGTCGGCGGCGGGCTGACGATGCTCGTGACGGTCCCGCTCGCATGAAGGTCCTCGTGGTCGACGACGAGCCCGGGCTGGCGCACGCCCTCGCGATCACGCTGCGCGCCTCGGGCTGGTCCGTGGAGACCGCGTCCGACGGCGCCTCCGCCCTGCGCGCCGCGGCTGCCCAGACCCCCGACGTCCTGCTGCTCGACCTCGGCCTGCCGGACATGAGCGGCCTCGACGTCATCACGGCCGTCCGCGCCTGGAGCCGGATGCCGATCGTCGTCCTGTCCGCGCGCCAGCACGGCGAGGACAAGGTGGACGCCCTCGACGCAGGGGCCGACGACTACGTCACCAAGCCGTTCGCGATGAACGAGCTGCTCGCGCGCCTGCGTGCTGCCGTGCGGCGCGCCGCACCCGCCGCCGGGGAGGACGAGGCCGTGGTCACGGCCGGCTCGCTGACCATCGACCTCGCCCGCGCCCGCGTCCTGCGCGATGGCGAGGAGGTCCGCCTGACCCCGACGGAGTGGTCGATGCTCGAGGTGCTCGTCCGCAACCGGGGTCGCCTCGTCGGTCGTCGCCAGCTGCTGCAGGAGGTCTGGGGGCCGGGCTACTCCGACGAGACCCACTACCTGCGTGTCTACTCGGCCCAGCTGCGCCGCAAGCTCGAGGACGACCCGGCGCACCCGCGGCACATCCTCACGTCGCCCGGCCTGGGGTACACGTTCGAGGTCTGAGCCTGGATCGGGCCAGCCGGGCGACGCCCGCGACGGGACGACGAAGCCCCCGTCGCTCGCAGGCGGCGGGGGCTTCGTGACGGCTTGCGAAGGCCGGTGGATCAGGCGCGGTAGACGGCCGTGATCGGGCAGTTGAACGGGTCGCGGTCGGCGAGGCCCACGGTGTTCAGGTACTTCACGATGATCGCGTACGACTTGGGCAGCGACACCTGCATGTACGGGATGTTGTGCTCGCGGCAGTACGCCTGCACGATCGGCTTGGCGCGGCGCAGGGACGGCCGGGGCATCGACGGGAACAGGTGGTGCTCGACCTGGTGGTTGAGCCCGCCCATGAGCACGTCGACCCACTTGCCGCCGCCGATGTTGCGGCTGGTGAGCACCTGGCGGCGCAGGAAGTCGAGGCGCGAGTCCTTGGGGATCAGCGGCATGCCCTTGTGGTTCGGCGCGAACGAGGCGCCCATGTAGAACCCGAAGATGCCCATCTGGACGGCCAGGAAGACGAGCGCGATCGGCCAGGACATCACCAGGAACACCAGCGCCAGGCCGCCACCGAGGCGGATGGTCATCATGACGATCTCGGCGGCTCGGTGGTCCAGCTTCTCGCGCGACGACAGCCGCTTGACCGCGGCGACGTGCAGCGCCACGCCCTCGAGGAAGAGCAGCGGGAAGAAGAAGTAGCCCTGGTGGCGGATGAACCACTTGCTGAGCTTGCCGGTCTTCGCGGCAGCCTGGTCGGGCGTGAAGGCGAGGACCTCGAGGTCGATGTCGGGGTCGACGTCGATCTTGTTCGGGTTGGCGTGGTGGCGGGTGTGCTTGCGCTGCCACCAGCCGTGGCTCAAGCCGACGAACAGGTCGGCGAGCACGAGGGAGGTCCAGTTGTTCGCGCGTCCGTCGGCGAAGATCTGCCGGTGCGCTGCGTCGTGGCCCAGGAAGGCCACCTGCGTGAGGATGACGGCGGCGACGGCCGCGACGGCCACCTGCCACCAGGAGTCGCCGACCAGGATGATCGTCGCGACGAGGCCCAGCACGGCGAGCACGGCTGCCGACAGGCGCACGGCGTAGTGCGCGGGCCGGCGCTTCATGAGGCCGGCGGCCTGGACGGTGCGGGTCAGCTCGGTGAAGTCACTGACGGCACGGTCGCGCGGCCGCGTGGGTAGGGCTGTTGCAGAGCTCATGAGGGGTCCCCTCCATCGTGCGTGGCGCGCAGACGTACGTGTGGAACGACATCGTCGGGCGCACTTGCCGATGATGCGACGAGACCCCGACCGACAAGATCGGCCGGGGTCTCGTGCTCTGGAGCTATTCGGCTCAGAGAGGCGTGATGTTCGACGCCTGCGGGCCCTTCGGGCCCTGCGTGACCTCGAACTGAACCTTCTGGTTCTCCTCGAGCGTGCGGTAGCCGCTCGTCGTAATGGCCGAGTAGTGCGCGAAGACGTCGGGTCCGCCGTCCTCGGGGGCAATGAAGCCGAAGCCCTTCTCGGCGTTGAACCACTTCACGGTGCCAACAGGCATGATGCTCTCTTCTCTCACGTGCGGTATGGACAACCCCGTCTGACCGGGACCGGTGGTAGCGGTGTTCGTCGTCCTGCTCCGAGGTGATCCTCGAGAACGTTCTGCCGGGTCTCCCGCGGCTTTCTGACAAGCGATTCACTGCGACTACAGGGACAACCGTACGGCAACATGGCCCTGACCGGAACGCGAGCACTGTCTCGATCGTGAAACGGGACACCTTGCGTGGTGCGGCGAGCCTGTAGGTTCGCGCCCACGGAGCCCCCTCGACAAGGAGCTGACGATGGACGTGGACGACGACCGGTGCCCGTGCGGGTCGGGCGATGCGTTCGTCGACTGCTGCGGCCGCTACCTGCTGGAAGGCCGTCGCGCACCGACCGCGGAAGCCCTGATGAGGTCCCGCTACACGGGGTTCGCGACGCGTGACCGCGACTACCTGCTGGCCAGCTGGCACCCGAGCACCCGGCCCGACGAGCTCGAGCTGGACGAGCAGATGATCTGGCGCAGGCTCGACATCGTCTCGACGGATGCGGGCGGTCCCTGGGACGAGTCCGGGACGGTCGAGTTCGTGGCGCACTACCGGATCGACGACGGCACGGCGATCGGCCAGCGCGGACGCCTGCACGAGACCAGCCGGTTCGTCCGCGAGGACGGTCGCTGGCTGTACGTCGACGGTGGGTTCGACGCGATCGCTCAGTAGGCGCGATCGGTCACCCGACGGGGGCCGACGCGTCGAGCAGGACCGACGCCACCGCGCGCGCCTCGAACGCCGCCGACAGGTTCCGGTCCATCCGCACCGCCTGGCTCGTGCCGTCGTAGAGCAGGTGCAGCTGACGGGCGAGCAGCTCCGGGTCGGCGGCGCCGGCCTCGCGGGCCAGGTCCGTGAACAGGGAGCGGACCCAGGAGCGGTAGCTCGCGGTCGCGTGCACGACCAGGCCGTCCGAAGGGGCCTCGGCGGAGGCGAGGGCGAACGCGCACCCGCGGTAGGTGGGCTGCTGGACCATCTCGGCGAGCGCCTCGAAGACGGCGAGGATCCGGTCCTGGGGCGCGTCGTACGCGGACACGTGCCGCATGACGCGGTCGGTGATCCGCACCCGGCGACCCTCGAGGTAGGCCTCGACGAGCGCCTCCTTGGAGCCGAACGTGTTGTACAGCGACGCCTTGGCCACGCCGGCCTGCTCGATGACCCGGTCGATGCCGACGGTCTGCACGCCTACCCGGTAGAAGAGGTCGTCGGCGGCCTCGAGCAGCCGCTCGCGTGCTGTCGCCGTTGCCATGGCCACCATCCTTCTAGACCGACCTGTCCAGCGTACGACGCGGGATCAGCAGACCGACGAGCGCCACCAGGGCGAGCGCGATGACGAAGATCCCGTAGTCCCGGGCCGTGGCGAGCAGGTCTCCGCTGTGCACGACCACCACGCCGGCCAGGACCGCGGGGACGCCGAGCCCCAGGTAGGACACCACGTAGAGCAGCGACAGCACCCCGGCGCGCTCGTCGGGGTGCGTCTGCGGGACGATCAGCCGGATACCGCCCTGGAACCCGGCGCCGAACCCGACCCCGGCGATCCCGGTGCCGACGAACAGCAGGACCGGCGAGAGCACCGTGACGCCGACGAGCACGACGAGGACGCCGACGATCAGCGCGAGGATGCCGACGAGCAGCAGGAGCCGGGCCTCGACGTTGCGCAGGACCAGGACGGTCACGGCCGCGACGCCGGCCAGCACGAACAGCCCGAGGCCCGCGAGGCCGACGGAGTGCGAGCCGACGAGGGTGCTGATCAGGGCGGGTCCGAGCGAGCCGAAGAAGCCGGCGAGCGCCCAGACGGCGAACATCACGGGCAGTGCCGCGGTCGCCGCGCGGTGCAGGTGCCGGGGCAGCGAGAGGTGCGGTCGCGTGCTGGCCAGCGCGCCAGGAGTCCGCGGTGCCGTCTCGGGGATGCGCGCGACGAACAGCGCCTGGACCGCCAGGACCGCGACGACGACGAGGAAGATCAGGTGCTTCGGCGCGGGCAGGGTCGCGACGACGATCGAGGCGAGGATCGCGCCGAACGCGGTGCCGAAGCCCGGCGCGGCCGCGTTGGCCAACGTCCCCTTCTCGCGGTTCAGGTCGATCATCCACGCGCCGCCGGCAGCCACCGCTGCCCCCGTCGACAAGCCTCCGATCACGCGACCCACGAGCAGCTCGGGCACACCGTGGGCGGTCGCGAGGACGAGCATGGCCAGCGCCTGGACGGCGATCGCGGCGAGCACGACGGGTCGTCGACCCACGTGGTCGGACAGGCGGCCCAGGGTCAGGAGCGAGAGCAGGACCGCCACGGCGTAGGTGCCGAAGACGACGGTCGTGGTGATCGCCGAGAAGCCCCACTCGGCCTGGTAGATCGCGTAGAGCGGGGTGGGCGCGCTCGATGCCGCGAGGAACGCGACGAACACCGAGGCGATCACGGCGATGCCGGCACCACCGCTGAGACCGGCCCTCGTCTGGGGCGGCGCACCGAGCTGGATGGTCTGGGTCATGACGCCTCCCGGGTTTAGGTAGACCGGTCTGTCTAGTAGTTCGAAGGCGACATTAGACAGACCTGTCTATTCACGTCAAGAGGGCGACATAGGCCCGCGGGCATTGCGCGCGCCGGTCGGGTACCGAGATGCTCGGCCGGTGGCAGGTGACGCGAGCAACGATGACGGGTTCGGCCCCGGCGACGAGCAGGCCGCCCGGGACGCGGCGCGACGCACCCTGATCCGCAAGGACGCCCCCGACAACGAGGTCCCGGGCCTGGTCCGTGGACCGGCCGTGCTGCACCAGACCGCCGACTTCGCGTTCGCGCTGGCCGACACGAGGATCTACTCGGTCGGGCTGCAGTTCTGGTTCGGGCTCCGCAGCCGCAACCCGCAGGGGTTCGCGGGGCACGACATCGCGGCCGACTGGAGCACCCTGCTGATCGGCGTGGAGCTCGCCGACGGACGCCGCGCCATGTCCGCCGACCGCTGGTTCCAGCCGGGCGACGCACCGCAGGACGAGCCGACGATCGCGCGGCGCGGCGGCGTCGGGGCGGGCCGCAAGTTCGACGAGATCGTCTGGCTCACGCCAGCGCCGCCGCCCGGCGAGCTCGTCGTCGTGACGTCGTGCGAGGCGCTCGGCGTGCCCGAGACACGGCACGTCATCTCCGCCGAGGACATGGCCGCGGCGCGCGAGGCGATCATCGAGCTGTGGCCGTGGGAGCCCGTCCCCGAGCCCGAGGTGCGGCCCGCGCCGCTGCCGACGCTGCCGGCAGGCGGGTGGTTCGAGGAGACCGCGAGCCTGCTCGCGTTCGGCTGAAGAAGCCCGGCGGCCGTCAGACCCAGGTGCGGCGGACCGCCTCGACGATCTCGAGGTTGCCGTAGGTGACCGGGCTCGTCGCGCGGTCCTTGCTCGTGTACGGCGCCACGACGGAGAGGGCCGGACCTCCGTCGCGGTGCTCGATCGCCGCGCGGACGGCGTCACCCCCGTCGTAGGTGATGTCGGCGACGAACGCGACCGCGCGCACGTCGTCGCGGGCCGCAGCGCTGAGGTAGAGGCTGTCGAGGATCGTCTCCGGGGAGGACATCGCGTCGTCGGCGGGCTTGAGCGGCGCCAGCGTGCCGGAGTCGTCGATCAGCAGGCCGTAAGGGGCGAAGCCCTTGTTCTTGGTGAGCAGCGCCTGTGCGCTCTTCAGCGCCGCCGTGACCAGGCCGTCGAGGTCGTCCAGGACGGCGGCCGGCGTGGTGTCTCTCCAGGAAGCCATGCCGGAAAGCGTAACGGCGCCGCGGACTCGGGCCCGCGGCGCCCAGGTGGGAGGAGGGTCAGCCGCGCGTCGTCGCGCTCGTGGGTGTGGGTGGAGCGCGAGAGGATGCGGTCATGTTGTTCGCCGAGCTCGCCTCGACGTCGTCGTCGGTCGCTGCCACACGCTCGCGGTTGGCCAAGCGGGCGCTGCTGGCCGGTCTCCTGGCGCGGACGCCCGCCGACGACGTCGCCGTCGTGTCGCGGTACCTCGGTGGTGAGCTGCGGCAGCGCAGGACCGGGTTGGGGTGGAGGTCGCTCGCGTCGCTCCCGTCGCCGGCCTCGGAGCCGTCGCTGACCGTCGCCGACGTCGACCTCGCGTTCGAGCAGATGGCGTCCCTGTCCGGCCCGGGTTCCTCGACGGAACGGGGTGCGCTGGTCGTCTCGTTGTTCTCGGCCGCGACCGCCGACGAGCAGGCGATGCTGCGTGGCCTGGTGACCGGGGAGCTGCGGCAGGGGTCGCTGGACGCGCTGCTGCTCGAGGCGGTGGCCGAGGCTGCCGGGGTGCCCGCCGACACCGTTCGTCGCGCAGCGATGCTCGCGGGGGCGACCGAGCCGGTGGCCGTCGCGGCCTTGACCGCCGGTGATCCTCTGGGCGCGCTCGCGTCGTTCGGGCTCGTCGTCGGGCGGCCCGTGCGGCCGATGCTCGCGCAGTCCGCACCGGACGTCCCGGGCGCGTTCGACGCGCTGACGCCGCCGGTCGTCGTCGACACCAAGCTCGACGGGATCCGGATCCAGGTGCACAAGCGTGGCGACGAGGTCGGCGTCTTCACGCGGTCCCTCGACGACATCACCGCGCGGGTGCCGGAGATCGTCCAGGTCGTGCGTGGCCTGGCGTCCTCGTCCCTGGTGCTCGACGGGGAGGCGCTCGCGGTCGGCCCGGACGGGCGTCCGCGACCGTTCCAGGAGACCGCGTCCCGGTCCGCATCCGCGCCCAGCGACGTGGTCCTGACGCCGTTCTTCTTCGACTGCCTGCACGTGGACGGCGCGGACCTGCTGGACGCGCCGCTGCTGACCCGGTTGGCCGCCCTGGACGCCGTCGCCGGGCCGTGGGCGGTGCAGCGGCTGGTGACGGCGTCGGTCGACGAGGCCTCCGACCGCTTCCTCGAGGTCGTCGCCGCCGGCCAGGAGGGTGTCGTGGTGAAGTCGTCGACCGCGCCCTACGAGGCCGGCCGACGCGGCGCCGGCTGGGTCAAGGTCAAGCCCCGGCACACCCTCGACCTCGTCGTGCTCGCGGTCGAGTGGGGCTCGGGGCGTCGTCGCGGCTTCCTGTCCAACATCCACCTCGGCGCCCGCGACCCCGGCGGCGGGTTCGTCATGCTCGGCAAGACGTTCAAGGGGATGACCGACGAGATGCTCGCGTGGCAGACCGAGCGGTTCCGAGAACTGCAGGTTTCCGACGATGGCTGGGTCGTGCGCGTGCGTCCCGAGCAGGTCGTGGAAATTGCGTTCGACGGCCTGCAGCGCTCGACCCGCTACCCGGGTGGCGTTGCGCTGCGTTTTGCCCGCGTGCTGCGGTACCGCGACGACAAGGACGCCGCCGAGGTGGACACGATCGACACGGTCCGGGCGCTCTCTGCCGGCTGAGCGCCGGCCACAGATTGCGGGTCGTTTCTCTGACCTTCGTCGTCGCCGTCAGTACTCGAATCTGGTGCTTGCCTGTTCCTCGTTCAGGTGGCGCGGTGCGTGCGCACCAGCGGGGTCGGTCTCATACAGCCAGCCGCACTGTGGGCACCGCAGGAGGAGCGAACCTGTGGACTCGTTGCTCGCGACGCGCTCGACGTGCTCGAAGTAGATGTTGTCGTGGCTCGCGCAGTAGTCGCACCCTCGCTGTTCATCCGTCACCCGGCCATCCTTGCTGACGAGCCTCCGGGCGACGGAATGTTCAGTCACTACGTTGCATGCAAGACGTGCAAGGGATGACCGACGAGACACTCAGCGCTGCCGCCTGCTCCGTCGCGTCCCCGTCGTTCTCGCGTGGCAGACGGAACGGTTCCGAGCTGAAGACCGATGACAACGGATGGGTGGTGACGGTCCGCCCGGAGCAAGTGGTCGAGATCGCGTTCGACGGCCTGCAGCGCTCGTCGCGGTACCCGGGTGGCGTCGCGCTGCGGTTCGCCCGCGTCCTGCGCTACCGCGACGACAAGACCGCCGCAGAGGCCGACACAATCGAGACCGTGCGGGCGCTCGCCGCTGGCTGAGGCCGTTCTGACGCGTCGCCAGGACCCTGAGCAGGCGCCCCGAGGCCCCGGGAGCAGCGCTCGAACCAAGGCCCCGGGGGCGTCCTTCGAGGGTTACACATCGTGCGTTTCCGCCGGATTTCGGCGGCTCCCGCGGGCCGGTTCGTTCGCCCGATGTTCACCTTCGGCCCGGCGGGCGGTCGAGCGCCCGGCCGTGTGAGCGTTACCGTGCGAGGAGGCGGGGGTGTGGAGTCGAGGAGGCACGGGATGACGACCGGTCATGTGGTGCTGGCCAGCGCGGACAGCAGCGACTACGCGTCGCTTCGTCGTCGGCCCGCCACCCGTGAGGAGCGCTACGCGACGGGCCGGGCGCTGCGCGACTCGGTGCCGCGCTCGGCGCTCGGCGAGTGGGCGCCCGCGGACCGTGACCCCGTCGCGCAGATCGAGGAGAGCCACCAGGGGCGGCTCGACCGGCTGGTCCCCCTGCGCGTCGGACGCATGGCCGCTTCGCCGTACGGGTTCCTGCGCGGGTCCGCGGTCGTCATGGCCAACGACCTGGCGACCCTGCCCGCGACGGGTATCACCCCGGTGGTCTGCGGGGACGCGCACCTGGGCAACTTCGGGTTCTACGCCTCGCCGGAGCGCGACCTCGTCATCGACCTGAACGACTTCGACGAGGCCCACCCCGGCGCCTGGGAGTGGGACCTGCGGCGGCTCGTCGCCAGCATCTGGGTGGCGGGTCGGCAGAACAACGCGTCCGAGGAGGCGTGCCGTTCGGCAGTCCTCTCGTGCAGCGCGGCCTACCGCGACGAGATCCGGCGCCTCGCCGACCGGCCGCTGCTGGCCCGCTCGTTCGAGCGCCTGGACGTCGACCGCATCCACGAGCGCGCGCCGAACGGCACGCTCGCGGCCGAGATCGACCGCGCCGCCAAGCGCGCCCGCACGCGCACCAGCGACCGCGCGCTCCCCAAGTTCACGTCGTCCGACGGAGGACAGCGACGGATCGTCGAGCAGCCGCCGTTGATCACGCGGCTGCCGGACGCCGAGGGCGACGCCGTGGCCCAGGGGCTCGACGACTACCTCGCCACGCTGGCCCCGCACTGGCGGCGCGCGCTCGGCGGCTACACGCTCGTCGACGTCGCCCACAAGGTCGTCGGCGTCGGGTCGGTGGGCCTGCGTGCTTACATCGCGCTGCTCGAGGGCTCGAGTCCCGACGACGTCGTCTTCCTCCAGCTCAAGCAGGCGCGCCGGTCGGTCCTCGCCCAGCACGTGCACGGCGACAGCGCCTGGCACGCGCACCAGGGCCAGCGCGTGGTCGAGTACCAGCAGGCGCTGCAGACTGTCAGCGACCCCCTGCTGGGGTGGACGAACGTCGGCGGGCTGCAGTTCTACGTGCGCCAGTTCCGCAACATGAAGGGGACGGTCGCGCTCGACGCGATCGACGCCGCCGCGCTCGCGGACTACGCGGCCATCGTCGGACGGCTGCTGGCCAAGGGGCACGCACGCACCAGCGGCGCGTCGATGATCTCCGGGTACGCGGGCCGCTCCGACAAGCTCGACGTCGCGATGGCGCGCTTCGCGCTCGCGTACGCCGAGCAGACCGAGGCCGACCACGAGTCCCTGGTGCGGGCGGTGTCGTCCGGCCGGCTCCCGATCGAGCGCGGGGTCTGAGACGATCGGAGCGTGGCGCTCTTCGGGTCCGACCTGTTCCGACGACGGACACCCTGGTCCCTCGCCGACGCGGTCGAGCGACACCGGCTCACGCCGGACACGTTCCGCATCCCGAGCGACGAGGCGAAGGCCGCCCTGCGTGCCGGCGACCGGGTCAAGGTGATCGTCGAGCCGGACACGGGCATCCCGGAGCGGGTCTGGGTCACGGTGACGGCAGTCGACGGCCTCGTCGGAACCCTCGACAGCGACCCGGCCGAGCTGCACGGGCTGCGAGCGGGGGACGTGGTCCCGTTCGAGCTGCGACACGTCATCGCGATCGGGCGGGCACCGGGAGGATGATCCGCGTCGACCGGCGACGTGCCGACGACGCGAAGGGCTACGTTCGCCTTGTGACCAGGGGTGTCAGCGCCGACGAGTTCATGGCGCAGCTCCAGGCAGATCCCGAGTGGGTCGCGGCGAACTCGGAGCGGGAACGCGAGCACGACCGTCGTGCCGCTGAGCTCGCCCTCGCGGAGCAGCCGATCCTCCGCGACCTTCACGGAGTGGGAGTCGACGTGGGCTCGGTGTGGGAGCTCATCGACCCTGACATTCGCGAGCCCGTGTTCTCGATCCTGCTCGAGCACCTGCGCCGAGGGGGATATCCGGACCGCGTCACGGAGGGGGTCGCCCGAGCGCTCGGTTCGTCGTTGTCCCACTGGGAGATGCTCGTCGACCTCCTGGTCCACACACAGTCGGATGCCGCGGCGGAGGGGCTCGCGGCCTCGCTCTCCACGATCGGTCGACGGAAGCAGATCGACAGTCTCCGCATGCTGCTCGGGCGAGCGGAGCTCGGCCGCAACCGCATCTTCTTCGTGCGCCCGGTGCTGCGGTACGGGGGCCCCGCGGGTGTGGCCGAGATCGAGGCGCTCCATGACGACCCTGTCGTCGGAGTGGAAGCGACGCACGCCCTCCACCAGCGTCGACTTCGGCAGGCGGCACGCCAGCGACGCGCGGCCGCCCAGGCGTGAGCCCGATACGGACGGCGAGCGTGGTCGGGGGTGGGCCGGCCGGGCTCATCGCCGCCGAGGTGCTCGCCCGCGAGGGCGTGGCCGTCACGGTGTTCGACCGGATGCCGTCGCCCGCGCGCAAATTCCTGCTGGCCGGGCACGGCGGGCTGAACCTCACGCACTCCGAGGACCGCGCGCCGTTCCTGGCCCGGTACGGCGCCTCGGCCGACCGGCTCGCACCGATGCTCGAGGTGTTCGGGCCCGACGACCTGCGGTCGTGGTGCGACGGTCTGGGGGAGCCGACGATCGTCGGGTCGAGCGGGCGCGTGTTCCCCCAGTCGTTCCGCGCGACTCCCCTGGTCCGGGCCTGGCTCACGCGGCTGGCCGACCTCGGCGTGGTGATCGAGCGGCGGCAGCGGTGGACGGGCTGGGCGGGGACGGGGCTGTCGTTCCTGGGTCGCGACGATGCGACGGGCACCGTCGAAGCCGACGTGACCGTGTTCGCGCTCGGTGGCGCGTCGTGGCCGCGGCTCGGGTCGGACGGCGGATGGGTGGAGGCGTTCACCGAGCGGGGTGTCGAGGTGCACCGGTTCCGGCCCGCGAACGTCGGGGTGCGGGTCGGCTGGAGCGCGACGTTCGCCGACAGGTTCCACGGCACGCCCCTCAAGCACGTCGGCCTGACCGTCGGCGGGCAGCGGTCACGCGGCGACGCGATGGTCACGCGCACCGGACTGGAGGGCGGCCCCGTCTACGGGGTCGGTGCCGCCATCCGCGACGCGCTCGACGCCGGCACGTGCGTGGCGGAGGTCGACCTGCGGCCGTCCCTGACTCTGTCCGAGCTCACCGAGCGGCTCGCGCGACGGCGCCCCAAGGACTCCGTCTCCAACTGGTTGCGCCGCTCGATCGCGCTCGACCCCGTGTCGATCTCGCTGCTGCGCGAGACGACGGCGGCCATGCCGAACGACCCGGCGACGATGGCCGCGATGGTCAAGGCCGTGCCCGTGACCATCAGCGACACGATGCCGATCGCGAAGGCGATCTCGTCGGCGGGCGGTATCGCGTGGTCGGAGGTCGACGAGTCGCTCATGCTCCGGCGCATGCCGGGGACGTTCGTCGCGGGCGAGATGCTCGACTGGGAGGCGCCGACGGGCGGCTACCTGCTGCAGGCGTCGTTCGCGACCGGGGTCGTGGCCGCGCGAGGCGCACTGGAACGGCTCTAGCCGCAGTCGTCGCAGATGCCCGTGGCGGGCAGCGTCATCAGGCACGTGGGGCAGATCTGCGGCTCGGCCACGCGCGCGGCGGGGGTGCGCGTGCTGGTGCTCGTCGCGCGCGGGGTGCGCGTCCTGGTCGCGCGGACCGGCACCGGGCGCGGCGCGGAGACCGGTTCGCTCACCTCGAAGCCCCGCTTGCGCAGGATCTGGACCGCGTCCTGCATCCCGCCGTGGAACTCGTCGGACGTGGCGAGGCGTCCGGTGGCGTACCGGTGCGCGACGCCCAGGACGGCTCGCGCGTCGTAGCGGCCGCCCTCGTGGACCACCGCGTATGCGGGCGTCGGGGCGAAACCGTAGATGTCGAGGAACTCGTCTCCGCCCCGCTCGTCGTACTCGGCGATCGCCTGGAGGACGTTGTGTCTCGTCACGGAGGAGAAGGTTGCCACGGTGCCTCAGCCTACGTCGGAGCGGGCGGACTGGTCGGCCCGGTGTGAGGATCGGGGGATGCTGGGGTCACCGCGGGTCGAGGGTCTGGGCGAGGCGCTGGACGCCCTGCGGTCGTGGCAGCACGAGGGTGCGCCGATGCAGCTGCACCCGGGGGACGTCGGCTGGCTCTGGCGGTTCGGTGCGCCGGCCGTGGCCGACGCGGTGCGCACGTGGCGGCGCGGGGACCAGATCCTCGCCGTCGGGATGCTGGACGGACCGGACCTGCTGCGGATGACCGTGGCGCCCGAGGCGTTTCGCGACGAGGAGCTGGCGCGCACGATCGCCGCGGACATCATCGGCGGCGTCCTGCCGGCGGGGGAGGCGGCAGTCGAGGCCCCGCCCGGCGCCCTCGTCGACGAGGTGCTGGGAGAGCACGGTTGGAGCACCGGCGAACCCTGGACCCCGCTGCGTCGTGACCTCACCGAGCCCGTTCCCGAACCGGGACTGCGGATCGAGGGCGTCGGTCCCGACCTCGTCTCCGACCGCACCGCCGTGCAGCGTGCCGCGTTCGAGCAGTCGATCTTCACCGACGAGCGCTGGCACGCGATGGCGGCCGGTCCGGCGTACGCGGACGCCCGCTGCCTCGTCGCCTATGACGCGACGGATGCGGCAGTGGCGGCCGTGACGGTGTGGTCCGCCGGCCCGGGCCGGCCCGGACTGATCGAGCCGATGGGTGTCCACCGCGACCACCGCGGACGCGGCCACGGCACCGCGATCACCGTGGCCGCCGCTGCCGCCCTGCGGGCGATGGGCGCGTCGAGCGCGCTCGTCTGCACGCCTAGCTCGAACACCGGAGGCGTCGCCACCTACCGGGCCGCGGGCTTCGAGCCGCGACCGCAGGTGCGCGACCGCGTCCGCGGGGCTTAGGCGGCTTGCTCGAGGACCTCGTCGGCGCGCTCGGCGCTGCCCTCGGCGAGGCCGCGGTCGATCGAGCGGGTTGTGCTCACAGCTGACCTCAAGAGCGCGATGCCGATGCCCGATGCTGTGTCAGTGAGCCGAACGCCCCAGGTGCCGAGTGCTGCACGGTCGGGTTGGAGCGGCATCGGGTGTGGCTGCTTGGTGGTCGCCATCGCCCTGGCCCTCGTCATCGTGCTGATCACTTTCGTGCTGCCCAGGTTCGTCGTGCGCGGCGTGGCTGACGATGCCGTCGGCATGTCGTCGCCGTGCCACGCGGTTCTCGAGGCGACGCCGCTGGATATCCGGATCGCCTAGGCGGCAAGCGAAGGGCCCGTGAGCAGCTGCTCACGGGCCCTTCGACCGGCGGAGGATGGGGGATTCGAACCCCCGAGGGCTTTCACCCAACACGCTTTCCAAGCGTGCGCCATAGGCCACTAGGCGAATCCTCCCGGCCGACAGAGGATACCCGAACGCGGGCTCCTGACCGAACCGCCCGGGCTCAGGTGTCCCAGGTGTACCAGAGCAGGTGCGTGCGCTCGTGGTCGATGTACAGGTCGATGGTCACGGGGCCGCTGGAGCCGTCGGGGCGGGTGCCCATGGCGGAGCAGCTCATGACGAACGCCTCGGCGCCCGGCGCGGGGAGCCGGACGATGTCGCGGGCGTCGCGCGCGACCGCGGCGCCGGTGACAGAGGCGAGCGGGTCGAGGTCCTTCTCGACAGCGGCCAGCTGGATGGCCTCGTCGGCGACGTCGTCGCACGTCATCGTCGTCACGGATCCGACGTTCCCGCGGTCGTGCTGCTCGCGGTAGACCGGGATGGCAGCGGCGACCATCAGAGCGACCACCACCGTGCCCGCGGCGATGCCGCCGGCGATCAGCAGACCGGTCCGGGGTGCCCGCCGGACCGGCTCGACGGCAGGCGGGACCTGCCCCGTCGACGCCGGACCGTAGTGCTCGGTCCAGAACCGGCCGTCGAACCAGCGGACCGCGGACGGGTCCTTGGGGTCCGGGTACCAACCGGGTGCCGCGTTGTTCATGGTCCTGTCCGGATCACTCGTCCCAGGCGTAGGCGACGAGCTGCTGGGTGCTCGAGTCGATGTAGAGGTTGGCCGTGACCGGCGCCGTGGTGCCGTCCGGCTTGGTGCCGGTGCCGACACAGCTCAGGACGAATGCCGGGTCCCCGCCCGCGGACGGGACGCGCACCGAGCCGCGGTTGTCCTGCGACATCGACACCCCGGTCATCGAGACCAGCGGGCCGGCGTCCTGCGACTGCCCGGCGTCGGAGATCTGCACGGCGTAGTCGGCCACCTGCTCGCAGGTCACCCCGTCGAGACCGATGCCCGACGCCTCCGACCTGGCACGCTGGTTGAGGTACACCGGGATGGCGATCGCCGCGAGGATGGAGATCACGACGAACCCGACGACGATCGACGCCAGGACGATCAGCGTGATCTTCCCGCCGCCCATCTTCTTCTTGGCGGGCTGCTCCCACGGCTGCGGTCCGCCCTGCCAGGGCTGGCCGGGCGGCGGGAAGCCGGGTGCCGGTGCGGTCGGGGGCGCCGGGAAGGCGGCGGGCGCCTGGCCGAACGGTGCCTGGCCGAACGCGGCCGGCGGCTGCCCGAACGGAGCGGGCGGCTGCCCGAACGGGACGGGGGCCGGAGCGATCGGGGGGAGCGACTGGGCCACGTAGGGCGGGAGATCGGGCTGCGCGACGGGCGCGGGTGCGTACTCGGCGCCGTACTGCGCCGGAGCCGGCGTGAACTCGGCGCCGTACTGCGACGGGGGTGCCGACGGGGCCGGCGCGTACTGCTGCGGAACGCCGGGCATCGCCGGCGGTGCCGGTGCGAAACCCTGGCCGTAGGGCGGCGCGGCCGGCTGCGAGTAGGGCTCGGCGGCGGCCTGCTCGGGCGCGACCGGCTGCTCGGGTGCGGCCGGCTGCCCGGGAGCGGTCGGCTCGGCGACGGCAGCAGCCGCGGGCTCGTCGTACCCGTACTCGTCCTCGAACTCGTCCGGCTCGTCGGGCTCGAGCAACGGGATGACCATCGCGACGGGCGGGTGCGGGCTGGGCACCTCCTCGGTGCGTGCCGGCAGCGTCGCGACGGCGGCGCGGGGGCGCGTCGCCTCGGCGGCCTCGGCGGTCGGTACGGGTGGCGGCAGAGGGGCGGATCCGGGTTCGGGCGCGGGCTGGCTGTTCGCCGTCCAGGTCTGGCCGTCGAACCACCGCACGCGTGTCCGGTCCGCCGGGTCGCGGTACCAGCCCTGAGGTGTCGTGTTCATCGTGAAATGGACATCGGCACGGGGACGCCGCTGCTGAAGCCCGAGTTTGTTGCCATTGCGTGACGGCTCAGCCACGTAGTCTGCGCGCCATGGACGCGACCGAGGCGGTTCCGCCTGCCCCAGCGCCGGGTCGGCGGAGGCGGACGCTCCTCGTCGTCGGGGTCGCCCTCGCCTGCGGGTTCATCGCCTTCATGTCCGTGATCGTGTGGGCGCTGCAGGGTCTCGACACCGCCGAGGCGCGTGAGTCCTGGCCTCTGGTGGTCCTGGCCGTCGCCGTCGTCACCCCGCTCGTCGTCGGTTACGTGCTGCGACGGTGGCGCGGGGTCAGCTGGGGTGCGCTGGGCCTCGTCGGCGGCGTCTTCCTGACGTTCGTCGGCGTCTCCGTGGTCGGGATCGTCGTCGCGTCCCTCAGAGGCTGAAGCGCGCCACCTGGCGGATCTTGTTGGTCGCGTCGAGCGCGGCGACCTTGTACGCCTCGGACAGCGTCGGGTAGTTGAGGACGGTGTCGACGAGGTAGTCGACGGTCCCGCCGCACGCCATGATCGCCTGGCCGATGTGCACGAGGTCAGTGGCCGACGTCCCGAAGATGTGCACGCCCAGCAGCTCGCGGGTCTCGGTGTGCACCAGCAGCTTGAGCATCCCGTACGAGTCGCCGACGATTTGCCCGCGGGCAAGCTCGCGGTAGCGCGCGACGCCGACCTCGTAGGGGACCGCCGCCGTCGTGAGCTCCTCCTCGGTGCGACCGCAGTAGGAGATCTCGGGGATCGTGTAGATGCCGATGGGCTGGACCGACTGCAGCTCGCGGGCCGGCTCCCCGAACGCGTGGTACGCCGCGAGGCGCCCCTGGTCCATGCTCGTCGCGGCGAGCGCGGGGAAGCCGATGACGTCGCCGACCGCGAAGATGTTGGGCACGATCGTCCGGTACTGGTCGTCGACCTTGATGCGTCCGCGCGAGTCCGCCGACAGGCCGGCGTTCTCCAGCTGCAGCGAGTCGGTCTGACCCTGCCGGCCGGCCGAGTACATGACCGCGTCGGCGGCGATCCGCTTGCCCGACGCGAGGCGCGTGACCGTCCCGTGCGTGTTGCTCTCGACGCCGGCCACCTGCTCGCCGAACCGGAACGACACCGACAGGTCGCGCAGGTGGAACTTCAGCGACTCAGCCACCTCGGGGTCGCACATCTCGAGCATCGCGGGCCGCTGGTCGATGACGGTCACCCGGGTGCCGAGTGCCGCGAACATCGACGCGTACTCGATGCCGATGATGCCGGCGCCGACGACGACCATCGACCCCGGCACGCTGTCCAGCTCGAGCACGCCGTCGGAGTCGAGCACCCGGCTCTCGTCGAACTGCACGGTGTCGGGGCGGTGCGGCTTCGAGCCGGTCGAGATGACGACGAACCGCGCCGTGATCGTCGTCGGATGGGCCCCGCCGTCCTCGACCGCGATCGTGTGCCGGTCCACGAACGAGCCCGTGCCGTTGAGGATGTCGACGTGGTTGCGCAGCAGCTGCGCGCGGATGACCTCGATCTCGCGGCCGATCACGTGGTGCGTGCGGGCGAACAGGTCGTCCATCGTGATGTCGGACTTCACGCGGTAGCTGGCGCCGTAGACCTCCCGCTGCGCCATGCCGGTGAGGTACATGACGGCCTCGCGCAGCGTCTTGCTGGGGATGGTCCCGGTGTTGACCGAGACGCCGCCCATCATGTGCCGGCGCTCGATGATCGCGACCTTGTGCCCGAGCTTCGCGGCGGCGATCGCCGCCTTCTGGCCGCCCGGTCCGGAGCCGATGACGGCGAGGTCGTAGTCGTAAGGACCTTCGTCGGGAGCAGGCACGTCCAGCACTTCCTCAACCGTCATGAGCGCAGTCTGCCCACAATCCTGCTCCTGCGTGAGGGCCTTGGCACATCGGTAACCCACCGGACACACCCGGATGTGCTGAGGTGTCCCGATGAGCCCTCTGCCCGTGCGCGCCGTCCGCGTCCAGGACCGGGAGCCGGTCCCGCGCGACGTCTGGTTCACGCACGTGCCCGCGGTGGCGCAGGTGCTGCGCGAGGGCTGGCCGCTCGACCAGGTCACGGTCCTCGTCGGCGACAACGGGGCCGGCAAGTCCACGCTCGTCGAGGCCGTCGCGATGGCGTTCGGCATGGGCGCCGAGGGCGGGTCCACCGGCTCCATGCACGCGACCCGCGCCACCGAGTCCGACCTGTGGCAGCACCTGCTCCTCGAACGCGAGGCCGGAGGACCTCGGCGCGGGTACTTCCTGCGCGCCGAGACGATGCACTCGTTCTACACGTACCTCGAGGCGAACCCGGGAGGCCCTGAGCCCGCCTTCCACGAGATGTCGCACGGCGAGTCGTTCCTGTCCCTCATCACCGACCGCATGACGCCCGATCGCCCCGGCTTCTTCCTTCTCGACGAGCCCGAGTCGGCCCTGTCGTTCACCGGCTGCCTCGCTGTCGTCTCGCACCTGACCACACTGGTCCGCACGAGCTCGTCGCAGGTCCTCCTCTCGACCCACTCGCCCGTGCTCGCGGCCATCCCGGGCGCGACGATCTACGAGGTCGGCGACTGGGGCATGCGCCGCAGCGAGTGGGAGGAGCTCGACCTCGTCCAGCGCTACCGCGGCTTCCTCGACGACCCTCGGCGCTACCTGCGGCACGTGATCGAGGACCCCTCCTGGCTGGGCTAGAATCGTCCACGACCCCTCGTGCGGCGTCATCTCGCTGAACTCCCCCAGGGCCGGAAGGCAGCAAGGGCAGGTGAGCTCTGGCGGGTGTGCGGGGGGTCCTCGCATGCCCGGAGACGTCCGCGACCCTCGGCCGCACCCGCACCCGACCGCCCCCGCTCGGCTCCGCGAGAACAACCTCAACGACGTCATGAGAACGCTTGCCGTTCATGTCGTTGTTCTCGAGCGGCACCCAGGGCGTCGCGGACGGTGAGACCCACCGTGCCGATGTCGTGGTGGGTGAACCGCAGGAGGTCGATCGCGCCGCGCATGAGCATCGCGTTCTGGCGGCTGCGGTCTCGAAGCAGCGCATCGGGTCGTTCGTGGAACTCGCGCCCGTCGATCTCGGCGACGAGCCACCGGTTCCCCGGCAGCCGCCATCCCATGTCGCCGCGCCCGAGGAATCGGCCGTCGGGTGCCTTGATCTCTACCTGCAGCTCGTCCGGCGCGACGCCGGCGTCCACGCAGTCGAGCCGCGCAAGGGTCTCGAGCGGAGACTCGGCGCGACCGTCGACGAGCGCGATCCAGGCTGGCGCCTCCGCACAACCGCGTCGACCACTCAACCGGGTCTGCAGGCCGTCCAGCTGAGTCGGCGAGAGCATCCCGCGATGGACGAGGTCGTCGAGAACTGCCACGGAATGGACCCGCCCCAGTGCCGGGATCGCGGTGAGCAGCGCATACGGCACCGTCGCGATCCGGCGGTCGCCGAACCGGGTCAACGCGACCTCGGCGAGCTGTCGCACGAGCATGCCGTCGCGGCGCTTCCCGAACACCCCATGGGGAAGCGCGACCTCGGGACGGATGTCCAGCGGGAGCCCGCGGACACCGTGCAGCGCCAGGGCGGCAGGACCGACGGCGACCGCGTCCGGACCGTAGGCGAGCATGCCGAGCCACGCAGCGCGTCGTCGGCGATGATCCGGTTCGCGTCGGCGGTCGCGCGCCGGCTCGGTGTCGTAGACGCCCCGCGTCGGGCGAGCCCAACGGCCATCGGCGACCAGGCGGCTCCGCATCCCCATCGTCACACCGAGTGCATCGCACTGGTGCGACGAGACGAGATCCTCCTGGCGATAGGCGAGCGAGCGCAGCGAAGCCGGCGGCTCGAACTTCGGGCGCATGCCTGATCCGACCATCCGGACCTGGCGCGCGAGAGCGACCCGGCACTCGCCGAACCACACCGGGGCTGTGGGCACGTCACGGCCGCCCGGCCCCTGAGCCCGATGTACGCCGCGAGAACAACCTCATGAGCGCCAAGAGCATTCATGACGTCGTTCAGGTTGTTCTCGCGCGGGCAGGGGGCAGGGGCGGGGGCAGGGGCGGGCTCGGGGAAGGGGAGCGGCGGGCGGGCGGGGCGGGGGCGTCGCTCGGGCGGTCTTCAGCCGCGCAGGGCCAGGCGGGTGAACGTCTGGCCGGCGCCGGCCTCGCGCTTGAGCCGGCGGACGAGCTGGTCCAGCGCCGACGGGTCCGCGACGACCGCGTGCAGCAGGTAGTCGTACGAGCCGGTCACGTGGACGGCGTCGAGCACCTGCGGGAAGCCGCGCGCGAGCGCCGCCGTGAACTCCTCGTTCGTCGTCCCGTCGGCCATCCGCACCTCGACGAAGACCTCCAGACCCGCCGGCAGCGACGCGGACGAGCCGGTCAGGACCGTGAAGCCGCGGATGGTGCCGCTGTCGACGAGGCGGCGGACGCGGTTGGCGGCAGCGTTCGGGGACAGGCCGACCCGCTCGCCCAGGTCGCTGTAGGGAAGCCGCCCATCGAGCGTCAGCTCGCGCAGGATTGCCTCGTCGATGGGGTCCATGCAGCGATCATCGCAGTTCCACGACGATATCCGCAGTTTCCGCGTGACCTCGTCGGAACCCGGAACCACGCTGGCCCCATGTCAGCGTTCCTGCTCGGTGCGCTCGCCGGGCTCGCCGTCGCGATGCCCGTCGGGCCTGTCGGCGTGCTCCTGATGCGCAGCGGGCTGGTCGACGGGCTGCGCGTGGCGGTCGCGGCGGCGTGCGGGATCGCGACGGTCGACCTGCTGTACGGGGTCGTGGCGGTGGCGGTCGGCGCGCCCGTGAGCGGGCTCGTCGAGGCGCACGAGCGGGCGATCCGCGTCGTCAGCGCGGCGGTGCTCGTGGCGATCGGCGTGTACGGGCTGCTCAGGCGTCCGCAGCCCGACCAGGCGAGAGAGCCGGGATCGACGCACGGCACCTACCTGCGGTTCGTCGGGCTCACCGCGGTCAACCCGCTCACGGCGGTGACGTTCACGACCGTCGCGATCGGCATGGCCGCCGGCCTCGGCGGAGCCTGGTCGGCGGCGGTCGCGTTCGTCGCCGGCGTCGGTCTGGCGTCGCTGACCTGGCAGCTCGTGCTGGCGCTGTCGAGCGGACTGCTGGGGATGCGGATCCCCGAGGCGGCCAAGAGGTGGGTCTCGATCGCCGGGTCGGCGGTCGTCGTGCTGGTCGGCGTCGCGGTGCTCGTCTGAACCCTGGGGTGGACCGCCGTCCCCCTAGGGGTGCACGGACCGGCGCCCAGGACGCGCCCGTGGGCCGACGACCGACCGTGGGACCGTCGGCGACGCTGGACACATGAGCATCGAACCTCGGCTGTCCGCCCGCGGGCTGGTCAAGACCTTCGGCAGCACCACCGCACTGGCCGGCGTGGACGTGAACCTCCTCGATGGCGAGTCGCTCGCCGTCATGGGCCCGTCCGGCTCCGGCAAGTCGACGCTGCTGCACTGCCTCGCCGGCATTCTCGTGCCGGACCAGGGATCCGTGTCGCTGAAGGGACGCGACGTCGGCGCCCTGAACGACCGCGAGCGCTCGCTGCTGCGGCGCCAGCACTACGGCTTCGTGTTCCAGTTCGGTCAGCTGCTCTCGGAGCTGCCCGCGGTGGAGAACGTCGCGCTGCCGGCCATGCTGCTCGGCGCGAGCCGCAAGGACGCGACCGCGCAGGCGATGCGCTGGCTCGGCTCGCTCGGGCTCGCCGGGATGGAGGGCCGGCGCCCGGGCGAGCTGTCCGGCGGCCAGGCGCAGCGGGTCGCGGTCGCGCGTGCCCTGATCACCGGGCCGGACGTGGTCTTCGCCGACGAGCCGACGGGTGCGCTCGACCAGTCGACCGGCTACGACGTCATGCGGATCCTCGTCGAGACGACGAAGGCTGCGGGGGCCTCGCTCGTCGTCGTGACCCACGACGCGCAGGTCGCGGACTGGTGCGACCGACGGATCGAGGTGCGCGACGGGCTCGTCGTCGGGGCCGGGGTCCCCCGATGAATCCCGTCGTCGCCCTCGCGCCCCGGTTCCAGCGCGCCGGCGGCCGCGACTCGCGCGTCACCACCGTGCTCGCCATCACGGCGTTCGCCGTCACCACCGGTCTGACGCTGTGCGTCGTCGGCGGCCTGCTCGGCTTCATCACGCGTGCCGACGAACCCCTGGCGCCCGGCGAGACCGACATCCGCTCCGTCTACGAGATCCTCGCGTGGGTCGCGGTCGTCCTGCTCGTCGTCCCCCTGGTCACGCTCGGCGGCAGCGCCGCTCGCCTCGGGGTCGCCCGCCGCGACGCGCGTCTTGCCACGCTGCGCCTGCTCGGCGTGACGTCGCGCGAGGTGGTCGGGCTGACCCTCGTCGAGACCGCCTGGCAGGGTCTGATCGGCGCACTCCTCGGCATCGCGCTCTACGGGCTGCTGCTGCCGTTCGCCGCGATGCTGCCGTTCCAGGGGACGACGTTCACGGTCGGTGAGCTGTGGGTGGGGTGGCAGGGGCTGCTGATCGCGCTGGTCGCGGTGCCTCTGCTCGCCGGGCTGTCCGGGGCGTTCTCGCTGCGTCGGGTCGCGATCTCGCCGCTCGGGGTCGCGCGACGGACCATGCCCAAGGCGCTGGGCTTCGTCCGGCTGCTCGTCGCGCTCGCCGGGATCGGGCTGTTCATGATCGTCAGCGCGGTCGGGGGTGCACTCGGTGCGGCCGCGATCGCCGCGCTCGTCGGCGCCCTGGCGGTCGGCTTCGCGACGCTCAACGCGGTCGGGCCGTGGGTGCTCGGCCTCGTCGGCAAGGTCCAGCTGCGCCGCGCGACGACGCCCGCGCGACTCCTCGCGGCCCGCCGCCTGCTCGACGACCCTCGTGCCGCCTGGCGCGTGGTCGGCGGGCTCGGGCTGGCCGGGTTCGTGGCCGGTGCGCTCGCCGTGATCCCGTCCCTGACCCGGGTGGACGCGTCGCAGGACCCGCAGGGCGCGATCCTGCTGGACGACCTGGTCACCGGGGCACTCGTGACGCTGGTCGTCGCGTTCCTGCTGGCGGCCGTCTCCGCGGGGATCGCGCAGGCGGCAGCGGTGCTCGACCGTCGTCGCGAGATCGCCCTGCAGAACCTGGCCGGGATGCCCGTCGAGCTGCTCGACTCCGTGCGCCGGCGGTCCGTGCTGGTGCCGCTGCTCTTCGTGTCGGTCGGGTCGGCGGCGGTCGCGCTGCTCATGTGCCTGCCGTTGCTCGGCACCGTCGCGGTGACCGACCCGACCGGGCTGCTGCTGCTGCTCACGTTCCTGGCGGTCGGGTGCGCGCTGGTGTTCGCGGCCACCGAGACGTCGCGCCCGCTGCTGCGGTCGGTGCTCGCCGACACGGTGGTGCGCGCGGACTGAGCCACCCGGGCGACCGGGCTCAGGTCCGACATCTCGACAGTCGATACGTGGAGGGAACGTATCGACTGTCGAGATGGAGGATCTCCGCTCAGGGGAGGGCCTCGCGACACTCGTCGATCGCCTCGTGGGCCCAGCGGACCTGCTGCGGCGTGCCCCAGCGCTGCGCGGCGTCGAGGGCCTTCTCGAACTCGGTCAGGGCGGCCGCCGGGTCGCCGGCGTCGAACAGCGACCAGCCACGGTTGTTGTGCAGGGCGACGCGCCAGCGCAAGGTGCGCTCGTCGGTGACGGCCTCCAGGACGCCGAGCGCGCGCGTCGTCGCGGAGTCCGATCGCGCCGGGTCGGCGATCGCGAGCATGTGCAGGGCGTCGACGACGAGGAACGGGTCGACCTTCTCGGTGGCGGCCTCCTCGAAGAACGGGATCGCCTGCGCAGCGCGGCCGGCGCTGTTGTGGACCCTCCCGTGCTCCAGGGCCAGGCGCGCGCGGACGGTCGGGGTGTCGCCGTCGATCGTCGAGAGCAGCGCCGCGGCCTCGTCGTACCGCTCCTGCAGGCCGAGGCTGCGGGCGACCTGGGTGAGGAGCTCGTCCCGTGCGCTGCCGGTCGTCTGCGCAGCAGCCGTGCGGAGGCGGTCCTCGCTCGCGACCGGGTCGGAGAAGTCCCAGAGCTCGTCCAGCGCGCGTTGATCGATCGCCACGAACGGATCGTAGGTGTTGGCGGGGGCGTCTAGGGTTCTGGCGTGAGCACAGCCCTGTACCGGCGGTACCGGCCCGAGAACTTCGCCGAGGTGATCGGGCAGGACCACGTCACCGCACCCCTGCGGCAGGCGCTGCGCAGCGGCCAGGTCAACCACGCGTACCTGTTCTCCGGCCCGCGCGGCTGCGGCAAGACGACGTCCGCGCGCATCCTGGCCCGCATCCTGAACTGCGCCCAGAACACCGAGGAGAGCCCGACCGACACCCCGTGCAACGTGTGCGAGTCGTGCGTCGAGCTGGCGCGCGGCGGCCCGGGCAGCCTGGACGTCGTCGAGATCGACGCGGCGAGCCACGGCGGCGTCGACGACGCGCGCGAGCTGCGGGAGCGCGCCACGTTCGCGCCCGCGCGCGACCGGTACAAGGTGTTCATCCTCGACGAGGCCCACATGGTGTCCAACCAGGGCTTCAACGCGCTGCTCAAGATCGTCGAGGAGCCGCCGCCGCACATCAAGTTCATCTTCGCGACGACGGAGCCGGACAAGGTCATCGGAACCATCCGCTCGCGGACGCACCACTACCCGTTCCGGCTGGTCCCGCCGGACGTCCTGGTCCCGTACCTGCAGCAGCTCTGCGACTCCGAGCACGTCCAGGTGGCCTCCGGCGTGCTGCCGCTGGTCGTGCGCGCGGGTGGCGGATCCGTCCGCGACACCCTCTCGGTCCTCGACCAGCTGATCGCCGGGTCCGGGGGTGCCGAGCTCGCGTACGAGGGCGCGGCCGACCTGCTGGGGTACACCCAGGCCTCGCTGCTCGACGACGTCGTGGAGGCCGTGGCGGCCCGCGACGGTGCGTCTGCCTTCCGGGTGGTCGACCGCGTCATCTCGACCGGACACGAGCCGCGCCGGTTCGTCGAGGACGTGCTCGAACGCTTCCGCGACCTCATCGTCATCGCCGCGTCGGGGGACGCCGCCGAGGCCGCCCTGCGCGACGTGCCCTCCGACCAGCTGACGCGGATGCGGCTGCAGGCTGGGCACCTGGGCGCCTCCGAGCTGTCGCGGTCGGCCGACCTGGCCAACGCCGCGCTCACCGAGATGACCGGCGCGACCTCCCCGCGCCTGCACCTCGAGCTGCTCATGGCGCGGCTGCTGCTGCCGGCCGCCGAGGACACCCGGTCGTCGATCGGCGCCCGCCTCGACCGGCTCGAGCGCGGGCTGCCCGCCGACGGGGTCCGCGTCCCGGTCGCCACGACTCCCGCGGCCCACCCGCCGCCGGAGCCGGCCCCGCGTCCTGCTCCCACGGCCGCACCGGTGGCCGACCCGGCGCCCGTGCCTGCCCCCGCAGCCGAGACGCCGCCCGTCGCGCGTCCGGCCGAGCAGGCGCCGCGAGCGGTCACCGAGCCCACCGACGTGCCGGCCGTGCCCGATGACGTGCCCGACTCGCCGGCCGAGCGTGACGTCGAGGCAGGGTCCGATTTCGAGCCGGTCGTCCCCGAGCCGGTGGAGGCGGTCGAGACCCAGCCCGCCGCCGTCGTCGAACCCGAGCCCGTCGCAACGCCTGCGCCGGTCGTCGCACCGGCGCCGGTCGCTTCCGCGCCGGCCGGTGGCGGTCCGGAGACCGAGGTCATCCGTCGGCGCTGGCCCGAGGTGCTCGAGACCGTCAAGGGCCTGCGCCGCGTGACCTGGGCGCTCATCGACCCGCGCAACGCGCAGGTCGCGGACCTCGACGCGACGACCCTGCGCATCGCGTTCGACAACCCCGCGCTCGCGACCACGTTCCGGAACGGCGCCCACGCGGACGTCGTCGCCCGAGCCGTGCGCGAGACCCTCGGGTTCGACGTGCGCGTCGAGGGCATCCTCGCCGAGCAGGCCGCGGCCGCGACGGCCGTCAAGGAATCCCCCGTCCGCCCGGTGAACGACCGCGAGAACCCGCGCGCGGTCACCCCGGCCGAGGCGGCGGCGTCCTGGGACGACGAGCCGCCCGCCGCCGAGCCCCCGCTGGACGACCCGGGCGAGCCGGCCCACGCGCCCGAACCGCCGGAGGACCTCGACGCCACCGGCCCGGGGCCGCAGGGATCCGCCCGGGAGCGCGGCATGGCCGCGGCGCGCGAGTCGGCGGCCCGGGTCGTGCCCGGGGTGCCCGACGAGCCGTCGCCGGACGACCCGGAGATCAGCGGCTCCTCCCTGATCGGTGCGCCGCTGGTGGCGCAGATGCTCGGCGGCACGGTCATCGACGAGCAGCTGGACGACGGCACGGCGTGACCGAGGGTGAGGGTGCCGAGCGCGAACCGTCGGGGAGCGCAGGCGACCTGCACCACCTGGAGATCTGGGTCGGCGACCTGACGGCTGCGGAGCGGTCGTGGGGCTGGCTGCTCACCGCGCTCGGCTACCGGGAGAGGGACCGCTGGACGGGCGGCGTGAGCTGGTCGCGGCCGGACGGACCGTACGTCGTGCTCGAGTCGGGCCCGGACGTCGTCGCGACCCGTCACGACCGCCTCCGACCGGGCCTGAACCACCTCGCGTTCCACGCGGGCTCCCGCAGCGACGTGGATCATCTGGTGGTCCAGGCCCCGGAGCATGGGTGGACGCTGCTCTTCGCGGACCGGCACCCGTTTGCGGGCGGCCCGCAGCACTACGCGGCGTACCTCAAGGACGACAGCGGCTTCGAGGTCGAGCTCGTGGCCGGCGGGGCCCGCGCGCCCGCCGGTTCCGCGGACCCGACCCCGTAGGCTGGCGGGCGTGTACGAGGGTGCGGTCCAGGATCTGATCGACGAGCTCGGGCGGCTGCCCGGCGTCGGTCCCAAGAGCGCCCAGCGCATCGCGTTCCACCTGCTCGCGGCGGACCCGGCGGACGTGCGACGGCTCGCCGACGCGCTCACCGAGGTCAAGCTGCGGGTCCAGTTCTGCGAGATCTGCGGCAACGTCGCGCAGGAGACGCAGTGCCGCATCTGCCGCGACCCGCGCCGCTCGCTGGCCACGATCTGCGTGGTCGAGGAGCCCAAGGACGTCGTCGCGATCGAGCGCACCCGCGAGTTCCGCGGCCGGTACCACGTGCTCGGCGGCGCCATCAACCCGATCGCGGGTGTCGGTCCCGACGACCTGCGCATCCAGTCGCTGCTCACGCGGCTGGCCGACGGCACGGTCACCGAGGTGATCCTCGCCACGGACCCCAATGTCGAGGGCGAGGCGACAGCGACGTACCTGGCGCGCATGCTGGTACCGATGGGCCTGACGGTCAGCCGGCTCGCCTCGGGTCTGCCGGTCGGCGGCGACCTGGAGTACGCCGACGAGGTCACGCTCGGGCGGGCATTCGAAGGTCGACGCCGGATCAGCGCGTAGGGAGGACGGGACGATGACACCGCACCAGACGACGGTCGACGCCGACCTGCGGGACATCGCGGTCTCCGTGGCCGACGAGGCACGCCGCTACCTGAGCACGGTCACCGAGGTCGCGGCCGGCTCCGCCCCCGACGCCGCCCTGCCGCTCCTGCTGCTGGCCGTCTCCGACATCCTCGCCTCGGGCGCCCGCCTGGGCGCGACGACCGACGTGGTGCCGCTCGAGCGGTTCGAGCCGGACCTTGGCCCGGACCCGGACGTCGACCCGCTGCGCGCCAACCTGGCCAACGTGTTCGAGGGCATCGACGAGTACGCCGAGGTCGTCGACCCGCTGCTGGGCGTCGAGGTCGAGCGCTCGAGCGTCTCCGGCGACCTCGTCGCCATCGCCGGGGCCCTGGCCCAGGGCCTGCGCCACTACGAGAGCGGCCACGTGCTCGAGGCCCTGTGGTGGTGGCAGTTCAGCTACCTGTCCGACTGGGGCGAGCGCGCGTCGAGCGTGCTGCGCACCCTGCAGGCGATCCTCGCCCACCTGCGCCTCGACGTGGAGGACGACGTCGCTGCCGAGGCGGAGTACGACGCGCTCCAGCCGTGACGTCCGAGCAGACGTAGGCCAGGGCGCACCTCTGGTCGGACGTTGCGCTACGCCACGCGCGTGCCGCGGGCCAGCTTCTTCTGCGGGATGCGCAGGCGGCGGACGGCGACCGTGAAGCCGGCGGCGCCGAGCAGGAGGTTGGCGCCCAGGCCCCAGAACCAGAACGGGTTGTCGGAGATCTCCGGCCGCTCCAGCGGGGTGCCGTTCACCCAGCACTCGTCGGTCGAGGTGGTGCCCGCGCGGAGGATCCGGACGCCCGAGCGGATGACGGCCAGCGGATCGTCGAAGGGCTCCGGTCCCGTGCGGGCCGCCTCGGCACCGTCCGCGAGGACCACGAACGGGTTGATGCCCAGCAGCCACCAGGTCCGTTCGGTGTGCGCGACGTCGCGCTGCGCGGTCACGTAGTCGCACTCGTAGTCCTGGCCGTCGGCCGTCGGGACCGTCGTGTAGACCTGCACGGTCTCCTCGCGGGTGATCGACGGGTACGTCGTCGCGAAGAGGATCGGGGTGAGCAGGGTCAGCGCGGCGACCGTCAGGAACGTCAGCACGGTGGACCCGGCCGTGCGCGCGACGAGCGACGAGTAGCCCAGACCGATCCCGCAGACGGCGGCCAGCAGCAGTGCGACGATCACCACGACCCGGACCAGCGACATCACCGGCGTGCCGCCCATGACGAGCGCGAGGATGAGGAACGGCAGGCTCGCGACGAGGAACGCGCACGCGGCGAACCAGGCGGCGAGCACCTTTCCCGCGGCGATCTGCGACGGCGTCAGGAGCGTGACCTGCAGCGTCGCCAGCGTGCCCGCGTTGCGGTCGCCGTTGATGCCGGTCGATGTGAGCGTCGGCGTGACCAGCAGGCCCAGGCCGAGCACCAGGAACGAGACGACGGCGAACAGCAGCGGGCCGTTCGACGAGGACGAGGCGGCGTCGTCCGACAGGGTCGCCAGAGCGCCGGACGTGAGCAGGGTGATGCCGCCGACCACCACGAACCACACGACCAGAGCGACGATCCACCGCGTGGACCGCACGCGCTGCCGAAGCTCCAGCACGGTGACGGTCCAGACGCCCGACCACCAGCCACCCCGCTCGGTGGGGACGGACGGCTCGATCGGAGGGTCGACCTCGAGCTCCACGGTCTGCGTCGTCATCGCCGGTCCTCCTCGAGCGCCAGGTAGGCGTGCTCCAGGGCGCCGCCGACGGGATGGAGGGACACGATCGGGACGCCGGCCGCGACCGCGTCCGCGACGAGCTGCGCCGCACCCTCGTCGCCGTCGATCTCGACGAGGACCGCTCCGGGTGCGTCGCCGGGCCGCCACTGCGCCCCGACGGAGGTGAGCCAGGCCGGCAGCGCGTCGGTGAGGGCTCGGACGTGCCAGGACCGCTGGGAGGGAGCCTGGGACGGGATCACCGTGCGGCCGCGGGAGAGGAAGACGGCGTCGTCGGCCATCTCCTCCAGCTCGGACAGGACGTGGCTGGAGACGAGCACCGCGGTGCCGTCGTCGGCGAGGCGCCGCAGCAGGATCCGCAGGTCGACGCGCGACCGTGGGTCCAGGCCGCTGGCGGGCTCGTCGAGGAGCAGGACGTCGGGGGAGTGCACGAGCGCGCGGGCCAGGCCGAGGCGCTGCTTCTGCCCGCGGGACAGGACGCTGGCCGGGCGGTCGGCGAACTCGGTGAGGTGGACGGTCTCGAGCAGCTCGGCAGCCCTGGAGCCGGCGTCGCGCACGCGGTAGGCGCGGCCGAACGTGGTCAGGACCTCGCGCGCGGTCAGCGAGTCCCAGGTGCCGAACGTGTCGGGCATCCAGCCGGTGCGGGCGCGGGCTCCGCGGCTGTCGAGCACGGGGTCGATCCCGGCGATGAGCGCCTGGCCGCTGTCGGGCACCAGCAGCCCCGCCAGCACCAGCAGCAGCGTCGTCTTGCCCGAGCCGTTCGGGCCCACCAGTGCCGTCACCGCACCGGCCCGCGCCGTCAGGTCCACGCCGTCGAGGGCCCGCACACGACCGAAGGCGCGGCGCAGGCCGCTGACCTGGATACCGGCGTCGTCGTCCATGGGCGACACGCTAGGACCGGGACGACGTCGGCGTCCCGGAAGTCTGTGAAGTGTCTGTGTCGATCCGGCATCTGAAACCGCGTTTCCAGCAGATGAACACCGCCGTACACTCGCCCGGTCCAATCCCGAGCCCGCGAAAGAGCTCCCCCGTGGCCCTGATCGTGCAGAAGTACGGCGGTTCCTCCGTCGCCGACGCCGCCAGCATCAAGCGTGTCGCCAAGCGGGTCACGGAGGCGAAGCGGGCGGGCCACGACGTGGTGGTCGTCGTCAGCGCGATGGGTGACACGACGGACGAGCTCATCGACCTCGCCCGGCAGGTCACGCCGCTGCCGCCGCAGCGCGAGATGGACATCCTCCTGACCGCGGGCGAGCGCATCTCGATGTCGCTCCTGGCGATGGCGATCCACAACCTGGGCGTCGAGGCCAAGTCGTTCACCGGCCAGCAGGCGGGCGTGCTCACCGACGAGGCCTACGGCAAGGCCCGCATCATCGACGTGACGCCCAGCCGCATCCGGCAGACGATCGCGCAGGGGTCCGTCGCGATCGTCGCCGGGTTCCAGGGCGTGAACCCGTCCACCAACGACGTGACGACGCTCGGCCGCGGCGGCTCGGACACCACGGCGGTCGCGCTGGCGGCAGCCCTGAAGGCCGACGTCTGCGAGATCTACACGGACGTCGACGGCGTGTTCACCGCCGACCCGCGGATCGTGCCGAACGCGCGCAAGCTCGAGCGGGTCACGTACGACGAGATGCTGGACCTCGCGGCGAGCGGCGCCAAGGTGCTCGTCCTGCGCTGCGTCGAGTACGCCCGCCGCTACGGGGTACCGATCCACGTCCGTTCGTCGTTCAGTACTCATACCGGCACGCTCGTGACAGACGAGCCCGCCCCCGAAGGAGAGACCGTGGAGCAGCCGATCATCGCGGGCGTCGCGCACGACCGCAGCGAGGCCAAGATCACCGTCGTCGGCGTCCCGGACGTGCCCGGCAAGGCCGCGCGCATCTTCGAGGTCGTCGCCGCCGCCGGCGTCAACATCGACATGATCGTGCAGAACGTGTCGGCCGCCTCGACCGGCCTGACGGACATCTCCTTCACGCTCCCGGCCACGGACGGCGCCGCCGGCACGGCCGCGCTCACCGAGCACCAGCCGGATATCGGCTTTGCGTCGCTGCAGTACGACGACACGATTGGCAAGCTCTCGCTCGTCGGCGCGGGCATGAAGTCGCACCCCGGCGTCTCGGCACGGTTCTTCGCCGCGCTGTCCGACGCGGGCATCAACATCGAGATGATCTCGACGTCGGAGATCCGGATCTCCGTGGTCACCCGGGCGGACTCGCTGGACGAGGCCGTACGCGCGGTGCACACGGCTTTCGATCTGGACTCCACGTCGGACAAGGCCGTCGTGTACGGCGGGACGGGACGGTAGGGCTGTGGGACTCAACATCGCGGTGGTCGGTGCGACCGGCCAGGTCGGCGGCGTCATGCGCCGGCTGCTCGAGGAGCGCGACTTCCCCGTCGACTCCATCCGCTACTTCGCCTCGCCGCGGTCCGCGGGCACGACGCTGCCCTGGAAGGGCACCGACGTCGTCGTCGAGGACATCTCCACGGAGGACCTGTCCGGGATCGACGTCGCCCTGTTCTCCGCCGGCGGCGCGGCCTCGAAGGTCCACGCCCCGCGGTTCGCCGCGGCCGGCGCGCTGGTCATCGACAACTCGTCCGCCTGGCGTCGCGACCCCGAGGTCCCGCTGGTCGTCTCCGAGGTGAACCCCGCTGCGATCGCCGACGCGGTCAAGGGCATCATCGCCAACCCGAACTGCACCACCATGGCCGCGATGCCGGTGCTCAAGGTGCTGCACGACGAGGCCGGCCTGACCCGTCTCGTCGTCTCCACCTACCAGGCCGTCTCCGGCTCGGGCCTCGCCGGTGCCGACGAGCTCGACAGCCAGATCCGCGCGGCGGTCGAGCAGGACACGCTCGCGCTGGTCCACGACGGTTCCGCGGTCACCCTGCCCGAGCCGGTCAAGTACGTCGCGCCCATCGCGTTCGACGTCATCCCGCTGGCCGGCTCGCTGGTCGACGACGGCTCGTTCGAGACCGACGAGGAGCAGAAGCTGCGGCACGAGTCGCGCAAGATCCTCGACATCCCGTCGCTGCTCGTCTCCGGCACCTGCGTGCGCGTGCCGGTGTTCACCGGGCACTCGCTGTCGATCAACGCGGAGTTCGCCTCGGCCCTCAGCCCCGAGCGTGCGCTCGAGCTGCTCGCCGACGCCCCCGGTGTCGTCGTGACCGACGTCCCGACCCCGCTGCACGCCGCCGGCAAGGACCCGTCCTTCGTCGGCCGCCTGCGCCAGGACGAGGGCGTGCCGGACGGTCGCGGGCTCGCGCTGTTCGTCAGCAACGACAACCTGCGCAAGGGGGCCGCCCTCAATGCGGTCCAGATCGCCGAGCTCGTCGCCGCCCAGCGCCTGACCACCGTCTGACCACTGCAACGTCCGCACTCGTGGGGCCTATAGCCCTCACGAGTGCGGACGTTGTTGTCTCTTTAGCGGCCCATCAGGGTTGCGCCTCTCACTGGTTCTATGGTTAGTTGGTCATGTAATGAACCAGTGAGGAGGTGATCGGCGTGTTCGACGGACGAGATCCGCTGTACGTGCAGATCGCCGACCAGATCCGGGCGGACGTGCTGTCGGGCGCGCTGCAGGCGGAGGAGCAGGTCATGTCGACCACGCAGTACGCGACGACGTTCCGGATCAACCCGGCGACCGCGGCCAAGGCGTTCACCGAGCTCGTCGACGAGGGCGTGCTCTACAAGCGTCGGGGCATCGGGATGTTCGTCGCGCCGGGCGCCCGCGAGCGGCTGCTCACCCAACGCCGGGCCGCGTTCTTCGCGGACGTCGTCGACCCGGTCGCGGCGCAGGCGAAGGTCCTCGGCATCCCGGTCGAGGACATCATCCAGCACCTGAGGAACGGGGGACCGCGATGAGCGGCTTCGGTGTGCAGGTCAGCGACCTGACGGTCCGGTACGGCGACACGACCGCGCTGGACGGCGTCTCGTTCGCCCTGAGGCCCGGTGTGATCACGGGGCTGCTCGGGCGCAACGGCTCGGGCAAGACGACGGCGCTGTCGGTGCTCGCGTCGTTCCTGCCCAAGAGCGACGGGACCGTGCTCGTCGACGGGGAGGAGCCGTGGGAGAACGCACGGGTGATGGGCGGGACGTGCCTGATCCGCGAGAGCGGCGACCTGCTGCCGGACCGCCCGGTGTCCGAGATGGTGCGCATGCTGGCGAACCGGCGCGCGACATTCGACGTCGGGCTCGCGGCGAGGCTCCTCGACACGTTCGAGCTCGGGCCCGACGACCGGCCCGACCGGATGTCGCGGGGCAAGAAGTCGGCCTTCGGGGTCGTCGTCGGCATCGCGAGCCGCGCCCCGCTGACCCTCCTCGACGAGGTGCACCTCGGCATGGACGCACCCGCCCGGTACGCGTTCTACGACGCCCTCCTGGCCGACTGGCTCGAGCACCCGCGCACGATCGTCCTGTCGAGCCACCTCATCGGCGAGGTCGAGCGGTTGCTGGAGGACGTCGTCGTGCTGGACCGCGGGTCGGTGCTGGTGCAGCAGGACGCGGAGTCGCTGCGCACGCGCGGCATGACGGTCACGGGTCCGGTCGACGCGGTCGAGGCGTTCGTCGTGGGGAGGGACGTCGTGGCCCGCCAGCGACTCGGGAGCACGGTCCAGGCCACGGTCGTCGGCGCGCTTCCCGACGACGAGCGCAACGCCCGCCTGGGCGGGCTCGAGCTCGGACCCGTCCCGCTGCAGGACCTGTTCGTGCACCTCACCGACCACGCGACGGAGGCCGTCCGATGAGCACCCTGACCCTGGACGCGCCCGTGCGACGCGGGGCCGTGGACCTGACCGCCCGCTGGTTCCTGAGCGCGCAGCTCCGCGTCGCGAAGTGGTTCTGGGCGATCGCCGTCGTCGTGTCCGTGCTGGCGATCTCGGTCTACGCGCTGGTCGCCGACGAGGTCACGACGAGCGTCGTCGCCTTCGGCCGGCAGGCGACCATGTGGGTCCCGTTCTCGATCTTCATCGGCCTGACCGCCGTCTACCTGCCCGTCCACGTGGCGTCGGGGCTCACGCGTCGTTCGCTGTCCCGGGGCTCGGTGATCGGCGCCCTGAGCACCGCACTGCTGTACGGCGGCGGGTACGCGCTCCTCCTCGTGGCCGAGCGTGCGACGTACGCCGCCTTCGGGTGGCAGTGGAAGATCGCCGAGGGCGTGTCCGTGAACGTCGGGTCGTCGGGCTCGTACCTCGCGGCGTTCCTCGTCGCGAACGCGGCGACCCTCGTCGTCGCGTACGTGTCGGGACTGCTCGTCGCGGCCGTCTACCTGCGGGGCGGTGGCTGGTGGGGGACGCTGACCCTGCCGCTGACGGTCGGCCCGCTCCTGGCGTTGTCGAGCCTGCTCGGGTGGGGCACCGGGCTGTTCGGCGGTGTTCGCGGCCTCCTCCTCGGCAGCGTGCTCGCTCTGCTCGTGGCGGCGGTCCTCGCTCTCGTCTACGACCAGCTGGTGCGCGGCGCGCGGGTCCCGACCAAACGGTAGGGCTGGCCCCACCACGCGTTGGTGGGTGGGCTGGCTGTCTGGTCGTGGCCCGCGACCCCTAGCGTCTGTGTCATGACCTCAGACCTCTCGACGGACCTGGACGCGGGCAGCGCCGGCGTCCCCGGCGCCGCCGACCTGCGTGTCGTCGCGCCGGCCTTCACCGGCTGGCGGCCGCTCCTCCTCGCTCCCGTGTCGGGTGCCACCTGGGCGGGCATCTCGCAGACGGTGATCGGCGCGTTCTTCGTCGGCGCCGTGCTGACGGCCGCCGTCGTCTGGCTCTCGGTCGCCGCCGGCGTGCTGGTGCTGTTCGTCGGCATCCCGATGCTCGTCGTCGCGCTGCTCGCCGCGCGCCCGTTCGCCCGGCTCGAGCGGGCCCGCCTGCACGCGATGCTGCGGGTGGACATCGACGTCCCCACCTACAAGCGTCCGCGTCGGCCGGGCTGGTGGGCGTCCTGGACGGCGGTGCTCGGCGACAGCCGCTCCTGGGCGCACCTGGCCTACCTCGTGGTGGGGAGCCTGATCCTGACCGTCTCCACGGTGATCGTCTCGTTCGGCCTCTCGGGCGCGCTGGCACTGCTGGGCTTCGTGATCTTCTACGGCGACACGGTGACGATGCCCGTGCCCGCGCCCCTCCTGGTCGTCGCGGCGCTCGTCGCGGCCTGGGTGGGTGCGCTCGGGGTGCAGGCCTCGTCGTTCGGGCTCGTCCGCGCGGCCCGGTCGATGCTCGGCGGGTCGCCGCGTGCGGAGGCCATGGAGGCCGCGCGGCAGGCACGGGCCCGGGCCGACGAGGCCGAGGGCCGCGCCGTCGTCCTGACGCAGACCCGCACGGCCGCCGTCGGTGCCGCCGACGAGGAACGCCGCCGGATCGAGCGCGACCTGCACGACGGCGCGCAGCAGCGGCTGGTCGCCCTCGGCGTCGAGCTCGGTGCCGCCCGCCGCAAGGCGTCGAGCGACCCGGAGGCCGCCGCGGCGCTGGAGCACGCGCACCAGGAGGTCAAGGAGACCCTTGCCGAGCTGCGCGACCTCGTGCGCGGCATCCACCCGGCCGTCCTGACCGACCGCGGGCTCGACGCGGCGCTGTCGGCGCTGGCCGCCCGCAGCCCGGTGCCCGTCACTGTGGACGTGCCCGGGCCGCTCAACCGCGCCAGCACCTCCGCGCAGGCCGCCGCGTACTTCGTCGTCGCCGAGGCCCTGACCAACGTCGCCAAGTACGCCCAGGCCTCCCAGGTCACGGTGACGGCGACGATCACCCCGTCGCAGAACCTGCGGCTGCAGATCTCCGACGACGGCGCCGGCGGCGCCACCCCGACGCCCGGGAGCGGTCTGGACGGGCTGCGCAGCCGCGTCGCCGCGCTGGACGGCACCTTCGACCTGGACAGCCCGGCCGGAGCCGGCACCCGACTCACCGTGGAGGTGCCGTGCGCATCGTGATCGCCGAGGACTCCGTCCTCCTGCTCGACGGCCTGACCAGGCTGCTCGAGGCCGAGGGCCACGAGGTCACCGGCTATACGACGGCGGATCAGACCGTGGCAGCCCTCGGGGCCGGCGTACAGCTGCCCGACGTGCTCGTCACCGACGTCCGGATGCCCCCGACGCACACCGACGAGGGCCTGCGCGCGGCCGTGCACCTGCGGAGCCTGCACAAGCGGCTGCCGATCCTCGTGCTCTCGCAGTACGTCGAGCAGCGCTACGCCCAGGAGCTCTTCGCGGGCGACGTGCGCGGCCTGGGGTACGTGCTGAAGGACCGGGTGGCCGACGTCGACGAGTTCCTCGACGCCCTCGGCCGCGTCGCGTCCGGCGGCACCGTGATCGACCCCGACGTCGTCGCCCAGATCCTCGCCCGGACCAGACGGTCGGGCCTCGAGACCCTCACTCCCCGCGAACGCGACGTGCTGGGCCTCATGGCGGAGGGCCGCTCCAACGCGGCCATCGCCGAGCGGCTGGTGGTCGGCCTGCCCGCCGTCGAGAAGCACGTCACCTCCATCCTGACCAAGCTGGGGCTGGCCCAGGACGCCGACGACCACCGTCGCGTGCTGGCGGTGCTCCGCTGGCTCGAGCACGAACCGGGAGACCACTCATGACCACGACCCTCGACCGTCCGCCCGCACCGCCGCAGCGGTCCGAGGGGGCGCGCGTCCTGCTCTGGTTCGGCGCCATCCTCGGAGCGCTCATGCTCGCCGCGGGCGCCTACAGCCTGGTCAACCTGCTCGTGTACACCAACGGCGACCCGTCGACCGTGGTGGGCACGGCGTCCTACGACGCAGCACCCGTGGTCGAGATCGTGGCCGACGGCGACATCACCGTGACGACCGGGGACACCGGTGTGGACGTCGAGCGCACGTCGCGCACCGCGTCGACCGAGGCGAAGTACACGGCGTCCCTCAGCGGGGAACGCCTGATCGTGAAGCACACCTGCGACTGGTGGCGGCCCGGGTTCTGCACCGCCGGCCTGAACGTCCGGGTGCCCGAGGGCACCGAGGTCGTGGTCCGGGCCTCCGACGGGTCCGTCGAGGCGACCTCGCTGACCGGCCCGCTGACCATCCGCACGAGCGACGGGTCGACGGTCGTGGAGGACGTCTCCGGCGACGTCTCGCTGCACGCGTCGGACGGCAGCGTCTCGATCGACGACGTCCGTGGCGACGTCGACGCCCGGACCTCGGACGGCTGGATCGACGTCTCCCGCGTGACGGGCGAGGTCTCCACGCACACCGAGAACGGGCACACGACCGTCGAGGCGGTCGAGGGCGACATCGACGCCCGCGCCTCGGACGGTGACGTGACGGTCTACGGCAACGGCGAACCGGTCGCCCTGACGATCGCGGCCCGCGACGGCAGCCAGACCGTCGACGCCCCGACCGACCCCAACGCCTCCGTCAAGGTCGGCATCCACACCGCCGACGGCGACGCGTCCTACCTGGGGCCGCGCAGCTGATACCCGGCGCGGTCGATCGCGTACACATGGGCCGGGACACCGTTCGACGGAACGACGGTGTCCCGGTCCAGGTGCATCCCGAGCTTGGTCATCACGCGCTCCGAGGCCGTGTTCTCGACGTGGCAGACGCTCACCACGCGGTCCAGGCCCACGTCCTCGAACGCGAACGCCAGCACCGCCTCCGCACCCTCCGTGGCCAGCCCTCGCCCCCACGCCGCCCGCGAGAGCCGCCAGCCGATCTCGACCGCCGGCAGGATCTCCGGCAGGAACGCCGGCACGGCCAGGCCGACCCAGCCGACGAGGTCGCCGTCCTCCTCGGCGGCGAACAGCCCGAATCCCTGGGCCTCCCACGCCGCGCGGAACCGGTCCAGCGCGGCGGCCGTCTGCGCACGGTCCCGCGGGCTCCCGTCGCCGATCCAGCGCATGACCTCCGGGTCCGCGTCGATGGCGGCCAGGGCGTCCAGGTCGTCGTCGCGCCACTGCCGCAGCAGCAGCCGGTCGGTGGTGAGCTCGGTCATCAGACCTCCCAGGAACACGACGGCCGGGCGGGTGCAGCGGTGACGTCCCGACGGGTCCGCTGTGTCGAGGCACGGCAGCCGGCACCGGCCCCGAGCGTATTGTCCACGTGCGCATCGGGGTCGGTCGGCTCGCTCGAGCACCGCATCCGACTGTCAGACTGCCTCGCATGGCTCAGATCGACACGGGCGCCAGGCAGGCGACCCCGCTCTGGCGACCTCACGTCCACTTCACCGCTGTCGACACGTGGCTCAACGACCCGAACGGGCTCGTGTTTCACAACGGCGTGTATCACCTCTACTTCCAGAACAACCCGACCGGGGACCGATGGGGAGACATCGCCTGGGGGCACGCGACTTCTCCCGACCTGCTGACCTGGACGGCCCAGCCGATCGCGATCCCGGCCACAGCCGACGAGATGGTCTTCTCCGGCAGCGCCGTGGTTGACGTGCGCAACACCGCAGGATTCGGTGCTGGCGCGATCGTCGCCGTCTATACGAGCAGCTACAGACCAGGCTCGCCGCGCGAGGGGGTTCAGGCGCAGTCGCTCGCGGTGAGCGTGGACGGCGGCTACACCTTCGAACGGCACGCCCACAACCCGGTGCTCGACGAGCACCTGGCCAACTTTCGCGATCCCAAGGTCTTCTGGTTCGGCGGCGACGACGGACATTGGGTGATGATCGTCGCCGAGCCGCACGACCACCGCGTCGGCGTCTACACGTCGCCCGACCTGCGCACGTGGGCCCGCGCTTCCACCTTCGGGCCGATCGGCAACGTCGGAGGCATCTGGGAGTGTCCGGACCTGGTTCGTGTGCCGGTCCGCGACGAGGACGCGTGCGCATGGGTGATGATCATCAGCCTGAGCCCGGGCGGCGCGACGGGCGGGTCGGGCACCCAGTTCTTCGTGGGTGAGTTCGATGGCCATACCTTCTCCCCGACCCGGCCCGACGCGGCTTGGCTGGACCATGGACACGACTACTACGCCGCGGTGTCGTTCAACCATGCACCGGGCGGTGCGGCGATCACGATCGGCTGGGCGAGCTCGTGGGAGTACGCCGAACGGGTACCGACCCATCCGTGGCGCTCAGCCATGAGCCTCGCCCGGATCCTCGAGCTGGTGCGTGGTCCACACGGGGATCTCGTCCTGCACCAGGCCCCTGTCCTGCCTGACGGACACGACGTCGTCGAGCATGTGCTGAACCTCCGGGCCAGCGGCCGGGTGCGCCTGCACACCGCGGCCGACGCGGGCTCGTCGGAGGTCGAGGTGAACGTCGACCGCGAGGCGGGCACCGTCACGGTCGATCGCTCGCGTTGTGGGCCGGCCCTCGGCGAGCACTTCTCCTCCGTCGCGGTCGGGCCACTTCACTCGCGAGACGTGACCAACCTGCGGATCGTGGTGGACGCAAGCATCCTCGAGATCTTTGTCGACGGGGTCACCACATTCACCGAGCTGATCCTCCCGGACGCGCCCCTGACCGAACATGCGGTGACGTGGTCGTAGCTACGCGAGCGTCGATCGGTCTGTGCCCTAGGTGCGCGACGTGGTGCTCGGGGCAGCATCGCGCGACCGGTCACCGAAGATCTCGGCGCCCGGGCTGTTGGCCGGCGCTACGGACTCCCTGGCATGCAAGGGCAGGGGATACCGGTACACGCGTCCGTTCTCGACGCCGACGCCGTTGTGCACGATCTCGATCAGAAGCTCCACCGCGCGGCGTCCCAGCTGCTCGTGGGGGATGGCGAACGACGACAGCCCGGGCCGGAGCCACTCCGCCAGGGGATAGTCGTCGAACGAGACGACGGAAACGTCATGGGGGATCGCCAGCCCGGCCTCGTGCAGCGCCTGGTAGGTGCCGAAGGCGAGGCGGTCGTTGAAGCAGATGATCGAGCCCGGCCGAGGATGCTTCTCGAGCAGGTCGCGCGCTGCCTTCCAGCCGTACGGTGGCAGCCAGTCCTCGCAGAGATGGCCGGACGCCGGCTCCAGTCCGGCAGCCTCGAGCGCCTCGCGGATCCCAGCGAGTCGTTCTGCCCCCGCGACCGTGGTGGGCGGGATGTCGTCGCGCTCGGGGCCAGCACCGATGAGGTGAATCTCGCGGTGGCCCGCCTCGATCAAGAGCCTGGCGGCGGCCCGCCCCGCCTCGATCTCGTCGGGCACGACCGCCGGGGCGACCGTCGTGTCTCGCGACAGGGTGTTGAGCAGCACGGTCGGCACGCGGTCGAGAACGGCGGGCACCTGTCGTGTGCGCGTGAACATCGAGGTCAGGATGATGCCGTCGACCTGCCTGTCGTGCATCGCGTCGAGCAGCGCGGCCTCGGTCTCGTCGTCGCCCTCGGTCTCGCCGATGAACAGCATGAAGCCGTGGTCCCGGGCGGCCTCGATCGCCCCCTTGATCATGTCTCCCGCGAGCTGGGACGTCGCCACAGTGTCAGACACGAGTCCGAGGGTGCGCGTCTTACCCTTCCGCAGCCCGACCGAGACGATGTTCGGTCGGTACGACAGGTCCACGGCGGCGGCGCGGACGCGCTCCTGGACGATCTGGGAGATCCTCAGCTCGTCACCGCGGCCGGACAGGACCAACGAAGCGGTCGTGGATGACACGCCCGCTGCACGGGCGACGTCTGCCAACGTCACTCGACTACGACCCACATGACTCCTTCTGCCAGCTTGGATCCTAGACGGACGACCCCTCTGCGCGTCGATGCGCAACCCCGGCCGAACTGCCTGGGCGTAATCGATCTGTAACCGGAGCGTGCTTGACAGCACTGGTCTCGCATAGCGAGTATCGGTCGTGCTAAGCCGATTTAGCAACCGATCCGGCCTCCCCACCCGGACGCGCTTCGATGAAAGGGAGACACCGTTGTCTCGAACCAGGAAGAGGACCCGTCGCGCGACAGCCGCTGCGGCGCTGTGCCTCGCGAGCGTCATGGCCGCGGCCGCATGCAGTGCGCCCGGCACCGACAGTTCCGACTCGAACCCCACTGCCCGGAGCACCAGCGCCAGCGGCGCCGCCCCGACCTGCGGCACGGACCCCGTCGAGCTCAAGGCGTACATCGAGACCGGATTCCCGCTGCCGAAGGCGCTGTTCGACGAGTTCACGAAGCAGTACCCGAACGTGACCTTCGACGTCCGCGAGGACCAGTTCGCCGTCATCACGCAGAATGCTCCGCGAGTCCTGGTGGATGACCCGCCGGACCTCATGCGCCTGCCGCAGATGTCCGAGCTTGCCAAGGACGGACTTCTCTACAACATGGACCCGTACGCGGCGGCGTTCGGTTGGGACAAGTGGCCCGCTTCGCAGCTGGTGCAGATGCGTGTCGACGAAGACGGCCAGCGCGGGGACGGACCGCTCTACGCGATGGGACTGAACTCCTCCGTCACAGGCGTCTTCTACAACAAGCAGCTTGCCGAGCAGATCGGTATGACGAGCGCTCCGACGAGCCTCGAGGAGCTGGACTCCTACCTGCAGAAGGCCAAGGACGCCGGCATCACTCCGATCGCCCAGTTCAACGGCGGCGCGACCGGGGGTCTCGCGTTCCCGCTGCAGAACCTCATGGCGGCTTACGGCGACCCCGCACCGATCAACGACTGGATCTTCCAGAAGTCGGACGCCACGATCGACACGGACACCAACCAGCAGGCCGCCGAGCACCTCGACACGTGGATCAAGGCTGGCTATTTCGCTGAGGACATCAACTCCCTCGACTACGCCACGATGATGAGCCGCTTCATCGGTGGTCAGAGCCTGTTCATCTTTGATGGCGACTGGGAGTCGGGCAACCTCGACAAGCAGATGCCGGGCAACGCCGGCTTCTTCCTGATGCCGTCCGCGACGGAGGGTGGGCCGCAGGCTGCGATGTCTGCTCCGCTCACCTACGGCGTCTCCGCGAAGGCCGAGCACCCGGACTGTGCGGCGTTCTTCCTCAACTGGACGGCGACCAACGAAGAGGCCCGGACGATCGGTGTCCAGGTGGGTGGATCTCGGCCGATGGGTGCGCCGGACGCTTTCATGCCGGATGTCGACCCCAACACGGTGACCGCGCAGACTCTCGCCGCCGGCTCGAAGGTCAGCGAGGACAACGGGGCGATGGACTTCATCGCCAACGCCACGGGCTCGATCTACGCCAAGAGCTGGACGCCGAACCTGCAGAAGCTGGTCGCGGGCGAGATCACGCCGCAAGAGCTCCTGCCCGCCGTCCAGAAGGACTACGAGAGCGAGCTGGGTAGCTGACATGACCGACCAGCGGCTGGTCCGGCCAGGGCCGGCGAGCCGCGGGGTATCGCACGAGGACTCGTCGTCCTCCGAAGGCAGGCGCCGCGCGCTGCGCGCGCGGCGCCTGCGTCGCGGGTGGCTTGCTCTGGCCCTCGTGCTGCCCGCGGCGTTGTTCTACGCAGTATTCGTCCTCAGGTCGATCGCTCTGACCGTCCAGTACTCGTTCTACAAGTGGAACGGCGTGACTGCGGCGACGTGGGTCGGACTCGACAACTACGTCAGGGTCTTCCAAGACCCGGAGCTGGGCGGCTCGATCGTCAACGCCTTCGAGCTGATCATCTTCTTCAGCTTCATCCCGGTGGCACTGGGCCTGGCCACGGCTGCCACCATCCGCAAGTTCGCCACCAGTCCTCTGGCCGTGGGATCGCGCACCGTCCTGTTCCTGCCCCAGATCATCCCGCTGGTCGCCGCCGGCATCATGTGGAGCTGGATGCTGTCGACGAACGGTCTGGTCAACCAGTTCTTGCGCCTGATCGGACTCGGCTCGGTCACCAAGGCCTGGCTCGGTGACTTCGACACCGCGCTGCCCGCGGTCGGCGTCATCGGGGCATGGGTGCTGTTCGGGCTGTGCATGCTCCTGCTGCTGGCAGGGATGACGAAGATCGATCCGTCGCTCTATGAGGCGGCCCGCATCGACGGCGCGGGGGCGCTCCGGGAGTTCTTCTCGATCACCTTGCCGAGCCTTCGCCAAGAGGTCGGCGTGTGCCTCACCGTGACGATCATCGCGGCCCTGGCGAGCTTCGACATCATCTACATCTCGACGCAAGGCGGACCAGGCAACAGCACGCTCGTGCCTGGGCTCGAGATCTACTACCTCGCGTTCTTCCAGCGAGAGATCGGTACTGCCTCCGCGCTCGCCGTGGTGCTCATGGTCCTCGTCCTCGTCGTCGTTCTGCCCGTACAGCGTCTGACCAGGAGCGACAAGTCATGATCGTCTCAGCCCGCGAGCGATGGATCGGACGCATCCTGCTCGTCCTCCTCATGCTCGTGACAGTCATGCCGTTCGTCAGCCTGTTCTTCACGGCACTGCACGAAGCGGGAACGTATCCGGCGGGGCTGTCGTGGCCGGAAACGCCGCACTGGTCGAACTTCGTGACGGCCTTCCAGTCGGCGCACATGTGGCAGCTCCTGGTGTCGAGCTTCCTCATCGAGCTCGGCGTCGTGCCCATCGCGCTCCTGATCGGAACACTCGCGGGCTTCGCGCTCGGGCACCTGAACCCGCCCGGCGGTCGCTGGATCTTCCTCGCGTTCCTCCTGGGCCTGACGCTGCCGTTCGAGGGCATCATCGTGCCGCTCTACAACTCGATCCGCGACATGGGCCTGCTCAACACCCGCTGGGCGATCATCTTGCCGCTCATCGGCCTGTACATGCCGTTCGCCGTGTTCTGGATGCGGGCCCACTTCATCAACATGCCTCACGAGCTCTCCGAAGCGGCAAGCATCGACGGTGCCTCGACGTGGAAGCTCTTCTGGCGGATCCACGTCCCCCTTTCCATCCCGGCGCTCTCCTCGCTCGGCATCCTGATGTTCCTGTGGACGTGGAACCAGTTCCTCCTTGCCGTGGTGCTCGTCGACGACCCCTTGAAGCGGACGATGGCCGGAGCTCTCGGCGCGTTCCAGGGCCAGTACGGGACCGACATCCCCCTGCTCTGTGCTGGCTCGCTCCTCATCCTGACGCCGACACTCATCATCTTCCTGGTCTTCCAGCGACAGTTCGTCGCCGCGCTGCTCCAAGGCTCGGTGAAGGGGTGACCGATCTCGAACACGCCCGGCCGCTCTTCGACCGAGAGATCGCGGCGGAGCTCGTCTCCCAGGCGGACAACGTGGTGACGTCGCTCGCGCCCGACGAGATCGAGGACCTGCGCGCCAGAGCGACCGTGCCCGACCTGGCCACTGTCGCTGCGCATGCCCACTGCACCGTGAGCGAGCATCGCGCGCCCAGGTCAGCGGGAGACGTCCGCATCGTCCTGGTCCGACCCGAGCGCCCCACGGGTCCAGTGCCAGTTCTCCTGCACCTGCACGGAGGCGGCCTCGTCGCCGGCGACGTCCGCGACAACATCGACATGGCTGTGGACGTCGCTCCCGGCTGGGCAGTCGCCTCTGTCGACTACCGACTGGCGCCCGAACACCCCTACCCGGCGGCCATCGAGGACGCGTACGCCGCACTCGACTGGCTCCTTCGCCAGGCGAGTCAGCTCGGTCTCGACCCCGACCGCATCGTCGTCACAGGAGTCAGCGCCGGCGGAGGACTGGCGGCTGCGCTCGCCATACTCGCCCGCGACCGAGGCGGGCCGCCCATCTTGGGGCAGCTGCTGATCTACCCCATGCTCGACGATCGCAACGACAGCGCCTCTGGCCATCAGATGGCGGGCACGGGGTCGTGGGACCGGATCGCCAACGCCACCGGATGGGGGGCCTACCTCGGCGCGAAGGCGGGCGGTCCGGACACCCCGGGCTACGCATCCGCAGCACGGACGGCCAGTCTGCGGGACCTACCGCCGGCATTCGTCGACGTCGGCTCGGCGGAGACGTTCCGTGACGAGTGCGTCGCGTACGCCGCCCGCATCTGGGCGGAGGGCGGCGATGCTGAGCTGCACGTGTGGCCGGGCGCCTACCACGGGTTCGATGGGCTCGCGCCACGTGCGCGGCTGTCGCGCGCCGCTCGAGCCGCCCGTGCGAGCTGGCTCGACCGGCTCCTGCACCGCTCCGCCTGAACCTCGGCGCGCCTGCTGCGCCGCTGATCCGACCCCATGCAGCACTTCCTTCGACGGAGTCACTCTGTGAACAGCCACGGTCCTCAACTGATCGCGTATGCCGACCGGCTCGCGGGCACGGTCTCCGGCCTCGCCGACCTTCTCGACGGACCCCTCGCCGGAGTCTTCAGCGGAGTGCACGTCCTGCCGTTCTTCACACCGCACGACGGCGTGGATGCGGGGTTCGACCCGCGCGACCACACGGTCGTCGACCCGCGGTTGGGCACGTGGGACGACATACGGCGTCTCGCTGAGCAACGGACCGTGATGGCTGACGTCATCGTCAACCACGTCTCCGCGCAGTCCGCGCAGTTCCTTGATGTTCGCGAGCGCGGCGGGGCATCACCGTGGGCGCCCATGTTCCTCACGCTGTCATCGGTGTTCCCTGACGGCGCCACCGAAGCCGACCTTGCTCGTATCTATCGTCCGCGCCCCGGCCTGCCCTTCACCGCGATGCAGCTCGGCGACGAGCGACGTCTCGTGTGGACGACCTTCACAGCGGATCAGGTCGACATCGACCTCCGAACGAGCGAAGCCTGGGAGTACCTGGAGTCGGTCGTCGACGCCCTCATCTCCGGCGGCGTGACCCAGCTCCGGCTCGACGCCGTCGGATACACGGGCAAGGAGGCTGGCACGGACTGCTTCATGACGCCCAGCACGGACGAGTACACCGAGAGGATCGTCCGGCAGGCGCACGCGCGCGGCGCGACCGTCCTGGTCGAGGTTCACGGCCACCACACGCAGCAGATCGACATCGCTCGCAAGGTGGATCTCGTGTACGACTTCGCTCTGCCGCCCCTGGTGCTCCACGCGCTGACCGCCGGGGACCTGGCTCCCCTGGATCACTGGCTGCAGATCCGACCGACCAACGCCGTGACCGTGCTCGACACGCACGACGGCATCGGGATCGTCGACGTGGGGCCCTCCGACCTGCGAGCCGGCGAGGCTGGTCTGCTCAGGCTCGAACAGATCGATGCGCTCGTCGAAGCAATCCATACCAACAGCGGCGGGACGTCGAGACTGGCAACCGGCGCAGCGGCGTCGAACCTGGACCTCTACCAGGTCAACTGCACGTTCTACGACGCCCTGGGTCGAGACGATCGGCGCTACGTGCTTGCCCGCCTGATCCAGCTGTTCGTGCCGGGCACTCCGCAGGTCTACTACGTCGGGTTGCTCGCCGGCACGAACGACCTGGACCTCCTCGGCCGGACCGGGGTCGGCCGAGACGTCAATCGTCACTACTACACACCGGATGAGGTCGCCCTCGACCTCGCGCGACCTGTGGTGCGTGCCCAGCTCGAAGCCCTCCGGCATCGCACCGCGCACGCAGCCTTCGATGGCACGTTCTCCTGGGACGTCCGGGGCGCACGCGCACGGCTGATGTGGGCTGCTGGTGACGACCGCGCCGAGCTTGCCTTCGATGTCGCGGACGCTTCGTTCTCGATGACGGTGAGCAGCGATCGCGGACCGCTACAGGTCACGTCGGACGGCGACTTCGCCGTCCGCGCAGACGGCTAGCCCGACGACCCTGCGACCCGTCTGACGCATTCACCTGGCTGTGGACCGACGCCACGGCCGGAGGACCGAGCTGGCCCTGGTGAACGGGGCTGATTCCGGCGGTCCGCGAGGCGTGCGGCACGAGTGTGCAAAAGGCCCCTGTCAGCGTCTCCGCTGGCCAGGGGCCTTCTCCACAGTGTCGGGGTGGCGGGATTCGAACCCACGACCTCTTCGTCCCGAACGAAGCGCGCTACCAAGCTGCGCCACACCCCGTGGAGCCTGGCAAGGATAGCCGACGGATGCCCCTGCGACGAAACTGAAAGGCGCTCGCTGAGACCCGGGCCGGGCGCAGGCCGCGAACGAGCACAGCCCCTGCGACGAAACTGAATGGCGAGCGTCAGGGGGCGACGAGCGTCAGCAGCGTCGCCTCGGGCCGGCACGCGAACCGCACGGGTGCGTAGGGCGAGGTGCCGAGGCCGGCGGAGACGTGCATCCACGTCGAGCCCGCGCCGCCGGGGCGGTCGGGACGCGGACCGGGCCAGCCGTGCAGGCCCTTGGCGCGGCCGGTGTCGAGGTCGCAGTTGGTCACCAGGGCGCCCCACAGCGGGACCGCGAGCTGGCCGCCGTGCGTGTGCCCGGCGATGGCCAGGTCGACGTCGTCGGCGTGCATCGCGTCGAGCACGCGACGGTACGGCGCGTGCGTGACACCGAGGTGCAGGTCGACGGGGGTCGGGCCGGTGCGCGCATCGTCGGCTCCGCCCGCCTGCGGGTAGCGGTCGAGGTTCAGGTGCGCGTCGTCGGTGCCCACGAGCGAGAGCACGCGTCCGTCGGCCTTGACCACGTCCCGGCGGTTGGTGAGGTCGACCCAGCCGGCGGACCGGAACCGGGTCGCGAGCTCGCGCCAGGGCAGCGGGACGGCTTGCTTGGCGGCCGGGCGCCGGGCGTCCGGCAGCAGGTACCGCGCGGGGTTCTTGGGCGTCGGCGCGACGTAGTCGTTGGATCCGAAGACGAAGGCGCCGGGGCCGGCGAGGTGCGGCTCGAGGGCGTGCAGCAGGTCCGGCATCGCGTCGAGGTGGGACCAGTTGTCGCCGGTGTCGACGACGAGGTGCGGCTGCAGCGACGCCAGGTCGCGCACCCAGTCGACCTTGCGCTTCTGACCGGGCACCAGGTGCAGGTCCGAGAGGTGCAGGATGCGCAGCGGCTCCTGCCCCGTGGGCAGCACCGGCACGGTCACCTCACGCAGCGCGTACCAGCGCACCTCGACGAGTGCCGCGTACGCGAGCGCCGCCGCGCCCGCGACGGCCAGCCCGCCGGCCGTGCGGGCGAGCGCCCGGCCGGCGTCCGACGACATCAGGGCTGCTTCCCTGGGCCAGGCTTGTCGTTCCCGCCGGGGCCGTTCCCGCCGCGGTTGTCGCCCGGATTCGGGTTGGGGTTCGCGTTCGGGTCCGGAGCAGGCGGCTGACCGTTCGACAGCGTCAGGGTGACGACCGAGCCGCGGGTCGCGGTGCCGGACGGGTTCTGCGCGGCCACGGAGCCGGCCGGGACCGTCGACGGCACCTGGTCCGGTGCGGTCGTGGTGTTGAACCCGGCGTCCTCGAGGATCTTCTTGGCGTCGGCCTCGGAGCGGCCGACCACCGACGGCACCGGGATCTTCTCGCCGAAGACGAGCTTCTGGTCCGGCTCGGCGAACGGCGGGTTCGGTGCGCCCGCGAGCGCCTGCGACATGTACCGCTTCCAGGTCGGTGCAGCGATCGTCGCGCCGTAGGCGTTCTTCACGAACTTGCCGTTGATGACGATGTTCTGCACCGGGGTGAAGGCGTTGGAGAATCCGACCCAGACGGCGGTGGCGAGCAGCGGGGTGTACCCGACGAACCAGGTCTCCTCGTTCTCGCTCGTCGTGCCCGTCTTTCCCGCCGAGGGGAAGTCCGGGGCGCCGACCGACTTGGCGGTGCCCTTCCAGACGTTGCTCAGCGCGAAGTTGATCGTGTTCGCGTACTTGGGCTCGATCGCCTGGTGGCAGTTGGCGCTCGGCACGGGCAGCGGCTGGCCGTCCGCGTCGACCACGCTGACGATCGCGACCGGCGTGCAGTAGACGCCGCCCGACGCGAACGTGGCGAACGCCGCGGCCATCGACAACGGCGCGACCGAGTCGGTGCCGATGATGTTCGAGGGGTTCACCTGCGGGGTGACGGTCCCGTCCTTGCGCGGCTTGGCCAGGTGCATGCCCAGGTCGGTGGCGCCCTGCATGATGTTGCAGACGTCGAGCTGCATGCCCATGGTCAGGTAGGCCAGGTTGACCGAGTTCTTGGTCGCGTCCAGCACGGTCATGTTGCCGGCGCCACCCTCGGCGTTGCCGGGCTTCCAGGGCACGTTCGGGCCCTTGGAGCCGCAGGTGGTGAACATGTTCTCGTTCAGCGGGCGGACCGAGCCGTTGACCTGCTCGTAGAGGCTGTGCCCCTGCTTGAGCCACTCGAGCAGGGTGAACGGCTTGAACGTCGAGCCGGGGGCGAACCCGCCGGACGCGCCGTAGGCGAAGTCGGTGTTGAAGTTGACCGACTCGGTGCGGGCCGCGGGGTCACCGACCGCGGAGTAGTCGCGGTTCTGGGCCATCGAGACGATGGCGCCGGTGCCGGGCTGCACGGTGACGATCGAGCTGGCGACGCCGCTCGGGTCCTGCACAGGGATCCCCGCCTTGACCTCGGCGTCGGCGATCGTCTGGAGCCGCGGGTCGATCGTCGTCGTGATGGTCAGGCCGCCGCGGTACAGGCGCCCCGCGCGCTCGGCCTTCGTCGCACCGAAGGCCGGGTCGTTGACGATGACCTTGGTGACGTAGTCGCAGAAGTAGCCCGAGCCGGCGATGACCGTGCTCGCCACCGCGCAGCCCTGCTTGAGCTCCTGCGGGTGCATCGTGGCGGCGAGCGGGGTGGCGATGCCCGCCGTGTAGTCGGCGTCGGTGATGTAGCCCTGCTCGCGCATGAGGCGCAGGACGGTGTTCCGGCGCGTCTGTGCAGCCTCGGGGTTCTTCACCGGGTCCCACTTGCTCGGGCTCTGCGTCACGCCGGCGATCGTCGCGGCCTCGAGGTAGGTCAGGTCCTTGGCGGGCTTGCTGAAGTAGTACTGCGCGGCCGACTCGGCGCCGTAGACCTTGATGCCGAACTGCGCGATGTTCAGGTACTTCTCGAGGATCTGGTCCTTCGTCATCTGCTTCTCGAGCGTGATGGCGAGCTTCGCCTCGCGCAGCTTGCGCGCGATGCCCTCGCTGCCCTCGGTGCCGCGGGCCTCCTCGAGCGCTGCCTGCCGCTCAGGACCCTCGTCCTTGGCCAGCGCGGCCTCGATGAGCACGTTCTTGACGTACTGCTGCGTGAGCGTCGAGGCGCCCTGCTGGCCGCCGGTCGAGGCCTGGTTCCGGATGAACGCGCGGAGCATGCCCGCGGGGTCGACGCCGGCGTGCTCGTAGAAGCGCTTGTCCTCGGTGGCGATCACGGCGTGCTGCAGCATCGGCGAGATCTCGGCCAGGGGGACCACCACGCGGTTCTGGTCCCAGAACTCGGCGAGCAGCGTCCCGTCGGAGGCCTTGATGACCGACTTCTCCGGAAGACCGGGCTGGTCGAGCTCGGTGGGCAGGTCGTCGAACGCCTGCGCCGTCACGTCGGTGGCGCCGTTGGCGAGCGCGACGCCCGGCAGCGCGAGACCCGCGGCGAGGACTCCGCCGACCCCGGCGACGAGCACGAAGGACAGCAAGAGGGCCAACGCCTGGAAGGCGTTGACCTGACGGCCGCGCGAGCGCGCAGGGTTCGGCATGCCGTCAGGGTAGTAGGCGCCGCTTCAGCACCGGTCCGGATGATCGAGCGTCGACGTGACCTCCACCGGACCCACACAAGCGGGCTACCGCCGATGGGGAGCTCGGCGGACCGGACGCCGAAGGCGGTCGGACGCGTTCCGACACGTTCAGACAACGATCGGCACGGCCCAGCACACCGAGTCACATCTGACACGAACGGGTGACGGAACACGCGATCGTGTCCACTTCCGGACATGTTCAAGCGTCCAACAGCCGGAACGACCCCTTCGGAGGCTCGCCAGAAGGGTCGCGGTACCGCTAGTTTCCCGGCAGGACAGGGGTGCGGTGGCCGCTTTCGGTGCAGCCCCCTCGGTAGGCAGGGGAGGTTGAGTGACCACACTCGTATCGGACGCGCACTGGACCGCACTCGCGGAGTGCGGCACCGGCAAGATGGCTCCCGATGCCCTCTTCGTGGAGGGCGCAGCCCAACGCGAGGCGCGCACCATCTGCACGGGGTGCCCCGTCCGGCTCGCCTGCCTCGCCGACGCCCTCGACAACCGCATGGACTTCGGCGTCTGGGGCGGTATGACCGAGCGCGAGCGTCGGGCGCTCCTGCGTCGTCGGCCCGACGTCCGCTCGTGGCGTGCGGAGCTCGTCGGCTCGGAGCCCGTGCTGCTGGGCTGAGCCCGTCGTCCTGGCCGAGCCCGTGCTGCCCGGCCCAGACACCCACCACTAGGGTGAGCGCATGGCTACGACGTGGGAGTACGCGACCATTCCGCTCATCATTCATGCCACCAAGGCGATCCTCGACCAGTGGGGTGCCGACGGCTGGGAGCTCGTCCAGGTGATCCAGGGACCGGACGCCGGCCTGGTCGCCTACCTGAAGCGGCCCAAGGAGTCCTGATGGGCGCCGCCGAGAGGCTTGCCGCGCTCGGTCTTGAGCTGCCCGTGGTGGCCCCGCCGGTCGCCGCCTACGCGCCGGCCGTCCGCTCGGGCGACTACGTCTACACGTCCGGGCAGCTGCCGTTCGTCGCCGGTGCCCTGCCCGCGACGGGCAAGGTCGGCGGCTCCGTGAGTCCCGAGGACGCCGCCGGCTACGCCCGGACCTGCGCCCTGAACGCCCTCGCGGCGGTCGCCGGCCTTCTGGGTGGTGGCGCCGACGCCCTCGACTCGATCGTGCGCGTGGTCAAGGTCGTGGGGTTCGTCGCGAGCGAGCCGTCCTTCACCGGGCAGCCCGGCGTCGTCAACGGGGCGAGCCTGCTCCTGCACGAGGTCCTCGGCGACGCGGGCATCCACGCGCGCTCGGCGGTCGGGGTGGCGGTGCTGCCGCTCGACTCACCGGTCGAGGTGGAGATCGTCGTCGAGCTCGCGCCGTCTGCCTGAGCGAACGCGTGACGGACGACTAGCGGGCGCGGCGCTCGAGCCGGTCGACGTCCAGCAGGACGACCGCACGGCCCTCGCGACGCACCCAGCCGCGAGCGGCGAAGTCGGCGAGCGCCTTGTTCACGGTCTCGCGAGAGGCGCCGACGAGCTGTGCGAGCTCCTCCTGGGTCAGGTCGTGCGCCACGCGGATGCCCTCGTCGACCCGCTCGCCGAAGCGCGTGGACAGGTCGAGCAGCGCCTTGGCGACGCGGCCGGGGACGTCCGAGAAGACGAGGTCCGCGAGCGCCTCGTTGGTGCGGCGCAGCCGGCGTGCCAGGGCCTGCAGGAGGTGCTGGGCGACCGTGGGCTTGTCGTGCAGCCAGCGGATGAGGTCGGCGTGCCCGAGCTCGAGGACCACGGCGTCGGCGACGACGGTCGCGGTCGCGGTGCGGGGGCCGGGGTCGAACAGGGACAGCTCGCCGAACATCTCGCCCGGGCCGAGCACGGCCAGCAGGTTCTCGCGGCCGTCGTTCGATCGTCGGCCCAGCTTGATCTTGCCCTCGCGGACCACGTAGAGCCGGTCCCCGGGCTCGCCCTCGTGGAAGAGGGCGTCGCCGCGGACGACCTCGATCGCCTTCATCGTCGCGACGAGCGCCTCGGATGCTTCCGGCTCCAGGCCGGCGAACAACGGGGCCGCGAGCACGATGTCGTCCTCCACGGTGACACCTCACCTCTCCTGCACAGGTCTGGCGTGGCGCCACGCAGACATAGGTGGCCGCTGGTCAGCGGCCTGATCCACGCTCAGTCTGCCCCATCGGAGCGGTCAACCGCGGCTCAGCGGCTCCGCGAGGCCGGACAGTGTCGCGCCGGGCTCCTGGGCGAGCCGGGAGATGAGCCGTTCGGTCGCCCGGTCGAGGGCCTGCTCGACGCCTTCTCCGTAGCGCGCGAGCTGCTCGTCCAACGCCCGGAGCTCGTCGATCCGCAGGTTCTCGGACTCGTTCGATCCCCCCAGCACGGCCGCCAGGACGGCCGGCCGAGGAACCTCGACCCCGACCTCCGGCGGCAGCTGGAACGCCATGTCCTCGCCGAGCGACTGGGGCTGTGCGGCCTGCGCGACGGCGAGGTCGAGCCTGGCGCGGACCAGCCGCCGCCACCACGTGACGCGGGCGTGCTCGGCGCGCAGCGCCCGGCGGTCCAGGCGCAGATCACGCACCCGGTGCTCCACGGCAGGGATCATGTAGGCGGTCCTCCTCAGGGGTTCCGTGTCTGGTTTCGGCCTGATCGCGGGGCACCTTGAGGAGGCGGGCACGGTGTGGCCGACAGATCACTCCAAGGGAGCAACGCCGCAGGTCACGCGGGTGAATCGAGCATCCGGCCGGAACTTTGCGGCCGCACCCGGTGCGTGTGGGCGGTCGGTCGTACGCTGCCACGGTGAACCCGACGGACCTGGCCGCCCAGACCGAGACCGACCTCGCCCGCACCCGTCGCGCCCGTCGGATCGACCGGGCGCTGGCGGTGCGCTACCCCGACGCCCACTGCGAGCTCGACTTCAGGTCGCCGTTCGAGCTGCTGGTCGCCACCGTGCTCTCCGCGCAGACCACGGACGTGCGCGTGAACCTCACGACACCGACGTTGTTCGCCCGCTATCCGGACGCGGCCGCACTGGCCGCGGCGAACCCGGAGGAGGTCGAGGAGATCCTCAAGCCGACCGGGTTCTTCCGTGCCAAGACGAAGTCCGTGATGGGCCTGTCGGCGGCGCTGGTGGAGCGGTTCGGCGGCGAGGTGCCACCGCGGATGAAGGACCTGGTGACGCTGCCCGGGGTCGGCCGCAAGACCGCGAACGTGGTGCTCGGCAACGCGTTCGGCATCCCCGGGATCACCACGGACACGCACGTCATGCGGCTCTCGAAGCGCCTCGGGTACACCGCGAGCGACGACCCGCTGGTGGTGGAGAAGGAGCTGAACCACCTGCTGCCGCGGGCCGACTGGACCATGGCCTCGCACCGGCTGATCTTCCACGGCCGGCGCACCTGCTTCGCCCGCAAGCCCGCGTGCGGCGCCTGCCCGATCGCGTCGTCGTGCCCGTCGGCGGGGATCGGGGAGCTGGATCCGGTGAAGGCTGCGGCGCTGCTGAAGGGGTGACCACGCCGGTCCGGCCAACCTGGGCGGACAGGGCCGCGGTGCCGCTGGAGGGCTAGCCGCTCGGGGCGACCTCGCGCAGCCAGCCCAGCAGCAGGTCGCTGACCTGGTCGGGTGCTTCCTCGGGCAGGAAGTGGCCCGCCTGCGAGAGCAGCTCGAACCGGTAGCCCGGACCGACGAGCGCAGCGGTCTGGCTGGACAGGGCGGCGTGGGCGGCGGGACGGATGCCGTCGCGGCCGCCGTGGATCTGCAGGACCGGCAACGGTCGCGTGCCGGCGAGGGCCGCGTGGTAGCGCCGGCCGTCGGGTCGAGGCATCGAGCGCACGATCCAGCGCAGCTGCTCCATCTGGCTGTGCGCCGCGAACGGCACCTGCGCCGCGGAGCGGTAGACCGCCTCGTCGTCGGCGCTGATCCAGCCGGGGCTGCCGCCCCACTCGTGCAGCAGGCGGGAGACCAGGTCGCCCTCCGTGAGCGCGTGCTCGGGGAAGGAGGGCAGCTGGATGAAGGCGAGCCGCTTGGCCGCGGCCGGGCGGATCGCGGCGCGCAGGCTGCCACGGGTGTCGAGCGGGTGCGGGGCGCCCAGGGCGGCGACTGCGCGGGTGTGGCGCGGGTGCAGGCCCGCCATGGCCCAGGCGATCTCGCCGCCCGTCCCGGTGCCGACGACGACGGCGTTCGCGGCGCCCAGCGACTGGATGACCCCGGCGACGTCCGCGGCGAGCGTGGGGACGTCGTAGCCGACCGGAGGCTTGTCGGACCCGCCCGTGCCCCGGACGTCCATCGCGGCCACGCGGTACCCGGCGTCGGCGAGGACGGGCAGCTGGTGGCGCCATGCCCACCAGAACTCCGGGATCCCGTGCAGCAGCACCACGAGGGGAGCGTCGCGCTCGTCGGGACCCGCGAGGGCCACGTGGAACCGGGCTCCGTTGGCGGCTACGAAGCGGTGCTCCCAGGGGCCGTCGATCAGGAGCGTTGCGGAGTCGACCGTACTCATCGGTGCGAACCTACCCGCTCGCCGGCGCGGGAACGGCGCGCGCGTGGAAGCGGTCGCGTTGCACGAGCGCGAGGGCGCCGAGGACCGCGGCGACGGCGGACGCGATGATGATCGCGACCACGACGTGCTCGTCCTTCTCGCTCCCGGGACCGAACGCGAGCTCGCCGACGAGCAGCGAGACCGTGAACCCGATGCCACCCAGGAGGCCGACCGCGCCGACGTCGCCCCAGCCGAGGCCCGGCGCCAGCTGGGCGTGCGTGAACCGTGCGACCAGGAAGGTGGCGCCCAGGATGCCGAGGGGCTTGCCCACGACGAGCCCGAGTGCGACGCCCTGCGCCACGGGGTCGCTGAAGGCGCCCGAGATCGAACCGGCGGAGAGCGTGACGCCCGCGGCGAAGACGGCGAACACCGGGACCGCGACGCCGGCGGACAGCGGCCGCCACGCGTGCTCCCAGCGTTCGGCGAGCGACTCTCGCGGGGGCTCCGGCAGGTGCAGCGCCTTCTGCGTGGCCACGACGGTGCCCGGCACGACCAGTCCCAGCGCGACACCCGCGATCGTCGCGTGCACGCCGGACGCGTGCACGGCCGCCCAGGCGACCAGTCCCATGGGCACGAGCAGCCAGCCGCTGACCCAGCCCCGGCGGATCGCGAGCCAGAACAGGACCACGACGACCGCGCCCACCCCGAGCCAGACCAGCGACACGCTCTCGGTGTAGACGACGCCGATGACGATGATCGCGAGCAGGTCGTCGACCACGGCCAGGGTCAGCAGGAACGCGCGCAGGGCGTTGGGCAGGCTGCGTCCGACGATGGCGAGCACCGAGACCGCGAACGCGATGTCCGTCGCCGTCGGCACCGCCCAGCCCTTCGGGGCACCACCGTCCGCGGTGAGGTTGATCGCCAGGTACACCGCCGCCGGCACCAGCATGCCGCCGACGGCCGCCACGATCGGGACGATGGCCGTCTGGAGCCGGCGCAGCTCGCCCGCGACGATCTCGCGCTTGAGCTCGAGTCCGACGACGAAGAAGAAGATCGCGAGCAGCCCGTCGGTCGCCCAGGTGGCGAGCGACAGGTCGAGGTGCAGCGCCGCTGGGCCGACGACGGTCTCGGAGACGGTTCTGTAGCTCTCCGGCGCCGCGTTCGCCCACACGAGGGCGAGGACGGTGCCGGCCAGCAGGAGGGCGCCGCCGACCCGTTCCTCACGGAGGGTGTCGAGGAGGTTGCGTTCGGAGCCGGGGGACAGCGATGAGAAGAGCCGACTGGGCACTGTGCTCCTCAGGAAGGCCCGCCTCAGGCGTCGGCGGGCTCGGGGATCTCCGTGCGTCCGTCGACCGCGCCGCGACGGTCCTTCGGCGGGTCGAACCGGTAGCCCACGTTACGCACCGTCCCGATCAGCTGCTCGTGCTCGGGGCCGAGCTTGGCGCGCAGTCGTCGGACGTGGACATCGACGGTCCGGGTGCCTCCGTAGTAGTCGTAGCCCCAGACCTCTTGCAGCAGCTGGGCCCGCGTGAACACGCGACCCGGGTGCTGCACCAGGTACTTCAGCAGCTCGAACTCCTTGTACGTGAGGTCGAGCGGACGGCCGCGCAGCCGGGCGGTGTACCCGCCGGCGTCGATCGTGAGCTCGCCGGACGAGATCTCCTGCGGTGCGTCGTCGTACCCCGCGGTCGCTGCACGCTCCATGACGAGGCGGAAGCGCGTCTCGACCTCGGCGGGGTTGGCGCTCTCCAGGATGATGTCGTCGGCGCCCCACTCCGCGGTGACGACCGTCAGGCCGCCCTCCGTCAGGACCAGGACGAGCGGCACCGTCAGACCGGTGGCGCGCAGCAGCCGGCACGTGGTCCGCGCGGTGACGAGGTCACGACGCGCGTCGAGCACGACGATGTCGGCGTCCGGTGCATCCACGAGCGCTGACGGTTCGACCGGCAGGACGCGGACGCGGTGGGACAGAAGTCCGAGAGCCGGAAGCACCTGGGCGGAGCCTCCGGACGCTGGAGTGAGCAGCAGCAGATCCGCCACGTCCTACCTCCCTGCGTGCGAGTGGGGCACACGGTATCGCGTGTTCCGGGCACGTTGCGTCCGTTTGTCGAGGGCTGACCGCACGCACGGGTGGTGCGTCGGTGGTAACTCCGGGGAAATCGGCGCGAGATGCGACAATCGGCGGCGTGCTCCTGCCTGCTGCTCCGTCCTGCCTGTCCGTGGTGACCCCGGACGCAGGTCGGTAGGCGCATGCAGCTCGCCACCCGCGCGGTCGTCACAGCCGCGCTCTCCGCCGCCGTCGCGGTCGCCGGGTACCTCGGCGGCCTCCCGCTGACGCTCGCCGCCGCGCTCCTCGCCCTCGTGTTCGCCCTCGGGTGGCCCGCGCTGGTCGGCCTGCCGTTCCGGGTCGGCTCGTCGGTCGTCGTCGCGGTCGGCGGGGTCGGCGCCGTCGCCGTCGTCCACCTCACGCCCGAGCAGCCCTACCTGCGGTTTCTCCCCGTGGCGTTCGCCGGGGCGATCCTCCTCGCCTTCCTGAACGAGCTCCTGCGGCGCGACGGGCGCGAGCGGCTCGTCGAGTCCGTGTCGGGCACCGTCGCCGGGACGCTCGTCGCGGTCGCCTCGGCCGGCTGGGTGGCCACCGGACGCACGCCGGGCGGTGAGCCCCTCGTCGTCGTCGGCGCCCTCGCGCTCGCCGTCGGGTCGKCCGTCGTGGCGCTGCACCTCGCACGGTGGCTCGGCGCGGTCGTCACCAGCGTCGCCGCGGCCGGCGCCGGCGCGCTCGGCGGGGCGGTCCTGCCGGACATCGACGTGGCGCCTGGCCTCGTGCTCGGCCTCGCGGTCGGTGTGCTCGTCGCCACACTCCACGCGCTGTTCGACGAGCTCCCGTCACTCGAACGGCGCTGGCCGTCGCTCGCGGCCGTCACCCTCCCGGTGACGGTGACCGGGACGCTCGTGTACGTCGTCGGCCGGGTGCTGGTGGGCTGACGTGCGCAACGTGCTGCTCCTCGTCGTTCTCCTCGCGGTCGCCACCGTGATCGGGTTCTGGTGGAGGTCGCGCAACGGCCGGTACACCGCCGTGGACCCGGCGCTGCTGGCCGGGGCCCCAGCGTCGGACGTCGCCGACGACACCCGGCTGACCTCCGCCGAGCTCGGCACCCCGCTGGGTGCCCGCGCCACGTTCGTCCAGTTCTCCAGCGAGGTCTGCACGCCCTGCCGCCGGACCGCAGCCGTGCTCGAGCACCTGGTGTCCGAGCAGCCCGGCCTCTCGCACGTCGAGATGGACGTGGTGGAACACCTGGACCTCGTGCGACGCTTCTCCATCATGCGCACCCCGACGACCCTCCTGCTCGACGCCCGCGGCGTCGTGGTCGGTCGTCTGTCCGGTGCGACGGACCGCCGGCACGCGCTCACCGCGCTCGAGGCGTGTCCGGGCGGGGCCACCGCTCCCTGAGCTCGCGCCCGTGAGGGCCGCCGGCCGGGCGGCGATGGCCCCGGCCCCGGCCCCCGTCCCGCGTCAGCACCTTGGAGTTCCCGATGTCCGAGCCCGCCCCCACGTCTGCCCCCACCTCGTCCACCACGCGTCCGGCACCCGCCGGGATCGATCCCCGCGGGCCGCGCTTCGGCGCGTGGATCAACCTCGTCCTGCTCGCCGGTGTCCTGCTGCTCGGTGCCTGGCCGGCCGCGGCGACCTCGCTGCTCGCCGTGATCGTCGTCAGCTTCGCGATCGGCGCCTTCCGCGGCGTCGGCCACACCTGGCAGGGCTGGCTGTTCCGCCGGTTCGTGCGCCCGCGCCTCGCACCGCCCACCGAGCTCGAGGACCCGCGCCCGCCGACGTTCGCCCAGCTCGTCGGTCTGGTCATCACCGGCGCCGGTCTGCTGCTCGGGCTCGTCGGCGTGAGCGCCGCCGTCCCGGTCGCCGCCGCGCTCGCCCTGATCGCCGCGTTCCTCAACGCGGTCTTCGGCCTGTGCCTCGGCTGCGAGCTCTACCTGCTGGGCATCCGCCTCCGCGCGGGCCGCGCCACCGCCTGAGGGCTGAGCGCCCCTCGCGTGCCGAGGTAGCCGCACCTGGGACGCATGACGACGGGTGTGGTGGCCGTGGCGCCACACCCGGTCACTCCTGTCCCAGGAGCGGCTAGGTCGACACGTGCGTCAGTAGACGAGCGCCTGGGCGTTGTCCGCCAGGACCTCCTCGACGAACACCGCCGCGCCCGCGATGCGGATGCCCGGCAGGACGTCGGCGGGGCCGATCGAGCGGCGGGCGGCGCACTGGGTGCAGACCGTGACCGTGCCCTCCTCGAGCACCAGGGCGAGCAGCTCGGCCAGCGGGGTCGCGTGCTCCAGGACGAGGTCGTCGGCGCGCCCGGGAAGGGCCAGCCAGGCGGACTCGCCGGTGAGCCAGAGGCTGACGGTCGCGCCGGCGGCGACGGCTGCAGCGGCGACCGTGAAGGCCTGGTTGGTGGCCTCCGGACGGTCGGTGCCGGACGTGGTCTTGATCACCAGAGGGCGCGCGGGGGTGCTCACCGGAACAGGTTAGGGGCCCGTGCTCGTTAGGATCGGTGCATGACTGCGCTCGAGGGACTCTTCATCGGCCTGCTGGTCCTGGCGACGCTGGCGATCGCGTCGATCTCGCTGCTCGTCGTCTACCGGCTCTACAAGGGTCAGAGCTGACGCAGTCCTGCGTCCGACCGTGACCAGGAGGCTCTGAAGATGGCGTTCGTCCTGCCCGACCCTGAGGGCATGGCCCCCGAGGTCTACCCGCTGGCCTGGCTGGTCGGCACGTGGCGCGGCGAGGGCGTCGTGGACTATCCCGGCATCGACGAGGCCGCGTTCACCCAGGACATCGTCTTCGACCACGACGGCGGCCCGTACCTGTCGTACTCGTCGACGATCCGGCTGGTCGAGGCCCCGGCGGACACCTCCGCGCTCGAGGGCGACGTCCCGCCGGCCCCCGTCTGGCAGACCGAGTCCGGGTACTGGCGCGTCCCGCCGCAGCGGCCGACGGACCACGGGCTCACCGCCGAGCAGCACCCGGTCGAGGTGCTCGTCGCGGACCCGTCGGGCCGGGTGGGCCTGTACATCGGCGCGGTGGGCAAGGGCCGGATCGACCTGGTCAGCGACGCGATCGTCCGCGCGGCCAGCGGCGCCGACGTGAGTGCGGAGAAGCGGCTCTACGGGCTCGTCAACGGCGAGCTCATGTGGGCGCACGACATCGCGGCCTTCGGCCACCCGATGCAGTCGTACGCGTCGGGGCGGTTGTCCCGCGTGGAGAGCACCGACCCTGAGGACGCGTCATGACGGCACCGGTCGAGGAAGCTGTCGAGCGGCACGGCGAGCCCCCGCGGCACGCGAGCCCGCTGCTGAACCGCCGGGGTGCGGTGCGTGCCTCGGGTCCCGACGACGGCGTCGCCTGGCACTACGGCGACCCGACCGCCGAGCAGCGCGCCCTGAGCCGCGGCGGCGCGGTGGTCGACCAGTCGTACCTCGGCGTCGTCACGGTGACGGGTCCGGACCGGCTGAGCTGGCTCAACTCGATCACGTCCCAGGAGCTGACCAACCTCCCGCCGCGCACCAGCACCGAGCTGCTCGTGCTCAGCCCGCAGGGGCACATCGAGCACGCGGCCGGGGTCGTGGACGACGGCGAGACCACCTGGCTGCTCACCGAGACGCCGATCGCGCTCGCGGCGTGGCTGAACCGCATGAAGTTCATGCTGCGCGTCGAGATCGCGGACGTGACCGACGACTGGGCGGCGATCGGTGAGCCCGTCGACGCGGAGGGCACGCCCGAGGAGCCGGTCACGTGGCGCGACCCGTGGCCGACGACCGCCGAGGGGGGCACGCGCTACGGCCCGGCCGACGACGAGCACCCAGGCGCGGACCGCGACTGGCGGCTCGTGCTCGTCCCGCGCGCGGACCTGGTCGACGAGGTGCGCGCCCGCGAGGCGGCCGGCTGGCCGCTGGTCGGCACCTGGGCCAGCGAGGCGATGCGCGTCGAGGCGTGGCGGCCGCGGGCGTCCCACGAGGTCGACCACCGGACCATCCCGCACGAGCTGGACTGGCTGCGCACCGCGGTCCACCTGCACAAGGGCTGCTACCGCGGGCAGGAGACGGTCGCGCGCGTGCACAACCTGGGGCGCCCCCCGAGGCGGATCGTCATGCTGCACCTCGACGGCTCCGGGCACGTGCTGCCCGAGGTCGGCGCGCAGGTGCACGACGTGGTCCGCACGGAGACGTCGCAGGAGCCTGGGCGCGCGGTGGGGAGCGTGACGACCGTCGCGCGGCACCACGAGCTCGGGCCGGTCGCGCTGGCCGTCGTGAAGCGGTCCACGCCGACCGACGCCGAGCTCGTCGTCGACAGCGACGGCGGCGCCGTGGCGGTCAACCAGGAGGCGATCGTGCCGGGCGAGGGCGTGTCGACCGACCGACCGGCGCCCCGTGGACCGGTGGCCCGCGGGCTGGGGCAGCACCCGATGCTGTGAGCGCCCCGGCTGCCGTCGACCCCCGGCGCAACCCTCGGGTGGTCCTCGAGACCCGTCTGCGGCAGGGCGTCTCGCGCGTCCACGCCGGGTGGTTCCCGATCCTGCAGGCAGCCCTCGCGGCGGCGATCGCGTTCGGCCTGGCCCGGTACGTCGTGCACCACCCGTACCCGTTCTTCGCCCCGGTCTGCGCGTGGGTCGCGCTCGGCTTCACCGCCGACCGGTCGGCGCGCCGGGTGGCCGAGCTGGCCGTCGGCGTCGCGATCGGTGTCGCCCTCGGGGATGTGCTCGTTCGCCTGATCGGCAACGGGATCTGGCAGGTCGCCGTCGTCCTGTTCCTCGCCGCGACGATCGCGCGGTTCATCGACCGCGGCGTGCTGCTCACGACGCAGGCGGGCGTCCAGGCGCTGGTGATCGTGGGCCTGCCCGCGCTGACCGCCAGCGGGGGACCGCTCGGGCGGTGGATCGACGCCGCGATCGGGGGTGTCGTCGCGCTCGCGGTAGCCCTGCTCACGCCGCGCGACCCGCGGCGGCACTCCCGCGCGCTGGCCCGCGCCGCGTGCGACGAGCTGGCCGGCGTGCTGCGCCTGTTCGGGCGCGGGCTGCGCACGGGCTCGACGGACGACGTCGAGGACGCACTGGTGCGGGCGCGGGCGTCGCAGCCGGCCTTCGACGAGTGGTCGGAGACCGCCAAGAACGCCGGCGACCTGGCGCGCATCTCCCCGACCATCCGCAGGTTCCGCGACGAGCTGGCGGCGCTCGAGGGCCGGGCGGTGCTCGTCGACCGGGCGATGCGCAACACGCGCGTGCTGGTCCGACGGTGCCTGGCCGCGGTCGAGGCCGGCACCCACGACCTCTCGCCCATCGCGGCGCAGGTGGAGGCGACCGCCCGGGCCGCCGCCGAGCTGTCCGCGGCACTCGGCTCCGGACGCGACCCGGCCCGCGCGCGGTCCGAGCTGCTCACGATCGCGCAGTCGCTCGACCCGTTCACGCTGGACGACTGGCAGGTCCAGAGCCTCGTCCTGCTGCAGCGGTCGCTCGTCGTCGACCTGCTGGAGGCCGCGGGCACCGGGCGACAGGCCGCCCGGGACGCACTCCCCGAGATCTGATCGCCCGCTCGCACCCCCTCTGGCCTCGGTGTTCGGTACGGTCGCCGTGTGGACGTCTCGGTCAGCGCGCTGCGCGCAGAGCTCAAGCAATGGATCGAGGCCGCGCGCACCGGCGAGGACGTGGTGATCACCGAACGTGGGATCCCCGTCGCCCGGCTGAGCGGCATCGAGTCGGCGGACCTGCTGACGCGCCTCGAGCGCGAGGGTCTGCTCACGCCCGCCGCCGCACCGCGCCCCGCGGCGAGGGCCGGCGACAAGGCCGCGGCCAAGGGCGGGGTCTCCGACCTGGTCCGCCGGCTGCGGCGCTGACGGGGCTCCGATGGCGATCGTCTACCTCGACACGAGCGCGCTCGTGAAGCTCGTCGTCGACGAGCCCGGGTCCGCGCTCGCGGCCGCGCTGTGGGACGGCGCCGACCTCGTCGTGACCTCGCGGCTGGCGGACGCCGAGGTGCGGGCGGTGCTCGCCAGCGGTCACCGGTCCGGTCGCCTGGAAGGTCGGGAGGCCGGCGCCGAGTGGGAGCGGCTCTGGCCGGGGCTCCACGTGATCGAGCTGGGCGTGAGCGTCACGACGAGGGCCGCGGAGCTCGTCGACCAGCACCCCCTGCGCGCCGCCGACGCCCTGCACCTCGCCTCCGCGCTGGAGCTGCGCTCGCCGGACCTGGTCGTGGCCGTCTGGGACGAGCACCTCGCCGCGGCGGCGCGCGCCGAGGGTCTGCGGGTCGTCCCGTGACGTCGTCTCGTAGGCTCACCCCGTGATCGCCTCCATGCAGCTGCTGCTGTTCTTCGTCTTCTACTTCGCCATCCTCGCGATCTCGGCGTGGGCGCTGATCGACCTGTCGCGGCGGCCCGCGAGCGCGTTCACGCAGGCCGGCAAGCTCACGAAGACCAAGTGGGGCCTGATCCTGGGTGCGGCGACGATGATCGCGTTCATCTCGCTGCCGTACCCGCTGAACCTCCCGTTCCCGGACTTCCTGGCGCTGCTGTCCGCGGTCGCGGCGATCGTGTACCTGGTGGACGTGAAGCCCGCGATCGCCCCGTACTCCCGGCGTCGGGGCGGCGGCCCGAGCCGCCCGTCCGGCGGCTGGTGACCGTGTCCGACGTCGCCTCGGCGGCCGTCCCGCTCGCGCGGGTGCTGCGGGGTGACCTCGTCGAGTCCGTGCACCTCGGTCACCTGGTGGTGCTGGCGCCCGACGGGTCGGTGCGGCTGGCGCTCGGCGACCCGTCTGTCACGATCTGGGCGCGGTCGTCGCTCAAGCCGCTGCAGGCCGTCGCGATGCTGCGCGCCGGGCTCGACGTCGACCGGGCGCTGCTGGCCCTCGTCTGCGCCAGCCACAACGGCGAGGGCGGCCACCTGGCCGTCGTCCGCACGCTGCTGTCGCTGGCAGGCGTGGGTTCCGACGACCTGCGCAACACCCCCGACTGGCCGCTGGACCCGGACGCGGCCTTCCAGTGGCGCTCCGACGGGCACGGCACGGAACCGATCACCCAGAACTGCTCCGGCAAGCACGCCGGGATGCTCGCGACCTGCGCGGAGAACGGCTGGTCGCTGGGCGACTACCTCGACCCGGCCCACCCGCTCCAGGAGGCGGTCCGGGCGACGGTGGCGGACCTGACCGGCGTCCCCGTCGAGCTCGAGACCGTCGACGGCTGCGGAGCGCCCCTGTTCTCGACGACGCTGCTCGGCCTGGCGCGCTCGTTCGGTCGGGTGGCGGCGTCGGACGACGGGCCCGAGGCGCGGGTCGCGCGCGCGATGTCCGGCCACCCCTGGCACGTCGCGGGAACCGGACGGGACGCCACGCGGTTCATGGAGGCCGTGCCGGGGCTCGTCGCGAAGGACGGTGCCGACGGTGTCTACGCGGCGGGGCTGTCCGACGGGTCCGCGGTGGCGTTCAAGATCCTCGACGGATCCGCGCGACCCCGGCCCGCGGTGCTCGCCGCCGCGCTCGTCGTCGCCGGGGTCGACCCCGGGCTCGTCGAGGCCGTCGGGCTGACGCCGGTGCTCGGGCACGGGGTCCCCGTCGGCGAGGTCGTGGCAGCCCTGGCATGAGGGCCGTCGTCCAGCGCGTCACGCGCGCGTCCGTGACGGTCGACGGGATCGTCGTCGGCGCGATCGACCGGCCCGGGCTGCTGGCGTTCGTCGGGGTGACGCCCGGCGACGGACCGGAGCAGGTGGAGCTCATCGCCCGCAAGATCGCCGAGCTGCGCATCCTGCGCGACGAGCAGGCCGCCGTCGACATCGGTGCTCCGGTGCTCGTCGTCAGCCAGTTCACGCTCTACGCGGACACCCGCAAGGGCCGGCGCCCGACATGGAACGCGGCGGCTCCGAGAGCGGTTGCAGAGCCTTTGGTGGATGAAGTTGTGGCGGCTCTGCGCGCTCGCGGGCTCGAGGTCGCGACGGGCGTTTTCGGGGCGGACATGGCCGTTGAACTGGTCAATGACGGTCCGACGACCATCCTGCTGGAGTCGAACGCCTGACCCCCGACGGCGCATTTGGCGATTAGTCCGATTCCGTGATATGGGCTACCGGGTCGTAACATCCGCCAACGCTGTCACACGACCGCCTCGGACCGGGGCGTGCGGTGATCTCGTCCACCAGTTGCGACAACTTGGCGCCCGGACCGGGCGTCGCAGGAGGTCCCGTGCGTCGTCCTCGTCTCGTCCTCACGACCGCCGCACTCGGTGCGGCCGCCCTGCTCCTCACCGCGTGCGGTGCCGACAGCGGGGGCTCCGCCTCGGTGCTGCCGCCCGACGACAACCAGTCCTTCGGCCCGAGCGCCATGGTCAAGGACGACGCCATCGCGGCCCTCGTGCCCGAGGAGATCGCGAGCACCGGCACGCTCGTCGTCGGGACCGACACGTCCTACGCCCCGGCCGAGTACATCGACGAGTTCGGCGAGGCCGCCGGCTACGACATCGACATCGCGAGGGCCGTCGCGGCCGTCCTCGGCCTGAAGGCGGACATCCAGTCCGCCGACTTCGGCGCGATCATCCCGGAGACCGGGTCGACATACGACCTCGGCATCTCGTCGTTCACCATCAACGCCGAGCGCCTGGCCGACGTCAACATGATCCAGTACTTCCAGGCCGGCGAGGCCTTCGCCGTGGAGAAGGGGAACCCCCAGCAGATCTCCGGCGGCGACCTGTGCGGCCTGACGGTCGGCGTCCAGACGGGCACGATCGAGGAGGAGGAGCTCGCCACCCTCGCGGACGACTGCAAGGCCGCCGGCAAGGAGGACATCACGCCGCTGAGCTTCGCCAAGCAGACCGACGTGACGGCGGCGCTGACGGCCGGCAAGGCCGACATCATGTACGCGGACTCCCCGATCATCGCCCACGCGATCCTCGAGGAGGCCGGGCGGCTCGAGCAGCTCGGTGAGGTGTTCGCGAGCGCCCCGCAGGGCATCGTCGTCGCGAAGGACGACCAGGCCCTCGCCGGCGCGGTCCAGAAGGCCATGCAGAAGCTCATCGACAGCGGCGACTACGGCCGGATCCTCACCGGTTGGGGCACCCAGGCCGGCGCCGTCACCACCGCCGACCTCAACCCCGCGGCCGGCTGAGCCTCGGGCGGTCACCAGAGCGGACGCCTCGGGGCGGTCACCAGAGCGGACGCCTCGGGGCCGTCACCGGGGCTGACGCCTGCGCGGTCATCAGACATGGAGAAGGGCCCCTCGGAGTAAGCGTCCGAGGGGCCCTTCCGTGACCGTAGGCCGATGGCCTCCGGCGAACCGGCGACCGACGCCGCGCTGACGGTGCGGCTACGTCCCGACACCCGGTGCGTCACCTGCTCGCGCTCCCCCGAGGGGGCTCCCAAGCCGGCGACCCGCCGCGGGCGGGACGACTACGATCTACCACCCGGTCCGTAGCAACCCTCGCGTCGTCATCCGCGAGTCGTCGGGTCTCCCCTCCGATGTGGTCGCCCGTTCTCCGGCCGGCCCGAGCTCGACAGCCTGTCCCCGCCGGTTTCTGTCGCCCCCGAGGGGGTTCCGTCTTCGCCGGGCTCCGATGCCCCGAGAGGCTCCGGTGCCTGAGGTTCCGGTCTCGTCCGGTTCTGCGTCCGTCGGCGGTTCCTTCGCCCCCGGAGGGGTTCCGTCACCGGCCGGCTTCAACTCCCCGGAAGGGGCCCTTCACCTGCGGTTCTCGATCTGTCGATCTCGATGTGAGATTTCTAGTCCTGCCCCTCGACCCCCCGCAAGGGCTTCGGGAGGCTTTCTTTATCCACCGTTGACCCCACAGGGTCGTCCACAGGTTCACCTGCGGAAACGTGCTGTTAACACAGGCCTGTGGACGAAATTTGTGGATGAGTGGTGTGGCGTTCACCCGTCCGCCGGGTCGTCGCCGGTACCGTGGTCACCAGGTGAAGGCCCCTCGGAGTAAGCGTCCGAGGGGCCTTTCCCTTTGAATGGGTGGATGGACCTCGAGGCCGTCCACGGCGACATCACGACGCAGGACGTCGACGCGATCGTCAACGCCGCGAACTCCGGGCTGCTGGGCGGCGGCGGTGTCGACGGCGCGATCCACCGGGCGGCCGGGCCGTCGTTGCTCGCAGCGTGCCGGGAGCTGCGGCGCACGACGCTCCCGGACGGGCTGCCCGTCGGTGACGCCGTCGCCACGCCGGGGTTCCTGCTACCGGCCCGCTGGGTGATCCACACGGTCGGCCCGAACCGGCACGCCGGCCAGAGGGATCCTGCGCTGCTGGCGTCGTGCTTCCGACGGTCGTTGGAGGTGGCCGACGAGGTCGGCGCAACCCGCGTCGCGTTCCCGGCGGTGAGCGCCGGCGTGTACGGGTGGGCGATGACGGACGTCGCGCGGATCGCCGTCGACAGCGTCCGGTCGGCGGCGACCCGCGTCGAGGTCGTGCGGTTCGTGCTCTTCTCCGCCGAGGCGCGCGCCGTGTTCGAGGACGCGATCGGCTGAGCGATCAGGCCGCGTCGAGCTCGACCAGCTCCTCGGGCCCGAGCAGGAGGTCCGCGGCGAGCACGGAGTCCTGGATGGACTCGGGACGCGAGGCGCCGGGGATCGGGATGACGACGGGCGCCTTCGAGAGCTCCCAGGCCAGGGCCACCTGCTGGGGGCTCACGTGGTGCGCCTCCGCGACCCGCTGGAACGCGTCGAACCGCGACCCCAGCCCACCGGCGCGGCCGATGCCACCGAGCGGGCTCCAGGGCAGGAACGCGAGGCCCAGCTCGGAGCACAGCTCGAGCTCCGGCTCCGACGAGCGGAACGCCGGCGAGAACTGGTTCTGCACGGAGACCAGCCGGCCACCGAGCACCTCCTGCGCGAGCCGGATCTGGTCGGGGTTCGCGTTGGAGATGCCCGCGAGCCGGATCTTGCCCGCGTCCAGCAGCTCGGCGAGCACGCCGACCGAGTCGGCGTAGGGGATGCGCGGGTCGGGGCGGTGGAACTGGTACAGGCCGATCGCGTCCACGCCGAGCCTGCTCAGGGAGTCCTCGACCGCCTGCCGCAGGTGCTGCGGGGAGCCGTCGACGTACCAGCTGCCGTCGCCGGGACGCAGGTGACCGCCCTTCGTCGCGACGAGGACGTCGGAGGTGTCGCCACCCCAGGTGCGCAGCCCTTCGGCGATGAGCGACTCGTTGTGCCCCACCTCGTCGGCGTGCAGGTGGTAGGCGTCGGCGGTGTCGATCAGTGTGACGCCGGCGTCGAGGGCGGCATGGATGGTGGACAGGGAGCGGTCGCGGTCCGGCCGGCCCTCGATCGACATCGGCATGCCGCCGAGTCCGATGGAGCTGACCTTCACGTTTCCGAGCAGTCGTGTGCGCATGGACCCATCACAGCTGGATCCGGCGCGGCCCGCATCCCCTCCAGGTGCGGACCGCGCCGGATCTGCTTGCTCAGGCGACGGGGAGCGGCGCCTCCTCAGCAGGGATCGCGGGGGCAGGGTCGGGCTTGCGGGCCAGCGAGCTGGGCCACCACATCATCTTGCCGATGTCGAGGTTCAGCGCCGTGACCAGCACGGACCGGACGACGAGGGTGTCGAGCAGGACGCCGAGCGCCACGGCGAACCCGATCTCGGCGAACGCCACCAGCGGCAGCGTGCCGAGCACCGCGAACGTGCCCGCGAGCACCAGGCCGGCCGACGTGATCACACCGCCGGTCGCCGCCAGGGCGACCAGCGAGCCCCGATGGTGCCCGATCCGGATGGTCTCCTCCCGGACTCTCGTCATCAGGAAGATGTTGTAGTCGATGCCCAGCGCGACCAGGAAGACGAAGACGAAGAGCGGGAACGCTGTGTCCGCACCCTCGTACCCGAACACGTACTTGAAGAACAGCGCGCTGATGCCGATGGCCGCGGCGAACGACAGGACGACCGTGCCGATGAGCACGAGCGGCCCGAGGACGGCCCGCAGCAGGATCATCAGGACGACGAAGACCACCAGCAGGATGATCGGGATGATCAGCTTGTTGTCGGCCACGGAGGCGCGCTGCACGTCGAGCGTGATGGCGCTGGTGCCTCCGACAAGGGCGTCGGCGTCGGGCACGGCGTGCACCGCGTCCCGGACCCGGTCGACGGTGTCGTAGGCGTCCTGGCTGTCGGGGGCGGACGTCAGCGTGCCCTCGATGTAGGTGACGCCGTTCTTGTCGCCCAGCGGCTGCACGCTGCCGGGGTCGATGCCCTCGACGTCCGCGAAGACGGCGACGACGTCGCTCGCCTGGTCGGTGTTCGCGATGACCACCACGGGGGAGCCGGCTCCGCCCGGGAAGTGTGCCGCGAGGACCTTCTCACCGGCGATCGAGGGCTGCTCGGACGTGAACGACCCCTCGTTGCTCAGGCCCGTCGCGTTGAGCGCGACGACACCGAACCCGGCGATGATCAGCAAGAGCGACGTGACGACCCAGGTGCGACGCGGGCGGCGCTCGATGCGGGTCCCGACCCGGGACCAGAAGCCGTGCTCCGACGGCTCCGAGTCACCGAGCTTCGGCGCACGAGGCCAGAACACCCAGCGACCGCAGGTGACGAGCAGCGCCGGCAGGAGCGTGAGCATGACGACCACGGCGACGACGATGCCGATGGCCGCGACCGGGCCGAGGCCGGCGGTGGAGGCGATCGAGGCGAAGAGCAGGACGAGCATCGAGATGGCGACGGTGGCGCCGCTGGCGATGATGGCCGGGCTGGCGCGGTGCAGGGCGAGCGCCATCGCCTCGTGCCGGTCGCCGTGCTTGCGCAGCTCTTCTCGATATCGAGCCGTCAGCAGCAGCGCGTAGTCGGTCCCGGCGCCGAACACGAGAACCGTGAGGATGCCGGCGCTCTGCGCGTTCACGGTCAGGCCGGCGTTGTCGGCGAGCAGGTAGATGATGGCCTGCGAGACCGTGAGCGCGACACCGGCCGAGATGACGGGCAGGAGCCACAGGATCGGGCTGCGGTAGGTGAGCAGCAGGATGATGATGACGACGGCGGCGGCGGAGAACAGCAGGGTGCTGTCCAGCCCCTCGAACGCCGCGGACGAGTCCGCGGCCGCGCCCGCCGGGCCGGTGATGTAGACGCTCATCCCGTCGGCGCCGTCCTCCGCGGTGGCGCGCAGGTCGGCCACCGCGTCGGCGGCCAGGTTCCAGCCGTCGCTGCCGAGGTCGAGCGGGACGATAATCTGGGCCGCCTCGCCGTCCTCCGACGGGATCGGCCCGACGACATCGCCGTCCAGCGTCTCGAGCGAGCCGAACTCCTTGGCGTCGGCGGCCGCGGCGGCCAGGTCGGCCTCGGTGAGGCCGCCGTCGCGCTGGTAGACGATCACGGCGGGGATCGTGTTGGACGAGACGAAGCCGCTGGCGACGTCGAGGACCTGGGTCGACTCGGCGCTCTGCGGCAGCCAGGACTTGGCGTCGTTGCTCTGGGCGTCGGTCAGCTTGCCCGCGAGAGGGCCGAGCACGGCGACGACGGCGAGCCAGAACGCGATGATGACGAACTTGACGTAGCGGTGGGTGATCCATCCGGCGACGTGGGCCATGGGAGATCCTCTGGTGGGGTTTTGTCGACGACGACTAGGAGGTGCGGCCAGCGCGCCTGGTGATACCGGCGTCTCGGCGTCTCGGCCGTGCTGTTCGAATCCTAGGATTCCGACAGTTCCCCGACCAGGGATATAGGGGATACCCCCGAGTCGACCCTCAGGCAGCCCCTAAGGTTCCTCTCAGGAAAGGGCTTTCACCGCACTGGCTACGTCGTTCTCGTCGTTCCAGACGTGGAATGCGAGGCGCACGCCGCCACCCCGGCCCGCCGTCCGACAGCCGTGCTCCGCCAGGCGGGCGCGCACGGACCCGGACTCGTCGTCGGGCACGCGGACGATCGCGCTGTCCGACGCCTCGAGCCCGATACCCGTGCGGAACGCGTTCGCGAGCGAGACGTCGTACGCGTGCACGGCGTCCCGGTCGGCCGCCGCGAACGCCTCCAGCGCCGGTGCCGCGCCCACCCAGGACAGCCACGCGGGCGAGACGTCGAACCGCCGCGCGTCGTCGGCGAGCGTCATCGACGGTCCGTAGACGCTGCCCCAGATGTCCTTGCCCGCGTACCAGCCCGCGCTCGTCGGACGCAGCTCGACGTCCGGGCGCACGGTCAGGAACGCGGTGCCGCGGGGCGCGCTCAGCCACTTGTAGGCGGCGCACACGGTCACGTCGTACGCGCCGGCGTCGACGGGCAGCCACCCGGCGGCCTGCGTGACGTCGCAGACGGTGCGCGCGCCGTGGGCCGCGGCGGCGTCGCGCACCGCGTCCGGGGCGACGCGTCCGTCGCGGGACTGCACCAGGGAGTACGCGACGACGTCGGTGGTCGGGCGGACCTCGTCGGCGAGCCGGTCCAGCGGGACGTGGCGCACCGTGATGCCGCGGTCGGCATGCACCTCGAACGGGAACGTCACGGACGTGAAGTCGCCCTCGACGGCCAGCACCTGCGCCCCGTCGGGAAGACTGGCCGCCACGAGACCGACCAGGACGCTGGCCTGGGAGCCGATCGCGACCGACTCCGGTCCGACGCCGACGATCCGGCCGTAGGCGGCCCGGCTCGCGGCGACGGTCTCGTCGTAGGCGGGGAGGTCGGCCTTGCCGGCCTGCCACGTGTCCAGCCCGTCGCGCATCGCCTCGACGGTCGCCCGGGACGGCAGCCCGCAGGTCGCTGCGTCGAGGTAGCCGGGCACGGGCGCGAACGAGGCGCGGAGCTGGTCGAGGTCCATGCTCTCGATGCTCCGTCGTGCACCGTCCGCAGACAATGGCCACTTCGGGACGAGCGGCTATGCCCGCCGGGTGGACACCGTGATCGTGAACTTCGCGTCGCGGGAGACCTGACGCGTGGGCCCGACGGTCCGTTCGAGCGCGGGCCGGTATTGCAGGTGCGAGTTCCAGACCGTCCACAGCTCGCCGCCGGGCCGCAGGATGCGCGCGGCCGCGTCGAACAGCTTGTGGGCGACGCCGGTGTGCACGCCCGCGCCCACGTGGAACGGGGGGTTGAGCACGACGAGGTCGACGCTCGCGTCCGGGACCGATGCGGCCGCGTCGTCCTGCAGGACGCTGACCTGCGCGGCGACGCCGTTCGCCTCCGCCGTCGCTGCGGCCGACGCGACGGCCGCCGCGGAGTCGTCCGTCGCGATCACGCCGACCGACGGTCGGCGGGTCGCCAGCACGGCCGCGAGCACCCCGGTGCCGCAGCCGAGGTCGACGGCGGTCGTCGCGTCCGGGAGCGCCTGGTCGAGCACCCCGAGCAGCGCCCGGGTGCCGACGTCGATCCGGGTCCCGGCGAACGCCGACCCGTGCGCGCACACGGTCAGCCCCAGGTCGTCGTGCCGCTGCGAGACCGGCCACGTCGACGGGGGCCCTTCCAGCGGGCGCGACGCGACCAGCACGCGGGACTTCTGTCGGGCGAGCTGCGGCTCGACGACGGCGAACCAGCGCCCCAGCACGTCGTTCATCGCCAGCGTCATGTGCTTGATCCGCCCGCCCGCGAACAGGCGCACCTCCGGGTCGGCGTGGGCCGAGACGAGCGCGGCGATCTCGTCGAGCGCGTCGAGCGACCGGGGGAGCTGCAGGAGGACGACGCGGGCTCCGCCGAGCGTCGTCGCGTCGAGAGGCCCGGACGTGTAGGTCCCGACGAGCCCCGTGCGCTCCGCGTTCGCGGCGAGCGCCCGCTCCGCCGAGCGCAGGTCCTGGTGCGTGCGCACGCCGCGGGCGCCGTGCAGCGCGACGGCACCGAGCGTGAGCGCCCCGTAGCGGTCACCGACCGCCACCACGTCGTCGGAGGAGGTGGCCAGCGCCGGTCCCGCCTCTTCGAGGAGGAGCCGGTCGGTCGCGTCGACCGCGACCAGCTCCGGGCCCTCGACGTCGGGCCAGCGCCGCAGCGCGTCGAGCGTGAACTCAGGCATCGCTCCCCCGTGTCGTGTGTGTCTGTCCGGCGACGCTATCCGACGGGGGTCGGGCACCAGGCTGCGCCCACCTGCACGGCCCCGAATAGGAGGAATCAGCCGATCGTGGCGAGCCAGTCCTTGACGGCCTGGGCGACGGCGCCGTTGTTGGACGGCGAGTGCGTCCCGGGCATGAGCACCAGCGTGAGCGGCCCCGGGATCGAGGCCAGATGCGTACGGAGCTCGTCGGGCGTGCCGAACGGGTCGCGCTCGCCCGAGACCGCGAGGACCGGGAGGTTCAGCGAGGCCAGGTGGGCGGTGCGCAGCTGGTCGGGCCGGCCGGGCGGGTGCAGCGGGTAGGACAGCAGGACGAGGCCGGCGGCGGGCTGACCCTCCGCGACGGCCATCGAGCACATCCGTCCGCCGAACGACCGGCCACCGAGGACGATCTGGTCGGGCTCGACGCCGAGCGCCTCGGCCATCGCGGAGGCGGTGGACCGCACGTGCGCGACCGCCACCGGCGCGCGCTCGGGCGCCCGGCTGCCCGACGCCCGGTTGGGGAAGTCGACGCGCAGGACCGGCAGCGGCTCGAGCGCCTCCTCGACCGCGACCAGCGGCGGGCTGTCACGGCTGGCGCTCGCGCCGGGGGTCAGCAGCAGTCCGGCGACGCTCACAGGCCGAGCACCGACCGGATCGTGCGGACCACGCCGTTGGCCGTGTTGGCCGGCGCGACGAACCGTGCGTGCGCCCGGACCTCGGGGTGGGCGTTGTCCATCGCGAACGACCACGCGGCCGCGTCGAGCAGGCCGACGTCGTTGAAGTAGTCGCCGAAGGCCATGGTCTGCTCGCGCGTCACGCCGAGGGTGTCCTGCACGTGCCGCAGGGCGAGGCCCTTGTCCGCGACCGCGTTCATGACGTCGACCCAGTGCTTGCCGGAGACCACCGCGCCGTCGAAGTGCGCGAGCAGCGGCCCGGCGCCCTCGTCGACGAGACCGAAGTCGTGGACGGCGACCTTGAGGATCTCGTCCTCGACCGCGAGCAGGTCGTCCACGTGCTCGAAGAGGGCGTAGTACGGGCGCACCTGCGACAGGAACGCCTCGTCGGTCCGCTCGACATAGGCCGAGCGCTTGCCGCACAGGACGGTGCCCACGTCGAGGTGCGTGGCGTTCCGCAGGACCTGGATCGCGTCACGCGCGACCGAGAGCGGGAGCGTCTCCGAGCTCACCTCGACGTCGTCGCGGACCACGTACGCGCCGTTCTCCGCGATGTAGACGAGCTCCGGGCGGCCGATCTGCCGGCGCAGGGCTGCGAACTGGCGGCCGCTCGCGGGACACAGGGCGATCCCACGGGAGGCGAGCTCGTCGAGCAGCGGCCAGAACTCGTCGTGGATCTGCTTGTCGTCGTCGAGCAGGGTGCCGTCCATGTCGACGGCGATGAGCCGGATGTCGGGGACGTGGCTGAACGACGGGGGATCGTGGACCTGTTGTGGGAAGACTTGTGTCACGGGGTCGATTCTCTCAGGCCGCCTCGCGGGCCAGGTGCTCGACGGTGGCGGTCATGGCCCGCAGGCCGGTCTCGACGTCCGCGAGGCTGACGGACTCGTCGGGGTGGTGGCTGATCCCGTCGGGGTTGCGCAGGAAGAGCATGCCGACGCCCGTGACCGCCCCGATCGCCATCGCGTCGTGGCCGGCGCGGCTGAACATGGTCGGTGCCTCGCCGCTGCCGAGGTCCTCGATACCCGCGCGCACGACGTCCTGCAGGAGCCCGTCGCACCAGACCGCGGGGGCCTCGTGGATCTGCTTCGAGGTCCACGTGAGCCCGCGCCTGCCCGCGATCCGGTCGATCTCCCGGGAGATGTCCGCCCACACCCGGTCCCGGTCGTCGTCATGCTCACCGCGCAGGTCGACGGTCAGCCGTGCCTCGCCCGGCACCACGTTGACCGCGCCGGGGAAGGTCTCCAGCCGCCCGACCGTGCCGACGATGTGGTGCTCCGCCCGGCAGATCCGCTCGACGGCCAGCGTGGCCTCCGAGGCGCCGAGCAGAGCGTCGTGCCGGTCCTCGTAGCGGGTGCCGCCCGCGTGCCGGGCCTCGCCGAGGATCTGCACGGAGAACCGGCGCGCGCTGGCGATCGACGTCACGACGCCGAGCGGCCGGTTCGACCGGTCGAGGTCGGGGCCCTGCTCGATGTGGGCCTCGAGGTAGCCGGCCAGGGTCGACGGCTTGCGCGCTGCGGCGTCGATCCGCCCGGGGTCCAGCCCGAACTCCCGGAACGCGGTCTTGAGCGACGTCCCGTGCTCGTCGGTGAGGTCCCACCAGGCGGGGTTCCACTGCCCGGCCATCGCGGAGCTGCCGAGCAGCGCGGTGCCGAAGCGTGCGCCCTCCTCGTCCCAGAACGCGACGACGTCGAGGCCGAACCTGAGCGACGACGCGCGCGGCTTCAGGAGGCGCACCACCTCGATCGCCATGAGCACGCCGAGGATCCCGTCGTACCGGCCGGCGTCGCGGACGCTGTCGAGGTGCGAGCCCAGCAGCAACGACGGCGCCTCGGGGTCCTTCCCGTCCAGATGCCCGTTGAGGTTGCCGGCCTCGTCCTGCCACGTGTCCAGCCCGACCTCACGCATCCAGCGGGACGCGAGGCGGTTGACGCGCGCGTGCTCGGGCGAGAGGTAGACGCGCTCGATCCCGCCCTCCATCGAGGAGTAGCGGGCGAGCTCGTCGCACCGCGCCATGATCCGTCGCGCAGCGTCCCCGAACACAGCCCCCTCGAACATCAGCCCCACGCCTCGTACGCCGCGTCCACGCCGCCGCCGGCGGGCACGGACGCACCGTGGCGCCGCAGCACCTGCTCGAGCGCGGCGAGGGTGGTGAGCACCGTGTCCAGGCGCGCGTTGGTGCCCATGGTCCCGATCCGCCAGACGCGCCCGTGCAGCGGCCCGAACGACGTGCCGATCTCGATGGAGAAGTCATCGAGCATGTCGGCGCGCACGGCGTCGCCCTCGACGACGTCCGGGATGTACACGGCCACGACGTTGTTCATCTTGTGCTCGAGCGACCCGAAGACCGACAGACCCATCCCCTGCACGCCCGCCAGCATCGCGCGGCCGGCTCGCTCGTGCCGGGCGATCACCGCCTGGCGACCCTCCTCGAGGATCACGCGCGCGCACTCGTGGGCGCCGTAGAGCATGGTCGTCGCCTCGGTGTGGTGGTTGAGCCGCCGCGGACCCCAGTAGTCGAGGATCATGCCGAGGTCGAAGTAGTTGGAGTGCACGGGTTCGCCGGTGTCCTCGTCGGACTCGTCGCGGATCCCCGCCTCGATCCGGGTGCGGCTCCGGATCTCGGCCACGGCTCGGTCGGACAGGCTGATCGGCGCGCTGCCCGACGGACCGCTCAGGCACTTCTGCAGCCCGGCCGTCGCCGCGTCCAGGCCCCACGCGTCCATCTCGAAGGCGTTGCCGCCCAGCGAGGCCGTCGCGTCCGTGTAGAACAGCACGCCGTGCTTCGCGCAGATCGCGCCCAGCTCGTCGAGCGGCTGGTTCATGGTCGTGGACGTGTCGCCCTGCACGATCGCGAGCAGATGGGGCTTCACCTTCGTGATGGCGTCCTCGATCGCCGACGGCGTGAACACCTGGCCCCACTCGACCTCGATGGTGTGCACCTCGGCCTGCGCGCGCAGCGCGATCTCGGCGAGCAGGTGCCCGAACCGGCCGAACACCGGCACCAGGACGCGCTGGCCCGGGCGCACGAGCGACACGATCGCCGCCTCGATCCCTGCCCGCGACGTGCCGTCGACCAGCATCGTCGCCTCGTTCGTCGTCGAGAAGATCTGTCGGTACAGCGCCTGCGTCTCGTTCATGTACCCCGTCATGACCGGGTCGTACTGGCCGACGAGCGGCGTGGACATCGCCCGCAGCACACGCGGGTCGGCGTTGACCGGCCCCGGGCCCATGAGCAGTCGGGGAGGCGGGTTGACCGGGCGTGTCATGCGAGTTCTCCAGACGTGAGGCGGCGCGCGTGGCGCACCAGGGACAGGTCGCTCCCGCGAGGGCCGACGAGGCACACACCGACCGGTGCGACGCCGAGGGGGCTGTCGACCCGCAGCGCCGGGACGCTCAGCGCGGGCAGCCCGCCGATGCCGGCCAGCGCGGTCATCCGCAGGGTCGCGGCGCGGACGTCCTCGAGCGGGGCGTTGCGCGCGGGTGCGGGGCCGGGAGTGGTGGGCAGGACGAGGACGGAATCGGCGACGAGGGACCGCACGAGCTTCGCGTACACGGCGAGCTGCTCGCGCCCGTCAGCCTCCTGCCCGGGCGTGACGGCCGACGCGATCGCGAACCGTGCGCGGACGTCCGGACCGGTCGCGTCGGGGTGGTCGGTGACCCACTGGCCGTGCGTGCGCCAGGCCTCGGCCGCCTGGACCACGCGGAACGTCTCGTACCAGTCGTCGAGGGAGCCGACGTCCACGAGCTCGGTGTCCCGGCCGTCGCACCAGGCCTCGAACGCCGCACGCGTCGCCGGTTCGGCGGCCTTGAGAGCCTCGCGCGGGATGCGCAGCAGGTCGGGCAGCGTCGGCTCCTCGTGCGCACCCTCGTCCGCTGGCTCGTCGACCGCCGACTCCAGGCACCACGACGCGACCGTCTCGAGCGTCGCGCCGTCGCGGGTCAGCCAGCCGACCGTGTCGAAGCTCGGCGCGAGCGAGACCATCCCCTGCCGGGGCACCAGCCCGTGCGTCGTGCGCAGCCCCCACAGGCCCTGGTAGCTGGCCGGGACGCGGATCGAGCCGGCGGTGTCGCTGGCCAGCCCGACGTCCGCCTGCCCGGTGGCGACCGCGGTCGCCGGCCCGCTCGACGACCCGCCCGGCAGCGCGCCCGGCACCGCCCCGTTGACCGGGGTGCCGTAGTGCGCGTTGGTGCCGGCGATCGAGTAGGCGAGCTCGTCGGTGCGGGCCAGGCCGCGGATGGAGGCGCCGCCGCGCAGGAGGTCGAGGACGACCGGTGCGTGCTGACGCTCGCGCTCCGCGTCGTGCAGCCAGGTCGGGTTGCCCGCCCCGATCCGGTAGCCCTTGATCGCGAACAGGTCCTTGACCGCGACCCGCAGCCCCAGCAGCGGACCCTCGAACGCGCCCTGGTAGAGCGGGTCGCCGACCGTGCGCCAGACGGACTTGTCGAAGCTCGCGGTCCGCCCGGTGACGTGTGCGGCGATGATCCGCCACCGTCCGTCGGCCCGCTGCCACACCTGCGTCTGCAGCCCGGTGCCGCCGCCGACGTAGCGGCTCGTCGCGACGATCAGCCAGCAGTCGTCGGCGAGCTGCCGGGTCTCGACGCGATCCAGGCTTCGCGGAGCGACGCCGCCGCGGCCGCTGCGGAACGCGCGGATGGCGTCGTGGCCCACGAGCAGCCCGGCGGCGTCGCCGCGCATCGTCTGCGGCCCCGGGGCGAACGAGTCGTCGAGGACGGCGACGTCGTCCGTCCCGATGGCGGTCTCGTAGGCCTCGAACGCCGTCCAGAGGTCGGCCGGAACGTCCCTCACAGGGTCACCTCGTCGAAGTCGGCCACGCGGATCCGGGCGTGCACGCCGCACACCAGGTCGACCACCTGGGAGATGTCGAAGTCCGTCGCGGCGGACAGGTACGCGTAGGCCAGGTGCTCGTCCATGCCCCAGCGTGCCTGCAACAGCGCGATCGCGGCGCGGACGCAGCGGCGCATGGCCTCGCCGAGGTCTTTGTCGAGGCCCGTCGGCACGAGGTACTCGTCCGTCCGGACGAGCGGTCCGTCGAGAACGCCGAACTGCGTCGTCGCGACGTCCGCGGGCACCACGTCGAACCGCAGCGTGGCCCGCAGCGACGCCTCCAGGGCCGTCAGGGCGACCTCCCCGTCGCCCTGCGCGAAGTGCGGGTCGCCGACGTAGGCGAGGGCGCCGGGCACCTGCACGGGGAGGTAGAGGGTGGCGCCGACCTGCAGCAGGTTGATGTCGATGTTGCCGCCGTAAGCACCGGGCGGGACCGAGTGCGGCCTGGCAGAGCCGGCCGCCGCGACGCCCATGATCCCCAGGAACGGCGCGAGCGGGAACGCGATGTCGCGCGCGCCGCCCTCGACGACCGGGAGCCGCCCGTGACCCTCGACGACCGGCGTGAAGACGCTGACCTCGCCGGCGCCGCGCGGCAGCTCGCCGGCCAGCGCGCCACGCCCGTGCCGGTTCGAGATGACGCCGTACGGGACGCGGGGCGTGGTCTCCAGGACGGTGATCGCGAGCAGGTCGCCGGGCATCGCACCCTCGACGAAGATCGGGCCGGTGACGATGTGCGGGCCGTCGTCCGGTCCCCGCTCCAGGGCGGCACCGATCTCGATCGCGTCCGCCAGGACGTCCTCGGGCGCGATCCCGTGGCCCGTGAAGTACGCCAGCGGGTCGCTGCCCTGGTCCGCGAGCAGGCCCTCGTGCGACACGGTGTCGATGGTCACCGTGTCGCCGTCGGCGATGCGCAGGACGGGCTCGTCGGCGCCGCAGGGGAGCCGGCCCCAGAGCACCGTCGACGGTGTCGACGGCAGGTAGGTGGCCGACGTCACCAGGCCCTCGCCGGGCTGCAACGTTGCACTCATCGGGCCCCGCCCCCCACCATGACGCCGTGAAGACATGGGACGACGGGCGCCGACACCTGGTGCTGATGCTGGCACTGACGTTCACGACGGGCATCGTCGACGCGGTCGGCTACCTGGGCCTGGACCGCGTGTTCACGGCGAACATGACCGGCAACGTGGTCATCCTCGGCATGGCGCTCGTGGGCGGCGACGACCTGCCGGTGCTCGGCCCGCTCATCGCGCTCGGTGCGTTCCTCGCGGGTGCCGCGCTCGGCGGCCGGGTGCTGCGGACCTCGCCCGCGGGCTGGTCGCACCGCACGAGCCTGACGTTCATCGCGACCGGTGTGCTCGCCGTCGGGCTGGGTGTCGCGGCCGTGATCGCACCGCCGGAGCAGGGGCAGGTCTGGGCCCTGGTCGTGACCGGTCTGCTCGCCGTGGCGATGGGCCTGCAGGCCGCGACCGCGCGCCGGCTGGCCGTGAAGGACGTGACCACCGTGGTCGTCACGAGCACGCTGACCGGCCTCGCCGCAGACTCCCGCCTGGCGGGCGGGACGGGCGACGGCTGGGCGCGTCGCTCCCTCGCGGTCGGCCTGATCCTGGTCGGCGCTGCCGTCGGGGCGCTGCTGCTCAAGGCGGGCGGCGAGCGCGGGGTCGGCGTGGGGATGCTGGTGGCGGGGGTGCTCGCGCTGGTCACCGCGGGTCTGGGGCACCGGCACCGGGAAGCCTGAGCGCTCAGGCACGGGCGGCCTCCGGCAGGAGCGTCCGGCCCGCTCCCGGGCGGGCGACGGCACCGTCGCGCACGATCGGTTCGCCGTGCAGCCAGACGGTCCGCGCGACGCCCGCGACGGTCGCGCCGTCGTAGGGCGACACCGGGTTCTTGTGCTCGAGGGCGTGCACGTCGACCAGCCACTCGTCGTCGGATGCGAACGCGACCAGGTGCGCCGGGGCACCGTCCTGGATCGAGCCGGCATCCAGTCCCGCCACGCGTGCCGGGCCGGTCGTGAAGAGCGGAAGGATCGCGTCGAGCGGCAGCCCGCGCCGGCGCGCCTCCGTCCACACCACCGTGAACCCCAGCTGCAGACCGGCGATGCCGCCCCAGGACAGGCCGAAGTCGCCGTCGCCCACGCTCTTCACGTCGACCGTGGCCGGGGAGTGGTCCGAGACGATCGCGTCGAACGTTCCGTCCAGCACCGCCTGCCACAGCAGGTCCTGGTTGGCGCCGTCGCGGATGGGCGGGCAGCACTTGAACTGGGTGCCGCCGACGGGGACGTCCTCGGCGCGCAGGGTCAGGTAGTGCGGGCAGGTCTCGACGGTGAGCGGCAGCCCCTCGGCCCTGGCGGCGCGGACGAGGTCGAGGGAGTCGGCCGCCGAGACGTGCAGGATGTGCGCGCGGGCACCGGTCCGGCGCATCGCCTCGATGACGTGTGCGATCGCCTCGCGCTCGGACACCGGCGGCCGGGAGGCGACGAAGTCGTCGTACGAGCGACCGTGCGCCTCGTGCAGGTGCGTCGGGTCCTCCGCGTGCACGATCAGGACGCTGCCGATCGACGCGATCTCGGCGAGGGCGGGCTCCAGGAGGTCGGCCGGCAGGTACGCGAACTCGTCCACCCCCGAGGGCGCCAGGAACGCCTTGAACCCGCGGACGCCCGCGTCGTGCAGGGCCTGCAACGAGCCGAGGTTGCCCGGGACCGCCCCGCCCCAGAACGCCACGTCGCCGGTCAGCTTGCCGTCGGTCGCGTCCTTCTTGGCCTCCAGCGCCTCGACCGTGGTCGTGGGCGGGATCGAGTTGAGCGGCATGTCGACGATCGTCGTGACGCCGCCCGCGGCGGCCGCGCGGGTGGCCGACGCGAACCCCTCCCACGCGGTGCGCCCCGGCTCGTTGACGTGCACGTGCGAGTCGACCAGACCCGGCAGGAGGACCTGGTCGTCGGGGAGCGTGACCGGGTCGTCGCAGGGTGCGTCGAACGGCAGGACCGCCGTGATCACACCCCCGCTGACCTGCACCTGGGCAGGCCGGAAGACTCCGTCCACCCAGGCACGCTGCGCGCGCACGACAAGATCAGGCATGCGTCCTCCTGGTGTGTCTACCGGATCCCATCAGGCTATGGCCACAGTGCCTCAAGGGGTGTTTCCGACGTATTTCCCACGACGGGAAGACGTCCGCCGGGCCGGATCTCGAACCCGGACAGCAGGCCGCCCCGTCCTCATCGACCGCCGGGCGGCACTCGTCGACGATCCGAGCCGTGCGGGGGTCGATCCGGGAGATCTCGCCGACGGACGGCTCGGTCACGTACAGCGCACCGTCGGGGCCGACAGTGCTGCCGAACCCCCCGGACAGGCCGCTGGCCAGCAACGTCACGTCCGGCGCGGGTGGCGGTCGGTGTGCGCTCGCCGCGGATGGCGTGAGAACCAGCAACAGCGCGGCGGACAGCAGGACAAGACGTCGACGGGGACCCATGGGGACCCCTCCCCTCAGGAGCAGCTGCGAGTCGTTCGGGTTCGGGCCGCACGGTGCGTCGTCCACCCCGTGCACCCGGGACGTTTCTCCGGCGCTCATCGACGCTAGACCGGTCGCTCGACGGCGACGAGCCCCGCGATACCGGCGTGATACCGACCGGGTCGGGCCCCGGAGGGAGTACTCCGTCACGCCCCTGGCGAACACGGGCAGTCAGGGCACCACCTCGCCGTTAGCATCGAACAACGCCGCTCGTAGGCCCCCGGTGCGCCAGCCCGGGGATCGGTGGGCACGCAGCTCGTGAGGAGTGCACATGTTCGAGAGATTCACGGACCGAGCCCGTCGCGTGGTCGTCCTTGCCCAAGAAGAGGCACGGATGCTCAACCACAACTACATCGGCACGGAACACATCCTCCTGGGACTGATCCACGAGGGTGAGGGTGTCGCCGCCAAGGCGCTGGAGTCGCTCGGCATCTCGCTGGAGGCCGTGCGTGCGCAGGTGCAGGAGATCATCGGCGAGGGCCAGCAGGCTCCGTCGGGCCACATCCCCTTCACCCCGCGCGCCAAGAAGGTGCTCGAGCTGTCGCTGCGCGAGGCGCTGCAGCTGGGCCACAACTACATCGGCACCGAGCACATCCTGCTCGGGCTCATCCGCGAGGGTGAGGGCGTCGCCGCCCAGGTCCTCAACAAGCTCGGCGCGGACCTGAACCGCGTGCGCCAGCAGGTCATCCAGCTCGTCTCGGGGTACCAGGGCAAGGAACCCGTCGCCGCCGGCGGTCCGCAGGAGGGTCAGCCCTCGGGCTCGGCCGTCCTCGACCAGTTCGGTCGCAACCTCACGCAGGCTGCGCGCGACGGCAAGCTCGACCCGGTCATCGGGCGCGAGAAGGAGATCGAGCGGGTCATGCAGGTGCTGTCCCGCCGCACCAAGAACAACCCGGTCCTCATCGGGGAGCCCGGCGTCGGCAAGACGGCCGTCGTCGAGGGTCTCGCGCAGGACATCGTGCGCGGCGACGTGCCCGAGACGCTCAAGGACAAGCAGCTCTACACGCTGGACCTCGGCGCGCTCGTGGCCGGCTCCCGCTACCGCGGTGACTTCGAGGAGCGCCTGAAGAAGGTCCTCAAGGAGATCCGCACCCGCGGCGACATCATCCTGTTCATCGACGAGATCCACACGCTCGTCGGTGCGGGTGCCGCCGAGGGCGCGATCGACGCGGCCAGCATCCTCAAGCCCATGCTGGCGCGTGGCGAGCTGCAGACCATCGGTGCCACGACGCTCGACGAGTACCGCAAGTACGTCGAGAAGGACCCGGCCCTGGAGCGTCGCTTCCAGCCGATCCAGGTGGCCGAGCCGAACCTGGCGCACGCCATCGAGATCCTCAAGGGTCTGCGCGACCGGTACGAGGCGCACCACCGCGTGTCCATCACGGACGCCGCCCTGGTCGCCGCCGCCACGCTGGCGGACCGGTACGTCAACGACCGCTACCTGCCGGACAAGGCGATCGACCTGGTCGACGAGGCCGGCGCCCGCCTGCGCATCCGTCGCATGACGGCTCCCCCGGAGCTGCGCGAGCTCGACGAGCAGATCGCCGAGACGCGCCGCGACAAGGAGTCGGCGATCGACGAGCAGGACTTCGAGAAGGCAGCCCGTCTCCGCGACGCCGAGAAGCAGCTCGGTCTCAAGCGCGTGGAGAAGGAGAAGGCCTGGAAGTCCGGCGACCTCGACGCGGTCGCGGAGGTGGACGAGGAGCTCATCGCCGAGGTGCTGGCGAACGCCACGGGCATCCCGGTGTTCAAGCTCACCGAGGAGGAGTCCAGCCGTCTGCTCCACATGGAGGAGAACCTGCACAAGCGGGTCGTCGGCCAGGACGCCGCCATCAAGGCGCTCTCGCAGGCCATCCGTCGTACGCGTGCGGGTCTCAAGGACCCGAAGCGTCCCGGTGGTTCGTTCATCTTCGCCGGTCCGACCGGTGTCGGTAAGACGGAGCTCGCCAAGGCGCTCGCGGAGTTCCTCTTCGGCGACGAGGACGCGCTCATCCAGCTCGACATGTCCGAGTTCTCGGAGAAGCACACGGTCTCGCGGCTTTTCGGCTCGCCCCCCGGCTACGTCGGGTACGACGAGGGCGGTCAGCTCACCGAGAAGGTGCGGCGCAAGCCGTTCTCCGTGGTCCTCTTCGACGAGGTCGAGAAGGCCCACGCGGACATCTTCAACTCGCTCCTGCAGATTCTCGAGGACGGTCGCCTGACCGACTCGCAGGGCCGCGTGGTCGACTTCAAGAACACCGTGATCATCATGACCACCAACCTCGGCACCCGGGACATCGCCAAGGGCCTCATGACCGGCTTCCAGGCCGGCGGGGACCTGTCGACGTCGTACGAGCGCATGAAGTCGAAGGTCAACGACGAGCTCAAGCAGCACTTCCGTCCCGAGTTCCTCAACCGCGTCGACGACGTGGTCGTGTTCCCGCAGCTCTCCCAGCCGGAGATCTTCGCGATCGTCGACCTCATGGTCGCCAAGCTGGCCAAGCGTCTGCGCGACAAGGACATGGACATCGAGATCACGCCCGCGGCCAAGCAGCTGCTCTCGGAGAAGGGCTACGACCCGGTCCTGGGTGCGCGGCCGCTGCGCCGCGCGATCCAGCGGGAGATCGAGGACGCCCTGTCCGAGAAGATCCTGTTCGGTGAGCTCAAGGCCGGTCAGCTGATCATCGTGGACGCCGAGGGTGAGGGTCTGCTGGGGGAGTTCAGCTTCCGCGGCGTCCCGCGCGGCGCGCACGTGGACGAGCCGGTCAAGGTCGGCGCGTCGGTGGGCACCCCAGGTTCGGGCACCGACCTGCCCGCGGCCCCGCCCATCTCGGCCATCGGCGACGGAGGCACGGGCACGCTGCCCGCCCTCTGACGCATCGCTCGGTGGCGCCCCGTTCCCCCAGAGGGAGCGGGGCGTCGTCGTACCCGGACGAGACCGTCCCGCGGCCGCGCATCCCTGGCCGGGTCGGATCGATTCGACCCGGTGACGGGTGCGTGGCAGTGTGGCGGTATGCCTGGACGCCGACGTCTGCCACGTAGCTCGCCCGAGGAGCAGGGGGTGGATCCGGGGGCGCTCGCGGGAGTGGTCCGGGCCCTCACGGCGCTGCCCGAGCTCCACTCGATCATGGTGCTGCGGCACGGGTTCGTGGTGGCGGAGGGGTGGGCCGCGCCGTACGCCCCGGACCGGCTGCACGAGGTGTTCTCGCTGAGCAAGAGCGTGACGTCGACGGCGGTCGGGTTCGCGGTCGACGAGGGGCTGTTCGACGTCGACGACCTGGTGCTCGACGTCTTCGGCGACCGTGCCCCCGAGCATCCCGACGAGCACCTGCAGCGGATGCGGGTTCGGCACCTGCTGACGATGACGACAGGTCACGCCGAGGACCCGTCACCGGTGGTCTTCCCGACCGAGGGCGACTGGGTCCAGGAGTTCCTGCGGCTGCCCGTCGAGCACGAGCCGGGGACGCGCTTCGTCTACAACACGGCGGCGACGTATCTGCTGTCGGCGCTGGTGCAGCAGGCGACGGGCCAGCGGCTGCTCGACTACCTGCAGCCCCGGCTGTTCGAGCCGCTCGGCATCGAGGGCGTCACGTGGGAGCAGTCGCCGACGGGCGTCGACACGGGCGGCTACGGCCTGTCGGCGACGACCGAGGACATCGCGGCGCTCGGGCTCCTCTACCTGCAGGACGGCGTCTGGGAGGGCCGGCAGGTGCTGCCCGACGGCTGGGCGGCCGAGGCGACCCGGCTGCACGTGCCGAACGGCGACGACCCGGACAACGACTGGGCGCAGGGCTACGGGTACCAGTTCTGGCGCTGCCGGCCGGCGAACGCCTGGCGCGGTGACGGGGCGTTCGGTCAGTACATGGTCGGTCTGCCCGACCAGGACGTGGTCGTCGCGACGACCTCGGGCCGCCAGGAGATGCACGAGTACCTGCAGGTCCTGTGGGACACGCTGCTCCCGGGGCTGAGCGACGAACCGCTCGCACCGACGGACCACCGCGAGCTCGACGACGCGATCGCCGCGATGCGCCTCGACCCGCCGGCCGGCGAGCCGCGGTCCGCGACCGGAGACCGGATCAGCGGTCGGACCATCACCTTCGACGCGAACCCCGCCGGGCTGGCCACGGCCGTGCTCGAGGTGGGGGAGGACGAGGACCGGGTGACGGTCGAGCTCGGCGGGCAGCGGATCGAGGGTGCCGTCGGCCGGGGGCTGCCGGCGGTCGTGACGGCGGGCGTCGGGCACGGCTCGCCGACGATCGTGCGAGGCTCGCTGCGTCGTCGCAACCCCGAGGACGTGCTGGTCAGCGGCACGTGGACCGCTCAGGACACCTACGTGCTGACGTTGCGGTTCGTCGAGTCGCCGTTCGCGCTGACCGCGACCGTGACGGTCGACGGCGACGCGGTCACCGTTGCTCCCGTCTGGAACGCGACCTTCGGTCCGCGCGACGTCCCCCCGTTCACCGGCACCGTCAGCTGAGCTCGAGGACGGTCCACCAGCCGTCCGGGTCGCGGCCGGTGACGGTGGTGACCTCCTGCTGACCGGCCGTGAACGTGGGGTCGGAGCCCTTGTGCGAGTGCAGGAACGTGCCGGTGGGGACGTGGACGAGCCTCACGCGTGAGCCGGCGAGCCACGGGCCGGGGTGCTCGAGCTCGACGCGCCAGGTGTCGAGCGACCCGTCGTCGACCGCGCTGACCTGCTGCTGGTGCGAGATCGGCGACGGCACGCCGGACCGGCTGTGCAGCCAGCGCCCGGTCCGGTGGTGGCGCAGGCGGACGACGGATCCGTCGGCCAGGGGCACGCCGGCAGCGGTGCCGACGAGGAGCCAGCGGTCGTTCTCGTCGGAACCCTCGAAGCACGTGACCTGCTGGAGCCCGTCCGTGCCGTGGTGGGTGTACGGCAGGTCGTGCGAGTGCAGGGTCAGGCCCGTCCATACGTGGGAGAGCTTGACGGTGTCGCCGGTGGTGACGGGGGCGTTCACCGCAGGGGCGTCGCGGGTGAGCACGCGCGGGGGTCGGGGCGTGTAGTCCTGCACGAAGAACCCGCGCCAGACGTGCCCGTTGGACGCGGTCCAGTCGTGCTGGTCGGCGAGCGACGTGAGCGTGACGGGGCGGCCCGGCGTGTTGTTGTCGTAGACGGTCACGACGACCCGCCCGTCGTCGGACCGCTCGTAGCCGTACGCGACGACCTGGTGGTTGTCGCCGATCGCGCCGAGGCTGCGGGCGACGACGAGCCCGAGGACCACCGGCCGGCCACGGTCGATCGAGGCCATGACTCGGGGCAGCTCCTCCTCCTTGGTCCACCGCGCGACGCCCTTGAACACCCACGTGGGGTCGTCGGAGTGCAGGGACCAGGTGACGAACTTGGCGGCGGACCCGGTGAGGAACGAGTCGCGCAGGCGCGCGGTGAAGTGCTGCGCGAGCCAGTGGCTGTCGGGCGGGACCTTGCTGGGGGCGTACAGCGAGGAGCGCCAGGTGGGCACCGGCTGCCCCGGCAGGAAGTAGTCGAGCGCCGCGTACGCCATGCCGCCGCACCGGCCCGCCGTCGTGATCCGCGCGCCGTTCGGCAGCGTCAGGACGACATTGACGAACGCGTTGGGGAAGGCGAACCCGTGTGTTGCCGGGTCGAACGCCACGGTGCGCTGCGCCAGGAGCATGGAGGGCCTCTCGTCTGAAGTGAGCGTCTCAGACAGGAGCGCGGGACGCGCGTCCAGATACAGACGACGACGGCTCCGATCCCCCTGAAGGATCGGAGCCGTCGTCGCCGTCAGGGAACCGTCAGCCCCCGTAGCTGGTCACGGTCGCGGGCTTCGTCTCCGTGCCCGACGCCTGCGGTCCCGTGCCGTTGATGACGTGGGCGTACGTGCCCTTGCCACCGAGTGAGACCGTCGACAGGGAGTGCAGCCTGACGCCCGGCGTGACCGGGACCTCGAAGCCGTTGTCGACGACGATGGTCGGGTCCGTCGTGAAGACGCAGTAGGAGCCCAGACCCCAGGCCTCGTGCGTGGTCACGTTCGACGCCACCTTGTAGGCGGCGTACCCGCGGATGCCGTCGTGCGTCCACGCCGCCGTGCTCGGCGGGTCGTACGGCAGCTCGTTCTGGAAGAAGATCGTGCGACCACGCTCGCCGTTCCAGAGCACGTTGTACTTCTGATAGTGCTCGACGAAGAGGCCGTAGGCGTTGACGTCGTTGCCGTTCACGATCAGGCCGTAGTCGGCGACGTTGTCGGTCCAGCCGGCGCCGGCTCCGTGGTCGGCACGCCAGGACCAGATGTGGTCGATGATCGTGTCGTCCGTGTTCACGACGATGGCGTTCACGGTCTTACCGGCGACGACGCCACCGACGCGGATGAACACGTCCTGGAGCGACGTCGGGTTGGCCGAGTGGTCCGCGTGGGTCACGGACGACCCGATCGTGACGATCGTGTCGGACTTCGTCGTGCCCTGGTCGAACAGCAGGCCGGCGATCTTGATGCCGTCCACGTCGGCGGTCTGCAGACCGTTGACGCCGTTGTCCGGGATGATCGTCGCCATCCCGAGACCCATCACGACGGTGTTGGGCCGCGTGACGTTGATGGTCTGGTCGACGTGGTAGACGCCCGGGGTGAACATGACGTTCAGGCCCTGGGCGAGCGCCAGGTTGATCGTCGCGGCGGAGACGCCGGGCTTGGCCAGGTAGAACGTGTCCAGGCCGAGCGACGTGCCGGGCGTCGAGCCGTTCTCCCAGGTGGTGCCGGTGGTGCCGTTGCGCAGGCTCGGGACGAACACCGCCCACGTGCCGTTCTCCTTGTAGAGGTACGGCTTCTCGCGGATGGCGCCGGTCGTGCTCACCGTGGTGACCGCCGGGGCGGGGAAGGTGGTGGCCGGTGCGTTCTTGGTGCCGGAGAACACCTGGTTCCACAGCGAGCCGGTCCACTTCCCGACGGTCGAGTCGCGGGTGTACCACTGCTGCTGCGTGTAGGACGTGACCTCACCGTCGATCTTGGAGTCGGCGATGTACCCGCCGGACGCCCAGCCGTAGGCCGAGGAGTCGAGCGAGATGTTGCCCTTGACGTGGATGCGACGGAACGGCGCGGCCTGCGCGACGGCCCAGCGCGCCTGGCCGGTGCTCGGGGTCACGGCGAAGTTCTCGGCGGAGCGCCAGAAGTTCTGCGTCGCGTTGCCACCGAACCACTGCGCGTCGACCCACACGCCACCGTTGATCTGCACGTCGTCGGGGTTGCGCCCGACGCCGTTGATGGACGTGTAGAAGCCGATGTTGGCCTGCAGGTCGTAGCTGCCGGGCTCGAAGAGGAACTGGTCGCGCTCGGTGCCGAACTGGTTCGACTCCTGCCGCGCGAAGACCTCGTTGACCTTGTTCTGCACGGTCGCGGCCGGGGTGGTCGGCGTGAACACGTAGGTGTTCGGGCCGAAGTCCGGGTTGGTGGCGTCGGCGTGCGGGACCGTCGGACCGGTCGGGGTCGGCGTCGGCGTGGGGGTCGGGGTGGGCGTCGGTCCGGAACCGGTGAACACGCGCACCTCCCAGAGCGAGTAGCCGTAGCCGGTGCCCCGAGCGGTCCCGGCGATGCGGATGTAGCGGCCGCTGCCGGACGTCGCGACCGACTGCTTGCCACCGGTGCCGTTGGTCACGGTGCCGATCGTGGTGAAGCCGGAGGTGCCGTTGGCGGAGGCCTGGACGGTGAAGTTCTTGCCGTAGGCACCCTCCCAGTCCAGCTCGACCTTGCACACGCTCTGCGACGAGCCGAGGTCCACCTGGAGCCACTCGTTGTCGGTCTGGGCGCTGCCCCAGCGAGTGCTGGAGCTGCCGTCGAACGCGTTGCCGGCGACGAGGCCGCTGCCGGTCTGGACCGATGAGGCGGTGGCGGGCTTGTTCAGCGCCGCGTTGGTGGTGCCGCAGCCGCTGGACGGCGGTGTGGTCGTCGGGGGCGGCGTCGTCGTCGACGTGCCGTTGCCGAACACCTGGAACTCCCACAGCGAGTAGCCGTAGCCGGTGCCGCGGGCGGTGAGGTTGAGCTTCACGTACCGCGCGGTGCCGGACACGTTGATGCTCTGGTTGCCGCCGGTGCCGTTGGTCACCGAGGCGGCGTCGGCCCAGCTCGTCCCGTTGGTCGACGTCTGGATGGTGAACGCCTTGCCGTAGGCGGACTCCCAGCTGAGGACCACGTGGTCGAGGGCCGCGTCGGCGCCGAGGTCGACCTGGAGCCACTGGGCGTCGGAGGGCAGGCTCGACCAGCGCGTCGCGAGGCTGCCGTCGTTGGCGCTCTTGGCGGGCGTGTAGTCCGCGTTCTCCACCGAGGAGGACGTGATGGCCTTGCCCTGGGACAGGATCACCGCGTCGGCGGCCGAGGCCATGACGGCGCCGGCTCCGACGATGGTCGCGGCCAGCGTCGCCGCGAGGCCCGCGGCGAGGAGCACCCGGCCGCGGGTGGCCCGCGGTGGTGCCGTCGTACGTGTGCGCATCAGATGCCTTTCGAGGGGGYGAAATGGGTGCAGAAAGGGGAGCCCCCCGCGCGCGCAGAGTCGCGGTCAGCGCGCGCGGGGGGCCGTTGTGGGGGTGGAGCTACGGGATCAGGTTGTAGCTGGCGTCGAGGACGCCACCGGCCCAGGTCTTGTACTGGTCGAATCCGCGCGGGTTGCACTGCAGCCCGCCGTCGATGCAGTGCTGGACCAGTGCGGTCTGGACGGCCGAGTCCCACCCGTTGAAGAAGTCGTAGTGGAACGAGTACCCACGACCGCTGGAGAACTGGACGTTGGTCAGGTCACCGGAGACGGGCCAGGACAGCTTGAACTCGATCATCGGGACCGGGACCGGGTAGCCGGCCGGGCACTCACCGTTGACGGGGTACGCCATGTGGCTCTTGTGGTTGGCCGAGTCGAGGTCGACGCCGTTCCAGCAGCTCGGGGCCTGGTAGCGGACGTTGAGCTCCGAGCCCGGTGCGCAGTTGGCGGGGATGTCCCACTGGAACGAGAGGTTGCCGCACTCGAAGCCCTCGACCTTGCCCGGGGCGTTCTGGAACTCGGACTGCGTGGCCATCATGTTGCCGACGACGAACCGCAGACCGTTCGGGAACGGCTGGACCTTCTTGTAGTCGAGGATCCCGGCCTTGTAGTAGATGGTCTGCGCCGAGGGCGAGACGACCTGCGTGCCGTTGCGGAGCAGCGTCGGGAACCAGTACGCCGACTTGTCCTGCGGGACCGTGCAGCTGGTGGAGGTGCCGGCCGCGACGAGCGAGGCGGCCGTGGTGTTCGCGTTCGTCGAGCGGTTGCCCATGAACGTGTGGCTGTGCGAGGCGCCCGCCTGGCCGGGGAAGACGATCGGGTCGTCCGGCAGGGTGTGCGTCGGGGTGCAGTTCGCCTGGAACTCGTGGTGCGTGACCGTCGTGTCGGCGCCCGGAGGGGCCGGCGGGAGCGGCTTGGGGCTGTACGTCGGCGTCGTGCTGCCGCCCTCGCCGAACACCTGGAACTCCCAGAGCGAGTAGCCGTAGCCGGTCGCGCGTGCGGTGAGGTTGAGCTTCACGAACCGGGCGGTGCCGGAGACGTTGATCGTCTGGTTGCCGCCGGTGCCGTTGGTGATCGTCGCGGCGTTGGTCCACGAGGTGCCGTTCGTCGACGTCTGGACCTGGAAGCTCTTGCCGTAGGCGGCCTCCCAGCGCAGCACGACGCTCGAGAGCGTGGCGGAGGCGCCGAGGTCGACCTGGATCCACTGGCTGTCCGAGAACTGGCTGGACCAGCGGGTGCTGGTGTTGCCGTCGACGGCCTTGGAGGCGTTGACGTCGGCACCCTCGACCGAGGACGCGGAGACGATCTTGCCCTGGGAGAGGTTGACGGGTGCCGCGGAGGCGCTCGTCGCGACGGCGACGGCGCCGGCGCCGACGAGGGCCGTCGCGAGAGCGGCGGCGACCCAGGCGCGGGCGCGGCCGCTGGGCCGGGTGAGCTGGTGGGTAGTCATGCGTGGTGCTCCTTCTTCTGCGCTGGTGCGGCGTACGGGCCGCGCGAGGCTGGCGTCAGACCTGAACCGGAACGGGTGAAGGTTCGCGGATCGGTGCGTCGATGCCGGGAGCGAGGTGCCACGATGCTGTGACTCCTCGGTTGGTCGGCTCGGAACAGGGGTCTTGGGCCGGGGGGTGGTGCCGGGGACGGGTTGCAGCCCGCCCCCGGCACGTCTGCGAGATCCGCCGTTACGCGTAGATCCCGAGCTCGTACAGCGAGTAGCCGTACGCGGTGCCACGTGTCACGCCCTGGACGCGGACGTAGCGGGCGTTGCCGTTGACGTTCAGCGTGTCGACGTTCCCGTCACCGGTCGTGACCTCGGTCAGGGTGGTCCAGGTGGTGCCGTCGTTGGACGTCTGGATCTTGTACCCCTTGGCGAAGGCCGCCTCCCAGACCAGCTGGACCGTCTTGAACGCCTTCTGGGAGCCCAGGTCGACCTGGATCCACTCGGTGTCGGTCCAGGCGCTCGACCAGCGGGTGGCGTAGTCGCCGTCGACGGCCTGGCCCGGGGTCCAGTTGCCGTTGTACTGGTCGAACGACGACGCCGTCGCCGTGTGGCCCTTGGCGATGTTGGTGCCCGCGACGGCCGGCGGGACGACCCGGACCGACTTGGTCTCGACACCGACGTTGCCCTTGCCGTCCTCGGCGAACACGTAGACCTTCCAGACACCGAGCGTCTGGGGAGCCGTGACCGAGAAGGTGCTGCCGTTGCGCGTGAACGGCACCGCGGCGAGGCCACCCGACTTGTTGATGTAGTTGCTGTTCATCAGCACGTTGTAGGTGATGGCGTCACCGTTCGGGTCGGACGCCGGGGCGTTGACCGTGAAGGTGGAGCCGGCCACGACGCCGGTCTGGTTGTTGACCGTGAACGAGCTGAACGTCGGCGGGGTGTTGGTGCCCGCCTGGCCGGCGGGGCCGCCGTAGGCCTTCGCCAGTGCGTAGAAGGACAGGCGACGGTTGTTGCCCGGCTTCAGGTTGAACCAGATGCCGCCGAAGTCGCCCTCGTTGCCGTAGTGGAACATCGTCGCGCCGAGCGCCACGCCCTTGTGGGCCTGGATGCAGTTCCACGAGTTGGTGTAGCCCGCGGCGTTCTGCGCGTCGGTGCCCTGGTCGGGAACACCGTTGATGTCGTTCGGGACCTCCCACTCGCCGGCCGGGCCGGACTCGGTGATGAAGTACGGCTTGGTGTAGCCGCCCGCGATCCACGTCGCCTTGGCGTCGCACACCGCGTTGTAGCTGTTCAGGCCGTAGAGGTCCAGGTCGGGCGAGTTCTTCTTGTAGTACGGCCAGGCGCCGGTCCAGGCGTCGGTCGACGTGACGGGGTGCGTCGGGTCGATCTGGTGGATCCGCTTGGCGGCGTCGTTGACGAACGTGGCGTAGGCGTCGCGCTGGCTCTCGAGCTCCTGGCCCGAGTAGCAGTTGCCGAGCCCGAGCAGGGACTCGTTGCCGACGTCCCACATGAGCACACCGGGGTTGTCCTTGTAGGCCGTGACCCAGGTGACGATGTCGTTCATCGAGCTGGCCTTGTAGGTCGCGTCGGTGACGTAGTTCGGGCAGCCGCCCGAGCCGGGGCCGCCGCCGGGAGCCAGCCAGAAGCCGGCGACCGTGCGGATGCCGTTCGCGGCGGCCGCGTCGAACAGGACCTTCGAGCCCGCGTCGGTGCCCCAGGTGCGGATCGTGTTGACGCCGAGCGCCTTGAGGTTGGCCACGTGCTGCGGGAAGTCGGCCGGAGCCGGGCCCCACGTCACGCCCTTGACCACCCAGTTCTTGCCGTTGACCAGAAGTGCCCAGCTGCCCTGCGAGCCCGCGATGCGGACCTTGCCGTCAGCGGGGCCGGAGGGCTCCTGCGTGGGCGGGTCGGTGGTGGGCGGGTCGGTGGGCGTGGTGCCGGTCGTCGCGACCTTGACCTCCCAGAACGAGAAGCCGTAGCCGGTCCCGCGCGTCTTGAGGTCGAGCTTGAGGTAGCGGGCCTTGCCCGAGACGGCGATCGACTGGTTGCCGCCGGCGCCGTTGGTGACCGAGGCGAGGGTGTTGTACGTGCCGGTGCCGGTGTCCGAGCCGAGGACGTCGAACACCTTGCCGTACGCGGACTCCCAGTTGATGGTCACGTTGCAGAGGTTCTGGCTGGAGCCCAGGTCGACCTGCCACGTCTGGTTGTCCGTGAAGCTGCTGGCGAAGCGGGTGCCCAGGTTGCCGTCGACCGCCGAGGCCGCGGTGTTGCCACCCTCGACCGAGGAGGCGGTGGCCGTCTTGCCCTGCGCGACGTTGTCGTTGTTGCAGGTTCCGCCGGTCGGCGGGTTCGTCGTGCCGCCCGCGGTGCCGAAGACCTGGAGCTCGTACAGCGAGTAGCCGTAGCCGGTGCCGCGCTTGGTGCCGAGCAGCTGGACGAAGCGGCCGGTGCCGTTGACCGTCAGCGTCTCGATGCCACCCTTGCCGGTCGTGGTGCTGTAGATCGTCGTCCAGTCACCGGTGCCGCTGGGCGAGGTCTGGATCTGGTAGCCGGAGCCGTAGGCGCCTTCCCAGTTCAGGACGACCTTGCTGATCGTGGACGTCGAGCCGAGGTCGATGCGGAGCCACTGCGCGTCAGACGCGAGGCTCGACCAGCGGCTCGTGGTGCTGCCGTCTACCGCGTACTTGGCGGGGTAGTAGTCGGCGTTCTCGACCGACGACGCCGTGACCGTCTTGCCCTGCGAGAGCAGGACCGGGTCGGCGGCCTGCGCGGCCATCGCGGGGATGCTGATAGCCGTGGCGACGAGCGCACCGGCGATCAGCACGCCCAGCACGCGACTGCCGCGCGTCGGGGGTTGGGACGGGCGCGCGTCGTTGCGCGTCCCGTGTGAGGGGTGGGTGGTCGTTGACACAGGTTCTCTCCTCAAGGCTTGGCCCGTGGCAAAGACGTCGGTGTCGAGCTCCGCAGTCGACCTCGTTGTCGATCCGTGCGCCGGGCGTTGCAGTTCTTCGTTGAGCTGGTGCCGGTACATCTGTCGCGTCTCTGGTGGGAGAGCGCTCTATCACCGGAGCCTGCGTCGAGGCGTTTGACGCTGCGATGCGGGTGGGAGGAACGTCTCGATTGGCTCCGGGAGGGACGCTATACCCGTTTTCACCCGCTCGCATAGCCAGGAACTGCATCGGACGGGTGACCGTTTGGCCTCGGATCGGCCGGTTGAGCACGAAATCGTGGCCGAACGCGGGTCCAAAGCCCCTTGACGATGCTCCGCACGGGGTAGAGCGCTCTCCCGCGCTGGTACATTTCAGCGCATGGAAGACGACAGGAGGGGCACGCCGGAAGCTGGGGGTCCTGTCTCGACGCTCGAGGCGACGCCGCCGAGCGGTCTGCCGGTCGTGTCCGGGCTCGGTCGCGGCGCACCGACGCTCGAGGACGTCGCGCGCGTCGCCGGCGTCTCCCGGGCGACCGTCTCCCGCGTCGTCAACGGCAAGCGCGCCGTCGCGCCGGAGATCCAGAGCGTGGTCAAGGCCGCCATCGCGACCACCGGCTACGTGCCCAACCTCGCAGCCCGGTCCTTGGTCACGCGCCGCACGGGCGCCGTTATCGTCGTGGTCTCCGGCGTCGAGGACCAGGGCGTCGAGGGTGCACTGTCGACGATCGACTTCGCCGACCCGTTCTTCGGTCGCATCGTCGGCGGCATGCTGCGCGCCCTGCGCCCGCACGACGTCGACCCGATCCTCATGCTCGCGGAGACCGAGAACGACCGCGCGCGGGTGCTCAGCTCGCTGCGCAACGGCAACGCCGACGGTGCGCTGGTCGTCTCCACGCGTGCCGACGACCCGATGCCGGGCCTGCTCGTCGACGCGGGCCTGCCCGCCGTCATGTTCGCGCGCCCGTCGCACCCGATCCCCCTGAGCTTCGTCGACGTGGCCAACCGCGACGGAGCCCGCCTCGCCGCCGAGCACCTGGTGGCGCGAGGCTGCCGGCACGTCGCCGCGATCTCCGGCCCGCTCGACGTGGGGTCCGCCGCCGACCGGCTCTCCGGGTTCCAGGACGCGATGGCGCGCCACGGCCAGGCGTTCGTCCCTGCCGAGTTCGGCAACTTCACGTTCGACAGCGGCGTGAAGGCGATGACCGCCCTGCTCTCGCGGCACGACGACCTGGACGGGCTGTTCGCCGCCAACGACCTCATGGCGCTCGGTGCCATCGAGGCCCTCAACGCGGCCGGCCGTCGCGTGCCCGACGACGTGCGGGTGATCGGGTTCGACGACAGCTCCGTCGGCGCCCTGACCCGGCCGTCCCTGACCTCGGTCCGTCAGCCCATCGAGGAGATGGCGATCGAGATGGCCAAGATCCTGCTCGACACCATCGCCGAGCCGGACCGTCGTGTGACGTCGGTGATCTTCGAACCGACGCTCCACATCCGCGACTCCGCCTGACGGTGCCGCTCGGGGCGGGCACTCGCAGGGGGAGTGCCCGTCGCCAAACTCACTACGTCCGGGGCGGTTGAGCAGGCACCATCAGGGGATGGGACGTCGCGCGCTCGCCGTGGGCGTGCTCGGCGTGCTCGCGCTGGCCGCATGCTCCGCCGGTGGGTCGCCGGAGCCGACGCCCACGCCGATCCCGACGGACGTGCTCGCCGGGCTCTCCGTCGAGATGCGGCAGGCGCGCAGCGACTGGGCGCTGCGGGTGGTGCAGATCCGCGTCACCAACGCCGGCCCCGGGGACGTGACCGTGGCCCTGGCGCGGCTGGTCACGCCCGACGACGAGGGCGTCGCGACGAGCGACCGTGAGCGACCGGTGCGCGCGGGCGTCGACCGCGACGTGTCCGTCCAGCTCGGCGACCCCGTGTGCACGAGCGCGTCGTCCGGCCCGGCGAGCGTCGAGCTGGACCTGGTCGACGACGAGGACCGGCGCTCGACCCTCGTCGTGACCCCGGACGACCCGCAGGGCCACCTCGCCCGCATCCACGGCGAGGACTGCGCGGCGGCTGCCGTCGCCGAGGGTGCGACGCTGTCGCTGGACGACGCGATCACGACCGCCCCGGTGGACGGACGGCTCGCCGCGACCGTGTCGTTGCAGGTCAAACCCGTAGACGGTGGCCCGGTCGTGCAGATCACCCAGGTCGACGGGACCGTGCTGCTGGCGCCGGTGGGCGGGGCGACGAGCTGGCCAGTCGTCGGTGAACCGGCGACGATCCCCCTGCAGCTGGTGCCGTCACGCTGCGACGCGCACGCCGTCGCCGAGGACAAGCGCGGCACGTTCTTCGGCATCCACTCGACGGTCGACGGGGTGCCGCAGCCGGTGTTCTACGTCGCGTCGTCGGACGAGCTCCGCGGCGCGCTGCACGACTTCGTCAGGACGTCGTGCGGGATGGCTTGAGCGTCGCGACGAACGCGTGGACCGCGGTGATCGCGTCGTGGGCGGCGGGGCTGGACAGGTCGAGCTGGAACTGGTGACCGGCATCCGCGGCGATGTGGGTCTCGTGCCGGACACCGGCCGTCTCGAGCGCGTCGGACATCACGTACTGGTGGGCCATCATCGGGTCGTCGGCGCCGCAGGCCAGGAACGTGGGCGGGAAGTCGGCGGTGACGTGGGTGGCCACCGACAGGCCGGCGAACCGGGGGTCGTCGAGGTAGCGCGAGGTCCCGGTGAACGCCCACATGATCGAGTCGACGAACCACCGGGTGCGGCCGCGCAGCGCGCGGATGAGGTTGAGGTCGTAGGCGCCGCAGAACAGGACGGTGCCGACGACCTGCGCGGGGTCGACGGTCGGGCGCATCGTCATCATCGCCGCGTACCCGGGGTTGGTGATCATGCCGGTGACCTGGGCGGCGATCTGTGCGCCCGCCGAGTCGCCGGCCAGGATCAGCCGGGCCGGGTCGATGCCCAGCGCCTCCGCGTTCGCGGTCAGGTAGCCGAGCGCGTCGAGGACCTGGCGGACCGGCGTGGGGTACCGGGCCTCGGGGGCGATCGAGTAGCCGACGCCCACCACGGTGTACCCGCCGGCCGCGAGGACGCGCAGGAAGTTGGCGATGTGGTCCTTGTCGCCGGACAGCCACGCGCCGCCGTGCACCCACACGATCGTCGTCCGGGCCCCGCGGGCGCCGGGCGGGTGGTGCACGTCGAGGAGGGCGTCGCGGTCGCCGGGGCGGTAGGGGACGTCACGGACGGTCGTCACTCCCTCGGGCACGTAGGCCGCGGCGACGAGCGAGCGGCGCAGGCCGTTGCGGTCGAAGCGCCTCCGGTAGAAGAGAGCGGTGGGGCGCGGACTGGCCCGGAGCAGCACCGCGAGCAACGCCGCGAGGGCGAGTGCCGCAGCTCCGATCCGCTTCATCTGGTGATCGTCGCACCGCCGTCGGCCCACGTGGGCCAAACTGGACGACGTGACGGACGAGGCGACCCACCACCACCCCATCCATCGCGCCGCGACGAGGATCGTGCGTGAACGTCAGATCGACGAGTTCCTCTACGGCGCACTCGTCTCGGGCTCGATCCTGGCCGTCTCCAGCGCGCACGCGGAGGACAGCCGCTCCGTGCTCTTCGCGACGCTGCTGGTCAACGTCACCTACTGGCTCGCGCACGTGTACGTCGACGCGATCGGCGGTCGGTTCCACGACCACGAGCACTCGACCGGGCGGCGGCTCGCTCACGCGCTGCGCAACAACACGGCCGTCCTGATCGGCAGCCTGCCCGCGCTGATCGTCTTCGCGGCCGGCCGGCTGTTCGGCATGGACCTGACGGACGCCGCGTGGCTGGCCCTGTGGTTCACGGTCGCGATGCTCGGCGCGGCCGGTGCGCTCGCGGCCTGGCGGGCGGGGGCGCGCCGATGGCCGCTCATCGGGGAGACGGCGGTCGCGGTCGCATTCGGGATGGTCGTCATCCTGCTGAAGATCGTCCTGCACTGACCTACTTCGCCTGGTCGTAGCTGTCCACGACGGCCACGTTGAGCGCGAAGTCCACCGGAGTGTTGCCGAACAGCAGGTGCCCGGCCTCGATCGCGGCCTCACGGATGGCGTCTGCGACGTTCGGCGCCTCGTCCTGCGGCGCGTGCACGATGACCTCGTCGTGCAGGAAGAAGACCAGGTGTGCCTGGCTCTCCTTCAGCCGACGCCGCAGCGACGCCATCCAGCACAGCGCCCACTCGGCGGCCGTGCCCTGGACCACGAAGTTGCGCGTGAACCGCCCCCAGTCCCGCCCGCGTCTGCGCGCGGCGCGCACGTCATCGGCACCCGCGCCCTCCGCCGACGCCGCGGCGAGCGCCTCCTGCCATGCCGCGTCGGGTGCGGGCGAGGTCCGGCCCAGCCAGGTCGCGACGACGTCGCCGCGCTCCCCGGCCCGCGCGGCGGCCTCGACCAGTGCGATCGCCCGCGGGAACCCTTGCGTCAGCCGGGGCATGAGCATCGCGCTCGGGCCTGTGGTCGCGCCGTAGATCGCGCCGAGCATCGCCACCTTGGCCTGGGCGCGGGTCTCGACGATCCCCGCGTCGACCACGCCCTGGTAGAGGTCGGCGTGCCGGCCCGCCGCCGCCATCGCCGCGTCCCCGGACATCGCTGCGAGCACGCGCGGCTCCAGCTGTGCCGCATCGGCGACCACCAGCTTCCAGCCCTCGTCGGCACGCACCGAACCCCGGATGCTGGCCGGCAGCTGCAGCGCGCCGCCGCCGCTCGTCGCCCACCGCCCGGTCACCACGCCACCGGGCACGTAGTCGGGGCGGAAGCGGCCGTCGTGGATCCACGTGTCCATCCACGCCCAGCCGTTGGCACTGAGCAGACGGGCCAGCTTCTTGTACGCGAGCAGCGGCTTGGTGGCGGGCAGGTCGATCTCCTTGATCTCCCACCGGCTCGTCGACTGCACGTCGTAGCCGGCCGCGCGCAGGCCCCGCAGCAGGTCCTGCTGGGAGTCGAGGTTGAGCGCCGGCTGGGCGAGGGCCTCGCGGACCTCGTCGGCCAGCGCCTCGAGCTTGGCGGGCCTCCCCGACGAGGGCCGCGGCCCGAGCAGCTCCGTCAGGATCCGGTCGTGGGCCTCGACGCTCCACGGCACACCGACGTGGTTCATCTCCGCGGCGATCAGCGCGCCCGTCGACTCGGCGGCCAGCAGGAGCCGGAGCCGGCCGGGCTCGTCGGCGTTCTTCAGCGCGTCGAGCTGACGTCGGAGCTCGTCGGCGGAGTCCAGGGTCTCCGGGCGCTCCTCGTCGAACAGGCTGACCTCGACCGGCTCGGGTGCGCCGGGCCGGGGTCCGTCCCACGCGGTCCGCGGGCCCTGCGCCAGCGTCGAGCCCTGCGAGTACACGCTCCGGCGCAGGATCGCGTGGCAGAGCCGCAGGTCGTGGCCCTCTCCACGTGCACGCCGGCCTCGAGCAGCGGCGGGTAGCGGCGGGACGTGTCGTCCCACACCCATCGCGGCTTCCCGGCCTCGCGCTCCCGGACGGTCTCGGGCAGGTCGCCGACGAGGACCGTCGCCGACCCGACCAGCACGCCCTCGTCCGTGAGCTCCTGCAGGACGACGACGTCCGTGCGCGCATAGTCGTCGAGCAGGAGCAGCAGTGTCACGGCGCCATTGTCGCCGCCGGGACCCACACGCTCAGGACGCGCGGGCTCAGTGGGCGGCGCCGACGACGTGCTGGATCGTCGCTTCGTCGTCGACGAGCGCGAGCATCAGGTGGGCGACGTCGGCCCGGCCGATCGACCAGCCGCCGACGATGTTCTTGTCGAGCGCGGTCCGGTAGGTCCCGCTCAGCGGCTTGTCGGTGAGCTTCGGCGGGCGGGCGATGGTCCAGTCCAGGCCGCTGCCGCGCACGACGTCCTCCATGTGGGCGAGGTCGTCGTAGTGGTCCTTGAACATGGTCTTGGCGAACCCGGCGAACAGGTGCCGCATGAAGAAGCCGTCGCCGGCGTCGTACTTCGGCGGGTTCGGGATCTGCGGCGAGGCGACGGTCCCGATGGGCGCCGCGCTGACGACGACGAGGCGCTTGGTCCCGGCCGCGTGCATCGCGTCGACGATCGCCCGCGTGCCGTGCGTCGCGACGCCCTGGTCGGACTTGGTCCGGGCGCCCAGGCCGGACAGGACGGCGTCCGCCCCGGCGACGGCGCTGATCAGCGTGCTCTGGTCGGGCGCGTTGAGGTCTGCGGTGATCACGCGTGCGGTCGTGCTCGGCAGCCGTGACGGGTCGCGCACGACGGCGGTCACGTCGTGCCCCGCCGTGACGGCCTGCTCGAGGATCTGCCGTCCGATGCCGCCGGTCGCGGCGACGATGGTGAGCTTCATGGGCTCGGCTCCTGTCCCGGTGTAGGTTCTCCTTGGAGAACGAGAAGATACGAGGACCGTAACATATGAGCACCGAACTATCTGCCGACGAGCGACGGCGCAAGCGTCGGCTGACCGTGGCCGTGCGCGACAACATGCGTGAGCTGGGCATCCAGCTGGCCCTGCTCAACCACCAGGTGGGCCAGCGCCTCGAGATGCGCGACGTCGACCTCGACTGCCTCGACATCATCAGCCGGAACGGACCGCTGGGTGCCTCGGCCCTCGCCCGTTCCGCCGGCCTGCACCCGGCCACGATGACCGGCATCCTCGACCGCCTGGAGAAGGGCGGCTGGATCGTGCGCGAGCGCGACCCCGCAGACCGGCGAGCCGTCGTCGTGCGTGCGGCTCGAGAGCGCGGCGCGGAGATCTACGAGCTGTACAGCGGGATGAACGGCTCGATGGAGTCGTTGCTGAACGGGTACGACGAGTCCCAGCTGGAGGTCCTGGTCGACTTCCTGAGCCGTGCGCGCGAGGCGGGGGTCGTCGCGACGGAGGAGCTGGCGCAGGGGTAGCGCACGCTCACGGCCGTCGGATGCCGACCGTCCCTGCAACCTGCCCGCTCACGCGCGCGTGAGGATCTCCGCCCCGTCGTCGGTGATGGCGATCGTGTGCTCGCTGTGCGCGGTCCGGCAGCCGGTCGCGCTGCGCAGCGTCCAGCCGTCAGGGTCGGTGACGAGCTCGTCGGTGTCGACCATGACCCACGGCTCGAGCGCGAGCAGCAGACCTGGGCGGAGCGTGTAGCCGCGGCCGGGACGGCCGGTGTTGGTGACGTGGGGGTCCTGGTGCATCGTCGATCCGACCCCGTGGCCGCCGAACTGGGTGTTGATCGGGTACCCAGCGGCGCTCAGCACCGTGCCGATGGCGTGCGAGAGGTCGCCGATGCGTACGCCTGGGCCGGCGGCGGCGATCCCCGCGGCGAGCGCGCGCTCGGTCGCGTCGATCAGCGCGAGGCTCTCCGTCGGTCGCGACGAGCCCACGACGAAGCTGATCGCCGAGTCGGTGACGATCCCGCCCAGGGAGACGGCGAGGTCGAGGGACAGCAGGTCGCCGTCGGCGAGCGCGTAGTCGTGGGGGAGGCCGTGCAGCACGGCGTCGTTCACGGACGTGCAGATGTAGTGGCTGAACGGCCCGCGGCCGAACGGGGGCGCGTAGTCGACGTAGCAGGACACGGCGCCGGCCTCGTCGATCATGGCCTTCGTCCAGCGGTCGATGTCGAGCAGGTTGGTGCTCACGGTGCTGCGGGTCTTGAGCGTCTGCAGGATGCCGGCGACCAGGGCGCCGGTCTCCCGGGCGCGAGCGATCTCGGCGGGGTTGAGGATCTCGATCATGGTGCTCTCTCCGTGGCGTTCCAATAACTATCCCGGTAACAGTATCCCGGTATTAGTATCGGAGTCATGGTCAGACTGCCGCTCACGCCCGACGAGGTCGAGCGCGGGCAACGCCTCGGTGCGCTGCTGCGTCGCGCGCGGGGCGACCGCTCGATGCTCGACACCGCGCTCGATGCGGGCATCTCCCCGGAGACCCTCCGCAAGATCGAGACGGGCCGCGTCGCGACCCCGGCCTTCCCGACCATCGCTGCGATCGCCGAGGTCCTCGGGCTCTCGCTCGACGAGGTGTGGGAGGAGATCAGCCGGCCGGAGCCTGCCGAGCTGGCCTCCTAGGCCTCACGCCGGGACGACGTCCTGCTGCTCCACCGGGTCGGGCTGGCCCCACTGCGCGTGCGCGATCGCGACACCCACGGCGATCGCCGAGAGCACCAGCGCCACGATCACGAGGCCCGCGACGATCCGTCGCGACAGCGGGTGCCCCCGAGGGACGAAGTCGTCGGGCTCGCTCACGAGAGGTCAGCGGCCGGACCGGAACGCCCGGGTCACCTTCACCGGCGACCCGTCGCGGGAGAACCCCGCGGCCAGGGCGGCGTACTCGGGCGTGCCGAGCGCGTAGACGGCGAGCCGGCCGTCGGCGTCGGCGTGGATGCCCCACCCGAACTTCTTGCCCAGGTCCGACGACCGCAGGCAGGCGTGCGGCCCCTGGAAGAACGTGGGCCACACCTCGGGGCGGGTCTCGGCGGGCACGTCGTTGCGGTCCGCCCAGACAGTGAAGATCACGTCGGAGCTGCGGTAGGTGTAGGGCGGGGCCGACGAGAGCATCTCGTACATGGCCGACGCCACCGTGCCCTCGGCGGCGGGGACGGTGCCGCCGACCGCGGCCGAGTCCGGCGCGACGCAGATGAAGGTCGAGACGTAGTCCACCAGCTCCATGGTTCAAACCTTAACTAGGTGGGCACGGCTGCGCGCCGCATGGGGAACACCCATGGACCCGCGGACTCGTCGCCCAGGACCACCGGATCGCGCACGGAGTCATAGCCGAGAGCCTCGTAGTAGGCCACGTTGTCGGGCTTCGTGGTCTCCAGGTAGGAGGGCTCACCGGGTGCGTCGATGAGCCGGAAGACCTCCGCCATGAGCCGTTTTCCGCGCCCCGAGCGCTGCAGCGAGGGGTGCACGCCGAGCGCTTCGACGTACCAGCAGTCGGTCTGGACGCCCGATGCGGTGACGTCGCCGAACTTGATCAGACCCAGCGAGTGCTCCCGCGTATGCATCGCGATGCGCGCGATCCGCAGCCCCTGGGCCCACCAACGGCGCGGCGTCATGGGGTACGTACCGGGTGGGTAGAGAGCGATTGCGCCGGTCACAGCCCCGTTGAGCCGGGTGACGAAGGCGTGGCCGTGCTCCAGTGCGTCGTGCAACGTCATCCGGTACAGGGCGCGCAGCTCCTGCTGGCGGCGGGCGCGGACGGGGAAGAGGTGGACGAACCCGGGATCGTCGGCGAGCGCCGCGGCAAGGACTCGGGCGGCCGAGTCGATGTCCGCGGGGCGCAGCGGCACGGTCTCGTCGGGAAGCGGGCGCAAGGGGACTCCGCCCAAGGATGCCGACATGTCCGGCAGTCTCTCTGTGACAGATGTCCAGATGCAACGGTTACAGCCCTTTTGACCAGCGGAATCACCCCGCCGAAAGTGCGTCCTTCAGCTTGATCCGGCCCCCGCTGCGCAGCACGGCGTTGGAGTAGACGCGTCCGGCGAGCCAGATGAGCACCGGGATCACGGCGATCGAGAGGCCTAGCGACACGGCCACCTCCCACGGTGCGACCTCGCCCAGGGCGATCCGGATGGGCATGATCAGCGGCGCGCAGAACGGGATGAACGACAGCGCGACCACGAGCGGGTTGGTCGGGTCCCACGGCGCGATGCTCACGCCGATGATGTACGGGACCATCATCAGCGTCATCACCGGCGCGGTCACCGAGGCGACGTCCTCCTGCCGCGAGACCAGCGCCGCCAAGGCTCCCAGCGCCAGCGCGTACGTGGTGAACCCGATGATGAACCAGATCACCACCCACAGGGCGGTCAGGCCGACGTTGAGGTTCGAGGCGTCGACGAGACCCAGCGCGGCCGCCGTCCCCGCACCGGCGCCGACGACGAGCACGATCTGGGCCAGCCCGATGAAGCCGATGCCGAGCACCTTGCCGGCCATCAGCTGCCAGGGCCGGACGGTGGCCAGCAGCAGCTCGACCACGCGGCTCGACTTCTCCTCGACGACGCCCTGCGCGACGAGCTGACCGGCGGAGATGAGCGTGATGAACAGCAGGATCCCGGAGACGAACCCGGCGGTGATCTGCGCCGCATCGCGCTCGGGCGGCGGCTCCAGCGCGGTGACCGTCGGGGTCGCCGAGGCGATCTCGGAGCTCACGGATGCCGGGTTGCCACCCAGGTCGGTGATCGCCGAGGTCAGGGCGGCCTGCTGCGCGACCGACGTGAAGACCGGTGTGAGCGACGCGGGCTCGGTCTCGTGGACGATCACCGTGAACGGGTCGGTGGACGTGACGAGGGCGTCGATGTCCCCGTCGCGGAGCAGCTGCTCGCCCGCTGCCTGGTCCGGCACGTCCTGCGTCGTGACCGTGACGCCGGAGACCTGTGCGGTGCCCACGAGGATCTCGGAGACGGAAGCCGCCTCGGGGGTCAGGCCCACGGTCTGTCCGTCGTCACCGCCCGACGTCGCGAGGTGGATGACGACGCCGCCGAGGATGACGCCGGCGACGAGGGCGATCGTCGTCCAGATGAAGGCCTTGGAGCGCGTCCGGGTGGTGATCTCGCGGCCCGCGATCATGCGGACCGCCTCCCAGGAGCTCACGGGATGGAACGTGGCGCTCATGCGTTCACCTCCTGCGCGGTCGCGGGGGCCGTCTCCGGGGTGCTCACCACGTGCCGGTAGAGCTCGGTCAGCGACGGCCTCTGGCGCGCGAACTCACGCACCGGCCCGACGGTGAGGGCTGCTCTCAGCAGCTCCTGGTCGACCGCGCTCAGAGACGAGTCCCGGACCTCGACGACCGTCCGCGTGCCTTCCGACGAGACCAGCGACGCCGCCGGCACGGAGGGGAGCCAGGTCGGTGATGGCGGCCCGTCGACCACCCAGCGCCGCGTGTCCGTCCGGCGCAGCTCCTCGATGTCCCCGAACGCCACGAGCGACCCGCTCTTGATGATGCCGACGCGGTCGCACAACGCCTCGACGAGCTCGAGCTGGTGCGACGAGAACAGCACCGGCACGCCGGCCGCGGCCTGGTCGCGCAGCACGCCGCTCATCACGTCGACCGCGACGGGGTCCAGACCGGAGAACGGCTCGTCCAGCACCAGGATCTCGGGGTGGTGGACCAGCGCCGCAGCGAGCTGCACTCGCTGCTGGTTGCCCAGCGACAGCTTGAGCACCTCGTCGCCACGCCTCTCCGCGATCCCCAGCACCTCGGTCCAGTGCTCCATGGCGGAGGTTGCCGACGAGGCGTCGAGCCCGTGCAGCCGCGCGAGGTAGGTCAGCTGCTCGCCGACGCGCATGCGCGGGTACAGGCCGCGCTCCTCGGGCATGTAGCCGATGCGTCGTCGGACGTCGAGGTCGATGGGACGGCCATCCCAGCGGACCTCGCCCGAGTCGGCCTCGAGCACCCCGAGCGTGATCCGCATGGCCGTGGACTTGCCGGCACCGTTGGAGCCGACGAAGCCGACGATCTCGCCTGCGCGGACCTCCAGAGAGAGGTCGCGCAGCGCCTGGACGGTGCCGTAGCTCTTGTTGAGGGACGTCATCGTGAGCGCACTCATGGCTTCCATCGAATCAGACGAGTCCGACACGCGCCTCGGACCAAAGGTGGAGAAGGCAGGATGCGCCTATGCGTCGTCGTGCCCTCCCGGTTGTCCTTGTCCTCGTCTGCGCGCTGGCCGCGTGCACCGGGACGGCAGACCCGGATCCGACGACGACCGCCGAGCCCGACCCGCTCGCGGGCTGGACGCTCGAGGAGAAGATCGGCCAGCTCGTCATGGTCGGCGTGAACCTCGCGGACCCGCAGCCGGCCAGCATCAGCTCCGTCACGGACCTGCACGTGGGCAACGTGTTCCTGCAGAACCGCTCGTCGGCCGGCACGCAGCCCGTGCTCGACCTCGTGCACCAGCTCACCGAGCAGCCGACGTCGCACGACACCCCGCTCTTCGTCGGCGTCGACCAGGAGGGCGGGCAGGTCCAGACGCTCACCGGGCCTGGGTTCAGCACGATGCCCTCGGCGCTCGACCAGGGCGCGATGTCGCCCGCCGACCTGCACGCTGCGGCGACGACCTGGGGCGCCGAGCTGGCTGCGGCGGGCGTGAACCTGAACATGGCTCCCGTCGTCGACATCCCCTCGGAGGCCACGGCCGACCAGAACGCGCCGATCGGCCACTACGACCGGGAGTTCGGGTACACGCTCGAGACGGTCGGCCCGCACGCCGACGCGTTCGCGACAGGGATGGAGGCGTCCGGCGTCGAGACCGCCGTGAAGCACTTTCCCGGTCTGGGCGAGGTCACCGGGAACACCGACACGACCGCGAACGTCACCGACACCACCACCGGGCCGGGCTCGGTGCAGATCGACTCGTTCACGCACGCCATCCAGCGCGGGACGTCGATGATCATGGTCTCGACGGCGATCTACACGCAGATCGACCCCTCCGCGCCGGCAGCCTTCTCGCCGGTCGTCGTCGGCCAGCTCCTGCGCAACACCCTCGGCTTCGCCGGCGTCGTCATCACCGACGACGTCTCCGCGGCCGAGCAGGTCGCAGCGTGGAGCCCCGGCGACCGGGCCGTCGACGCGATCAGCGCGGGGTGCGACATCGTGCTCGCGTCCAAGGACCCGACGGTGCTGCCCGAGATGGTCCAGGCGCTCACGGAGAAGGCCTCGTCGGACCCGACGTTCGCCGGCCTCGTCGACGAGGCCGTGCTGCGCGTCCTGGCCGCGAAGCGCACCCTTCGCTGAGGCCCCCCGCGCTGCGGCGCGCTCGACCAGATGGACGAGCGTCCACTTTCGCGGATGAAATTCGTGACACAACATCGTACTGATCGGTACGAATCTGCGGATCTGGCAGACGTGGAAGCGTTTGCCCCCTACCCTCCGATCATGACTGTGACGCTGAGCGACGTGGCGCGCGAGGCTGGCGTCTCGCTCGCCACCGCGTCGCGGGCGATCAATGGCTCCGCGAGCCGCACCGTCGGCGCCGAGCTGCGCGACCGTGTCCTGGCCGCCGCCCTGCGACTGCGCTACACGCCTGACGCGAACGCTCAGGCCATGGCACGCGGCCGGACGACCTCGCTCGGCCTGCTGGTCCATGACATCGCCGACCCGTACTTCTCCGCGATCGCCGCCGGTGTCGCCGAGGCCGCCGACGCCGCCGGCTTGCAGATGACCCTCGCGAGCAGCCGGAACGACGCCGCGCGCGAGATCGACCTCATCCACCTGATGCGTCGTCAGCGCACCCGCGCGATCATCGTCTCCGGCGGTCGCAGCGCCGACGTCGAGATCAACGACCAGCTCCGCCTGGCGCTCGCCGACTACCGCGCGACCGGCGGCACCGCCGCGCTCATCGGGCAGCCCATCCTCGGCGTGAACACCGTCGTCGTGAACAATGCACACGGCGCCACGCAGCTCGCGCGGACGCTGCACGACCTCGGCTACCGCCGGTTCGCGATCATCGCAGGCCCCGAGGAGCACCTTCCGTCGCGCGACCTTCGCGAGGCATTCGCCTTCGCCCTGCGCGAGCGCGGTACCGAGATTCCCCACGACGCGATCGTCCACACTCCGTTCTCCCGCGAGGGCGGCGAAGAGGGGATGAACACCCTGATAGCGCGGGGGCCGCTGCCCGAGCTGGTGTTCGCCGTCGCCGACATGCTGGCGCTCGGTGCCATGGCCGTGATGCGGAAGGCCGGCATCCGCGTCCCCCAGGACGTCGCCCTCGCCGGCTTCACCGACCTTCCGACCCTGCGGGACGTCTCCCCGGCCCTGACGACCGTACGCATCCCTCTGCGGGACCTCGGCCGATTGGCCACCGAGCTCGCCCTCGCAGAGCCCGCCGAGGAGCCCGAGATCCGGACAGTCCTCACCGAGGTCATCCTCCGCGACACCACCCCGCGCCTGCGCTGAGCCTCGTTCTTCAGCAGCCGACCTGCCGCGGGTCCTCGTTGCAGTCCTTCGCGACGAGGTGCGAGCGCCGCTCCACGATCTCGAACGGTGCCGCGGTGCTCGTCGTCTGGGCCGTCCCGACGACGTCGTGCCAGTCGTCGTCACCGTCCACGCGATAACGCCCCGACCACGTCGTGGTGAGCGTGACCGCGGCCGTCCCGAGCTCCCGGTACGCGTGGACGACGTCCTGGTTCGGGTAGGCGTGGCCGGGGCTCGTCGTCGTGAGGTGCTGGGCGCCGTCGCCGAAATCCCACGTGAACTGCGTCGGGGTCGCGACGACGTCGACGCCGTACCCGAGCAGCGTCGTGCGGAACGTCTGCTCGGCCGGGTCGGTGAGCACGATCGTGTCCATGTTGACCAGCACCCACCCCCGGTCGGGCTGCACCTGGATCGTCGACGGCGCGATCGGCAGCACCCGGAAGTCCGCGGCACTCAGCTGCGGGAGCAGCTCACCGGGACACCCGCCGGGCGCCGCGTAGACGTAGGGCTCCCACTCCGCCGTGACCGCCGTGCGCGTGTGCCGCCACAGCGGCATGACCGGCGGGTCGCCCGCACAGTCGTTCAACGGCACCGTCGGTCCGGCGCAGGGTCCGTTGAGCTCCGTGTCGGTCAACGTCGCCGCCTGATCCTGCAACCCCGCCGGCCCCGGCGGCTGACACGCAAGCCCGCGCCGATACTCGAACAGTCGCTCTTCGGGTCGAGCGCCGGCATTCTGCGCGCGCAAGGCCCGCTCGCCCTCGAACGCCGAAAGCCTGACCACAGACTTGTCGGCGGTTGCTGACGTCTGGCCCGTGATCCCTTCCGTCTCGGCAAGGGCACCACCGGCAGAAACCAGAATGAGCGCGCATGAGGTGACTGCGACGATCCCACGTCTCAGCTTCATGAGCCGGCCGGGTGGACGTCGACCTCTCGAACAGACCAGGCGGCTCCGTCCCAGCCGAGCCCGATGAGCAGAGTGAAGTCTTGGGCGGGTCCCGTGTCGACGATCGCATCGGAGTCGTCGTGCTCGAACAACTCACCCTGAGTGGCGCGAACATCCACTGTGTAGAAGGCCTGTGGATTTACCTCGGTCCCGTGCATCTCGTGAATGGCGACGACGCCGCCCGTTTGGCGGTGGCCCGCAGCGTGCATCGTCGCAGCGCCATCGCTGACGCTCCCGCAGAAGACGCACGCATCATCGCTGACCGCGTCCCAGGCTTCGAGGTCACCCGTCGCATAGACGTACGGATAGAGACCGAGGAAGTACTCGGCGACAACCGCGGCGCCATCAGCAGTCGGCGGCCCATCCATTGCCGACGGGCGCTCTGGCTTCACGGTCACGTCGACCGCATCGGGCGTTGGGGTTGGCGTGGGCGCCGGGGTGGGGGCTGGCGACGTCGCCGTCGTCGGATCCGGGTCCTTCTCAGCGTTGCTGGTGCAGGCCGCGGTGAGCATCAACGCTCCCACGAGCGCCACTGACGCGAGCGATCGACGAGTCCTACTCCCCCTGAGCATGCGGTGAACCTACCGAAACCGGACACCGTCCGTCCGGCGTTCTCCACAATCCCGCATCTCGATCGCCTGGCCTGCTAGCGCGGACCAGACCGACCTCCGGTCTGGTCTCGACTCGCGGAATGCGTCGACCTAGCCGCGCTTGCGACAGGAGTGAACTGCTGGGGCGTCGGAGCTGCCACATCCGTGCACATCCGTCACTAGAGCGGCTAGATCCGCACATCTGGCAGACGAGAACGCGTCCGAGCCCCAACGTGAGCGGTCAGGGGCAACGTCGGCGTTCGGGAACTCCATCGGTCGGGCGCGCAGCACTCGCCGCGCGGACCGTTCGACGCACTCGGGCGTTCCGGCGCGCACAGACCAGCAACCTCAGCGGCCGGCGGCGTAGCCCTGCATGCCTCGGGGGTTGGCGGCGGCGACCAGGAGGCCGTCGGGGCGGATGCCCGCAGCGCTCAGGCGGCCGAGCGACCAGGGGCCGGCGTCGTGGACGGCATGGCCGCGGCCGGCCAGGGCGGTCAGGACGCGGGCGCCCAGGCGGGACTCGGCGACGACTCCGCGGGGCGTGTGAGTGCGCGGGTAGAACGAGCTCGGGATGTGGGTGGAGTGCCAGGTGGGCGCGTCGATCGCGGCCTGCAGGTCGAGGCCGCCGAGCAGCAGCCGAAGCAGGAACGGGACGGTCCACTGGTCCTGCTGGTCACCGCCGGGGGTGCCGAACGCGATGCCCGTGCCGTCGTCGTCGAGAAGCATGCCGGGGCTCAGGGTGGTGCGGGGGCGACGGCCAGGGGCAAGGGAACCGGGCAGGCCGGGCTCGAGCCAGAACATCTGCGCGCGCGTGGGCAGCGAGAACCCGAGGCCGGGAACGACCGGGCTCGACTGGAGCCAGCCGCCGGACGGGGTGGCCGAGACGCGGTTGCCCCAGCGGTCGACGACGTCGATGTGGCAGGTGTCGCCGCTCGGGGGGCGGGCGGTGGTCACGGGTTCTCCGACCCCGGGGGCGGAGCCGACGACGTGCGCCGACCCCCACAGGCTCGCGGCGAGGTGCGGGGTTCGGCCCTCGGGGGAGCCTGGCAGCAGACCCTCGGCCGCCGTGGCGCCGACGAGCAGGGCGCGGTCGGCGGCGTACGACGAGGACAGGAGCGTGGCCAGCGGGACGTCGGGCGCGTCGCCGTACCAGGCCTCGCGGTCGGCGAACGCGAGCTTGGCCACCTCGACGACGGTGTGCACGAGGTCGACGGGGTCGACGTCGGGCGTGATGCCGAGGGCCTCGAGGATGGCCAGCTGCTGCAGCAGCACCGGCCCCTGGCCCCAGGCGGCGGTCTTGTGGACGGTCCGCCCGGCGAACCGGACGCTCGCCGTGGGTTCCTCCGTGGCCCGCCAGGCCGCCAGGTCGTCGGCCCGCAGGAACCCGGTGTGCTCGCGGCCCGACGAGTCCAGCACCGGGGTGCCCGACACGAACGAGTCGATGGCGTCGGCGACGAAACCCTCGTAGAACGCGCGCCGGGCGGCCTCGATCTGCTGCTCGCGAGTCCCCGACTGCGAGGCCAGCCGGGAGAGCGTGTCCGCCAGGACCGGGTTGCTGAACCGCGTGCCGGGGGACGGGACCGGGAGGTAGACCTCGGCCGACGAGGGCCAGTGGTCAGTGAACAGGTCGGCGACGGCGCTGATCGTGTCGGTCGCGTCGGGGACCAGGGGGAACCCGTCCCGGGCGTAGGCGATGGCGGGCGCGAGCACGTCGGCCAGCGGGAGCGTGCCGTACCGGGCCAGGAGGTCGAGCCAGGCGCCGAACGCACCGGGCACGACGGCGGCCAGGTGACCGGTCCCGGGGACGAGGTCGAGCCCGAGGTCGTGGTACGCCTCGATCGTCGCCAAGGCCGGTGCCGTGCCCTGCCCACAGATCACGAACGTGTGCCCGTCGGACGCGCGGTGGCCGAGCAGGGGGGCGTCGCCCCCGAGGCCGTTCATGTGGGGTTCGACGACGGTCAGCGTGAACCCGGCCGCAGCGGCGGCATCGAACGCGTTGCCACCAGCCTCGAGCACCCGCATCCCGACGCCCGACGCCAGCCAGTGCGTCGAGGCGACCATGCCCAGGGTCCCCGACAGCACGGGGCGTGTGGTGAACACCCTCCGATACTGCCTCAACCCGACGGGGTAGCACCGCTCGCGCGTCGAATCGGCTCCATGATGACGACCGGGCCGGGCGATCGGCACGCTGAGTGCCCGGACCCGTTCGTGAATGCTCGGTGAAATCCTGGGCGAACGCTCCGGCCGATGCCCGAATTGCCCGCTGACCTGCATCGATACTCCTCTGGTGGATTCCGAGCTGACCGTGCTGACCCAACGCCTCTCCGCTGCGGTCGGCGACTACCGGTCGGCCGCGGCCACGACGATCGCCGACCTGGCGCACCCCGTCGAGGTCGTCGACGCGACGCTGCCGGTCGCGCAGCTCGAGGTCGTCTTCCGGTCCGCGCACGTGGCGAGCGTGGCGGTCCGGGACCTCACCGATCCTCACCGGGTCGGGCTGGTCACCCGACCCCGGTTCACGGCCGCGATGACGGGCCGGCTCGGCTTCGGGCGGGCGGTCTACGCGCGTCGCGAGACGTCCGAGATCGCCGACTGGGCTCCGATGGTCGTCGAGCCTGCCGCCCCCGTCTCGGAGGTCGCCGTCCGCGCGATGGCGCGCTACGACGACCGTCGCTACGACGACGTCCTGGTGGCCGACGACGTCTGGCGGATCGTGTCGACCGCAGACCTCGTGCGGTCGCTGTCGACGCTCCTCGCGGTCCGGTCGCTGCACGATGCGCTCACCGGTCTGCCGCACCGCTCGATGTTCGTGCACGCGCTGGGCCTTCGGTGCGCGTCGACCCTGGGCTCGTCGTCCCGCGTCGTCGTCCTGCTGCTCGACGTCGCGGGATTCGCCCGGCTGAACGCGGCTCACGGCCAGCAGTTCGGGGACGTCGTGCTGACGGCGCTCGCGGCGCGGCTGCGCAGCGGTGTCCCTGCCGGGTGCGAGGTCGCCCGCACGGCCGGCGACGAGTTCGCGGTGCTCGCCACCATGCCCGCGGCCGCGTCGCAGGAGCACGCCGTCCGGCTCGCCGACGACCTTCGTCGGACCGTGCTTGCCGTGGCCTCCGAGCCGCCCGCGGGGATCACCGCCGAAGGGTGGCCGGCCCTGCACGCAGCGGTCGTCTGCTCGGCACCAGGGTCGGCGCACCCCGACGAGCTCTTCCGCGCCGCTCAGGCCCGACTGCGGCTCGCCAAGGAGTCGCGCGCCGCGCTTCAGGCGCCGCCCGGGAAGCCGAGCTGACGCCACGCCTCGTAGATCCCGACCGACGCGGCGTTGGAGAGGTTCATCGACCGACGGCCCGGCACCATCGGGATGCGCAGCTGGTCGGTGACGCGGGGGTCGGACAGGACCTCGTCGGGGAGCCCGGTGGGCTCAGGGCCGAACAGCAGGACGTCGTCGGGCGTGTACCGCACGTCGGTGTGGAAGCGGGTGGCCTGCGTGGTGAAGGCGTAGACGTCGTTCGTCGGCAATGCCCCCCAGAGCGCGTCCAGGGACGGATGGACGACGACGTGCGCGAGGTCGTGGTAGTCCAGGCCAGCGCGTCTCAGCTTGGCCTCCGAGAGGTCGAAGCCGAGCGGCTCGACCAGGTGGAGGGCGGCGCCGGTCCCGGCCGAGAGGCGGATCGCGGCGCCGGTGTTGCCGGGGATCCGCGGCTCGAAGAAGACGATGTGCAGCACGGGCCGAATTGTCGCACCGCCGGGTTAGCGTGTTCCGTTCGCCCATTCGAGAGGACCCCATGTACCAGGCTGCCGATTCCCGCTACGACGCGATGACCTACCGCAGGACCGGCCGTAGCGGCCTGTCGCTGCCGGGACTGTCGCTGGGTCTGTGGCACAACTTCGGTGACACGACCCCGCTCGAGACGCAGCGGGCGGTGCTGCGTCGTGCGTTCGACCTCGGCGTCACGCACTTCGACCTGGCCAACAACTACGGCCCGCCGTACGGCTCCGCCGAGGAGAATTTCGGGCGGCTGTTCGCGCAGGACCTGCGCCCGTACCGCGACGAGCTCGTCATCTCCTCCAAGGCCGGCTACGACATGTGGCCCGGTCCCTACGGCGACGGCGGCTCGCGCAAGTACCTGCTCTCGTCGCTGGACCAGTCGCTCGCGCGCCTCGGCCTGGACTACGTCGACATCTTCTACTCCCACCGGCCCGACCCCTCGGTGCCGCTCGAGGAGACGATGGGCGCGCTGCACACAGCGGTGACCAGCGGTCGGGCGCTGTACGCGGGCATCTCGAACTACTCGCCGTCGGACACGCGGGCCGCGCACCAGATCCTCAAGGACCTCGGCACGCCGCTGCTCATCCACCAGCCGTCGTACTCGATGTTCAACCGGCACGTCGAGCAGGTCGCCGACGGGCAGGCCGAGAACCTTCTCGACGTCGTCGGCGACCTCGGCATCGGGACGATCGTCTTCTCTCCGCTCGCGCAGGGCATGCTCACCGACCGCTACCTCTCCGGTGACGTTCCGGCCGACTCCCGCGCGGCCGTCGGGCACTTCCTCAAGCCGACCCAGCTGTCCGAGACGTACCTCTCGCGCGCGAACGCGCTGAACGAGATCGCGCTCGGCCGCGGCCAGACACTGGCGCAGCTCGCGCTGTCGTGGGTCCTGCGCGACGACCGCATCACGTCCGCGCTCATCGGCGCCTCGTCGCCCAAGCAGCTCGAGGACAACGTCGCCGCGCTGTCGGCCCCGGCGCTGACCGCCGACGAGATCGCCGCGATCGAGCCGCTGGCCGTCGACGGCACCGGAAAGCGGTAGCGGACCGATTCACCGTGCCCGGCGCTCCGCGCAGTGGGCGCCGGCACGGTAGAACGGCTCCATGAGTCTCGACGACATCGATCGTGCCCATCTCGCCCGCGCCGTCGTCCTCGCGCGGGAGGCGCTCCTCGACGGGGACGAGCCGTTCGGCAGCGTGCTCGTCGACGCGGACGGGGTCGTCCGGTTCGAGGACCGCAACCGCACGAAGGACGGCGACCAGACCCGCCACCCGGAGTTCGAGATCGCCCGCTGGGCCGCCGACAACCTGACCCCCGACGAGCGCGCGACAGCGACCGTCTACACGTCCGGCGAGCACTGCCCGATGTGCTCGGCCGCGCACGCGTGGGTCGGCCTCGGGCGCATCGCGTACGCGGCGTCGTCCGAGCAGATCAGCGGGTGGCGGGCGTCGTGGGGCGGCCAGCCGAGCCCCGTCGCTGCGCTGCCGATCCAGGCCATCGCACCGGGACTCGTCGTCGACGGGCCGGAACCGAGCCTCGAGGACGAGGTCAAGGAGCTGCAGCGGCGGTCGTTCGAGCGCGGAACGCCCTGAGCGAACGGCTTGCCGGGCCCTCAGGGAGCGGGGTTATGGTCGAGGCATGAGTCCAGTCGATGTCCTCGTGGTCTCCGGCGCGATCGGCGCCGTTCTTGTCGCAGCCGGCGCGGTGCTCACCAGGCCGCAGCGCGTTCCTGTGCGGGTCCGGCACGACGACGAGGACCAGCGCTGACGTTCTAGGCGGGTGCGGCCACCTCGGCCAGCACCGCGAGCAGTCCCGGTCCGTGCCGCTCGAGTTTGGCGGCGCCGATCCCGCTGATGGTGCCCAGTGCCTCCAACGACGTCGGTCGCTGGGAAACCACCTCGCGCAGCGTCGCGTCGTGGAACACCACGTAGGCAGGCACGCCCTGCTCCTTCGCGACGACCGCGCGCCACGCCCGCAGGGCCTCGAACACGGCGACACCCTCGTCGGACAGGTCTGCGGTAGCCGCGGCCTTGCCGCGCGTGCCGCGTGAACGCACGATCTTCTCCGTCTCGCGACGCAGCCGCACCTCGCGCTCGCCCCGCAGCACGGACGCGCTCTCGGGCGCGAGCCGGATGGTGCCGTAGCCGTCGGAGTCGACGCCCAGCAGCTCGAGCGCGAGCAGCTGGCGGACCACGCCGCGCCACTCGGCCTCCGACACGTCCGCGCCCAGACCGAACGTGCTCAGCGACTCGTGGCCGAGCGATGTGATCCGCGGCGTCACCTTGCCGCGCAGGATGTCGATCAAGTGGCCTGCGCCGTACCGCTGGTTGCGCTGCTCCAGGCGGACCACGGTCGACAGCAGCTTCTGCGCGGCGACGGTCCCGTCCCACGACTCCGGCGGGGTCAGGCACGTGTCGCAGTTGCCGCACGGCTGGGAGGCCTGCCCGAAGTAGTTGAGCAGCTGCACGCGACGGCACTCGACGGTCTCGCACAGCGCGAGCATCGCGTCCAGGTGTGCCGTCAGCCGGCGCTTGTGCGCGGCATCGCCCTCGGAGGTGTCGATCATCCGGCGCTGCTGGACCACGTCCGCCAGCCCGTAGGCGAGCCAGGCGGTCGACGGCAGCCCGTCGCGTCCGGCGCGGCCGGTCTCCTGGTAATAGCCCTCGACGGACTTGGGCAGGTCGAGGTGCGCGACGAACCGCACGTCCGGCTTGTCGATCCCCATGCCGAACGCGATCGTCGCGACCATCACGACGCCGTCCTCGCGCAGGAACCGCGACTGGTTGCGCGCGCGCACCTGCCGGTCGAGGCCCGCGTGGTACGGCAGGGCGGTCACGCCTCGCTCGACGAGGAACTGGGCGGTCTGCTCGACCGAGTTCCTCGACAGACAGTAGACGATGCCCGCATCGCCCTCGTGCTGGGTGCGCAGGAGGTTGAGCAGCTGGTCGCGCGGCTTGTCCTTGGGCGCGATCCGGTACTGGATGTTGGGCCGGTCGAAGCTCGCGACGAAGTGCCGGGCGTCCCCGAGCTGCAGCCGCTGCGCGATCTCGGCGTGCGTCTGGTCGGTCGCCGTGGCAGTCAGCGCGATCCGCGGGACCTCGGGCCAGCGCTCGTGCAGCATCGACAGCTGCAGGTAGTCCGGCCGGAAGTCGTGGCCCCACTGAGACACGCAGTGCGCCTCGTCGATGGCGAACAGGGCGACCGTGCCGCGGTCCAGCAGCTCGACGGTCTCGCGCACGCGCAGCCGCTCGGGCGCGAGGTAGAGCAGGTCCAGCTCGCCGGCGAGGTAAGCGTCCTCGACCTTCCGCCGCTCGAACGACTGCTGCGTGGAGTTGAGGAAGCCCGCGCGCACCCCGAGCGCGGACAGGGCGTCCACCTGGTCCTGCATCAGGGCGATGAGCGGCGAGATGACGACGCCGGTGCCCTCGCGGACCAGCGACGGCACCTGGTAGCACAGCGACTTGCCGCCGCCCGTGGGCATCAGGACGAGCGCGTCGCCGCCCCGGATGACGGTCTCGACGATGTCCGCCTGCTCGCCGCGGAAGTCGTCGTACCCCCAGACGTCGTGCAGCACGGTCGCAGCCGCGGCGACGGCCTCCTCGGGCGAGAGCACCTGCGCGACGGCTCGCGGGATGTCGGGGCGCGGGGGAGGCGCGGGACGGTCGCGACGAGGAGAGGGCGAACCGCCCGCCCCGCGCGGCTCGGGCCCGGGGACGTACGGCTCCTCGAGGTCCGGCGGTGGGGCGTCGTAGAACGGGTCGAACGGTGGTTCGTCGTCGAGCGGCCATTCCCCGCCGCCATCCCACGCCTCCGTCACGCGCACACCCTACGTTCCCGCGCCGACAACCCGGCCCGTGCCGTCCACAGAACGCGGGTCTCCGGACCGCTCCGTAGGGTGGTGCCCATGGGAACCGCACTGATCACCGGCGCGTCCGCGGGGCTCGGCCTCGAGTTCGCCTGGCAGCTGGCCACCGCCAAGCACGACGTCGTCCTGGTGGCCCGCGACGAGGAACGTCTGCAGCGCCTGGCCGGACAGCTGGAGGCGGCCGCGGGCATCCGCGCCGAGGTGCTCGTCGCCGACCTCTCGGTCCGGGAGGACGTCGAGCGCGTCGCCGAGCGGCTGCGTTCCGACGAGAAGCCCGTCGGCCTGCTGGTGAACAACGCGGGCCTCGGGCTGAACCAGCGGTTCGTCGGCGGTGACCTCGCGCGTGAGGAGGCGGCGCTCGCGGTCATGGTCTCCGCGGTGCTCGTGCTGTCGCACGCCGCCGCCGGGGCGATGGTGGCGCGCGGGCGCGGGGCGATCCTCAACATCGCCTCGGTCGCCGCCCTGCTCGCGTCCGGCACCTACTCCGCGCACAAGGCCTGGGTGCGCTCGTTCACCGAGGGGCTGGCCGTCGAGCTCGACGGCACCGGCGTCACCGCGACCGCCCTGTGCCCCGGGTTCGTGCACACCGAGTTCCACGCGCGCGGCGCCATCGACGTGTCCGCGTACCCGGAGATCGCGTGGCTGAACGCCGAGGACGTGGTCGCCAAGGGGCTTTCCGACGTCCGCCGCGGGGTCGTGATCTCCACGCCGAGCGTCCGGTACCGCATGGCGTCGGCGGCAGCCCGGATGAGCCCGCGGTTCGCGATCCGCCGGTTCGGGCGCTACCGCAAGGCCATCGAGGGCGCCTGAGCCGGCGCGTCCACCGGTAGCCTGACCGCCGTGACCTCCACGCCTCGCGAGCAGCTGCTCGAACTGATCAAGGACCTCGCCGTCGTGCACGGGAAGGTCACGCTCTCGTCGGGCCGCGAGGCCGACTACTACGTGGACCTGCGCCGCGTGACGCTGCACCACGCGGCCGCGCCGCTGATCGGGCACCTGATGCTCGACCTGCTCGAGGAGGTCGGCCTCGGCACCGCCGAGATCGATGCCGTCGGCGGGCTCACGCTCGGTGCCGACCCCGTCGCGACCTCGCTGCTGCACGCGGCTGCGTCGCGCGGCCAGGAGCTCGACGCGTTCGTCGTGCGCAAGGAGGCCAAGGCGCACGGCATGCAGCGGCAGATCGAGGGCCCCGACATCGCGGGCCGGCGCGTGGTCGTCCTCGAGGACACCTCGACCACGGGCGGGTCGCCGATCCAGGCCGTCGAGGCCGCGCGGGCGGTCGGCGCGGACGTGCGGGGCGTCGCGGTGATCGTCGACCGGGCCACCGGGGCGCAGGCCAAGATCGAGGCGCTCGGCGTGCCGTACCACTACCTGTTCAGCCTGTCCGACCTCGGCCTGGCCTGAGGAAGGACGCACGCATGGGCGTCGGGGTGCTGTTCGTCCTCTTCGCCGTCGGCCTGATCGGGTTCGTCGCCGTCGGCTGGTGGGCGTCGGTCAAGCGACGCGAACGGCTGCAGAGATGGGCCCAGGTCAACGGCTGGACGTTCACGTCGAGCGACCGTTCCCTCGTCGACTTCTCCCGCGCCCAGCCGTTCGGCGTCGGCCACTCCAAGAAGGCCACCGAGGTGCTGGCGGGCCGGTACGACGGTCACTCGGCGCTGTCGTTCACCTACCGGTGGACCACGGGCAGCGGCAAGGAGGCCTCGACGCACACGGCGCACGTCGTCGGCGTGGTGCTCCCGGCCTTCCTGCCGACCGTCGAGGTCACGCCCGACGGGCTCGGCGCCAAGCTGGCCAAGATGGTCGGCGCCCAGGACATCCAGTTCGAGTCCGAGGACTTCAACAAGGCGTTCCGCGTGGCCTCGTCGGACCCCCAGGTGGCCCACGCGATCGTGCACCCGCGCTTGATGGAACGGATGCTGCGCGCCGATGCCCGCGGGTCCTGCTGGCGCATCGAGGGGACATGGATCCTGACCTGGGCCACGGGCTCGACCGACCTCGACCGGCTCGCGTCCCGGCTTGCCCTGCTCAGCGCGGTCGTGCGTTCCGTCCCGCGGCACGTGTGGCTCGACCACGGATTCGACCCTCTGACCTCGACCGTCTGACCGATACGCTGCCCTGACCGACCTCATCCACGGAGGAAAACACGTGTCTGGTCTCATCGTCCTGATCATCATCGTCGTGATCGTCGTCATCCTGCTGCTCTGGGCCGTCGGGATGTACAACGGCCTGGTCCGGCTGCGGAACCTGGTGCAGGAGGCGTGGCGCCAGATCGACGTCGAGCTGAACCGTCGCCACGACCTGATCCCCAACCTCGTCGAGTCCGTGAAGGGCTATGCGGCCCACGAGCGTGGGGTCTTCGACGAGGTCGCGCGCGCACGCGCCGCCGCCGCCGCTCCCGGGTCCGGCCCGGCCGAGCAGGCGCAGCAGGAGAACCAGCTGACCCAGGCGCTCGGTCGCCTGTTCGCGGTCGCCGAGGCCTACCCGGTCCTGCGCGCGAGCGAGAACTTCCAGCAGCTGCAGGCCGAGCTGACCAACACCGAGGACCGCATCGCCGCCGGCCGCCGGTTCTACAACGCCAACGTGCGCTCGCTGAACACCAAGGTCGAGTCGTTCCCGTCGAACATCGTCGCCAACATGTTCCACTTCGAGCGCGCCGAGTACTTCGAGGTCGAGGACCCGCAGGTCCGCCAGGCGCCGACCGTCAGCTTCTGAGCCTGCCGAACGGCAGCTTCGCGGCGCGGCCGGGTTTCGACGAGGTCGCACCGCTGTTCGCCGCGTGAGCCGCGGTCGTGCAGCCGACGGCGCCCACTGTTCGCGACGGCGCCAGCAGCACAGGGCGCCGTCGGCGCGAGCGGGCGCCGTCGGCGCGAGCTGACGGTCGCGTACGGACCAGTTCCGCACGGAGCAGGCCATCGTGCTCCGGGAACCCTGCTGCGTCGCGGGCGTCAGTGCTAGAACGTGGTCATGGCAAAGCCCCAGGCTCCGATCGGGTTGCTGCTGCGGACGCTCGACGGCCTCATCGACCAGCGGTTCGAGCAGGTGCTCGGCGAACGGGACGTGTCCCGTCGGCAGTGGCAGCTGCTGCGGACCCTCACCGAGGGTCCGGCGTCGGCGGACGTCCTGAGCGAGCGGGTGGCGGTCTTCCTCGGCGACGACACCGTGCAGGAGCACCTCGATCCGCTCGTCGCGCGTGGCTACGTCGAGGGAGCCTACGCCCTGACCGAGGCCGGCCGCTCGTTCGTCGACGAGCTCGCGCTCGCGGTCGGCGCGATCAGGGAGCTGACCGTGCGCGGGCTCGCGGAGGGCGAGTACGACCGGACGGTCGCCACGCTCCAGGCAATGATCGACAACCTGCGCTAGCACGCGGCCGTGCGAGTGAATCCCGTGGGCCGGGAGGCCGGCGCCCCGTAGGGTCCGCGTCGGCAAGAGGGGGCACAGATGGCCGACGATCCACTCGACAGAGTCGCCCGCGCCGAGGTCGACGCCGCCCACGCGCACTGGGTGAGCACCCTGCCGCTCCACCGCAACACCTCCGACCCTGGATACCTCGAGCGCTGGTACGCCGAGCAGTGCGGCGGATGCCGGTACTGGTTCCCGCTCGACGGCCCGCTCGGCGACGACTGGGGTGCGTGCTCGGGCGCGAACTCGCCGCTCGACGGAAGGGTGACGTTCGAGCACGACGGGTGCGTGGCCTTCGAGCGCGGTGCGGGCAGGCCGTTCGCATGAGCGCCTAGACGGGTCCGCTAGCTGCGCCGCAGCAGCGGGATCACCAGCGGGGTGTGCGACTCCGGGTCCTCGATGACCCGGCACGGGACGTCGAAGACGTCCTCGACGATCGCGGGCGTGATCACGTCGGACGGGGCGCCCGAGGCGACGACCCGGCCGTCCTTCATCGCGATGATGTGCGTCGCGTAGCGGGCGGCCTGGTTGAGGTCGTGCAGGACGGCGACCAGGGTGCGGCCATCAGCCTCGTTGATGCGCCGGAACAGCTCCAGCACGTCGATCTGGTGCGCGATGTCGAGGAAGGTCGTCGGCTCGTCGAGAAGGAGCGTGCCGGTCTCCTGGGCGAGGGCCATGGCGACCCAGACGCGCTGCCGCTGACCGCCGGAGAGCTCATCGACCAGCCGTCCCGAGAGGTCGAGGATGTCGGTCGCGGTCATGGCCCGCAGGACCGCGGCCTCGTCCTCGGGGGACCAGCGGTCGAACACGCGCTGGTGCGGGAAGCGGCCGCGCGCGACGAGGTCGGCGACGCGGATGCCGTCGGGCGCCAGCGACGTCTGGGGGAGCAGCCCCAGCTCGCGGGCCAGCTCTTTGGGGTTGCGCTCGGCGATGTCGCGGCCGTCCAGGAGCACCGAGCCGTCGCGGGGCTTGAGGAGGCGGGCCATCGCGCGCAGCAGGGTCGACTTGCCGCAGGCGTTGGGGCCGATGATCGCGGTGAACGACCCCGCGGGCACGTGGGCGGTCAGGTCGGAGCTGATGACGCGCTTGTCGTACGCGAGCGTCAGGCCGTGGGCCTCGAGGGTGGTCATGAGCGTCGGTACTCCCGGATCAGAAGCCAGATGAGGTAGAGGCCGCCGAGCGTGACGGTGACCAGGCCGGTGGCGACGCCGACCCGTTGCGCGATGAAGTCGGCGGTCGTCAGCAGGACGGCGCCCATGAGTGCCGAGACCACGAGCGACGGCCCTGGCGTGCGGGCCAGGCGGTGGGCGATCTGGGGCGCGACGAGCGCGATGAACGCGATGGGACCGGCCGCCGCGGTGACCAGGGCGGCGAACGCGACGCCGAGGATCACGGCCGTCAGGCGCACGCGCTCGGCCCGGATCCCGTGGGCGCGGGCGGCGTCGTCGCCGAGCTCGAGCTGGCCCAGCGGACGGCTCACCAGGGCGAGCAGCGGCAGCAGGACGACCAGCACGATCGCGAACGGGACGAGCTGGGACCAGCCGAGCGCGGACAGCGAACCGGCGCCCCAGGCGGACACGAGCATGGCGGCCTCGGTGCTCACGCGCGTCATCAGGTAGTAGTTGAACGAGCTGAGCATGGCCGCGACGGCGATGCCGACGATGATCAGCCGGAAGCCCTGCGCGCCTCGTCGGTACGCCAGCAGGTAGACCGCGGCCGCGGTGACCAGCCCGCCGACGATCGAGCCGAGCGCGATGGTGGCGTACGACGTGCTGCCGACGACGAGCATCACGCAGAGCGCGCCCGTGTACGAGCCGGCGTCGAGCCCGATGACGTCCGGGCTGCCGAGGGGGTTGCGGGTCAGCGACTGGAAGACCGCGCCCGCCAGGGCGAGCGCGATGCCGCAGCCGATCGCGAACAGCAACCGAGGCAACCGCCACTCGACGACGAGCGTGTGCGCGCGCCGGCTGCCCCCGCCGGTCAGCGCGCTCACCACCTCGCCGATGCTCAGGTGGTAGGTGCCGACCGCGAGGCTGGCGACGCCGAGGACCAGGAGGACCGCGACGAGGACGGCGGAGACGACGAGCGCGTGGCGGTCGATGCGGGCGGACCGCCGCCCTCGGCGCAGGACGACGACCGGGCGTCCGAGGTCGAGGCTCACAGCCCGCTCGCCGTCCGTCGCCGGGCCAGCACGATGAGCACCGGGGCGCCGATGAACGCCGTGACCAGCCCGACCCGCAGCTCGCCGCTGGGCAGGATCACGCGGCCGACGATGTCCGAGACGAGCAGCAGGATGGACGCGCCGACCATCGAGTACGGGATGATCCAGCGCTGGTCGGGGCCGGTGAACCAGCGGACCGCGTGGGGGACCATCAGCCCGACGAACGCGATGGGCCCGGCGAGCGCGGTCGCCCCGCCGGCCAGGAGCGTCACGGCGACGATCGTCAGGATCCGGGTCGGCCCGATGCTCGCACCGAGCGAGCGACCCAGCTCGTCGCCGAGCGCGAGCGCGTTGAGCTGGCGGGCCAGGACCAGGGCGAGGACCAGGCCGACGACGATGAACGGGGCGATCGTGCCGAGCAGAGCGAGCGACCTGCCGCCGATGCTGCCGATGCTCCAGGCGAGGGTGTTGGCGAACAGCTGCTGGTCGCGCAGCTGGAGGATCTGGCTGATGCCCCCGGCGACGGCGGCGAGCGCGACACCGGCGAGCGTGAGCTTCTCGGGGGTCGCCTGGCCGCGGCCCGAGGCGCCGATGACGTAGACGAGCATCGTCGCCACGGCGGCCCCGGCGAACGCGAACCACACGTAGCCGGCGGCCGAGGTCAGGCCGAAGAACGCGATCGCGACCGTGATGGCGAGCCCCGCGCCCGCGTTCACGCCGAGGATCCCGGGGTCGGCCAGCGGGTTGCGCGTGTACGCCTGGATGAGCGCGCCGCACACGCCCAGGGCGGCACCCGCGACGAGCCCGACGGCCGTGCGCGGGATCCGCAGCTCCCAGATGATCAGGTGGTTCTCGGACCCGTCGTTGCCGACGAGGGCCGACAGGACGTCGGGCACCGAGATCGCCTTGGCGCCGATCATGATGCTCAGCACGCAGACGACCGCGAGCACGACCACCGCCAGCACCAGCCCGAGGGTGCGCGCAGCAGCGCCGTGCGAGATGCCGGCGCTGCTGCGGGTGTCGGTGGTCGTGCTCAACGGGTCAGGACGACGTCTTCAGGTGCGACGCGATCTCCGGGACGATCTTGTCCAGCTGCCACGGGATGCTCAGGACGGTCGGCGCGGACGAGGCCCACGCGAGCGCCTGGTCGTCCATGAAGTAGTACGAGCCGTCCTTGATCGGGCCCCACGACGCGACGAGCGGGTTCTCGACTGTCCGTGCCTCGTCGCCCGGCTGGTCGATCCACGCGAGGTGGAACTGGGACTCGACGGTGCTGAGCTCCTCGAGGCTGACCGAGCCGTAGAACTGGTCGGGCGAGGCCTTGCCCAGGTCCGCGACCTGCGGCGACGGGACGAACCCGAGCTGCTCGATCACCTGCACGCGAGGGTCCTGCGGGAAGTAGAAGTCGAACGCGGTCGCGCCGTCGGCGAGGTACCAGCCGTAGGTGAACGTGACGCCCTGGAACTCGGGGTGCAGGTCGGCCTGGGCCTTGATCGCGGCGTCGGTCGAGTCGATGAGCGTCTGCGCCTGCGACTCCTGGCCCATCGCCTTGCCGACCGTGAGGGTCAGCTCCTTCCAGTCCGACGTCCACGGCGCGTCGGCGTACGCGACGGTCGGCGCGATGTCGGACAGACGCTTGTACTCGTTCTCCGTGATGCCCGAGTGCGGCGCCAGGATCAGGTCCGGCTCGAGGCCCAGGACCTGGTCGAAGTCGACCTCGTCGGCGTCGGTGTACGTCACGATCTCCGGCAGCTCGCCGCCCAGCTCGTCCACCGTGTCGACGAACCACGGCAGATACTTGTCGACGGTGCCCCACGTGAAGTCGGTGGTCCCGACGGGCACGGTGCCCAGCGCGGCGACGACGTCCTGTGCCGCCCAGCCGATCGTGACGATGCGCTCCGGCTTCGCCTCGATCGTCGCCTCGCCCAGGGCGTCCGTCAGGGTGACGGGGAACGCGCCGGTGTCAGCGTCGGCGGTGCCGGTGCTCTCGTCCGACGGTGTCGAGTCGGAGCTGCACCCGGAGAGCGCCAGGGTGAGCGCCGCCGCAGCGACGACGAGCAGACGGGCGGGCTTGAGCGACATAGGGCGTCCTAACCTTGGGCGGGATACGACCGAAGGTTAGGACAGGTTTACCTAATGGACCAAACGTTCAGATCCGGGCGACGAGGTCCGCGACCGAGTCGACGACCTCGCTGGGCCGGAACGGGAAGCGCTCGATGTCGGCGACCCCGGTCGAGCCCGAGAGCACGAGGAACGTACGCAGGCCCGCCTCGATCCCGGCGACCACATCGGTGTCCATCCGGTCGCCGACCATGACCGTGGTCTCGGAGTGGGCGTCGATCCGGTTGAGCGCGCTGCGAATCATCATCGGGTTCGGCTTGCCGACGAAGTACGGCTGCCGCCCGGTCGCTGCGGAGATCATCGCCGCGACCGCACCCGTGGCCGGCAGGTCGCCCTCACGGCTCGGGCCCGTCACGTCGGGGTTCGTCGCGATGAACCGCGCACCGCCCTGGATCAGCCGGACGGCCTGCGTGATGGCCTCGAACGAGTAGGTGCGCGTCTCGCCCAGCACCACGAAGTCGGGCTGCGTCCCGGTGAGGGTGTAGCCGGCCTCGTACAGCGCGGTGGTCAGCCCGGCCTCGCCGATCACGTAGGCCGAGCCGCCGGGCATCTGGTCGGTGAGGAACTGGGCGGTCGCCAGCGCCGAGGTCCAGATGGCGTCCTCGGGCAGGTCGATCCCCGAGCTCGCCAGGCGCGCCCGCAGGTCGCGCGGCGTGAAGATGGAGTTGTTGGTGAGCACCAGGAACGGGCGGCCGCCGTCGCGCAGGGCGCGCACGAACTCGGCGGCACCCGGGATCGCGGTCCCCTCGTGCACGAGCACGCCGTCCATGTCCGAGAGCCAGGAGCGGATCTCGCGCGGACCGTGGTGCGTCATGCGCCGAAGGCCTTCTTCTCGACGGCGTCGCGCTCCGCCTGCTCGTCGTACCGCTCGTCGCGCTCCTCGGCGACGCCCAGCCCCTTCTTGGCCCGACGACGCTTGCGCCACACCTCGACGATGATCGGCAGCACCGAGAAGAAGACCACGAGGACGAGCAGCGCCTCGATGTTGTCCTTGATGAAGCCGATGTTGCCCAGCAGGTAGCCGAGGAACGTCACGCCACCGGCCCAGAGCACCACGCCGATGAGGTTCCAGAGGGCGAACTGGCGGTACTTCATCTTGCCGACGCCGGCCGCGACCGACGCGTACGTGCGCACGAACGGGATGAACTGCGCCACGATCAGCGTGCGGCCGCCGTACCTGTCGAAGTAGGCGTAGGTCTGGTCGATGTACTTCTGCTTGAAGAACCGGGAGTCCTCCTTGGCGAACACCTTCGGTCCGGCGGTCCGCCCGATGAGGTACCCCGTCTGCGTCCCCGCGTAGGCCGCGACGATCAGCAGGCCCATCAGCGCCCAGATGCTGATCTTCACGTCGAGCTGGTCCTGCGCCACCAGCGCACCCGCGGTGAACAGCAGGGAGTCGCCGGGCAGGATCGGGAACAGCAGGCCGACCTCGACGAAGATCACGGCCATGATGCCGAGCAGCACCCACTTGCCGAACGAGTCGATGAGGTGCTGGGCGTCGAGGTAGTCGGTGATGGACGCGTGCACCGGGCCCAGGGCAGGCAGGGCGGTGGCGAGGGCGTCAGTCAGCATGTGCCCAGCGTACGGGGCGGCTCGTGCGTGCCCCGTGGGTGGCCTGTGCGGACCGTGTGCGCCGTCTACGGTGGCGGCGTGGACCAGGAGCGCGTGGAGGTCGGGGTCGGGCCGTGGCCGGGGGAGTGGCCGTCGGACGACCGGTTCGACCCGGTGCTGCTGGCCGAGGGGGACCGGCGCAACGTCGTCGACCGCTACCGGTACTGGTCGCTGGAGGCGATCGTCGCCGACCTCGACACCCGCCGGCACCCGTTCCACGTGGCCATCGAGAACTGGGCGCACGACCTCAACATCGGCTCGGTCGTCCGCACCGCCAACGCGTTCCTGGCGGCCGAGGTGCACATCGTCGGCAACCGCCGCTGGAACCGTCGCGGGGCCATGGTCACCGACCGCTACCAGCACGTGCGGCACCATCCGACGGTCGACGACCTTCTGGCCTGGGCCTCGTCGTCGGGGATCCCGGTGCTCGGCATCGACAACCTGCCCGGATCCGTCCCGCTGGAGGGCTACGCGCTGCCGCGGGAGTGCGTGCTGCTGTTCGGGCAGGAGTCGGTGGGGCTCTCCGACGAGGCCCGCGCGGCCGCCGTCGACGTCCTGCACATCGCCCAGTTCGGCTCGACGCGCTCCATCAACGCAGGCGCCGCGGCGGCGATCGCCATGCACGCGTGGATCGCCCAGCACGCCGGTCCACCCCCGTCGGTGTGACGAACAGAGGTGTCCACGGGACCAATGGCCCCGGCGGCGGCGTCGGGAATCGTGCCAGAATCGCTGCGATAACCCCCCTCTAGCTCGCAGGAGATGCTGCAGATGGCCATCGCCACCCCCGAGGTCTACGCCGAGATGATCGACCGGGCGAAGGCGGGCAAGTTCGCCTACCCGGCCGTGAACATCACGTCGTCCCAGTCCGTCACGGCTGCGCTGCAGGGCTTCGCGGAGGCCGGTTCCGACGGGATCATCCAGGTCTCCGTCGGCGGCGCCGAGTACGCGGCAGGCTCGACGGTCAAGGACCGCGTCTCGGGCTCGCTGGCCCTCGCGGCCTACGCGACCGAGGTGGCCAAGGGCTACCCGATCACCGTGGCGCTGCACACGGACCACTGCGCCAAGCAGAACCTGGACTCCTGGGTCCGCCCGCTGCTGGCCCTCGAGATCGAGCAGGTCAAGGCCGGCAAGCTCCCCACGTTCCAGTCGCACATGTGGGACGGCTCGTCGGTCCCGCTGGACGAGAACCTGGTCATCGCCGAGGAGCTCCTCGAGCTCTCGGTCGCCGCCCGCACGATCCTCGAGATCGAGGTCGGCGTCGTCGGTGGCGAGGAGGACGGCCACACGGCCGAGATCAACGACAAGCTGTACACGACCGTCGAGGACGGCCTGGCCACGGTCAAGGCGCTCGGCTCGGGCGAGAAGGGCCGCTACCTGACGGCCCTGACGTTCGGCAACGTGCACGGCGTCTACAAGCCCGGTGCGGTCAAGCTGCGCCCGTCGATCCTCGCCGAGATCCAGAAGGCCGTCGGCGACGCGATCGGCGTCGAGAACCCGTTCGACCTGGTGTTCCACGGCGGCTCCGGCTCCACCGAGGCCGAGATCTCCGAGGCTGTCGACAACGGCGTCATCAAGATGAACATCGACACGGACACGCAGTACGCGTTCAGCCGTCCCGTGGCGGACCACTTCTTCCGCAACTACGACGGCGTGCTCAAGGTCGACGGCGAGGTGGGCAACAAGAAGGCCTACGACCCGCGCGCCTGGGGCAAGCTGGCCGAGGCCGGCATGGCCGCCCGCATCGCCGAGGCGAGCCGCCAGCTCCGCTCGGCCGGGCAGTCGCTCAGCGCCTGATCCCCGCGTCTGACGTGCGAAGGGCCCCTCGTCCGCGAGGGGCCCTTCGTCATTCCCCGACGGGCTGGAAGTCGGCCTCGTCGTCGGACTCGACCACGTCGAGCAGCTCGCCGATCCGCGTGACGTCGAGCAGGAACCGCACGTGCGGGGGCACCCGGATCATGCGGACCCGGTGCTGGGAGCGGATGGACAGGCGCGCGAGGAACGCCACGCCCGACGAGTCCATGAACGTGACGTGGTGGGCGTCGACCTCGATCGGCAGGCCGATCTGCTCGGCCTCGGCCGTCGCCTCCTGCAGCTCGGCGCCGAGGTCGGCGTCGACCTCGCCCGAGAGCACGATGCGGGTGGACTCGGAACCCACGATGACGTGCACCGCTCCCGGCTCGCCGACGATCCCGGGCGTCTGGGCCTCGGCGGGCCCATCGGGGATCGTGCTGTTACCGTCGCGCACGGCGCTCCTTCGGTGTCGGGCGGCGGACAGAACGCCGCATTCTCGACGACTGGCCTGTCCGGAACGCTAGACGATCGGAGGTGGTGGTGGTCAATCCCCCTGAGCCACCGATACCCGATCGGGCCCTCGCCGACCTGCGGGATCGGGCTCTGAGTGCTACTTCGGTGCCGATGGCCCTGCTGGATGCGACCCCGCCGGGGATGCCTGTCGTCTGGGTCAACGACGCGTTCGAGAAGGTCACCGGGTACGGCGTCGCGGAGGCCCGGCGGCGGCAGGACGCGGTCGTCGAGGACTCGGCCCTCGGGCCGCCGGACCTCAGCGAGATCCAGGACGCCATCGCGGCGGGACGTGCGGTCTCGCAGACGCTCACGCTGCGCCGCGCCGACGGGTCGCGACTGACGTGCCGGGCGGTGCTCTCGCCGGTGCGCGCGGCCGACGGCACGCTCACGCACTGGGTCGTCGCGCTCCAGGACCTCACCGAGCAGCTGACGCACGACGCGGAGCAGGCCGCCCTCGTCGAGTCCGAGCGCCGGGAGCGGCGGAGCCTGGGCCTCATCGCGCAGGTGTCCGACCTGCTCATGGACGTGGACGACCCGCACGCGCTGCGCGAGATCGCCTCGATCCTGCGCCGCTCGGTGGTCGGCTGGGCGCAGTTCTACCTCGACGACGGCGGGCTGCGACCGACGGACGGGATCGTGTCCGGGCAGGTGCTGACGGGTCGCACGCCCCGCCACCGCAACGTCCTGCGGCCGCGCGAGCACGATGCGGTCCAGCTCCTGCTCGACGGGCAGAACGACCGGCCGTTCGACCTGGCCGTCGACGGCTCGTCCACGGTCGGCACCGCGTCGGCCTGGCTCGCGCGGCACGTCGTCGAGCAGCTCGACGCGCTCGCGGCCGACGCCGCGCACACGCGCCCGGACGGGGACGTCGTCGTGTTTCCCGTGCCCGGCCGGCGCCGCGTGCTCGGGGTGCTCGTCGTGGTCGTCGTCGGTGGCCTGCGCGGGCTCGAGCCCCAGGCGCGCACGGTCCTGGAGCTGACCGCGCGGCGCGTGGGACTCGTCGTCGACAACGCACGCCTCTACGACCGCGAGCACCGGTTGGCCGAGACGCTGCAGCGCGCGATGCTCCCCGAGCAGGCCGAGGTCGACGGGCTGGACGTGTGGACGTACTACGCGCCGAACTCGGAGAACGCCCAGGTCGGCGGCGACTGGTACGACGTGCTCCAGGTGTCGTCGGACGTGGTCGGCGTCGTGATCGGGGACGTCGTCGGCCACGACGTCGAGGCCGCCGCCGCGATGGGCCAGCTGCGCTCGGTCGTCCGCTCGTACATGTTCGACATCACCACCCCGGGCCCGGTGCTGGAGCGGGTCGATCAGCTCGTGGCCGGCATGCGCGTCCCGCGCCCGGCGGGGCTGGTCCTGTCGACGCTCACTAGGACGGGTGACCTCTGGGAGGTCCAGTACTCGCGCGCGGGCCATCTGCCGGCGCTGCTCGTGCGCGACGGTGTGGTGACCGCCCTGGACGGCTCGGCCGGCTCGCTCATCGGCTTCGGCGGCAAGCCGCGCACCACCGACTCCGCCCAGCTTCGGCCCGGCGACGTGCTGCTCTACTACACCGACGGCCTCATCGAGCGCCGTGATCGTGGGCTTCGCGACGGGCTCGCGGCGCTCTCGTCGGTGGCCGCCGGGATCACCGCGCTCGACGCCGCCGGGGTGGGCGAGGAGCTCCTGTCGCGGCTGGCCGACCACCCCGAGGACGACGTCGCGGTCGTGGTCGTGCGCGTGCCGTCGGCGAAGGACAGCTCGTCGCAGGCCCGCAGCCCGCGGCGTCGGCGCTGGTCGCTGCCCAGCGAGCCGGCATCGATCGGTCGCGCCCGGCACGCGGTCGTACGCACCTGCCAGGCGTGGGGGATCCCCGAGTCCGCCAATGCCGAGCTGGTCGTCTCGGAGCTCGTCGCGAATGCTGTCCTGCACGGTTACGGCCACGTCTCGCTGCAGCTCTACGACACGGGCGACGGCCTGCGCATCGAGGTCGAGGACGCCAACCCGACGCCGCCCGTGACCACCGACGGTCACCCGGGGCGCGTGGGCGGGTTCGGGATGCAGATCGTGGAGCGGCTGGCCGACTGGGGCTGGCGGCAGTCGCGCGGCGGCAAGCTCGTCTGGGCGAAGGTGCGGCCGGCGTCGCTGCCGGAGGCCTAGGAGGGGGCCGCGGCGCCGTCCGGGCGGCGGAAGCCCGAGTCGGACGACCCCTTCTCGCAGTTGTGCTCCGTGTCGATCCGGAAGAGGTCGAGCGCGCCGCAGATCTCGATGACGAACAGGTCGCGCTGGTCGGCGCCGCGCAGGACGGTCGCACCGCCGCGCTTGCGGTTGGCGTCGGCGAGCGAGATGAGGAACGCCGCACCCGTCGAGTCCATGAAGCTGACCTCGCACATGTCGACGACGAGCAGCTGGTGGCGCAGACCGACCACGCGCGCGGCGATCTCCGGGAAGTGGTCGCGTTCGGCCAGGTCCAGGTCCCCGGCGACGGTGAGTGTCGTCGTCGTCGAGGAGGTCGAGATCTCGATCATCGGGTCCGCCCGTCGTCGGGAGGGTGGTTCAGGCGGTGCTCGCCCCTGCTTGCCGAACATCGGTCCAGGTCGGCGGGTCGACTGTAATCGCGCTCCCACGTGCGTGCACCCGGAATGGGAGACTGGCGGCATGAGCCACGAGAACCTGCTGGACGGACCCGCGCCCACCCTCCTGCCCGTAGACGGTGCCGACGCGGACGCGCGCGCCGCGCTGACCTCGGGCTCCTCCCCGCGCGAGGCCGTTCCCGCGGCGCCGGCGTCGTCGCTGGTGTGGGCGCTGCTGGCCGAGCACGCGCTCGCCGACGAGGGGGACCCGGTGGCTGCGTACGCCTACGCCCGGACGGGCTACCACCGCGGTCTGGACGCCCTGCGACGTGCCGGCTGGCGCGGGCGCGGCCCGGTTCCCGTCGACCATCTGCCCAACCAGGGCTTCCTGCGCGCCCTGCTCGCGCTCGCCGAGGCCGCCGAGGCCATCGAGGAGTCCGGGGAGTCCGAGCGCTGCCTGCAGTTCCTCGTGGACTGCGGCACCTCCGACGACGAGGTCGCAGCCCTGCGCTGAGGTCAGCGGGCGGACCGGGCATGACCAGTTCTTGACGGTCCGGTACCCTCTCGGAGGTACTGGGTCCCTGCCGCCCGGTGCCCGGGCCCCGTGCAAGCGCCGCGTCCAAGCATGTGACGTGGTCTCCGCCGTGCCGCCCGCAGCACAGGCAGGTGGGAGTTGATTCAGATGCCGGCCGTCGTGGTGCTCGGAGCCCAGTGGGGCGACGAGGGCAAGGGCAAGGCGACCGACCAGCTCGGTGCGCGCACCGACATCGTGGTGAAGTTCAACGGCGGCAACAACGCCGGGCACACCGTGGTGATCAACGGCGAGAAGTACGCGCTGCACCTGCTGCCGTCGGGGATCCTGTCGCCCGGAGTCGTCCCCGTCATCGGCAACGGCGTGGTCGTCGACATCGACGTGCTGTTCCAGGAGATCGACGCCCTGGAGGCGCGCGGTCACGACACGTCGCAGCTCGTCGTCTCGTCGGCCGCGCACGTCATCGCGCCGTACAACCGCACGCTCGACAAGGTCACGGAGCGGTTCCTGGGCAAGCGCCGCATCGGCACGACCGGCCGCGGGATCGGTCCGGCGTACTCGGACAAGATCAACCGTGTCGGCATCCGCATCCAGGACCTGTTCGACGAGAAGATCCTGGCGGAGAAGATCGAGGGCGCCCTCGACCAGAAGAACCACCTGCTGGTGAAGGTCTACAACCGCCGCGCGATCACCGTCGAGGAGACGCTCGAGGACCTGCTGCGCCACGCCGACCGCCTCAAGCCGCTCGTCGGCGACACCCCGCTGCTGCTCAACACGGCCCTGGACGAGGGCAAGACGCTCGTGTTCGAGGCCGGCCAGGCCACGATGCTCGACGTCGACCACGGCACGTACCCGTTCGTGACGTCGTCGTCGGCCACCGCCGGCGGTGCGTGCACGGGCTCGGGCGTGGGGCCGACGAGGATCGACCGGGTCGTCGCCGTCGCCAAGGCGTACACGACACGTGTGGGCGAGGGCCCGTTCCCCACCGAGCTGCTCGACGACGACGGCGAGTGGCTGCGGCAGACCGGCGGCGAGTTCGGCACGACGACCGGCCGCCCGCGCCGGTGCGGCTGGTACGACGCCGTCGTGGTGCGCTACGCGAGCCGCATCAACGGCCTCACGGACCTCGTCGTGACCAAGCTCGACGTGCTCACCGGCCGCGACAAGATCCCCGTCGCCGTCGCGTACGACGTGAACGGCCGGCGTTTCGACGAGATGCCCGACGACCAGTCGGACTTCCACCACGCCACGCCGATCTACGAGTACCTGGACGGCTGGTCCGAGGACATCAGCGGCGCCCGCGAGTTCGACGACCTGCCCGTCAACGCACAGCGCTACCTGGAGCGGCTCGAGGAGATCTCCGGTGCGCGGATCTCGTCGATCGGCGTCGGCCCGGGCCGCGAGGCGACGATCATCCGGCACGAGCTCCTCAGCTAGGGCGCTCGCCGACGGCGCCCCGTGCTCCCGACGGCGCCACCTGCACGTGGCGCGGTCGCGAGGACCGGGCGCCCTCGACGGTCGCGCGCCCCGGGGCCCGGGGCGTCAGACGGGGTCCGACGAGAGGCGCGCGTGCCGGTGCACGTCGTGCCAGCCGTCGGTCTGCAGGAAGCCGTCTCGGTGCGTGCCCTCCAGGGCGAAGCCCGCCTTCGTCGCGACCGCGCACGACGCGGTGTTCCGGGTCGAGTGGTCGACGACGACCCGGTGCACGCCGAGTACGCCGAACGACCAGCGGGCCAGGGTGCGCAGTGCCGAGGTCGCGTTGCCGCGCCCGCGTCCGTCGGGGACCACCCAGTAGGAGACCTCGGCGATTCCGTCCGCGTGGTCGAGGCTCCGCAGGCTGATCTGCCCGACGGCCTGGCCGCCGACCTCGAGCGCCCAGCCCGCTCCGGTCTCGCCGGCCCACCGAGCCGGCCACTGCGCGATCCACGCGGAGGCCTCGTCGGGCGTCGTCGAGCGCGTGTGCCAGTGCTGGATGTCCGGGTCCGCGAAGGCCGTCATCACCAGGTCGTGGTCGCTCGCGCGCCACGGCCGCAGCCGAAGCTCGCCGGCCTCGAGGACGGGCTGGGTCAGTGAGCTCAGCAGCCCGTGCGGTACGGCGTCGGTGGTCGTCCGGGGCACGGCTGCCAGCCTAGACAGGGACGACGACGGGCAGCTCGCGTTCGGCGACCAGGTGCTGGCGGACGACGGCGAGCGGGTATGCGACCGCGAGCAGGCACAGGACGGTCGCGCCGACGAAGACCGCAGGCAGCCCCCAGTGCTCCGCGACGAGGCCGCCCAGCAGCGCGCCGACGGGCATGAGCCCGTACCCGATCGTGCGTCCCGCGCCGGTGACCCGGCCGAGCATCCCCGGCGCGACCATCCGCTGCCGCATCGCCTGGGAGAGCACGTTGCCGATCGTGTTGGTGAACCCCAGGGCGAGGAACGCCGCCGCGACAGCGGGTGCGGTCGGCACGAGCACCGGCACGATGAGCAGCGCCGCGTTGACCGTCCAGCAGCCGAGCAGCAGCCGGACCTCGCCGACGTGCCGTCCGATCGGCTCGGTGAGCACGGACCCCACGACCGCGCCGACCGCCAGGAACGCGATGACCAGCGGGTACTGCGACGGCGTCAGCCCGACGCGCGAGCCCGGCCCGACCATCCAGAGCACGAAGACCGCGAAGTACCCGGCGTTCGCCAGGTTCATCACGGACCCGCAGACCAGCAGCGGCCGCAGCACCGGGTGCCGCACCAGGAAGTGAACGCCCTCGCGGACCTCGACCATGGCGGGGCGGCGCTCGACGGCCGCATGGCGATAGGCGCCGGGGACGCGGGTGGCCAGGAGCGCCAGAGCGCCGACCGCGAGCCCCGCGGGGAGCGCGAACACCCAGCCCGCCCCGAGCGCGAGGACGGCGCCGGCGACCGGGGCGCCGACGAACGCGGCGGCGACCTGCTGCGCGGCCAGGGTGCGCCCGTTGGCGGCCTCCAGCCGCGAGCGTGGGACGAGGTCCGGGACGAGCGCGGTCGCGGCGAGGTCGACGAACACGTCGGTGACGCCGTACGCGAGCACCAGCGCGACGAGCGCCGGGATCGACATGTGCCCGGCGACCACCAGCCAGGCGGCGGCCGCGAACAGGACTGCGCGGGCGCCGAGGGCGGCGATCTCGGTCCGTCGGCGGTCCGTGCGGTCCACCAGGACGCCCGCGACGAGCCCGAGCAGCAGCCACGGCAGCCAGGCTGCGGCGGTCAGGAGCGCGATCTGCCCGGGGGAGCGCGTGAGCGTCAGCGCGTAGAGCGGGACGCCGACCTGGACGATCCCGTCACCGAGGTTGGCCAGGCCGGTGGCGGTCAGGTGAGCCGTGAACCGGCGACCCAGAGGCTCGGACATGACGTGCTCCCGCTACGATTGAAGAGAAAGTTCTGCAAAGACAACTCTGCAAAGGTATCTCTGCAAATGACGGAGAGCAAGGACGAGCTCACGCCGCTCCTGCGCGAGCACGAGATCGGTCCCGAGGCACTCAAGGCGTTCGCGCACCCATTGCGGATGGCGATGTACAACTACCTGTCCGAGCAGGGCGCGGCGACGGCCAGCCAGCTCGCCCGGCACCTCGGCGAGAGCAGCGGGCAGACGAGCTACCACCTGCGTCAGCTCGAGCGCCACGGGTTCGTCGAGGACGACCCGTCCCACCCACGCGGACGGGACCGCTGGTGGCGCGCCGTCGGGTTCAGCGTCGAGGGGCGCGACATGCTCGCCGACCCCCGCACGGCCGAGGCCGCCCGGGCGCTGCTGCAGGGGGTCGTCGCCGAGCGGGCCCAGGTGCTCAGCCGGTGGATGGCCGCACCCGAGCCGGACCCGCGGTGGCGCGCGGCGTCGATGAACGACCGCTCGACCGCCGACCTGACCGCCGACGAGCTCCACGACGTCGTGCTGGCGATGCAGACGGTGATGCAGGAGCACCTGGACCGGGCCAAGGCGCGGCGCGAGGCCGGCGACACGGACGGTCGACGACGGACGCGCATCTACCTGGACGCGCTGCCGCTCCCACCTGACGATCAGACGCCCGGCGACGACCTCGCGGCTGGGTAGGCTCACGGACCGTGAAGATCCTCGTCGTCGGCACCGGTGCCCGTGAGCACGCCCTCGCGCGCGCGCTCTCCCTCGACCCCGCGGTGACCGAGCTGCACGCCGCCCCCGGCAACCCCGGCATCGGCCTCATCGCGCAGCTGCACCCGGTCGACCAGCTCGACGGCGCGGCGGTCGCTTCGCTGGCCACGACCCTGGGCGCCGACCTCGTCGTCGTCGGGCCCGAGGCGCCGCTCGTCGCCGGGGTGGCCGACGCGGTGCGTGCCGCCGGGATCGCGGTCTTCGGACCGTCGGCCGCCGCAGCGCAGCTCGAAGGCTCCAAGGCGTTCGCCAAGGAGGTCATGGCCGCCGCGGGCGTCCCGACCGCCGAGCCGCGCGTCGCGACGACGATCGACGAGGCGGCGGCGGGCCTGGACGCGTTCGGCGCGCCCTACGTGGTCAAGGACGACGGCCTCGCGGCGGGCAAGGGCGTCGTCGTCACCCAGGACCGCGCCGAGGCGCTCGCGCACGCCGCCGAGTGCCTGGCCAAGCCTGGCAGCCGGGTGGTGATCGAGGACTACCTCGACGGCCCTGAGGTGTCGCTGTTCGTCCTGTCGGACGGCGTCGACGTGGTGCCGCTGGTGCCCGCGCAGGACTTCAAGCGCGTGTACGACGGCGACGAAGGCCCCAACACCGGGGGCATGGGCGCCTACTCGCCCCTGCCCTGGGCGCCGCTGGACCTCGTCGACAACGTCGTGGAGCAGGTGGCCAGACCGACCATCGCCGAGATGGCGCGCCGCGGCACGCCGTTCGCGGGCGTCCTGTACGTCGGCCTCGCCATGACCAGCACGGGCATGAAGGTCGTCGAGTTCAACGCGCGCTTCGGCGACCCCGAGACGCAGGTCGTGCTGGCCCGCCTGGCCACCCCGCTGGCGGGCGTCCTGTACGCGGCGGCCACCGGTGCGCTCGGCGCGCTGCCGCCGCTCGAGTGGCGCGACGCCGCTGCGGTGACCGTCGTGATCGCGTCCGGCGGCTACCCGGGGGCGGTCCGGTCCGGCGACCCGATCACGGGGATCGAGGACGCCGAGGCGCTGCCGGGCGTGCACGTGCTGCACGCGGGCACCGCCCTGCAGCAGAACAGCGCCTCCGACGACGACGACGCGATCGACGGTGCGCACCTCGTCTCCGCCGGCGGTCGTGTGCTGTCCGTCGTCGGGGTCGGGTCGAGCCTCGCCCTCGCGCGGGCCGCCGCCTACGCCGGCGTCGAGCAGATCGAGCTGCCGCACTCGCACCACCGCAACGACATCGCGGCCTCCGCGGCAGACGGCCTGCTGGTCTAGCGGCTAGCGCTTGGCCTTCGTCGTCGGCTCGAGGACGTTCCCGACCCAGCAGTAGATGCGGGCCTTGTCGGCCCGGGCCGCGCGGGCGAGTGCCGCGAGCTCCCCGAGCTTCGCGACGAGGTCGCCGACCGGGGTGCCCTCGAGCTCCTCGGTGTGCGACCACGGCTCGGCGACGGCGGCCAGCGTGGCGTCGTCGCAGGCTGCGAGTGCCTTGACGAACGCGTCCGTCGTCGCGATCACGAGGTGGCCGGTCGGCCCCTCGGCGACCACGTCACCCCAGTCGAGGTCGTCGACGACGTCGTCGTACTTCCTGCCGGTCAGCAGAGACGTCAGCGTCCCGGCGACGACGTAGGGATCGATCATCGGGGCGTGGACCACCGAGAACGTCGGCGCCGACTCGCGGTCCTTCTTGCTGACCTTCTTCTTGCCCTTGCGCTTCGCCGGCGGCGAGGCCGGTCCGTCGCTGCGGTGGGCGACCTCGGCGGCTGCCTTCACGGATGCGGCGCCGAAGTACTGGTAGTCCACGCTCATGGTCGCAGGATGGCCCCTTCGGCCTGCCCTGTCATGTTCCGGCGCCGATGACGTCGTGCGCGTCGCGGGCCACGGTCTCGGGATCGCGTCCGGCGGTGTCGATCTCGGCCGCCGTCGGCCAGGGCGCCAGCGTCGTCGTCGAGACGTCCGCCCAGGTCGGCTGGACGTGCCCGGGGATGTCGGCGACGCGGTCCTCGACCCGGCGCCGGTGCTCGCCGCGGTCGGAGCAGACGAGCCGGATCTCGACGAGCCGGGCGCCCGTCGCCGACGCCACCGCGTGCCAGCCGGCCTGGCTGTCCGCCACCGGGTTGACGCAGTCGGCGACGACCGGCAGCCCGAGCGCCAAGTTGTCACGCGCCACGCCGGCGGCCGCCGTGTAGCCCGCCTCGGCGGCCTCGGTCACGGGCAGCGACGACCGTACGACGGCCTGCTCGATCGTGTCGATCCGCAGGTGGACGGCGCCCAGGTCGCGGGCGAGCAGCCGGGCGAGCGTCGTCTTGCCGGTCCCCGGCAACCCGCCGAGGACCAGGAGGAGGGGTGCGGCGGTCATGTGCGGCAGTATCGCCTCATGGGCGGCTACGTGTACGGGGACGGGTCCTGGGGCGGCGACGCGGCGGTCACGCCGAGCCTGCGTATCGAGGTGCAGGACGGCGACATCGCGACCGTCGAGTACGCGCCGGCGCCGCCCGGGCTGGGCCGGTTCTACCTGGGCTTCCAGCCGCGGGACTTCTTTGACGACCCGGCCGAGTCCGAGCCGGTCGACCTCGCCGCGGAGGCCGAGGCGTTCGCCGAGTGGTCGCTGCTGGTGGGCGCCGTGGACGTCGAGGCCAAGCACGTGCGACGGCTGCTCGCCGAGGAGCACGTGGAGGAGCCCGAGGACACGTTCGTCGAGGAGACCGTCGAGCGGCTGGTCCGGCTGGTCGGGCTGCCGATCCCGGAGGGTCTCGAGGGCGGCGCCGACCTGCTCTGAGGTCAGGCCGCCGCGGCCAGGACCTTCGCGGCCGCGGTGGTGGTCAGCTGGGCGAACAGGGCGGGGTCGATCGTCTCCTCGCCTCCCGCGACGAGGGCGATGACGACGTTCCCGACGACGACGATCGTCTCGTCGGCCGTGAATGCGACCTTCTCGGTGCTGCCCGGCGTGGAGCTCTCCGACGAGATCCGGACGCTGATCGCCTGGTCGCCGACGTCGGGAGACTCGAGCAGCGTCAGGGTGAAGGTCGAGACCGACCCGTCGGCGGACGTCACCGTGAACTGCGGGCACGCGGCCACCCACGCGCGTGCGGCGGCGACCATGCGGGCGCCCGCGTCAGGCTCCGGCCACGTCGTGACGTCCTCGGCGACGTACCCGTACCCGGTGGTGAAGAAGCCGACGCGCAAGAAGGCGGTCTGCGGAGCCTTCGGACCGCCTGCGGTCCCCAGGTCGACGCATGGCGCGGGGTCCACGGCGGTGGCGTCCGGCGAGTAGAACCCGAGGCTCGTCGTGGGCAGGTCCTGCGGGGTGCCCGTCTCGGGCTGCCAGTCGGCGGGCACGTCCGCCGGCGCCAGGACCGCCGCCGCGATCTGCTCGGCAGTGAGCGTGACGCCGCTGTTGGTGACGGCCACCGGGACCGGTGTCATGCCGGGCATCGGCGGCCCGTCCGCGGTGGGCGGGCCCGCGCACGCGGCGAGCAGCACCAGCACGCCGACCAGGCCGGCGGCGGTACGCAGGAGCCGCGTAGAGCGCATGCTCTAGCAACGGCATCCCGCGCGGCCGTGGTGATGGACCGTTCGGGTGAGGGGTCCCGGTACGCCACACTTGTCCCCGTGACTTCTGAGCTGCCCGGCTGGACCCACACGTACTCCGGCAAGGTCCGCGACCTGTACGTCCCGACCGTCGGGTCGGACGAACTCGGCGACGTCGTGCTCGTCGTCGCCAGCGACCGCGTCTCGGCCTACGACCACGTGCTCAGCCCGGGGATCCCGGGCAAGGGGATCGTGCTCACCACGCTGAGCCTGTGGTGGTTCGACCAGCTGGCCGACCTCGTGCCCAACCACGTCGTCTCGACCGACGTCCCCGCCGAGGTGGCCGGGCGGGCCATGATCTGCCGACGCCTCGAGATGTTCCCCGTGGAGTGCGTCGTCCGCGGTTACCTCACCGGGTCGGGCCTCGCCGAGTACGAGGTGTCCGGGTCGGTCACCGGGATCGACCTGCCGCCCGGGCTCGTGGACGGGTCGCGACTGCCGACGCCGATCTTCACGCCGGCCACCAAGGCGGAGCTCGGCGAGCACGACGAGAACGTGCCGTTCGAGGCGGTCGTCGGGAGGGTCGGCGCCGAGAACGCGGCCGCCCTGCGGGACCTGACGCTGGCCGTGTACGAGCGCGCCGAGCAGATCGCCCGCGCCCGCGGCGTGATCCTCGCGGACACCAAGCTCGAGTTCGGCACCGACCCCGTGACCGGTGCGATCACCCTCGGCGACGAGGTCCTCACGCCCGACTCCTCGCGGTTCTGGCCCGCCGACGCCTGGGAGCCCGGCCAGGCGCAGCCGTCGTTCGACAAGCAGTTCGTCCGCGACTGGCTGACGTCGCCGGCCTCGGGCTGGGACCGCCGCTCGGACACGCCTCCGCCCGCGCTGCCGCAGGACGTCGTGCTCCGTACGCGCGACCGGTACCTCGAGGCCTACGAACGGCTGACGGGGTCGGCGCTGCTCCTCTAGCCCCGGCTGCTCCGGTCGAGCTCGTCGGTCGGGTCCAGGACGATGTCGTCCGGCCGGGCGAGCTCGATCCAGCGCAGGCCCTCGGCGACCGCGGCGACGGGGGCGAGGACGTCGGCCTCGACGAGCGGACCCAGGTCGAGGCCCGTGAGCGTCTCGACGTCCGCGACCGGCACCTGGTACGTCAGGAACGGCCCGAGCGGCGGCGCGGCGTCGAGCTTCGTGATCATCGTCGACTGGTCCAGGACGAACGCCGCCGCGCGCAGGTCCGCGCCGCCCGCGGCCCAGGCGGCCACCTTCCAGAACCGGCGCGGGATGCCGACGCCGCGGTAGACCGGGTCGTCGTCGGCCAGGACCGGTCCCGTGAACACCGACAGGCGCAGCCGGTACGTGCTCGCATAGGTCAGCACGTGGTCCTCCAGGCCGACCCACAGGCGCTCGCCCTGGTTGAACGCCGAGGCCTGGGGCGCCGCGTTCGGATAGGCGAAGGTCTGGTTGTTCGCCGCGGCGGCCGCAAGGCCCCACACGGGGTCGCGACGACGGACGAGGTGCCCGCGGTCCAGGTCGTTGTTCGCGTAGAGCTCCGGTCCGGCCTGCTCGCTCGGCGGGACGCGCGGGTCCAGGTGCCAGTCGTCGCCGCGGGGCAGGTCCTGCAGGGCGGATCCGTCGATGTTCACCGCCGTCGCGGCCGCCAGCCTGCGGACGGGGTCCAGCAGCACGGTGAAGTGGATCGACGGCAGCTCGCGCACGGTCCGACCGACAACCGGCAGGGGCACCGCCGGGCCGAGGAACGCCGGGTCGTATCCCGGCTCTACGGTGCTCACACGTCGACCGTATGCGCCCGCGGTCAGAGCTTCGAGCGGAGCTCCCCTCGCGACGACACCCCGAGCTTCGGGAACGCCGAGTAGAGGTGCGCTCCGACCGTGCGCGGCGACAGGAACAGCGCCTCGGCGATCTCGCGATTGCTGCGCCCGTCGGCGGCGAGCCGCACGATGCGCTCCTCCTGGGGCGTGAGCGACCGGCCCGCGTCCGGCCTGGGTCTCGGGCTGCGCTCGCCGGTCGCCGCGAGCTCGGCTCGCGCGATGTCCGCCCACCGGTGCGCGCCGAACGCGTCGAGCGCCTCCCGAGCCTGGCGCAGCCATGGTCTGGCGTCGGTAACACGGCCCTGCCTGCGCAGCCACTCGCCGTAGGACAGTGAGGCGCGAGCTCGCACGTACGGCAGCGGGTTCTCGACGGGATCGCATGCGCGCCGGAGCGCGTCCTCCCGGTCGGCGGTGGCGAGCACCGCCTCGGCGAATCGCAGCTGGCCGGCCACGCGCTCCGAGTCCGCGTACGAGCCCAGCGCGCGGTACTGCGACACCGTCGCGGCAGCCTCCGTGAGCCGCCCGCACCTCGCGGCCGCGTCGACCAGCTCGGCGATCCCCCACGACCCGTAGTGCCAGTGGTGTGTGTCGCCGTCCGCATCGACGACCTCGGAGAGCGTGGCGAATGCGTCGTCGTAGCGGCCGTTCGCCGCCTCGGAGACGCCTCGGGCGAGGAGGTAGCACATGCGGATCGGGCCCGCGTCGAGGCCGACCGCCGCATCGGGGTGCTCCTGCCTCAGCACGCGTTCGTCGACCGGGAAGCCGTTGACCGCGAGGACCTGCAGCTCGACGAGTCGGGCGGTCAGCGTCAGGAGCGGCTCGCGCGTCTCCGAGCCGTAGGCGCCGGCCTCCTGCGCCGCGCGGCGAGCCTCGTCGAACTCCCCGAGGGGAAGGTGGTTCAGGGCTGCGTGCACGAGCTGATGGCCGAGCCCGCTGAGTCCGCCCCTGGACTTCAGCCGGTCGATCGCCGGTCCGCAGAATCGCGACGTCTGGGCCGTCGAGCCGGCGACCATCGCCGCCAGCGACAGCAGGCACAGGGCTTTCGTGTCGTCGACGTCCGAGATCAGGATGGGTGCGAGCATCGCCTCGACCTGCGATGCGTCCTCCGGGGCTCCGTAGGCACGGATCTGGAGCCTGCGGGGATCCGAGGGATGGGCGCCGTACTCGTCGGCGGCGCTGAGCATCCGCTCCCAGACCGGGCGCGGGATCGATGTCGCCCCGTGGAATGCCAGGGTCGACAGCGCCGTCAGCGCGTCATCGCTGCTACCGGCCCGGTGCATCCTGTCGATGGCCGCGAGGGCATCGCCCCACTCCCCTGCGCGCACCGTGCCCCCTGGCAGGAGCTGTCGGATCCAGGCGACGCGGGCGAGCAGCGCCGAATCGCTCGTCACCCGTTCGGTCTCCGACAGCAGGGACATCGCGCGCTCCGTGCGGAAAGCCGTCCACGCGGTCTCCGCCGCCAGCAGCAGTCGTCGCGCCCGGTCGTCTGGGGCGGTGCTCAGCTCGGCGGCGCGAATGTAGGCATCGATGGCCGAGTCGATCGCCCCCATGGCCGACAGCCGCCCGGCGCTGGCGGTGATCGCGAGAGCGAGCCCCTCGTCGGGCTCGTCGGCGACGACCGCGAGGTGCCACAGCGCACGGTTGGACCCCTCCGGCAGGATCGCGGCCACGGCCCGGTGCGCGTGGGTGCGCTCCTGCGGCGTGGCGCGCTGCAGCACGGCCGACCGGAGCAGGGGGTGCGGGAACCACACGCGACCGCCGGCCGCCGAGATCAGCCCCCGCCCGAGGACCGCCTCGAGGTCGGAGGTGGCGAGACTTCTCGCGAGCATGGCGCCCGCGGCGTCGAGGATGGCGCGCTGGTCGTCGTCGCGACTCACCGCCGCAACGAGCAGGACCGTGCGCGAGACCTCGTCGAGGGAGTCGAGCTTGTGCGAGAACGCCTGCTCGAGACGCGTCGTGAGCGTCACGGCATCCGACGTCATCCCCTCGCGGAGTCCGCGCGACTCGCACAGCTCGATGAGCGCCAGAGGGTTCCCCTGCGCCCACTCCAGGACGAGGTCGCGCGCGGCGGGTGGGAGCGACGGGGCGACCGTGTCGATCAACGTCGCCGAGTCGGCGGGGGCCAGGGGGGCGAGGGGGAGCCTCATGACCTGGGGACCGCTCCACTCCGGCGAGACGGTCCCCGTGCGCGCGCTCACGACGAGCACGACGGCTTCGTTGGCGATTCTCCGGGCGACGACGGCCAAGGCGGCCGCGCTGACCGCATCCACCCACTGGAGGTCGTCCACGATGACCACCAGGCCGGAGCCGACCGCGCGCTCCGACACCAGCGTCAGCGTCGCGAGACCGAGGAGGAACACGGTCGGCGGCGCGCCCTCCCGTTCCCCGAACGCCACCTCGAGGGCCTCCCGCTGCGGCCCCGGCAGCGCGGCGATGGTGTCGCGGACTCCATGGACCACCTGGTGCAGCGCGGCTGCCGGGACGTCGGCCTCCGCCTCCACGCCCGTACCCCGCAGCACGCCGAATCCGCGCGAGCGAGCGCCTGCTTCGAGGTGATCGAGCACCGCCGTCTTGCCCACGCCGGGGTCGCCCTCGAGGAGCACGACCGTCCCCGACTCGAACGCCCGGTCCATGGCCGCGTCCAGGACCCCGAGCTCGCGTTCTCGCCCGAGGAGTGGGCTCACCTGGTCGGCGGCTCGCGTCATGATCCCGCCAATCTCAGTCGTGATCCCCCGCAGTTAAGTCGGTTCGTCTGAGGCCTCGTGGGACTGGCAATCCTACGGTCGGACCAATCGCCCACCCAAGAGAGAGCGGAGAAGCGCATGCCGTACGCCACCTTCACGGCGTCGCGTGATGGCCTGGTGCGTGACCTCCCCGCCGGCCACGAGGAACAGCGGGGAGTGTCCAACACGTCCACCCTGATCTGGGCCGGCGACGAGGCGGTCCTCGTCGACACGCTGCTCACCCTCGATGAGAACGCAGCGCTCATCGAGTGGATCCGCGGCCGAGGCAAGCGCCTGGCGGCGGTGTACGTCACGCACGGCCACGGCGATCATGCCTTCGGGATCGGGCAGCTGCGGGAGGCGTTCCCCGATGCTCGGTTCCTGGCCACCGCCGCCACGATCGAGAACCTGCGGAAGCAGGCCGCTCCTGCGATGTACGCGGGGTTCTGGGAACGACTGTTCCCGGGGCAGATCCCCCCGGTGGTTCTCCCGGAGGTGCTGGAGGGCACCTCGTTCGACATCGGCGGGCACCAGGCGCACGTCATCGAGACGGGCTACACCGACAGTCCCGACACGACGGTGCTGTGGATGCCGCAGGCCGGGGTGATCGCGGCCGGCGACGTCGTCTACAACAACACCTACCCCTACCTGTCGACCGGGACCGCGTCGACGCGGCTGTCGTGGATCGACGCCCTCCAGCGACTGAAGGCGCTGCGTCCGACCACCGTCGTCTGCGCCCACAAAGATGCTCGTCGCCCCGATTCGCCGTCCGACATCGACGCGACCATCCAGTACCTGCGCGATGTCGCGGATGTCGAACGCACCGCGACGGATGCTCTCGACTTCTACGACCGGATGCTCGAGCGGCAGCCCGAGCGGCGCAACATCGGGTCGCTCTGGGGTGCGGCGACGGCAATCTTCCCGATGTCCGAGGACTTGGCGCACCGCTGAGCGGCCCGGATCCCACCGCACAACAGAACGGAGGACGCCGTGTCGACCATCCAGGATCGCCTCGCAGCGGCGGGGATCACCATCCCCCAGCCGGCGGTGCTCAACGGCGCCTCCCAGCTGCTGGGCGACCTCTTCGGCGACGTGGGCGTGCACGCACGCAGCGCGGTCGGCGTCGCCGTGCTGCCCCTGGACTCCCCCGTCGAGGTCGAGCTCATCGTCGAGTTCGCCTGACCTCCCGCCCAAGTCCATCCCTCCGACAGCGCACAACCCACCGGAAAGAGGAACCATGAACACCATCACCGTCGTCCTGGTGCACGGCGCGTTCGCCGAGTCCGCGAGCTGGAACGGCGTCATCGCCGCGCTGCAGCACCAGGGGATCACCGCGATCGCCACGCCCAACCAGCTCCGGAGCGTCACCTCCGACGCCGAGAACGTGCGCCGCGCCGTCGACGCGATCGACGGCCCCGTGCTGCTGGTCGGCCACTCCTACGGCGGACCGGTCATCACGGCCGCCGCTGTCGGCGACAAGGTCAGGGGTCTGGTCTACGTCGCCGCGTTCGCCCCGGAGCCCGGTGAGACAGCGCTCGGGCTGACCGCCCAGTTCCCGGGAAGCACCCTCGGCGACACCGTGCGGCCGATCCCCTTGGGCGACGGCACCAACGACCTGTTCGTCGACCGGGAGCTCTTCCCCAACCAGTTCGCCGGCGACGTGCCGCTCGCCGACGCCCGCGTCGCAGCCGCGACGCAGCGACCCATCCGCGACTTCGCTCTCAACGAGGGGCTGCCCGGCGACACGGCCGCATGGAAGACCTTGCCGTCGTGGTTCGTGTTCGGGTCGGGCGACAAGAACATCCCCGTCGAGGCCCACCGCTTCATGGCCGAGCGCGCGGGGTCGCGGAAGACCGTCGAGATCGAGGGCGCCTCCCACTCCGTGATGGTCTCCCAGGCGGACACCGTCGCCGGCCTCATCCGCCAAGCCCACGACGAACTGTCCTGAGTGCTCCCCCCATCACCGGATCCACCTGAGGAAGGACCTCCGATGCCCACGTATCTGATCAACCATCTCCGGATCCCCGGCGGTGTTCCGAACGAGGACGCGTTGCGCTACCTCGAGCACGTCGAGGCGACGGTCGCTCCGCATGGCGGTCGCTGGCTCGCTCAGGGCGATCCTGACACCGTCGAGGGCGCGTGGCCGGGGTCGGTCGTGCTGATGGAGTTCCCCGATCGTGCCGCTGCTCGGGCGTGGTACGAGTCGCCCGAGTACCAGGCCATCCTGCCGCTGCGCGTCAGGAACGCGATCTCCGACCTGGTCTTCATCGACGCTGTTCCCGACGGATTCACGGTCGCCGGCTTCGCCCGCGAGATCCGGGCGCTCATCGCCTCCTCGCAGGGCTGAGGTCCGCACTCCGACAGGCACGAGCGCGCGCAGCGGTGCCCCGCTCGACCGACAACCGGGAGGGGCACCGGCGGGCCGGGGAACGCCGGGTCGTGTCCCGGCTCTACCGTGCTCACATGTCGCCCGTATCGACCGGCACTACCGACGTCGTCCTGCGCGGCGCGCGACTCGTGGGCTCGCCGTCCTCCGTCCTGCTCGACGTGCACCTCCGCGACGGCCGGGTCGCGGCGGTCGCACCATCCCTCCCCGCCGCGGCCACCGAGCAACGGCTCGACGGGCGCTGGCTGATGCCCGGGCTCTGGGACGCGCACGTGCACCTGACGCAGTGGGCGCTCGCCCGACGCCGGCTCGACGTCTCGTCGGCCACGTCGGCGGCGCACGCCGTCTCGCTCGTCGCCTCGCGTCTGTCGGTCGACCCGCCGGCGCCCGTGACCGCGCTCGTGGGCTTCGGGTTCCGCGACGGCCTCTGGCCGGACGAGCCGACCTCCGCGCTCCTCGACGAGGTCGTGGGCGACGTGCCGGTGGTCCTCGTCTCGGGCGACCTGCACTGCGCCTGGGTGTCGACGGCAGGTCTGCGGTTCCTCGGCGTCGCGTCCCACCCGACCGGCCTGCTGCGCGAGGCCGAGTGGCTGCCGCTGCAGGGCGCCGTCGACCACGTGCCGGACGACGTCGCCGACGAGCTGGTGCACGACGCCGTGCGGGCCGCCGCAGCCCGCGGGGTCGTGGGCGTCGTCGACTACGAGATCGCCGACAACCTCGCGGTCTGGCGCCGCCGCGCCGCGGCCCGCGTCCCGGGGGTGCGCGTGCGGGCGGGGGTCTGGGAGGACTACCTCGACCGGGTCGTGCGCGAGGACCTGCACACGTTCGACACCGTTGCCCCGCTGGTCGAGCAGGGTCCCCTGAAGGTCATCACCGACGGCTCCCTGAACACGCGGACGGCCTTCTGCCACGAGGCGTACCCGGGCACGTCGTCGCGCGGGATCCTGTCGGTCGCCCCGGACCGGCTCGTCCCGCTCATGGCGCACGCCACCCGGCACGGGCTGCGGTGCGCCATCCACGCGATCGGCGACGCCGCGAACGACCTGGCGCTCGACGCCTTCGAGTCATCGCGGGCGTCCGGGTCGATCGAGCACGCGCAGCTGCTGTCTCCCGCCGCCGTCGAGCGGTTCGCCGCGCTCGCCGTCACGGCGAGCGTGCAGCCCGAGCACGCCATGGACGACCGGGACGTCGCCGAGCGGCACTGGGCCGGGCGCACCGACCGGTCGTTCCCCCTGGCCGACCTGCACCGGGCCGGCGTGCTGCTCGCGCTCGGCTCCGACGCTCCCGTCGCGCCGCTGGACCCGTGGGTCGCGCTCGACGCCGCGGTGACCCGCTCCCGCGACGGTCGGCCGCCGTGGCACCCCGAGCAGGCGCTCGAACGGCGGGTGGCGCTCGAGTCGTCCGTCGACGGACGCGGCCTCGTGCCCGTCGTGGGGCAGCCGGCCGACCTGGTCGTGCTCGACGCGGACCCGCTGACGGCACCGCTGCGGGAGCTGCCCGTCGCCGGGACGCTCGTCGCGGGCCGCTGGACGCACCGAGGGGGGCTGTGATGCGCGCCGTCGTCATCGAGTCGTTCGGCGTCCTGCCCACCGTCCGCGACGTCCCGGAACCCGCCTGCCCCGACGACGGCGTCGTCCTGCGCGTCACCGCGACGGGCGTGTGCCGCAGCGACTGGCACGCCTGGCAAGGCCACGACTCCGACGTCACGCTCCCGCACGTCCCCGGCCACGAGCTCGCGGGGGCGGTGGTCGCGGTCGGACCTCGCGTGACGCGGTGGGCCGTCGGCGACGCGGTCACCGTGCCGTTCGTCTGCGCGTGCGGGTCCTGCGCGGCCTGCCTCGCGGGCGAGCAGCAGGTGTGCGAGAACCAGCGGCAGCCGGGGTTCACCGACGACGGCTCCTACGCCGAGCTCGTGGCCCTGCACCACGCCGACGTGAACCTCGTCCGGCTGCCCGAGGGCATGTCGCCGGTGATCGCCGCAGGCCTCGGCTGCCGGTTCGCGACGGCCTACCGGGCGCTGACCGTGCACGGCCGGGTCGGGCCCGGCGACTGGGTCGCGGTGCACGGCTGCGGCGGGGTCGGCCTGTCCGCCGTGATGATCGCGGTCGCCGCGGGCGCGCAGGTCGTGGCGACGGACATCTCGCCCGCGGCCCGCGACGCCGCGCTCGCGATGGGCGCGAGCGTCGTCCTCGACGCCACGTCCGACAGCGCGGCGGCCATCCACGGGGTGACCGGCGGCGGCGCCCACGTCTCGCTCGACGCCCTCGGCAGCACGGCGACCGCGACCGCCTCGATCCTGTCGCTGCGTCGTCGCGGCCGGCACGTCCAGGTCGGTCTCCTGCTCGGTCCCGACGCCGCGCGGGCCCTGCCGATGGGACGCGTGATCGCCTGGGAGCTCGAGGTCTACGGCAGCCACGGGATGGCTGCGCACGAGTACCCCGCCATGCTCGACCGGATCGCCTCGGGCGACCTCGACCCCTCCCGGCTGGTCGGCCGGACGATCGGGCTCGACGAGGCGCCAGCCGCCCTCGCCGCACTCGGGTCGGGCACCGGCGGGTCCGGGATGACGGTGATCGTCCCCGGCTAGGTGGCCAGCGCCGCGGCCTGCGCCGACACGGTCACCCGCCGCCGGCGCCGGGCCGCCCCCCACTGCGTCAGGGCGACACCGCCGAGCACGATCACCCCGCCGACCACCTGGAACCAGTGCAGCCCCTCGTGCAGCACGATCACGCCGAGGGTCGTCGAGACGATCGGGATCACGTAGGTGACGCTGGCGGCGACGGTCGCGCCGGCCGTCGACATGACCCGCCAGAACAGCACGTAGGCGAGCCCGGTGCCGCCGAGCCCGAGCGCGAGCAGGGCCAGGGCGGGCATCGGCTCCAGCGGTCCGGGCCGGGGCACCGCGACCGCGAACGGGAGCACGACGAGCGCACCCACCACCAGCTGGACCGTCGGGGCGCCCACGGTGGACAGGCCGCTGCCCGTCAGCCGGAACCGTGCCCAGGCGTTGCCGAGGCCGTAGCAGAACGTCGCGCCCAGGAGCATGAGCCCGCCGACGAGGTCGATCGCGCCCGCGTCCCAGATGCCCAGGAGCACCGCGATGCCGCCGAAGCCGACCACGAGGCCGCCGAGCTGGACCCGGTCGGGCCGCTCCGCCGGGATCAGCAGGGCCACGAACAGCGCGGTGAACAGGGGGGTGGTCGCGTTCACCAGGCCCGCCAGCACCGAGCTGACCCGCTGCTCGGCGAGCCCGAAGAGCACGAACGGGATGGCCGTCATCACGGCGCCGACGAGCACGAAGTCCCCGATGTGCCGCCGCTGCACGCGCACGCGTTCGCGTCGGACGAGCAGCACGACGCCCAGCAGCGCCAGGCCGACCGCGATCCGCCCGAACGCCACCTGCGTGGGCGCGAACGACTGCAGCGCGGTGGCGATGAACAGGAAGCTGCAGCCCCACAGGACCGCGAGCAGCAGGTACGCCCCGAGCCACCCACGCGTCGACGAACCGGAGGACCCCATGGCAGACATCCTCACCCGAGCCACCGACACGAGCCGCCACCGTGCGCGCCCCGGGCTGCGATCTGGCGGGAACTGCACGGTAGGTGGCGCTGGCTCGTGGACACGGCGCTGAGTCCCCGGAGCGACTCGCTAGAATCGCCGCGACCCCCCACCGCCGCGCGAACACCTGGAGCCCTTTCGTGGGACGAGTCGTCGTCGATGTCATGCCGAAGCCCGAGATCCTCGACCCGCAGGGCAAGGCCGTCGCCGGCGCCCTGCCGCGACTCGGGTTCGGGCAGTTCGCCTCTGTCCGTCAGGGCAAGCGGTTCGAGCTCGAGGTCGACGGGCCGGTGACCGAGGAGATCCTCGCGGCAGCCCGCGCGGCCGGCGAGCAGGTCCTGTCCAACCCGGTGATCGAGGACGTGGTCGCGGTCTACGAGGACATCCAGAAGTGACTCGCGTCGGCGTCGTCACCTTCCCCGGCACCCTCGACGACCGCGACGCCTCGCGCGCGGTCCGGCTGGCCGGCGCCGAGGCCGTGAGCCTGTGGCACGCGGACGCCGACCTGCACGGGGTCGACGCGGTGGTCCTGCCCGGCGGCTTCTCCTACGGCGACTACCTGCGCGCGGGCGCCATCAGCCGGTTCGCACCGGTCATGGGCTCGATCATCGACGGCGCGAACAAGGGCCTGCCGGTCCTCGGCATCTGCAACGGCTTCCAGGTGCTCACCGAGGCCCACCTGCTGCCCGGCTCGATGATCAAGAACGACCACCTGCACTTCGTCTGCCGCGAGCAGGTGCTCTCCGTGGAGAACGCCGACACGGCATGGACGCGCGACTACGCTCCCGGCGAGCACATCACGATCCCGCTGAAGAACCAGGACGGCCAGTACGTCGCCGACGAGCACACGCTCGACGAGCTCGAGGGCGAGGGCCGCGTGGTCTTCCGCTACCAGGGCTGGAACCCCAACGGGTCGCGACGAGGCATCGCCGGCATCTCGAACGCCGCGGGCAACGTGGTCGGGCTCATGCCGCACCCCGAGCACGCGGTCGAGGCGGGCTTCGGGCCGGACGGCGCCAAGGGCCCCCGCACGGGCGTCGACGGCCTGCGCTTCTTCACCTCGGTCCTGAAGACCCTCGTCGGCTGAGCCGCATGACGCACGTCAGCCTCGTCCCCTGGGACGACCCCGTGGCGGGGAAGCTGCGCGACGCCCAGCAGGCCGAGCTGCGTGCCCTGTACGGCGAGGACGACATCGAGCACGACATGGTCGGCGACGACATCGTCGCGATGGTGGTGCTTCGTGACGGCGACAGGGACGACGACGAGCCCGTCGCCTGCGGTGCGATCCGCGACCTGGGCGACGGCGTCGGCGAGCTCAAGCGGATGTACGTGGTGCCGCAGGCGCGCGGTCGCGGGCTGTCCCGGCTCGTGGTGGCCGAGCTCGAGCGGATCGCGACGGACCAGGGCTTCGACCGGCTGGTCCTGGAGACCGGCGTCCTGCAGGTCCAGGCGATGGGGCTGTACCTGTCGGCCGGCTACCGCTCGATCCCGAACTTCGGGGTGTACGCGGCGGAGACCTCCTCCCGGTGCTTCGCCAAGGACCTGCACGCGGAGCCTCGTCGCAAGGGGCCCAAGAACCCGGGCGCCCTGACGCTGCGCCGCGTCGCCTGGGACCACCCCGACGCCGTCGCGCTGCGCTACGCGATGTGGCTCGACATCGAGGTCCGCTACCCGGAGATCGTCGCGGTCACGCCGGGCGGGTTCGTGGCGGACGACCCCTTGCAGGGCATCGGCACGATCAGCTCGGTCGTCGCCGACCTGGACGGCGTGCCCGTCGGCTGTGCGTCGCTGCGCGCGGCCCGCGACGGCTACCCCGAGGGTTCCGGTGAGCTCAAGAAGGTCTGGGTCGACAACGAGGCCCGCGGCGCCGGCGCCGCCCGCGCGCTTCTCGCCGCGATCGAGGACGACGCGCGCGCGGCCGGCCTGACCAGTGTCGTCCTGCAGACCGGCATCCGGCAGCCCGAGGCGGTCACGCTCTACCTCACGGCCGGCTACCGGCCGATCGCGCCGTTCGGCCCGTACACGGACGACAACCTGTCGCTGCTCTTCGGAAAGGCCCTCTGAGCAGCCGTCTCGCATCGCGGGACTTTCCGACGAACCCCTGGTCAACCGGCGCCGCAGCCCTACGGTCTGCGCCCATGACCCAGATCCATCTCGCCGTCGAGCTCACGCCCGCCGGTCTGCACCCCGCCGCCTGGCGCCTGCCGTCGCAGGACGCGCCTGGCGCCTTCACCGCCCAGCACTGGATCGATCGCGCCCGCGACGCCGAGCGCGCGGGCGCCTCCCTCGTGATCGTCGACGACTCGGCGGCGCCGCCCGTCGAGCGCGCCGGCCGGTTCGTCGGGAGCCTCGACGCGCTCGGGGTCACGGCCCTGCTCGGCCCGCTGACCAGCGGGATCGGACTGGCGCCGGTCGTCCCGGTCACCTACCGCGAGCCCTTCCACGTGGGCAAGGAGATCCAGACGCTCGACCACGTGAGCCTCGGTCGCGGCGCCGTCCAGGTCGACGTGGCCGCCCCGGCCCTGGACCCGCGCTCCGGTGCGGAGGCGCTGCGCTACGACGAGCGCGTGCCGCGCGAGCTGCCCGCCCTGTGGCGCGAGGCCGACGAGACGATCGAGGTGATCACCCGCCTCTGGGACAGCTGGGAGGACGACGCGATCGTCCTCGACGAGGCCACCGACCGGTACATCGACCGGGACAAGATCCACGCGATCGAGTTCTCGGGCGAGTTCTTCTCGGTGCACGGTGCCTCGATCACGCCACGGTCGCCGCAGGGGCAGCCGGTCGTCGTCATCCGCGGTGACGAGGCGCTCGAGCGCGAGGTCGCCGTCCGGCGGGCGGACGTGGTCCGGGTCCGCACGCTCGAGGCCGCGGACGCGGTCCGCGCCGAGGCGCCGGACGCGATCGTCCTGCTGGACGTCGCGGTGCTGGTCGCCGAGACCGACGCCGCCGCGGCCGCCCTGCGGGAGGCGCTCGACGCGTTCGAGCCGTGGTCGTGGGACGGCGTCGTCGTCGGCGGCCCCGCCACCGTCGCGGCCGAGCTCACGCGCCTCGCGCAGGACGTCGACGGCGTCACCGTCCGCCCGGTCGCCGGCGGGGTCGCACTGCTCGCGGGCCACCTGCCCGTCGCCGAGACGTTCGCGACCCTGCGCGAGACGTTCGGCCTGCCCCGTCCCGCCAGCCGCTACGCGGCCACCCGCTGAAGGACCCGAGATGACCGCCAAGAAGCAGATCCACCTCGGCGCCCACTTCCCGGGCGTCAACCACCACACCGTCTGGACGGACCCGAGCCACGAGTCGCAGACCCAGTCGGCGTTCGCGTCGTTCCAGCACCTGGCCGCCACGGCCGAGCGCGGGTTCTTCGACTTCGTGTTCCTGGCCGAGGGCCTGCGCCTGCGCGAGCACCGCGGTCAGCTGGTCGACCAGGACGTCGTCGGCCGGCCCGACACCTACGCCGTCCTGGCCGCGCTCGCGGGCGTCACCACGCACGTCGGGCTCGCCGGCACCATCAACGCCACGTTCAACGACCCGTACGAGCTGGCCCGTCAGTTCGCCACCCTGGACCACCTGTCCGCCGGCCGGGCGGCCTGGAACGTCGTCACCTCGTCCGACGCGTTCCACGGCGCCAACTTCCGCCGCGGCGGCTACCTGGCATACCCCGACCGGTACGAGCGCGCGCGCGAGGTGGTCGAGGCCGCCCGGGCCCTGTGGGACGCGTGGGCGCCGGACGCGATCGTCGCGCAGGGCGAGCACTTCGTGCGGCCGGGGTCGCTCGGCAGCGTGCGCACGGACGGCCGGCTCGTCGACATCGAGGCCACGCCGACTCTCCCGCGCCCGCCCCAGGGCCACCCCGTGATCATCCAGGCCGGCGACTCCGACGGGGGCCGCGAGCTCGCGGCGCAGGTCGCGGACGCGGTGTTCTCCCGGCACTCGAAGCTCGAGGACGGGCAGGCGTTCTTCGCGGACGTCAAGGGGCGCCTCGCGCGGTACGGGCGCCGGCCCGAGGACCTGCTGATCCTGCCCGGCTCGTCGTTCGTGCTCGGCGACACCGCCGCCGAGGCGGAGGAGCGGCTGCGCGAGCTCCAGCTGCAGACGGTCCGGCCGTCCGTCGCGCGGGCGTTCATCGAGCAGCTGTGGAACTGCGACCTGCCCGACCTCGACGTCGACGGGCCGCTGCCCGCGCAGGACCCGCTGGTCGACGCGCCGTCGATCACCAACGGTCGCGCGTCGATGTTCAAGGACCCGGTCGCGATCGCGCAGCAGTGGCGGGCGCTGTCCGAGGCCAAGGGGCTGTCCGCCCGCGAGCTGGTCATCGAGGTCACCGGCCGGTCGAACTTCGTCGGCACCCCCGAGCACGTGGCCGCCGAGATCGACCGCTACGTGCAGGAGGACGCCTCCGACGGCTTCATCCTCGTGCCGCACCTGACCCCGCACGGTCTCGACGAGTTCGTCGAGAAGGTCGTCCCGCTCCTGCAGGAGCGCGGCTCGTTCCGCACGTCCTACGAGGGCTCCACCTTGCGGGAGAACCTCGGCCTGCCCGCCGCCGGCGCGTTCGGCCGCACGCTCGCTCCCGCGCTCTCCGAGAGGAACCCGTCATGACCGTCATCACCGACACCTTCACCGCCGACTGGGAGACCTGGCACGCGTCCCGCGAGGCCTACTTCGCGGAGCCGCACGGCTGGGTCGCCATCACCGCGCTGCACTGGCTCACGGCCGTGCCCGCCACGTTCGGGGAGTTTCCGGGCCGCTGGACGGCGGCACCCGGCGACGCGCTCACGATCGAGGCGGCCGCGCAGGACGGGCTCGTGCTCCCCGACGGTGACGTCGTCGACGGCTCCGCGACGCTCGACCCGGTCGAGGGCGGTCCGGGCCTGCGCGTCCGCTCCGGCGACCTCATCCTCGAGGTGGCCCGTCGCACGGCCCACGTGATCATCCGCGTGCACGACCCGCGCGCGCCGCAGCTCGCCGCATTCACGGGCATCCCCGCCTACACCCCGTCGCAGGAGTGGCTCGTCACCGGCACGCTGTCGCCGTTCGACGAGCCGCGCACCGTCACGACGGGTGCGGTCGTCGAGGGCCTCGAGCACCACCACACCGCCGTCGGCACCGTGCACTTCGAGCTCGGCGGCGTGCCGCAGTCGCTCGTGGTGTTCGACGGGGGAGCGCGCGGCCTGTCGGTCCTGTTCCGGGACGCGACGAGCGGCGTGACCACCTACCCGGCGTCGCGCACGCTCGGTCTCGGCCCGGTGGCCGGCGACGGCACCGTCACCCTCGACTTCAACCGCGCGAGCAACCTGCCCTGCGGCCTGACCGAGTTCGCCACGTGCCCGGTCCCGCCGGCCGAGAACGTGCTGACCGTCGCGGTCGAGGCCGGGGAGCAGTGGGTGCGCTGATCAGCTGACGAGGAGCCGCGCCGCCTCGGCGAACCGCATCCAGTGGTCCTCCTGCTCGGGCGGCAGCGACACCCAGTCGTAGAACAGGCGACCGCTGCCGCCCGGCGACCAGACCGCGGCGCCCGGGAGCGCGAGCGCCTCGGCGTGCTCGGGGGTGGAGCGCCCGAGCTTGACGGCCAGGTGCTCGTCGCCGGTGAACGCGGCGAACATCGAGGACCCGACCTTGAGCATGGGGTGGCCCATCATCTGGCCGAGGGTCGCTCCGCGGGCGACCAGGTCCACCGCGACGGCGTCGAACTCGTTGTCCATGCCCCGAGCATCGCGCGTAGGGCCACCACCGTTCCAGTGGTGGGTCGTGCGGATCCTGCCTACCGTGGCCGCACCATCCGGTGAGAACACCCCGGGCGGTCCATACGCAGGGAGTGCTCATGACGCACGACGACGACGTCGCGACGGTGGCGAAGCTGATCAAGGCCGCGAGGTTCGCGATGCTCACGACGGTGGACCCGAGCGGGGCGCTGGTCAGCCGCCCGATGGGTGTGCAGGACGTCGACTACGACGGCGACCTGTGGTTCTTCGCCGACGCCGACAGCCACAAGGTGCACGAGATCGAGGCGGGCAGTCCCGCGAACGCCGCGTTCGCGGAGTCGACGTCGTGGGTGTCGGTGTCGGGGACGGCCGACGTGGTGCGGGACCTCGCCAAGATCAAGGAGCTCTGGGGCCCGACGGCCGACGCGTGGTTCCCGGACGGCCCCGAGACCCCCGGGGTGGTGCTCATCGCCCTGCGCGGTCAGACCGCCGAGTACTGGCACGCGCCCGGCGGCAAGCTGACCACGGCGTTCAGCCTGGTGAAGGCCAAGGTCACCGGCGAGCGGTACGACGGCGGCGAGAACGAGACGGTCGAGCTCAGATAGATGCGACGAGGTTCACCAGCAGCGCGATGATGACGGTGCCGAACAGGTAGCTCAGCAGCGCGTGCGCGAGCGCGGTCCGGCGCATCCGCGACGAGCCGAGGTCGGTGTCCGAGATGGCGAAGCTCATGCCGACCGTCAGCGCGACGTAGGCGAAGTCGGTGTACTCGGGCGGCTCCTCCTGGTGGAAGTCGATCCCGCCGGCGCCGTCCGTCAGGTACATGCGGGCGTACCGGAGCGCGAACACCGTGTGGATCGCGGCCCAGGACGCGACCACGCTCGCCAGGACCGCGATCGCGGGCAGCCACGCGTGCAGCGACGAGCTCACCAGCACGTGGACCACGCCGCCGAGCGTGACGAAGGCCGCCGCGATCACGATGACGTGGGAGGCCAGCCGGGTCGGTTCCTCGCGGGTGGCGTGCGCCGCGGTCTCGTCGGGACCCATCGGCGCGCACGCGAGCCAGGTCCAGACGACGAAGACGGCCGCGGCGACGGCCCAGCCGGACAGGAACGCGGCGAACCCGGACGTCCAGGCGACCAGCACGGCGACGACGAGACCGGCCACGACTCCGACGCCGAGCCGCAGGGCCGGGGAGACGACGAGCCGCCGGGTGTCCATGCCGCCAGTGTTCACCGGCCGCACGGACACCCGCGGGACGTCGTCAGCGACCGAGCGTGTCCAGCGCCTGCGTGAGGTCGTCGATCAGGTCGTCCGGGTCCTCGAGGCCGATCGACAGCCGGAGCGTCGCCTCGCCGATCCCCACGGCCGCCCGGCCCTCGGCGCCCAGCTTGCGGTGCGTCGTGGTGGCGGGGTGCGTGATGATCGACTTCGCGTCGCCCAGGTTGTTGGAGATGTCGATGATCCGCAGCGCGTCGACCACGCCGAACGTCGCCTTCTTGGCAACCTCGGACGACGCGCCGTCGGGTACCGCGAGGTTGAAGGTCACGACCGTCCCGCCGCCGCTCTGCTGCTGCAGCGCGAGCGCGTGCTGCGGGTGGGAGGGCAGGTACGGGTAGCGGACCAGCGAGACGCCCGGCTGCTCCTCGAGCCAGGTCGCCAGCCGCAGGGCCGACGCCGTCTGGTGCTTGACCCGGATCGAGAGGGTCTCGAGGCCCTTGAGCAGGACCCACGCGTTGAACGCCGACAGCGACGGGCCGGTGTTCCGGATGAGCGTCTGCACGGGTCCGTGGATGTACTCCTCCGACCCCAGGATCGCGCCACCGAGCACGCGGCCCTGGCCGTCGATGTGCTTGGTCGCCGAGTAGACGATGACGTCGGCGCCGAAGTCGAGCGGCTTCGAGAGGACGGGCGTCGCGAAGACGTTGTCGACGATCACGATCGCGCCCGCGGCGTGCGCGAGCGTCGTGACCGCCGCGATGTCGACCAGGTCCTGCATCGGGTTGGACGGCGTCTCGAAGAACACGACGTCGGCCGGCGTCGAGAGCGCCGCCTCCCACTGCGCGAGGTCGTGCCCGTCGACGTAGTCGGTGGTCACACCCCACTGGGCGAAGACCTCCTCGAAGAGCACGACCGTGGACCCGAACAGGGCCCGGGCCGCGACGACGCGCGAGCCCGACTTGGCGACCGCCGCGATCGCGGTGAACACCGCGGACATCCCGCTGGCGGTGGCGAACGCCGCCTCGGCGCCCTCGAGCAGCCGCAGCCGCTCCTCGAACGTCGAGACCGTCGGGTTGTTGTAGCGCGAGTACAGGAACCGGTCGTACTCGCCCGCGAACGCGGACTCGGCCTGAGCGGCGTCGTCGTAGACGTAGCCCTGCGTCAGGAAGAGCGCCTCGGACATCTCCTGGAACTGCGAGCGCACGAGCCCGCCGCGCACGGCGAGGGTGTCCGGCCGCAGCGTCCCGCGCTCGACCCGCTTCTCGTCCCAGTCGCCGGGACCCGGCACCCGGGGGCTCACCGCTGCCGCCACGGCAGGCCGGCCGCGCGCCAGCCCGAGTGCCCGCGGTGCCCGTCGGCACCCACGTCGCCCTCGAAGCCCTCGAGGACGTTGTACGCCGGACCGAGTCCCGCGGCCGTCGCGGCGTTCGCGGCGTGCACCGAGCGGACGCCCGAGCGGCACAGGAACACGATCGGCCGGCCGTCGCCCGGAGTGAGCCCGAGCTCGCCGAGCTGCTTGAGGAACTGCGGGTTCGGGCGTCCCGACGGGTACGAGACCCACTCGACCAGCGCGGAGCGGCCGCCGATCGACGCGGCGTCGGGGATGCCGACGTAGGCCCACTCAGCGTCGGTGCGCACGTCGACCAGCAGCGCGTCGCCGTCGGACGCCAGGAGGTCCCAGGCCTGCTGGGGGGTCAGGTCGCCGGCGTAGCTCATACGGGCCTCGTCTCGTGGGTCGCGTTGCTCGGAAGGATGACGGCCTGCGCGACGATCACACGCTCGCCGTCGTAGGTCGCGGCCGGGCCGCCGTGCAGCACGTAGCCGTCGGCCAGGGCCTCCGAGACGCGCTCGCAGAAGGCGATGTCGTCGGTGCCGCTGAGCAGCCGGTACCTGAGTCGTTCTGTCACGTGCGCAGCCTCCATCGGTCCTGGCGGTAGCACCCTCGTCCGTGCACTGTCGTGCACGCGGGTTGCTGCGGCGTCGTCGAGCCAGATCTCTCGGCCGCTCTGGATGGTGCCGGTGATGCTAGTGCGGGCGTCGGACGGAATCCAACTGGTGGAATCGAAGTCTTGCGATCCGAGACGAATCCGATCGTGCGTTGACACGTGCGCGGCGGGACGGGGACCCTCTTCTCAGGTCATGAGCGCCAGCGTCAAGCCCCGGCTCGCTGGCCGGCAACCCTCCTCCGCGGTGGGGTGCCCCGGGTGACGACCTGGCCGAGTTCCGTCCGGGGCTCGGCAAGCGCGGGGTCCACCGACGGCGGTGCCCCCTCTGTGTCGGAGGACCATCATGACCACAACTGCCGAGCGCCTCTCGTGTGTGGACGTCGACGCGGTGAGCGAGCTGCTCCCCGTCGTCGGCGGCAACACCACGGTGCCCCTCGTCGACGGCACGCAGCGCGTCTACGCCAACCTCGACTACGCCGCGTCCGCGCCCGCCCTCGAGGCGGTCGCCGCGCGTGTCACCGAGGTCCTGCCGCTGTACGCGTCCGTGCACCGCGGCGCCGGGTATCTGTCGCAGGTGTCCACCGCCCTGTACGAGTCGTCGCGCCAGACGATCGCGCGGTTCGTGGACGCGCGTCCCGACGACGTCGCGATCATCACCCGCAACACCACCGACTCGCTCAACCTCCTGGCCCGGGTCGTCCCGAGCGGGTCCCGGGTGCTGGTGCTGGACATCGAGCACCACGCCAACCTGCTGCCCTGGGTGCACTCCGCGGACGGGCACGGCCACTCGACCACCATCCTGCCGATCGCCCGCACGGTCGCCGAGACGCTGTCCAGGCTTCGCGACGAGCTCGCGCGCCGGCACTACGCGCTCCTGACCGTCACCGGCGCCTCCAACGTCACCGGTGAGTCGCTGCCGCTCGACGAGGTCATCGCCCTCGCGCACGCCGAGGGCACCCGCGTCGCCGTCGACGGCGCCCAGCTGGTGCCGCACCGCGGGTTCTCGCTCGCGGCCTCCGACGCCGACTACATCGCGTTCTCGGGCCACAAGACGTACGCACCGTTCGGGGCCGGCGCCCTGGTCGGACGTCGCGACTGGCTCGACGCAGGTGCGCCGTACCTCGCAGGGGGAGGTGCGGTGCGCGACGTGCGCACGGACCGGACCGTGTGGCAGCCCGCACCTGCCCGGCACGAGGCCGGCTCGCCCAACGTCATCGGCGCCATCGCGCTCGCGGAGGCGTGCGACCAGCTCGCGGCCCTCCCGCCCGGTGCGCTGCACGCCCACGAGGACGCCCTGCGTGCCCGGCTCGTCGCGGGCCTGTCCGCCATCGACGGCGTCGAGATCGCGCGCATCTGGCCCGACTCCGCCCCGCCCGTCGGCGTCCTGACCTTCACCGTGCCGGGCCACAACCCCGGCCTGGTCGCCGCCTACCTGTCGGCCGAGCACGGGATCGGCGTCCGTGACGGCCGCTTCTGCGCCCACCCGCTCCTCGCGCACCTGAACGCCTCCGACGGTGCGATCCGCGCGTCCGTCGGCGTCGGCACGACGAGCGAGGCCGTCGACCGGCTGGTCACCGCCCTGACGCAGTACCTCGCCGACGGTCCCGCGTCCGGCTACGAGATCGTCGACGGCTGCTGGGCGGTCGTCGAGGACACCCGCCCGCTCGTCGCCGTCCACGGCCTGGACCACCTGGCCGCCACGGCCGCGGCCGCCTGCGGCCCGGCCCTGGACGACTGACGCAGGCTCGGCGCCACCGGCGGTAACCGTTCCGGACTCGGCGAACGCGGCACTTCCTGTCGAACGCGGCACCTGCTGCTGCCGCGTTCGCACGGAACTGCCGCGCTCGCGACCACCTCGCTGCGCCCGGCCGCGCGCGAGCGCGGCGCCGAGAGCGACCTCTCGGCGCGAGATCGGCAGTTCCGAGCGCCGATCTCGCGCCGAAGGGTCGATCTCGGCCTGCGCGCAGCGGGGTCGCGGCGGTGGGCCGTTCGTCGGCAGGATGAGCGCGTGACCGATCCCGTGGCGCAGCAGCAGGTCGGGGTGCTCGGCGTGCTGGCGTTCCTCGTCGAGCTGGCGATGATCGCTCTGCTGGCGGTCGCCGGCTGGCGGCTGGGCAGCAGCACGCTCGTGTCCCTGCTCCTGGCAGTCGCGTTCGTCGTGGTGGCCGTCGCGGTGTGGAGCCGCTGGATGGCGCCGCGGTCGGACCACCGACTCGTGGGCAGCCCCCGTGCGGCCGCGGCCACCGGGCTGTTCGTCGCGACGGCGGTCGTCGCGCTGCTGGCCGGCATCTCGCCGCTCGTCGCGATCGCGTTCGCGGTGGTCGGCGGCGCGGTGTTCGTCGCGACCCGCAACGCCTGACCCGCCGCGCGAGCACGAGCGTTGCCGCGGTGTTCGTCGCGACCCGTCACGCCTGACCCGCCGCGCGAGCTCGTGCGGCGCGACCGCAACGCCTGACCCGCCGCGCGAGCTCGTGCGTAGCCGCGGTCGTGCATGGAAAGAGTCGAGTTCGGCCCAGACGCACGACCTCACGCGCAGGTGGGCTTCACCCTGCGGCGGGACCGTCTCTGAACCAGGATGGACCCCAAGGCGAGCGGCCGGCGGGATCCGAGACCCGGCGGCCGTTCGTCGGTCTCCGGGCGGTCAGCAACCGGATCTCGCGGCTCAGCCGAGCGGCGTGACCGAACCCGTCAGGTGCGGCACCTTGGTCCAGGCCGCGAACGAGAATCCGCGGTCCGACGGGGCGATCCGTACGTTCACCGTCGACGGCAGCAGCACCGGCTTGGCGAACTCGACCGACCAGTCGAAGGCGTCGGTCCGCGCCGCGCCCACGGAGGCCAGCGCGCGCGACGCCGTGTACATCCCGTGGGCGATCGCGCGCGGGAACCCGAACGCCCTGGCGGCCAGCGACGAGAGGTGGATCGGGTTGTGGTCGCCCGAAACGGCCGCGTACCGGCGACCGGTGTCCGCGGCGAGCACCCACTGACCGGTGGGCGTCGGGGCGGTCCACCCGCTGCGTTCGTCGGGACCCTCGCCCCGCAGGAACACACCGCGCGCCAGGTACGTGGAGACGCCGCGCCAAGCGACCTCGTCGTCGGCGGAGACCGTCGTGACGAGGTCCACCTGCGTGCCGGTGCGGTGACCGCGCAGGTTCGTCGCCGAGGCCCGGAGCTCGAGCGTGTCCCCCAATGACAGGGCGCGGCTCTGGACCACCCGGTTGGAGAGGTGGACCAGGCCGGCGAGCGGGAGCGGGAAGTCGGCGCGCGCCATGAGGGCCGTCGCGACGGGGAACGCCAGCACGTGCACGAAGCCGGCTGGCAGGGCGTCGCTCGCCGACTCGCCGAGCAGGTGCTGGTACTCGGTCAGGTGGTCCGCGGAGGCGTGGACCGACCGGACGACGTACTCGACGTCGGGCAACGAGGTCGGTGCCCGGTCGAGCCGGCGAGACACGGACAGTCGTCCCGACGACGCCGCGCCGCGCACGTAGAGGCCGCCGAGCCCGGGCACGCCGGGCAGGACGACGACCGTCACTGACCGACCAGGTTCTGCCCGCACACCCGCAGCACGCGACCCACGATCCCACCCGCGGCGGGCGAGGCCAGGAACGCGACCGTCTCGGCCACGTCCACCGGCTGGCCGCCCTGCTGCAGCGAGTTCAGCCGACGGGCCACCTGCCGCGTGATCGCCGGGATGCGCGCGGTCATCTCGGTCTCGATGAAGCCGGGCGCGACCGCGTTCGCGGTGCCGCCGAACGCCTCGAGCAGGGGAGCGGTCGCGCGGACCATGCCGATCACGCCGCCCTTGGACGCCGCGTAGTTGGACTGCCCGCGGTTGCCCGCGATGCCCGAGGTCGACGCGAGCGAGACGATCCGCGGTGCGTCGGTGAAGTCGCCCGAGGTCAGCAGCGCCTCGTTGATCGCCAGCTGCGACGCGATGTTCACCGCCAGCACGGACTCCCACTTGTCGGGGGTCATGTTGGCCAGCAGCTTGTCGCGCGTGATGCCCGCGTTGTGCACGACGATGTCGAGCCGCCCGTGCCGCTGCAGCGCGTGCTCCAGCAGCCGGGCACCGGCGTCCGGCGCCGTCACGTCGAGCTGCAGGGCGGTCCCGCGGACGCGGTTGGCGACGGCGACGAGCTGTTCCCCGGCGGCGGGAACGTCGACGGCCACGACCGTCGCACCGTCGCGGGCGAGCGTGTCGGCGATCGACTCGCCGATGCCGCGCGCGGCGCCGGTGACCACGGCGACGCGGCCCTCGAGCGGGCGGTCCCAGGACGAGGGGAGCGAGCCTGCCGACGAGTCGACGGCGAGCAGCTGCCCGTCCACGAACGCCGACTTCGTCGACAGGAAGAACCGCAGCGCGCCCACCACGGACGGCGCGGTGACCGGCACGTCGGCGCCGAGGACCAGGCCGTTGGCGGTGGCGCCGCCGCGCAGCTCCTTCGCGATCGACCGCAGGAGCCCGTCGACGCCCTGCCGCGCCGCCGCGACGGCGGGTGCGTCGTCCGCCGAGGCCGCTCGCGACACCGTGACCACGCGACCGCCGCGGGCGAGCCTCTTGAGCACCCCGGCCAGGGCCAGCACGGGCTCGGCCAGAGCCGACGGGTGCGTCAGCTCGGTCAGGCCGACGACGACCGCCGAGTACCGCAGGTCGGGCGTGGGGTGCCGGTGGACGTCGAGGTCCCAGTCGGCGGACAGCAGGCGTGCGAGCTCGTCGTCACCGAGCACCAGCACAGGCCCCTCGAGCAGCGGCTGCCCGGGCGCGAACCGCTGGAGCGGCGCGGGCTGCGGGAGGCCCAGCTTCTTGGCGACGTTGCCGGTGACGCCGCCGTTGACCAGGTTCAGGTACGTGTCGGTGGACATCAGGCCGCCTCGAGGATCGCGGTCAGACCGAGCCCGCCGGCGGCGCACACGGAGACGAGAGCCCGGGTGCCGGGTCCCCGTCGGTGGAGCTCCTTGCTGACGGTCGCGACGATGCGCCCGCCGGTCGCGGCGAACGGGTGCCCGGCCGCGAGCGAGGACCCGTGGACGTTCAGCTTCGAGCGGTCCACGGTGCCGAACGCGCCGTCCAGCCCCAGCCGTTCGCGGCCGAACTCCTCGGACTCCCACGCCGCGAGGATCGTCAGCACGGTCGACGCGAACGCCTCGTGGATCTCGATGAGGTCGAAGTCCGCCAGCGACAGGCCGTTGCGGGCCAGCAGCCGAGGCACCGCGAACACGGGCGCCATGAGCAGCCCGTCGACGCCGTGCACGAAGTCGACCGCGGCGGCCTCGGCGTCGACGATCGAGGCCAGGGGAGTCAGGTCGTGGGCGCCGGCCCAGTCGGCCGACCCGAGCAGCACGGTCGACGCCCCGTCGGACAGCGGCGTCGAGTTGCCCGCCGTCATCGTCGCGGGGGTGTCCAGCCCGAGCCCGAACGTCGGCTTCAGCGACGCCAGCTTCTCCAGGGAGGAGTCCGCGCGCAGGTTCGCGTCGCGCGTCAGGCCGCGGAACGGCGTGACCAGGTCGTCGAAGAACCCCTCGTCGTAGGCGGCCGCCAGGTTCCGGTGGCTGGCCAGCGCGATCTCGTCCTGCGCCTCCTGCGTGATGCCCCACTGCGCCGTGGTGATCGCCTGGTGCTCGCCCATCGACAGATGCGTGCGCGGCTCGCTGGTCCGGGGCGCCGACGGGGCGAGGTCCTTGGGCCGGATCTTCGCCACGGCCGTGAGCTTCTGGGCCGCGCTCTTCGCCCGCGAGAGGTCGAGCAGCTGTCGGCGCAGCCGGTCGCTGACCGCGATGGGGGCGTCCGACGTCGTGTCCACGCCGCCGGCGATCGCCGACTCCAGCTGCCCGAGCCGGATCTTGTTGCTCAGCGAGACGACGGTCTCGAGCCCGGTCGCGCACGCCATCTGCACGTCGTACGCGGGCGTCTCGGCGGAGAGGGCCGACCCGAGCACCGACTCGCGCGTGAGGTTGAAGTCGCGGCTGTGCTTGAGCACGGCGCCCGCGGCGACCTCGCCGATCCGCATCCCTTGCAGGCCGTAGCGCGCCACCAGCCCGTCGAGAGCGGCCGTCAGCATGTCCTGGTTGCTCGCGTGCGCGTAGGGCCCGCCGGCGCGGGCGAAGGGGATGCGGTTCCCCCCGAGGACGTAGGCGGTTCTGGGAGCGGGGGCGGGGGATGTGCGACGGGCCATCAGGGCTCGTTCCTCTCGCATCGTCAATGAAGCGGTGTCCGAAACCCACAGTACCTGATACCTTCGGTCTCGTGAGCCCGAGCCCCCCGGGTCCGTCGACGACGACGACCCTCACCGCGATGCATCTCGAGCAGCCGGAACCTGACGGCCGCTCGACCCGTTGGGCTGACCATCGCGAGGCCCGTCGCGCCGAGCTGGTGCGCACCGCTCGCAAGACGGTCCATCATCGCGGACCCGACGTGTCGATGGAGGAGATCGCGGCCGAGGCCGGCACCTCCAAGTCGATCGTCTACCGCTACTTCAGCGACAAGACCGGCCTGCAGATCGCGGTCGCCGAGGCCGTCGTCCTGCAGATCCAGGGAGCGCTCGAGGGCGTGCTCCGTGTCTCGCCGACGCCGCGCGAGGGTCTGCGCGCCATGGTCGCGGTCTACCTCGAGATGATCGAGTCGTCGCCCAACGTCTACGCGTTCGTGACCCGCAACGGCTCGGTCGAGTCGGGCGGACCGCTCGGGCACTTCCTCGACTCGGTGACCGCCCTGGTCGCCGCCCCGTTCGCGCGCGGGCTGACCGAGGAGCACAGCGGCCGCGCGCACCGGCCCGAGGACGCCTCCGCCGACGACGCAGCCCTCACCGCCCGCGTCGCGCTGGCCGAGTCGTGGGCCGCCGGCGCCGTCGGCTTCGTGCGCGGGGCCGGCGAGTGGTGGCTGGCCCACCGCGACGAGCCCGGCACCCCGGACCGCGAGGAGATCACGGCCCAGGTCGGCGCCTGGCTGTGGGCAGGACCCGTGGGCCTCCTGGCCCGAGACCGCAAGACCACCACCAGCACGTCCACCACCCCGGAGGAAGCATGAGCACCACCACGCAGCGCCCCGTGACCCCGGTGGACGAGGCCGGCGACCCGCGCCTCGACGCCGACGTCTCGGTCGACATCGCCCACCTGAGCGAGGTCCTGCTCGGTCACTACCCGGACCTGCGGCTGGCCGCGCGCACGCTGATGGCGGACGAGCGGTTCCACCGGATCGAGGGTCAGCCCCTGCCGGAGCACCGCGAGCGCGTGCTCGGGCAGCTGCGGCTGCTGGCCAAGGAGGGCGACGTGCACCGCTCGTTCCCGCCGCGGTTCGGGGGTGCCGACGACCACGGCGGATTCCTGGCGCGGTTCGAGGAGCTGACGCACGCCGACCCGTCGCTGCAGATCAAGTCCGGTGTGCAGTGGGGCCTGTTCGCCTCGGCGATCTACCACCTGGGCACCGAGCGCAACCACGACGAGTTCCTGGCCGACGCCCTGAGCATCAAGGTCCCGGGCGCGTTCGCGATGACGGAGACCGGCCACGGCTCCGACGTCGCGGCCATCGGCACCACGGCGACGTTCGACGAGGCGACGCAGGAGTTCGTCATCCACACGCCGTTCCGCGCGGCGTGGAAGGACTACCTCGGCAACGCGGGCGTCCACGGCACCGCTGCGGTCGTGTTCGCGCGGCTGGTCACGCAGGGCGTCGACCACGGGGTGCACGCGTTCTACGTGCCGATCCGCGACGAGGAGTCGCTGGCCTTCCTGCCCGGTGTCGGCGGCGAGGACGACGGGCTCAAGGGCGGCCTGAACGGCATCGACAACGGCAGGCTCTGGTTCGACCACGTGCGCGTGCCGCGGACCAACCTGCTCAACCGGTACGGCGACGTCACGCCCGAGGGTGTCTACGAGTCGCCGATCGACAGCCCCGGACGCCGGTTCTTCACGATGCTCGGCACGCTGGTCCAGGGACGCGTCTCCCTCGACGGTGCCGCCGTCGTCGCCGCCCGCCTGGGGCTGACGATCGCGATCACCTACGGCAACCAGCGCCGCCAGTTCGCGTCCTCGTCGCCGAGCGAGGAGGTCGTGATCCTCGACTACGCCGAGCACCAGCGCCGCCTGCTCCCGCTGCTCGCGGAGACGTACGCCGCCGGGTTCGCGCACGAGGACCTGCTGGCGGCGTTCGACGACGTGTTCTCCGGCCGCAACGACACCGTGCAGACGCGCGAGGACCTCGAGACGCTCGCCGCGGCGCTCAAGCCGACGTCGACGTGGCACGCCCTGAACACGCTGCAGGTCTCGCGCGAGGCGTGCGGCGGCGCCGGGTTCCTCGCGGAGAACCGGATCACCGGGCTGCGCGCCGACATGGACGTCTACGCCACGTTCGAGGGCGACAACACCGTCCTGCTGCAGCTCGTCGGGAAGCGCCTGCTGGCGGACTACGCGAAGTCGTTCAAGCACCTCGACGCCACCAAGGTCGCCCGCGTGGTGGCCGAGCGGGCCGCCGACGCCGCCCGCTACCGCACCCCGCTGGTGCGGGCGGTCCAGACGATCGCCGACGTGGGAGACCCCCGTCGCTCGGCCGGTCAGCTGCGCGAGACGACGACGCAGCGCGAGCTGCTCGTGGACCGCGTCGAGACGATGGTCGCCGAGGTCGCCCAGGCGCTGCGCCCGTCACAGAAGGCCTCGCCCGCCGAGGCCGCGGCCCTCTTCAACGCCCACCAGCACGAGCTCGTCGAGGCTGCGCGTGCGCACGCCCAGCTGGTGCAGTGGGAGTCGTTCACGGCGGCGCTCGAGCGGGTGACGGACCCGAGCACGCGGCAGATCCTCACGTGGGTCCGCGACCTGTTCGGGCTCTCGCTCATCGAGCGGAACCTGACCTGGTACCTGCTGAACGGCCGGCTGTCGGCCGGACGTGCCCGCACCGTGACGTCGTACATCGACCGGCTGCTGGCCCGGCTGCGGCCGCACGCGCAGAGCCTGGTCGACGCGTTCGGCTACGAGCAGGCCCACCTGCGCGCACCGATCGCGTCGGGCGCCGAGGCGGAGCGCCAGGACGAGGCCCGCGCCTACTACAAGGCCCAGCGCGCGTCCGGCGACGCCCCGGTCCCGGAGAAGCACCACCGCTGAACCCCGTCGAACCCGCAACGTCCGCACTCGTGAGGCCTATACGCCCCTCGAGTGCGGACGTTGCGGGTTCTAGCCCTTGCGGGACGCGCGGCGGGACTTGCCGATCCAGCCGGCGACGGCGCCGAGCAGGAACGTCACGAGGATCACGACCCACTCGGGCGTCTCGAACTCGGTGAACACGAGGTTGAAGGTCACCGGGTCGCGGTTGGCGAGGATCAGGATGACGACGACGACGAGGATGACGAGCGCGAGCCAGCGACGCTTGAGGAACGCGACGACCGGGCTCTCCTTGGTCGGCGAGGTGTTCTGGGACATCGGACGACTACCCCCGGTGCTAGACGGACTGTCGCTCGATTGTTCCGCTCCGGGGCGCTGACCGGGTCATTCAGGGTTGCAACGCGCCGCGATCATGTCGACGGCGCTGACGTCGGGGCGCCACGGCTCGAGGTTCCAGGTGTCCTTGTCGGGGGCGCCGAGCTGGTGGCACTCGAGCTGGGCCCGCATGCTCGGCGTGTCGGCGTCGGGCTCCCGGGCGACCAGCTGCGACCACAGCCCGACGCTCGCGGCCTGCGACCACGCCCGCGCCCAGGCGCTCGGCGTGACCGCGAGCGAGGTGCCGCCCTCGGCCTTGCCCCAGACGGCGTCCTGGACGGCCGCGGCGGCGAACCAGAGCCCGGCGGGCGCCGTGCCGGTGAGCCGCACCGAGGTCGGGTCCTCCTGCACGAGCCGGATGCCGGGGGCGTCCGTGCTGACCCCCGCGACGAAGGCCCCGCCGGCGTCCTCGACCACGGCCGACCCGTCGTCGAGCGCGCGGAACGAGGTCCCCGCCGGCGCCGTGAGGATCGACTCGCCCGTCGAGACGGAGATGCGCACCGAGCCGTCGTCGACGGGCGTGGCGGTCGGGACGGCGGCGGGGTCGAGGGGCTGCACGGTGATCGTCGCCGGACCCGCCGTGACGGTGAGAGGCGGGGGAGCCGCGGGCGTGGCTGCCACGGACGGTGCGCCGGCCGTGTCCGACGGCGGGTCCACGGTCACAGCCGGTCCGGTGCACGCGGCGAGGAGGACGGAGGCGGCGACGAGTGCGACGACCAGTCGTGACCTCGGCATGTGCGGAACGGTATCAACGCCGGGGTGGGCGCGAGGGCGGATCGGCGGCTCAGGCCTGCAGCCAGACGCACGTCGACGGCTCGACGACGGCCGGGTCCGCGAGCGGTGCGCTCGTCGCGACCTGCGCGTACCCGGTGGGCAGCAGCCGGTTGAGGGGCCACGGGCGCGACGACGCGTTGAGCACGGCGATCGAGGTGCCGCGCTGCGCCGCGAGGATCCCCGACGGCGTCGGCAGCCAGGTCACGCGCGCCGGCGCATGCGCCCACAGGCGCTGCCGCTCCCGCAGGGCGAGATGGATCACGGACCACGGCGAGGTCGGGTCCGTCTCCTGCAGGTCGCGCGCGAGGGGCCCGAACGACTCCGGCACCGGCAGCCACGGGGTGCCGGTGGTGAACCCGAACGCCGGCTCCGACGAGGTCCAGGGCAGCGGGACACGTGCGCCGTCCCGGTTGGGCAGCTGACCGCGCGAGCGCAGCGACTGCGGGTCCTGCCACGCCTCGCGCGGCACATCGACCTCGGGCAGGCCGAGCTCGTCGCCGGCGTAGAGGTAGAACGCGCCCGGCATGGCCAGCAGGAAGAGGTGCAGCGCCAGGGACCGGTCGAGGCCGAGGCGGGTGGCGGCGCGGGCGATGTCGTGGTTGCCGACGACCCAGGCGGGCAGGGCGTCGACGGCGCGGTGCCCCGCGAGCTGCTCGTGGATGGTCCTGCGCAGGGCCGCGGCCGACCACCGCGTGCGGAAGACGTCGAACGCGAACGCCTGCCCGAGCTCGTCGGGCCGCGCGAACGACGAGGTCCGGCTCGGCGGTCCCCAGACCTCGGCGACCGCGTAGACGTCGGGTGCGGTGTCGTCGAGGACCTTGCGCCACGACCGGTAGATCTCGTGCACCTCGGGCCGGTCCCAGTGCGGGTGCACGCTGCTTCCGCGGCGGATCTCGGCGTAGGACGGGTCCTTGGCAAGCCCGCCCGCGACGTCCACCCGGAAGCCGTCGACCCCGCGCGCGACCCAGAACCGCAGCGTCCTGTCCCAGTCGGCGCGGACGTCCGGGTGCGCCCAGTTGAGGTCCGGCTGCTCGGCCGCGAAGAGGTGCAGGTACCAGTCGCCGTCCGGCAGCCGGGTCCACGCCGACCCGCCGAACATCGACCGCCAGTGCGTGGGCGGTCGGTCGCCGGGCAGGATGTGGAACCGCGCACGGGAGGACGCCCCGGGTCCGTCGGCGATGGCCTGCCGGAACCACGGGTGCTGGTCCGAGACGTGGTTGGGCACGAGGTCCATCACCACCCGCAGACCTCGGGAGTGCGCCTCGGCGACCAGCCGGTCGAACGCCTCCAGCGAGCCGAACAGCGGGTCGACGTCGCGCGGGTCGGCCACGTCGTACCCGTGGTCGGCCTGCGGCGAGGGGTAGATCGGCGTGAGCCACAGGGCGTCGACGCCGAGCCTGGTCAGCGCGTCGAGACGCGAGACCAGGCCCAGCAGGTCGCCGACGCCGTCGCCGTCCCCGTCCGCGAACGAGCGGACGTAGACCTGGTAGACGACCGCCGTCCGCCACCACCGCCGGTTCATCCCACGCGCACCGCCTCGACGAGCACGACGCTGGGGCTGGGCAGCTCGACCGTCACCGGTCCGTCCAGCGGGTGCTCGCTCGTGGCGAGACGGTCCGCCTCGCGCAGCACGGCCCACTGCTCGTCGGACGGCCAGTCGCCTCCGCCCAACCCCGCCCAGACCGCCGCGATGTTCGAGTGGTCGGCGTCCACCCGGTACTCGCGGACCACCCACTCGCCGGGCGGCAGGCCGTCCAGGCTCAGCGACACCGTGCGGGCCAGCGCGTCGGAGCCGTCGACCTTGGTCTGGTCGAGGGTGCCGTTCCAGAGGGCGACCGCGACGCGGTCCTCGTCGCGCGACGCCCACGCCTCCACCATCGAGCCCGCGCCGTCGCCGGACACGGTCGCCGCGACCTCGTCGCGCCCCAGCTGCTCGAGGAGGTACAGCGCCCACCAGCGGGGCTTGCGCAGCTCGCCGACGGTCCGCAGCCCGAACCCCCCGTGCAGCAGCCGCGGCGGCCGCCCGAGCTCCTCGAACTGGTCGGAGACGACCCAGTAGGACAGCGCGTCGATCCGGCCGGCCGCCGACTTCATCCCGCGCGCGAGGAACGCCGCCGAGAAGACGCCGTCGTTGGCGTTGCCGAAGTGCGTGGGCGTGACGCCCCACTCGGTCCACCAGATCGCGGCGTCACCGCGGCCGTAGCGCTCGAGGGTCGGGCGCAGGTCCAGCGGCGCGTTGCCGTAGGTGTGCGTCGAGACGAAGTCGACCGGGGCGCCCGACGACGCCACGTGGTCGAGCAGCCCGTCGACCCATCCCGCGGCGGCGGTCGAGGGTCCACCGACGACCAGGCCGTCGTCGACCGACCGCACGGCCCGGACGGTCTCGTCGTAGAGCCGCCAGAACTCGTCGCGCGTGCCGCTCCAGAACACCTCGAGGTTCGGCTCGTTCCAGACCTCGAACGACCAGTGGTCGCGGACCTCGTCGAGGCCGTAGCGGTCGACGAGGTGCTGCACGAGGTCCTGGATCAGGGCGGTCCAGCGCAGCCACGACCGGGGCGGCGAGACGATCGCCGCGTAGGCGAACACCGTCACGGACGGGTCCGATGCCAGGTCGCGCGGCATGTACGACAGCTCCACGACGGGCCGCAGGCCGAGCGCGAGCAGCCGGTCGTAGACCGCGTCGACGCCGGTGAAGTCGTGCACCGGCTCCCCGTCGACCTCGCGGTACACGCCGAGGTCGTCGCAGAGGATCGCGTGCGCCCGTACGGTCGAGACGCCGAGCTCGTCGTGCGCGGCGGTCAGGGCCGAGCTCAGGTCGTCGGCGATCCGCTGCCCGCCGACGGTGTCCTCGCTGAGCAGCAGGCTCAGGTGCTCGGACCCGATCATGGGCCGCCAGGGCCGTGGGAGCTCGCGCACCGTGGTCGACGCGTCGACCGACACCCGCACAGGGGAGGCGACCCCGGCCAGCGACGCCGCGACGACCTCCGGGCCGGCCGGGCCGGTCACCGAGACGTCGGAGACCGTCGCGACCGAGTACCGGTACGGCACGCCGGGCGTCCCGGTGGTGTCCGCGTACGGCCCGTGCGGGACCGCCAGGACGTCGCCGCCGGAGTGGTCGAGGTGCTGCAGGCCGTCGTCGGAACCCCGCAGGACCTGGTAGCCGACCGCGCCGGGCACCGGCTCCCAGTGCAGGGTCACGTGGCCCACGCCCGGCTCGGCGCGCAGGCCGGTCGGCGCGGGCAGCACGGGGATCTCGCGCTGCTCGTCGACCGAGGAGGGCAGCCCGATCCGGGCCTCCCAGTCGGTGCGGGCGTCGCTGGTCACTTGACCACCCCCGCGCTGAACTCCTCCTGACCGATCAACGGCCGGAGCACCCGCTCGACGTCCCGCGTGGCGAACGAGCGGTGCAGCAGGTCGTGGCCGAGCACGTTGCCGAGCGAGCCGAGCACCATGCCCTGGTCGAGGGAGAGGTAGCGCTTGGCCTGCGTGTTCGAGCGCACCGCGACCGAGTCGTAGAACCCGCCGGCGCCGTACGCGCCGAGCTTGGTCTCGATGTTGCGCAGGTTGTCGATCGCCTCACGCGGTGCGTAGGGCAGGGCGAGGAAGGACGCGTGGGGGGTGACGACGCCGTCGCCGAAGGTGGGTGTCGGGTTCGTCGCCTCGCGACAGCCCTCGTAGCCCGCGTCGACGTCCGTCTTCTCCGCGTCGGAGGGGTACCCGGTCGGGTCCATCCCGATCGCGTCGACGCCGTACACGTTGTAGGACCCGAACGGGTCGCTGGCCGGCGAGAAGCCCCAGTAGCCGTAGCCGGCCTCGTCGAGACCGTGCTCGATGTGCGCGCGGACGGCGAGCGGGTGGTTGACGCCCCAGCTCTTGGGCGCCCACGTCGACTCCGGCACGAACAGGTCCGGCATGAGCTCCTCGAACATGTCGCCGCCCCACGTCGGGACGATCTGCATGCCGCGGTAGGTGAACGCGCCCTCGAAGACGTCGATGCCCTCGTACGTGCGGGTCACCCCGACCGGCCGCTGCTCCAGCCACGACCAGTCACAGCTCGCGGGGAACGTGCGGTTCGTCGCGAAGTAGTGCTCGGGCGGGATCTGGCCGCGCGCGATGCCGATGTAGCTGGCGATGCGCGGCTCGGAGTTGGTGATGTCGTAGTGGTTCTTGGTGAAGTACACCGGCGACCCCGCGACCGTTCCCGGGTCGGTCTCGACGGCCGGCGGGTCCGCCCAGAACCCGCCGCGCATCATGCCGGGCCTGGTGCCGCCGAACTGGTCGGCGTCGTAGAACGCCGCGAAGTTCATGGGCTCGAGCAGGGCGTCCACCTGGTGGCGGAGCGAGGGCTCGGCGGTGCGGACGACCATGAGCGCCGCGGCGAACCAGCCGTTGTCCACGGTCGAGAGGAACGGGTAGACGGTCTCGCCGGTCGGGAAGACGGTGAGCTTGGCGCCCGTCGCCTCGTCGTACCAGTTGTAGAACATCCCGCTCGGCTCGTGGCGCTCGACCTTCGACATGGTGGTGAGCGTCTGCTTGAGGCGTTGCTTCGCCTCTCGCTTGCCGATGATGCCCAGCTCCTCGGCGGAGACCGTCGACCACAGGTACGCGCCGATGTTCGTCGGCGAGGTGTAGCCGGAGCGGGTGGCCGGATCGAGGGAGGCGTCGATGTTGTCGGCCGGGAGGCCGGTCTTCTCGTCGGTCATCGCGACGAACGAGGTCCAGGTGTCGGCCGCCCAGCGGCGCAGGTCTCTCTGGTCCTCGTTGCCCCGGTGGGCGGTCGCCGAGGTGGCGCCGGACACGACGAGGCCGACGGTTGCGAGCATGGCAAAGCCAGCGGTACGGAGTTTCACGGTTCGAGTCCTCTCAGGACTTCAGGCCGGTGGTCGCCAGCCCTTGGACGAAGTGGCGCTGGAGCGCGAAGAAGACGATCAGGATCGGCAGCAGGACCACGACGGAGCCGGCCAGCAGGAGGCCGTACTGGGTCGCGTTCTGACCGACGCTGTAGAGCGCGAGCGCGACGGGCAGCGTGTACATGTCTTCGGTGCTGGACACGACCAGCGGCCAGAGGAAGTTGTTCCACGACGCCAGGAACGTGAGGATCGCGAGCGTCGCGAGCGCCGGCTTGCACAGCGGCAGGACGACCCGCAGGAAGATCCGGAACTCGCCCGCACCGTCCACGCGGGCGGCGTCGACGAGCTCGTCGGGGATGCCCTGGATGAACTGCCGCATGAGGAACACGCCGAACGGTCCGGCCAGGAACGGCAGGATCAGGCCCCAGTAGGTGTTGACCATCCCGAGGTTGCTGACCAGCACGAACAGCGGGACCAGCGTCACCATGCCCGGGATCATCAGCGTGGCCAGCACCAGCCGGAACAGCCAGGTGCGCCCCCAGAAGTCGATCTTCGCGAACGCGTACCCGAGCATCGAGCAGAACACCAGGTTGCCGAGCGTCACGACGACGGCGACGACGACCGAGTTGGCGAAGAACTGCGTGAAGTCGAGCCGCGTGAACAGCTCCCGGAAGTTGTCGAGCGTCGGGTTCTGCGGCCACCAGGTCGGGGGGTTCGCGCGCAGCTCGCCCTCCGTCTTGAAGGAGCCCAGCAGCATCCACACGAACGGCGTCACGACGAGCACGAGGCCGATCCCGAGGACGGCGTAGAGCCACCCGCGGGGCTGCGGCTCGCCGATGTGCGAGCCGATCGTGCCGCGCGGCTTCGTCGCCGGCTTGTCCGTGACGGCGGTCATCGCAGGCCTCCCGTGGTGATGGGGGCGTCAGGCACGACGGCGGCGGCCGGTGTCTTCTGCCACCAGCGGCGCTTGCGTCCCGCGGCGTCGTCGCGGTCGCCCAGCAGCCGGAACTGCAGGATCGTCATGAGCACCACGGCCAGGAACAGGATGTAGCTCATCGCGGCCGCGACCCCGTAGTTGCCGAAGCCGAAGGTGTTGTAGATCAGGTACGCCACCGACAGCGTCGAGTTGAGCGGGCCGCCCTGGGTCATCACGAACGGCTCCTCGAAGAACTGCAGGAACCCGATGCCGGTGATGACGCCGGCGAACAGCATCGTCGGGCGCAGCGTGGGGATCGTGATCCGGGTGAGCCGCTGCCAGGCGGTCGCGCCGTCCAGCGCGGCGGCCTCGTGGAGGGCCTTGGGCACCGACTGCAGACCCGCCAGGAAGATCACGATGAGCGTGCCCATCGAGCGCCAGGTCGCCATCGCGATGAGCGACGGCATGGCCCAGGTGGTGCTGCCGAGCCAGTCGGGACCCTGGATGCCGAACCAGCCGAGGACCTCGTTGACCAGGCCGTTCTCGGGCTGCAGCAGGAAGCGCCACACGACGGCGACGGCGACGATCGACGTGATCACCGGCATGTAGTAGCCGACCCGGAAGAAGCTGGCCAGCCGTGTGATCCCGGTGTTCAGGGCGATCGCGATGGCGAGGGACACCACCATGGTCAGCGGCACGCCGACCGCCACGAAGTACAGCGTGTTCCACGCGGCGGTACGGAACGTGGGGTCGGTCAGGACGCTCGTGAAGTTCTCGAACCCGACGAGGTTGACCGCGAACGGGTTCTGCAGGTCACGGCTCTTGATGTCCGTGAAGCTCATGAAGAGCGACGAGAGCACGGGCCACGCCGTGAACACGAGGAAGAGGACCACGAACGGCGCGGCCATCCCCCAGGCGGCGAGGCTGCGGCGTCTGCGCAGGGGCGAGGAGCGGCGGACCCGCGGCGGGGTGACGGCCTGGTCGGCCGCACCCCGCCCCGGACGTACGCCGGCCCCGGTGAGGGTGGCGGACATGGCTCAGAGCCCCGTCCCGATGGAGTCCGCCTGGGACTGCATGGTCTTCGCAGCCTCGGCCGGGTCCTCGCCGGTCTTGCAGACCTTCTCCAGCTCGGTGTCGATGACGCTGGCGATCTGCTCCCACGTGGGGATCGCGGGCGCGGCGACGGCGGTCTTCAGCTGGTCGCCGAACACGGCCAGGGCCGGGTCGGAGCCGAGGTCGCCCTCGGTCCACGCGGACTGCACGGACGGCAGGTCGCTCGTGGTCTTGTACCACTCGGCCTGGGTCGCAGGGTCGCTCAGCCACTGCACGTAGGTCCAGGCGGCGTCACGGTTCTCGCTGCTCTTGAACACGGCGAGGTTGCTGCCGCCGATGAAGGACGCCGGCTTCTCGTCGGCGGGCATCGGCGCGAGCGTGACCTTGTCCATGAAGCCCTCGCCGCCCGTCTCGTTCAGCAGGCCGATGTGCCACGGCCCGGAGACGAACGAGCCGATCTTGCCGGCCACGAAGTCGGGCTCCAGGCTGCCCTCCGGCAGCTCCTTGGGCGCCACGCCGTCGGTGAAGAACGACTGGTAGTACGTCAGAGCCTTGACCATCTCCGGGGTGTCGAGCGTGAGCTCGCCGGCGTCGTTCATCAGCTCGGCCCCGGCCTGCCAGGCGAACGGCAGGAACGTCTGCCACGCGCCGGTCGCGCCGGGCTGGAGGTTGATCCCCCACTGCGCGCCGGCGCTCTGCAGCCCCTTGGCGGTCGCGGTCAGGTCCTCCCAGTTCGCAGGCGTTGGCGAGACGCCGGCCTGCTCGGCGAGCGCGGTGTCGAGATAGATCACGCGGGTCTCGACGTACCAGGGGACGCCGTAGGAGACGTCGTTCACGACGGTCGAGCCCCAGGCGCCCTCGAAGAACGTGGAGCTGTCGACGACGTCCGGGGTCGGGTCCAGCCCGCCGGTCGCGGCGAACTCGCCCATCCAGGTGGTACCGATCATCGAGACGTCCGGCACCTCGTCGGCGGCGATCGCGGTCGCGATCTTGTCGTGCGCGGCGTTCCACGGGATCGCGGTGACGTCGATCTTCACGTCCGGGTACTTCTCCGTGAAGGCCTGGGAGAACTCTCCGAGCTTCTCGCCCTCGGTGCCCATCGCCCAGACGGTGACAGTTCCGCTGAGGTCGTCGCTGGCGACGGGTGCTGCACTGGTCTCCGACCCGCCGGGCGTGTCGCTGCGACCGCAAGCGGTCAGGGCGAGGATGCCGACTGCCAGCGCGGCGACTGTGGCGCGCGTGGTCCTGCTCATGTTTCCTCCTGGTTCCGGACGGTCCCCGGTGGGGGTCGTCAGGCGTGGGACCCGCAGCTGTCGCGCACCACCAGGTCGGTGGTCAGCGACTCGTGCCGCGGGGTCGTACGGGATCCGGTGATCCGCTCGTCGAGCGCCTCGGCGGCGAGTGCCCCGAGAGTGCGCATCGGCTGGCGGACCGTGGTCAGTGCCGGGCGGGCGTGGCGCGCGGCCATCACGTCGTCCCAGCCTGTGATCGCGACGTCCCGGCCCACTGTCAGACCGAGCCCCTCCGCCGCGACGATGGCCCCGAGCGCGATCTCGTCGTTGGCGCAGACGAGTGCGTCGGGGGGGTGTGTGCCCCCCAGCAGCTCCGTGGCGACGCGGGTGCCCGAGCTCTCGTCGAGCGGGCAGGCTGCCACGGACAGTTCGATGTCGTGCTCGGCGAGCGCGTCGTGCACCCCGCGCCAGCGCTCGATCACGTCGGGCGAGTCGCCGGTCGAGCCGACGAACGCGGCGCGGCCCGGGCGGTGCGAGGCCAGGTGCTCGCCCAGCAGCCGCGCGGCCGACCGCCCGTCGGTGCGGATCGAGTCGGCGCCGTCGATGCCGGGGCGGGCCACCAGGACGACGGGCAGCCCGGTGGCGGCCAGGCTGGCGACGAACTCGTCGCCGACCGTGCGGCCGAGCAGGACCAGGCCGTCCACCCGGCCCGCGAGCTCGTTCACGGCCAGCTCGGCGTCGCTGCGGCCGCGCGTCGCGAGCACGAGGACGCTCCGGCCCCGCTGCGAGGCGGCCTCCTCGTACCCGAGCAGCACCTCGGCGTAGTACGGCCCCGACAGGTCGGGGAAGACGATCCCGTTCGCGGCGTGCCGGCGCTGGGCCAGCGACGTCCCCGCGTGGCTCGGCCGGAAACCGAGCTCGGCGACCGCGGCCAGCACCTTCTCGCGCGTCGCGGCGGCCACCGGCGCGGACCCGTGCAGGGCCCGGGACACCGTGGCGATGCCGACGCCGGCGTGCTCGGCGACGTCGTAGATCGTCACCGTCCGACGGGTCTTGCCGTCGTCGCCGGGGTTCATAGGAAGCGCTTTCACATGACGAGCGTCACACCCGATGGTGGACCCCGCAACCGGAAGCGCTTCCTATGCGTCGATCAGAGCCTCGTCGGCTACCTCGTCGGCGGCCCTCGTGCGACCGTCGACGACGACGAGCACGAGGAGCGCCAGCAGGGCGCCGACCCACCCGTACTGCACGCCGAACTGGCCTCCGACCTGCACGAGCGAGCTCACCACGGACACGCCCTGGTAGAGCTCCTGGGCTTCGGCGCCGGTGTACATCGCGCCGGTGGCAGCCACGGATGCCGCGACGGCAGAGAACCAGACGGCGAGCGTGAACGCGGTGCGGCCGAACCTCCGGTGCATCGTCCGGGCGGCCATGTACGCCAACGCGCCCTGCACGAGCGCGATGACGACAGCCCCGAGCCACAGCCGCGGGGTGCCACCGGTGATGAGGGGAGCCCACCAACCGCCGGGGACCGGCAGGAGCGTCGCCGCCCAGGGCCACGCGTCGGCGTGGGCGGCCACGGCCGCCGGGTCGGTCAGGTCGACCGAACGGTCTGTCCACGAGCGCAACGCGCCGACCACGAACCAACCGAGGCCGCCGACCAGTGCGGCCGTGACCGCGGCCAGCCGGGCAGCGCGCCCGGTCGGGGGAGCCGTGGTCCGCAACGGACGTCGTTGGACGGCGACGACGGCGAGCCCGACGGCCCAGCCCCAGACCACGCCCCAGTATCCGCCCGTCGCGATCGCCGAGATCCGCTGGCCCGTTCCGGCGATCGCCGTGCGGTCGATAATCTCGGCCATCGCCAGCGTGGCCAGTCCCGAGCCCGCGACGGCCGCGAACCACGCGGCGAGGACGACCACCGGCCACCCGCCCGTCCGGGGTCGCGAGACCGGGACCACGAGCCCTCCGACCACCACGGCGAGCACGAGGATCCCGACCGCCCAGGCGGTCGTGCTGGTTCCCGCCTGCTGGAGGGCTCCGCCCGTGGACGGCACGAACGACGCCGGGCCCGCGTGGTCACGCCAGGAGTGCGCGACCGTCCCGCTCAGCACCCAGAGGGCGGCCGCGACGAGCGCGGCGACGGACGAGCTGACGAGCACCCCTGCCCTGGACATGGACGGACGATAGCGAGCCTGAGACGGCCGCGAGGCCCGTTCGCGCGCCCCGGTAGGCTGTGCCTCGTCTGCCGACCCCTGCCGCCGCCTCGCGCGCGGCCCCCGATCGAGGGATCAGATGGCCTCCAGCACGACCCACGCCCACGTCTCCGACACCGTCGAGAACGCCGCCGCGACCCCGGACCTGGTGCAGCCGTTCGCCGAGCTCGGGCTCAAGCCGGACGAGTACCAGCGCATCCGCGACCTGCTCGACCGCCGCCCCACGGCCGCCGAGCTCGCCATGTACTCGGTGATGTGGTCGGAGCACTGCTCGTACAAGTCGAGCAAGAACCACCTGCGCCAGTTCGGCGACAAGACGACCGACGCCATGAAGGAGCACCTCCTCGTCGGCATCGGCGAGAACGCGGGCGTCGTCGACATCGGTGACGGCTGGGCCGTGACGTTCAAGGTCGAGTCGCACAACCACCCGTCCTACGTGGAGCCGTACCAGGGCGCGGCCACGGGCGTCGGCGGCATCGTGCGCGACATCATCTCCATGGGCGCCCGACCGGTCGCGGTCATGGACCAGCTGCGCTTCGGCGCCGTCGACCACCCCGACACCGCCCGCGTCGTGCACGGCGTGGTGGCCGGCGTCGGGGGCTACGGCAACTCCCTCGGCCTGCCCAACATCGGCGGCGAGCTCGTGTTCGACCCGTCCTACCAGGGCAACCCGCTGGTCAACGCGCTGTGCCTCGGCGTCCTGCGGCACGAGGACATCCACCTGGCCAACGCCTCCGGCACGGGCAACAAGATCGTCCTGTTCGGTGCGCGCACGGGCGGCGACGGCATCGGCGGCGCGTCGATCCTGGCGTCCGAGACCTTCGACGACACCAAGCCCTCCAAGCGGCCGTCGGTGCAGGTGGGCGACCCGTTCATGGAGAAGGTGCTCATCGAGTGCTGCCTCGAGCTCTACGCGGCGCGCGTGGTCGAGGGCATCCAGGACCTGGGCGCCGCCGGCATCTCCTGCGCGACCAGCGAGCTGGCCTCCAACGGCGACGGCGGCATGCACGTCGACCTCGAGAACGTGCTGCTGCGCGACCCGACCCTGACCGCCGGCGAGATCCTCATGTCGGAGTCGCAGGAGCGGATGATGGCCGTCGTCCGGCCCGACCAGCTCGACGAGTTCCTCGCGATCACCGCGAAGTGGGACGTCGAGACCGCGGTGATCGGCGAGGTCACCGGCACCGGCCGCCTGACCATCGACCACCACGGCGAGCGGATCGTCGACGTCGAGCCGCGGTCCGTCGCGCACGACGGACCCGTCTACGACCGCCCGTACTCGCGCCCGGCGTGGCAGGACGGACTGAACGCGGACACGACCGCGTCGCTGGCGAAGCCCGCGACCGACGCCGAGATCCGCTCGACGGTGCTGCAGCTGCTGGCGTCGCCCAACCTCGCCTCCAAGGCCTGGGTCACCAGCCAGTACGACCGGTTCGTGCAGGGCAACACCGCGCTGGCGCAGCCCGACGACTCCGGCGTCATCCGCGTCGACGAGACGACGGGCCTGGGCGTCGCGCTGGCCACCGACGCGAACGGTCGCTACGCCAAGCTCGACCCGTACACGGGCGCGCAGCTGGCCCTCGCGGAGGCGTACCGCAACGTCGCAACGACGGGCGCGCGCCCGCTGGCCGTGACCGACTGCCTCAACTTCGGCTCGCCCGAGCACCCCGACTCGATGTGGCAGCTCGTCGAGGCGATCCGCGGCCTGGCCGACGCGTGCCAGACCCTCGAGGTCCCGGTCACCGGCGGCAACGTGTCCCTCTACAACGGCACCGGCGAACCCGGACTGATCGACTCCGCGATCCACCCGACGCCCGTCGTCGGCGTGCTCGGCGTGCTCGACGACGTCGCCGACGCGACCCCGTCCGGCTGGACCCAGCCCGGTCAGGCGGTCTACCTGCTCGGCACGACGAAGCCGGAGCTGGACGGCTCCGCCTGGGCCGACGTCGTGCACGGCCACCTCGGCGGCCTGCCGCCGGCCGTCGACCTGGCGGCGGAGCGTCGGCTGGCGTTCGTGCTCACGCACGCGAGCCGCGACGACCTCGTCGACAGCGCGCACGACCTGTCCGAGGGCGGCCTCGCGCAGGCCCTCGTCGAGTCGAGCCTGCGCTACGGCGTCGGCGTGCAGGTCTCGCTCGACGGCCTGTGCGCCCGCGACGGGATCACCCCGTTCGAGGCCCTGTTCTCCGAGTCGACGGCCCGCGTGCTCGTCGCGGTCCCGCGCACGGAGGAGGTCCGCCTGGTCGACCTCTGCACCGCGCGCGGCGTCCCGGCCCTGCGCCTCGGCGAGACGGCGGAGTCCTGCTCGCCCGGCGCCGGCACGCCCGTCGACGAGTCGGACCACGTGCACGGGCCGGCGGTCGAGGTCGAGGGACTGTTCACGCTCCCGCTCGACGAGGCACGCGCCGCTCACGAGGCGACGCTCCCGCACTACTTCGGCTGAGCTCTCGGTTAATCGGTCGCCTGCCGACGAGGTCGGCTTCTAGCGTCGACCCGTGTTCACGTCCGAGGCAGTCCGTGTCGTGCGCGCCGACAAGGGCGCGGTCCTCGTGCTGCCCTCGGTGGACGCCGAGCCGGTCCGCGTGACGCTCGACCGCGACGGCCTCGTCGCGACGCCCGACGGCGACCGCCTCGCGCCGACGGTCGGCGACTGGCTCGACGTCGCCGACGACCACGCGGTCCTCGTGCACGAGCGCCGCACCGCCCTGGTCCGCGACAGTGCGGGCGCGACGAGCCGCGAGCAGGCGCTCGCGGCGAACATCGACGTCGTCCTGATCGTCGAGCACCTGGACCCCGACCCGGACCTCGGCCGCATCGAGCGGATGCTCACGCTGGCCTGGCGCTCCGGCGCGCAGCCGGTCGTCGTGCTCACCAAGGCCGACCTGGTCCCGGACCCGGAAGGCATGGCGGCCGATGTGGCCGCCGTAGCGCTCGCGGTCGACGTGCACGCCATCAGCGTCCGCGACGACGAGGGCCTCGACCCGGTGCGCGCCCTCCTCGGCGACGGCGTCACCCTGGTCGTCGTTGGCCCGAGCGGCGCGGGCAAGTCGACGCTCGTCAACGCGCTCGCCGGACGCGAGCTCATGGACACCGGTGGCCGCCGCAACGACGGCCGCGGCCGGCACACCACCACGCACCGCCAGCTGGTCCCGCTGGCCGGCGGGGCGATGCTCATCGACACCCCCGGCATCCGCGGGGTCGGCGTCGTCGCGGACGAGGACGCCCTCGACACCACGTTCGCCGACGTGGCGGCGCTGGTCGCCCGGTGCCGCTTCGCCGACTGCCACCACGCGGGCGACGTGGGCTGCGCGGTCGAGGAGGCGTTGGCGACGGGCGAGCTCAGCGAGCGCCGGTTCGACAGCTGGCGCAGGCTGGCCAAGGAGGCCGCCTACCAGGCCCGCCGCTCGGACGCCCGCCTCGCCGCCGAGGAGCGTGACCGCTGGAAGCGGGTCACCAAGGAGTACCAGCGCGGCATGCGCGGCCCGGGCCGTCCTCGCAGCTAGCTAGAACGGCGGCGTGTTGACGAATTGGAACTGCAGCCGCGCGTCGGAGCTGCGCGGCACCATGAGCGTCGTCGCGCTCGGCGACCAGGCGGTGGGCACCAGGAACATGGCGGACGGTCCCTGCACGAGCAGGCGCAGCCCGCGGTAGCGGTAGCGGGGCTCGTCGCCACGAGAGGCGCAGTCCGCGTCCGGTGCGGGCCCGGTGACCCAGCAGAGGTCCTCGGGCGCGGCGACCGTGTTGCGCAGGTGCAGGTCGGCGGGGCTGTCGAGGATGACGGCCGGGAGCTGGTCCAGGTGGCGGGCGACCTGCTGGGCCTGCCCGCGGCCGGACCAGTCGGCGGTGATGGACACGGCCCAGAACGCCGCCGCCAGCACGATGACCCAGAGCCCGGCGACGGTGCCCGGCGCCTTCGTCGTCGCGAACGGCAGTGCCGAGGCGCAGACACCCGCACCGATGCCGATGAGGGAGGCGGACACGAGCGACAGGTACGGCCACGCGCCCCACCAGGCGTACCCGAGCAGCAGCAGGAGGCCGGCGCCCAGCACGGCGCCGCTGCCCAGCACCCAGCGGCGCGCGATGCGACGGACGTGCGCGTCGCCGTCGGACCGGGCTCGCAGCTCGGACGCCTCGACCTGCAGGCGGCCGCGCAGCGCGACGGCTGCCACGGACAGGACGACGAGCACGAGCAGCGGGACCAGCAGCGGCTGCGGGCTGCGCATCACGTAGTCGCGCGGGGTCAGGCCGATGGTGTCGACGTCGACACCGAAGTAGGCGTACTGCGACTTGGTGTAGACGTAGCCGAAGTAGAACAGCAGCGTGCTGACCAGCGTGATCGGCGCAGCGATCTGCGTCGCGGTGGACAACCACTGCGGCAACGACCGGCCGGACGACGCGGCCATGTCAGGGCGTCCCGCTCCCTGCGACCGACTCCAGGTCGAGGTCGGGGGAGACGTCGGCGGCGTCGTCGACCTGGTGCGCGAGCGCGACGCAGTCGTCCTGCGACAGCGGCTGGCGGCACTGCAGCGTGCCGACCATCCCGACGAAGGCGTGCGGCTCGGGATCGCCGGACCGCACGAAGCCGATCGCGCAGGTCGACGCGTCGACCGTGATCTGGGCGCCGTCGCACCACGGCACGCCGGCGTCGTCGCACACGTCACGGGTCGGCGTCCACGACGAGGGCACGACGACGGGATGGTCGACGCGGAAGGACAGCCCGTCGGTGAGCTGCGGTGAACCGTCGCCGCCCCAGGTCCAGAAGACGCACACCGTGTCGGGTGCGACGAGGTTCCCGGCCCCGGTGCCGGCGACGGCGGTGGTGAGGACCGGCAGGGACTGCCCGCGGGGCAGCGGAGCCTCCTGCGTGCCTGTACCGCGCGTCGGTGCCACGACCGGCTCCTGCGCCGGCGGCTGCGAGGTGGGCTGCCCGCCGGGGCCGCCGCAGGCTCCCAGCAGTCCCGCGCCGACGAGCAGCGCGGCGATCCTGAGCTTGTTGGTCTGTGTCATCAGGCCACCTCCGAAGCGACACAGAGAGGAGCGCCCAGAGGTCCGGCAGATACGAGAATGGGTCCATGCCTCCTCGTCGCCGCACCGACCCCGCCGACGGCCGATCGGCCCTGGCCGCCTGGCGCGCGGACCCGTCGCAGGTAGGCCCACGTCGCACGGCGGTGCGGTTCACGCTCGAGGAGCTGGCCGACGTCGCGCCCGGGAACGCCGTCGAGGTGCGCGTCCCGCCCGACGGTGCCGTGCAGGCCGTCGAGGGACCTCGTCACACCCGGGGCACCCCGCCGAACGTCGTCGAGACCGACCCCCAGACCTGGCTGCAGCTGGCGACGGGCACGCTGATGTGGGACGACGCGATCTCCGAGGGACGGATCCGGGCCTCCGGCGAGCGCGCGGACCTGGGCGAGTGGCTGCCGCTGCAGGCGGCCCGCGCACGGTCCTGAACGGCTTCTGACCTAGGATCACGGGGTGCCCGACGACCCGGCTGCCCCCCAGCCCACGACGCCCGACGAGCCCCCGCTGCCCACGCCGGAAGAGCTCGAAGCCGCTCCGGACGCGGTCATCCGGCACGCCCCGAAGTTCGGCGCCTTCATCACGGCGGGCGCGATCGTCGGCTTCGTCCTGGGCCTGGTGCTCACCGCGCTGATCGGTCCGGAGACCCCGCTCGCGTCCGACGGCTCCGGGTTCCTCCCCTTCCTCGACGGCGAGAACGCGGTGCGCACGGTCGTGGCGGTCTCCGGCGCGGTGCTCGGCGGCTTCGTCGGCGGCCTGCTCGCGGTCATCGCCGACCGGCGGAGCGTGAGACGGGCCGGACAGCGCGGCAGCTGACCAGCCTTCGTATGAGACGATGAGGCAGTGGCCCCCCGCGCAGACGGACGTCTGAACCACGACCTCCTCCCCAACGAAAAAGGTCCGCAGGACGCCTGTGGCGTCTTCGGTGTCTGGGCTCCTGGCGAGGAAGTCGCCAAGCTCACGTACTTCGGGCTGTACGCCCTGCAGCACCGCGGCCAGGAGTCGGCGGGCATCGCCACCTCCAACGGCCAGCAGCTCCTCGTCTACAAGGACATGGGCCTCGTCTCCCAGGTCTTCGACGAGACCGCGCTGAACGCCCTGCAGGGGCACATCGCGATCGGGCACTGCCGGTACTCGACCACCGGCGGGAGCACCTGGGAGAACGCGCAGCCGACGCTCGGGCCGACGTCAGCCGGCACGGTCGCCCTGGGGCACAACGGCAACCTCACCAACACGGCCGAGCTGGTCGACCTCGTCGCCGAGCGCTACGGCAGCCAGCGGCGCGGCGAGCTCGCGCGCGGCAACACGACCGACACGGCGCTCATCACGGCGTTGCTCGCCGGCGACCCGGACCACACGCTCGAGGCCACCGCGCTCGAAGTGCTCCCGCGGCTGCGCGGCGCGTTCAGCCTCGTCTTCATGGACGAGCACACGCTCTACGCCGCGCGCGACCCGCAGGGTGTCCGCCCGCTCGTCCTGGGCCGCCTCGAGCGCGGCTGGGTCGTCGCCAGCGAGACGCCGGCGCTCGACATCGTGGGTGCGTCGTTCGTCCGCGAGATCGACCCCGGCGAGTTCATCGCGATCGATGCCGACGGGCTGCGCAGCACCAAGTTCGCGACGCCCGACCGCGCGGGGTGCGTCTTCGAGTACGTCTACCTGGCGCGGCCCGACACGACGATCGCCGGCCGGTCGGTGCACGCCGCGCGCGTGGCGATGGGTCGTCGGCTCGCGGTCGAGCACCCCGTCGAGGCCGACCTGGTCATCCCGGTCCCGGAGTCCGGCACGCCGGCCGCGGTCGGGTACGCCGCCGCCTCGGGCATCCCGTTCGGCCAGGGCCTGACCAAGAACGCCTACGTCGGCCGCACCTTCATCCAGCCGTCGCAGACCCTGCGGCAGCTGGGCATCCGGCTCAAGCTCAACCCGCTGCGCGAGGTCATCCGCGGCAAGCGCCTGGTGGTCGTCGACGACTCGATCGTCCGCGGCAACACCCAGCGCGCCCTGATCCGCATGCTGCGCGAGGCCGGTGCCGCCGAGGTGCACGTGCGGATCAGCTCCCCGCCCGTCAAGTGGCCGTGCTTCTACGGCATCGACTTCGCCTCCCGTGCGGAGCTCATCGCCAACGGGCTCTCCCCCGACGAGATCGCCGCCTCCCTCGGCGCGGACTCGCTCGGCTACATCTCCGCGGAGGGCATGATCGCCGCCACCGAGCAGCCCGCGTCGCAGCTGTGCGCCGCCTGCTTCACCGGTCAGTACCCGATCGAGCTGCCCCCGGCCGACCGCATGGGCAAGTACCTGCTGGAGCAGAGCGAGCTCCCGCTGGGCGCGCCCGAGGACGGCCTGCTGTCCATCGTCCCCGGCGCCGGCGGCGGTTCCGCCCTGGACCACCCGTGAGCGGGGCGCAGGTCACGTACGCGGCTGCCGGGGTCGACACCGAGGCCGGTGACAAGGCCGTCGAGCTGATGAAGGACGCCGTGCGCGCGACGCACGGTCCGCAGGTGCTCGGCGGGGTCGGCGGCTTCGCGGGCCTCTACGACGCGAGCGCGCTGCTGACCTACCGCAGGCCGCTCCTTGCCACCTCGACCGACGGCGTCGGCACCAAGGTCGCCATCGCGCAGGCCCTCGACATCCACGACACGATCGGGTTCGACCTGGTCGGCATGGTGGTCGACGACATCGTCGTGGTCGGGGCCAAGCCGCTGTTCATGACCGACTACATCGCGTGCGGCCGCGTGGTCCCCGAGCGGATCGCCGGCATCGTGCGCGGCATCGCGGCGGCCTGCTCGGTGGCCGGTACCGCCCTCGTCGGCGGCGAGACCGCGGAGCACCCCGGCCTGCTGGGTCCCGACGAGTACGACGTGGCCGGCGCTGCGACCGGCGTGGTCGAGGCCGACCAGCTCCTCGGTCCGGAGCGCGTCCGTGCGGGCGACGTGCTGATCGCCCTCGGGTCGAGCGGGCTGCACTCGAACGGCTACTCGCTGGTGCGCAAGGTGGTCCAGGTGGCCGGCTGGCAGCTCGACCGGCACGTCGACGAGCTGGGACGCACGCTGGGCGAGGAGCTCCTCGAGCCCACCCGCGTCTACGCCTCAGACTGCCTCGCCCTCGTCGAGCGCGCGGGCATCGCGAACGGCGTGCACGCCTACAGCCACGTCACCGGCGGCGGCCTCGCGTCGAACGTCGCGCGCGTGCTGCCGCAGGGTCTGGTCGCCGACATCGACCGCGGCGGCTGGCAGCTGCCGCCGATCTTCTCGCTCGTGCAGAGCCTGGGTCAGGTCCCGTGGACCGACCTCGAGGGCACGCTGAACCTCGGCGTGGGCATGGTGGCGATCGTCGCGCCCGAGGCCGTGGACGGCGTCCTGGCCCACGCGGGCGAGCTGGGCATGACCGCATGGACCCTGGGCACCGTGCGGGCGTCCGACCCCGCCACGGACGTCGTGGGCGCGCCGGGCTTCGTGGCCGGCACCAAGGGCGTGCACGGAGGCGCGGTCCAGCTGACGGGTTCCTACCGGATCTGAGTCGCGTTCACCCGAAGGCCGACACAGGGCGGTCGGGCAAGGCATGTCCGGACGCGCCAGGCCTCGACACCGCTCGACTCTGACCTCAGGCGACGGGGTACTCGTTCACGTACCTCACGATCGCCCCCAGGCCGACGGCGGCCGCGAGCGCCGCGAACGCGAACAGGCTCCAGGCCCAGACGCGACTCCGGGCTCGCCTCGACGGGTCGCCGGTGCGCCACAGCATCACGACCGTGCCGCACGCGACGAACAGCACCGCCACGCCGCAGGCCACGACGAACGTCGTCGGTAGACCTTCCGGCTCAGTCCCGGGCGCCATCCCGAAGACGATCCCGCGCGCTAGCACGGCATCTTGCACCGATCACCTAGGCGGTCAACGATCGTCGTCCGACCAACGGCGGTAGTCGTCGTCGTCGTCAGTGTCAGTCTCCACAACCGCGCGAGGGCGGTTGTCGGTCACGACATCGTTGTGGCCGTGCGACGTGAGCTCCTGCTCGAGAGCTCGGTAGTTGGTCTCCGGGCTGAAGTACTTCAGCTCCCGGGCCACCTTCGTCTGCTTAGCCTTCTGACGGCCGCGCCCCATGGCATCGACCCCCTCTTACGTGGATGCGGGGCGGCTCCGTGCTAGCACGTGCGGCCCCGGGGTGCTGAATTTCGTCTCTTCGTGGGGCAACCGTACATGCTCTCCGCGTATTCCGACCACTCGCCAGAGGGCGATACGGATCACGTGCCCGAGACGTCCTGGTTGTCGGTGCCGGTCGCTCGCACGCGCCGCGGCCGTCCCTCCGTGCCGACCGGACGGCGGTCTCAGCCGGACATGCGTCCAGATTGTTGATCCGTGTCCGCGCGTGTCGGGTGGTTTGCCCGTTTGGTCGGGTTTAGTCTGGTCTGACGACCTCGAGGGGCAGGCCGTGCACGAGGCAGGGGAGTGCTGTGAAGATCTGGACAGAAAGCGCTGTCCCGCTATGCGGCATGTGTGGCTTTCATGCATGCTGGTGGGAGTTGTCCCGCTTTGCGGGCCGGTGACGGTCCGATGGTCCACCTGAAGTCGCTGCGCCCCAGCGCAACGTCGAACACCCGAAGAAACCGGGTACCGACACCGTCGGTGCCACACGCCTGACGATTGCCAGGAGGCAGTTCGTGAACGCACACGCCGCGGAGTCCGAGACTCTGCTGACTCCGTCCGAGGTCGCCACGCTGTTCCGCGTCGACCCCAAGACGGTCACCCGCTGGGCCAAGGCCGGCAAGCTCTCGTCGATCCGCACCCTGGGTGGGCACCGCCGCTACCGCGAGTCCGAGGTTCGGGACCTCCTCAACGGGATCCCGCAGCAGCGTTCGGACAGCTGACCGAGGCTCTCGCCTCACACGCCCGGGTGCAGGCCCGGGATGCAAGCGCGCCCAGCGACGACGCCGGACGCGCTCGGTTTCTCCGATCGTCCCGGACGTCGCGGCCGGGCTGGTCCACGAACCTTCAGTCGCCGCGGCGCGCCGCGACCACGGCGACGAGGGCGACGAGCGCCGCGACACCTGCCGCGACGCTCCCCAGCACGGTGAGCGCACGCTTGCGGGCCTCGGGCCCGCCGTCACCGGACGTGGCATCGGCCCACAGCCGGCGTCCGCCCTCCAGCAGCCTGCCCGCCTGTGCCCGCGGGTCGAGCCGTGCGACGAGCTCGTCGACGGTCGCCGCCAGCTCAGCGCGCGTGGCGGTGATGTCTGCCTCGATCGCGACCATCTGCGGCGTGCTGAACGGCTCGACGGGCTTGGCGGGGCGGTCGGTCGTCTCGTCGCTCATGAGCGGATCCCTGTCTTGATCGCGTCGATGTCTTCCTGCACGGTCTCGATGGCGCGGATGGTCGACGGAGGCGTTCCCTTCTTGATGCTCCGGATGCCGATCAGGGCGAGCACGACGACCACGAGCAGCAGCAGCACCGTGATGATCAGCGCCGAGAGCCAGAGGTCCACGAGCAGCGCGAGCGCGATGATGGCCGTGGCGATCGCGGCGGCAAGGAAGTAGAGCGCGAGCAGACCGGCAGCGGCGAGCAGGCCGGCGCCGATGCCGATCTTCTGCGCGCGGCCCGCGATCTCAGCCTTGAACAGCTCGATCTCGGCCCGGACGAGCCGGGCACCCGTCTCGCTGATCTCGCTGACGAGCTGGCCCAGGGATCGCTCGTCACCTGGGGGTCCCGACTGGGTGGTCATGGCGCAACCTCTCGCTCTGGTGACTCGTCGAGGTACAAGTGTGCTGGTCGCAGCACCGCCACGCGAGACGTGCGGCGGTCGGACTTCCTGCGGTCAGTCTTCCCAGGGATGGACCTGCTCCTCGGCCGGGTGGGTCGACTCGTGGATGCGCACGACGGTGATCGGCGGCCCGCTCGGCAGGTGCCGACGCCCCCACGCCGCGGCCCCGGCGCCGATCAGCACCAGGGCGACGCCGATGATCACGGCCGCCAGCCACGGGTCGACCGCGTGCGACAGGCCCATGACGGCCGCCGTGACGAACAGCGCGAGCCCGAAGAACGTGACCAGCGCGGCGATGCCGAACGCGATCGCGGACGGACGCACCTCGACCGCACGGGTGCGGACGCTGCTGGCCACCGCGTTGATCTCGGCCTGGATGGCCTCGCGGACGTGGTCCTCGACCTGCTCGATCTTCTCGCGCGCCTTGTCCGTGAACGGCTCGGTGAGGCGGTCGAAGAAGCTCTTCGAACGCTCCGACTTCTCGGGACCGGGAGTGCTGGTCATGGGTTTCCCTCCGCTTCGGGTGCTGGGCCCCACCCTAGGTCTCAGCGTGCCCCGCGGCGGTGGTGGACAGGCTGCGGGCTGTCATCGTCGGCGACGGCCTGCTGGCCGACGACGAGTTCGCGGCCGCCACGGCCGAGCTGCTCGCGCGACCGCACGAAGAAACCCCGCTCGGATGCGTCCGGGCGGGGTTTCTGTGGTGGCTCCGACGGGCGTCGATCCCGTGACCTCACGATTTTCAGTCGTGCGCTCTACCAACTGAGCTACAGAGCCTCGAAACGAGAACGCCGGTCCGTAGACCGGCGAATCGAGCGACCCCGACGGGACTTGAACCCGCGACCTCCGCCGTGACAGGGCGGCGCGCTAACCAACTGCGCTACGGGGCCTTGGTGGTGCTAAGGCCTTCTTGCAACTGCTGTCCTGCTCGTACCCCCAACGGGATTCGAACCCGTGCTACCGCCGTGAAAGGGCGGGGTCCTAGGCCGCTAGACGATGGGGGCTAGTCCAACCCCTGACGTCGAGGCGTCGGAAGACCGGTGATGAGCATACGGGGTCATCGGCCCGAACTCCAAAGCGGCTCCTGCCGACCGTCTGGCGACCGCTCCCGCCTGCGAAGATGGTGCGCATGGTCGAGATGACGCGCGCGGAGTTCGAGGACGCGGTGCGTGACGCGCTCGACGAGATCCCCGACGAGCTGGCCGCGATGATGGACAACGTCGTCGTGCTGGTGGAGGACACGCCGCCGGCCGACGAGCCCGACCTGCTCGGCCTCTACGAGGGCACGCCCCTGACCGAGCGCGGGGACTTCTGGGCCGCCGGGTCGCTGCCCGACCGCATCACGATCTTCCGGCTGCCCACCCTGAGCTTCTGCGAGGACCGCGACGAGGTGGTCGAGGAGGTCGCGGTCACGGTCGTGCACGAGATCGCGCACCACTTCGGCATCGACGACGCGCGCCTGCACGACCTCGGTTGGGGCTGATCCCCGTGGGCCACGACCACGACCACTCGACGGCCGCCCAGGCGCACCGGGGGCGGCTGCTCGCGGTGCTCGTCCTGACGCTCGTCGTGCTCGTGATCGAGGTGGTCGGGGGCGTGCTGTCCGGGTCGTTCGCGCTGATTGCCGACGCGGGGCACATGCTCACCGACGCCGCCGGGGTAGGCCTCGCGCTCGGCGCGACCGCGCTCGCGATGCGGCCCGCGACCGCCGCCCGGACGTTCGGGTGGCAGCGTGCCGAGATCCTGGCGGCCTTGGTGAACGGGCTGGTCATCGGGGTCGTCGGGGTTCTCGTGCTCGTCGGCGGGGTGCGCCGGCTCGTCGCCCCGGAGCCCGTCGAGGCGGGGCTGATGCTCGGCGTCGCGTGCGTGGGGCTCGTCGCCAATGCCGTCGGTCTCGCGCTGCTGCGGCGCGGGCAGGGGGAGTCGCTGACCGTCCGGGGCGCCTACCTCGAGGTCCTCGGCGACCTGCTCGGGTCTGTCGCGGTGGTCGCCGCGGCGGTCGTCGTGATGGCGACCGGGTACCTGCGGGCCGACGGGATCGCGTCCGTGCTCATCGGCCTCATGATCGTGCCGAGGGCCGTGGCCCTGCTGCGTGAGGTCGGCGCGGTGCTGCTCGAGGCCACCCCGCGCGGAGTCGACCTCGACGCGATCCGCTCGCACATCTGCGGCGTGCCGGGGGTGCTCGGCGTGCACGACCTGCACGCCTGGACCATCACCTCGGGCGTCCCGGTCCTGTCCGCGCACGTCGAGGTGCCCGACGAGCTGCTGGCCCGCGGCGAGGCCGGCCGCGTCCTCGACGACCTGCGCCACTGCCTCTCCGGCCACTTCGACGTCGCCCACTGCACGTTCCAGCTGGAACCCCCGTCGGCCACGCGCGAGGAGCACGCCTCCCACGCGTGACGTGCGGGCCCCCGACCGCTCACCACTGCGGACGTCCGAGCAGATGTGCGCCCTGGCGCACTTTCGCTCGGACGTTGCGTGGTTAGGGTCGGGGCATGGTTGCTGTGGGGATCGCGGTGCTGCCGCAGGATCGGTGGGACGTCGGACGGGCGAAGTGGCTCCAGGCCGAGGAGTGGGGTTTCGACCACGCGTGGACGTACGACCACCTGGCGTGGCGGACGCTCGTCGACCAGCCGTGGTTCGCGACCGTGCCGCTGCTCGCGGCCGCGGCGGCGGTCACGTCGCGGATCGGACTGGGGACGCTCGTCGCGTCGCCGAACTTCCGGCACCCGGTGCCGTTCGCCAAGGACGTGATGGGTCTCGACGACATCAGTGGCGGCCGGTTCCTGCTCGGCATCGGTGCCGGCGGCGAGGGGCTCGACTCGTGGGTGGCGGGCGACCCGATCAGCCGCGGAGAGCGGACGCGGAGGTTCGAGGAGTTCGTCGCGTTGATGGACACGCTGCTGACCACGCCGGTCACCGCGCACCAGGGGGAGTTCTACCGGGCCGACGGCGCCCGCATGATCCCGGGCACGATCGCCGCACCGCGCACGCCGTTCGTCGTCGCCGCCAACGGGCCGCGCACGATGGCGCTCGCTGCGCGGTACGGGCAGGGGTGGGTCACGTACGGGCAGACGTTCCTGTCCGAGGGCGGGGACGCCGAGGTCGAGCAGGCACAGTGGTGGGAGGGGCTGGCGACGATGCAGGAGCGTGTCGACGAGGCCGTCGCGGCCCACCGGCCCGCGGGTGCACCGCCGCTGCGCCGCTACCTGAGCCTCGACGGTGCGCCGATCTTCTCGATGCAGTCGGCCGAGCTGGTCGTCGACGGGATCGAGCGTGCGGCCGCGCTCGGGTTCACCGACGTGATCGTGCACTGGCCCCGCGACGAGGGCATCTACGCGGGCTCACCGAAGGTCCTGGAGGCCCTCGTCGCGAAGCTCCCGCACCTGCGGGCCCTCGAGGTCCCCCCGCGCTGAGGGTCAGTGGGCCTGGCGGGCGGACCAGGCGCTGGTGACCATGTCGAGGAGCGTGTGGCGCATCTGCCAGTCGAGGTCGCGGGCGGCCAGCTCGCCGGAGGCGACGATGCGGGCGGGGTCGCCGGGGCGTCGGGGCGCCAGCTCGGGCTCGAAGGCGATGCCCGTGGCCTGCGCCATCGCGGTCATGATCTCGCGCACGGAGACGCCGTCGCCGGAGCCCAGGTTGTAGACGGGCTCGAGCGGGGTGCCGGCGGTGAGGGCCTGCGCGGCCGCGACGTGCGAGGCGGCGAGGTCGGCGACGTGGATGTAGTCGCGGACGCAGGTGCCGTCGGGCGTCGGGTAGTCGGTGCCGTTGATGCGCGGGGTGCGCCCGGAGGTCAGGGCGTCCAGCACCAGCGGGAAGAGGTTGTGCGGGCTGGTGTCGTAGAGGTCGTCGGTGGCCGAGCCGACCACGTTGAAGTACCGCAGGGACGTGTGCCGCAGGCCGGTGGCCGTGGCCTGGTCGGCGAGGAGCCACTCGCCGATGAGCTTGGACTCGCCGTAGGGCGACTCGGGGTGGGTCTCGGTGGACTCGGTGACCAGGGAGACGTCCGGCGTGCCGTACACGGCGGCCGACGAGGAGAACACGATCGCGTCGACGCCCTGCGAGGCCATCGCCTCGAGCAGGTGCACGGTGCCCGTGACGTTCTGCTCGTACGTGTGCAGCGGCCGGGTGACCGAGACGCCGGCGTACTTGAAGCCGGCGAGGTGCACGACGCCCACCACACCGTGCTGGCTGAGCGTGTCCGCGACCAGGTCGGTGTCGAGGATCGAGCCCTGGACCAGGGGGACGTCGCCGGGGACGAAGTCCTTGTGCCCGCTGGACAGGTCGTCGAGGACCACCGTGCTGAGCCCCACCTGCCCGAACGCCCGAACCACGTGGGACCCGATGTACCCGGCACCGCCGGTGACCAGCCATGTCATGGCACGACCCTACCGAGGCGTGACGGCGAGCAACCTGCGCGCCCAGGTTCCGGGACGTGGGTGCATCCGAACGGCGCCCTGACACCGAAGAGCGGGTAGCGGTGGCAGGCCGAAGAATGCTCAGTATGCTGAGCATTCCCGGCTCCCCCCGAGCACCGACACCACGGCCGAAGGGACGAGATGCAGGGCGAGACCAGTGTCCGGCAGGACTCCCGGCAGCGCACCGTGGTCGCCTCGGACGAACGTGCGCTCCTCGCCGAGCAGGTCGAGGGCGCGATGACCGTGACGGCCGGCGTACTGGCGGACTTCGTCGACGAGCGGGTTCGCGTGGCCTCGGGGCGCTCCGCGGTGGCCGCGCGCCTCTGGACCGACCTCGCGGGCGTCGTCGGCGGGAAGCTCATGCGACCCAGGCTGGCGGTCGCGGCGTACCTGGGCCTCGGCGGCGACGACCCCGCCGCCGTAGCGCCCGTCGCCGCGGCCGTCGAGGTGCTGCACACGGCCATGCTCGTGCACGACGACCTGCTCGACCACGACGAGGTGCGACGTGGCCGGCCGAACGTCGCCGGCGCGACGCGTGCGCGGCTGGGCGGCCGCGGGCTCGACGGTCGGGCGATCGAGGACCAGGTGCTCGCGGCGGGGCTGCTCGCCGGCGACCTGGCGATCGCGGCCGCGTTCTCGCTGGTGGCCGCCGCGCCGACGAGCCCCGAGCAGCGGCTGCGCGTGATCGGGCTGCTCGCGGAGGGCATCGAGACGACGGTCGTCGGCGAGCTCCTCGACATGGCCGCGGCACTCGACGCGCCCCGGGACGTCGACGCCCTGGCCGTCGCCGAGCTCAAGACGGCGGCCTACTCCGGCAGCCTCCCGCTCGTGGCGGGCGGCATCCTGGCGGGTGCCGACGAGGGCGTCGTGGCCTGCCTGGGCGACGTCGGAGCCGCTCTGGGCGTGGCGTTCCAGCTGACCGACGACGAGCTCGGCGTGTTCGGTGACCCGCAGGTGACGGGCAAGTCCGCGCTGTCGGACCTGCGTGAGGGCAAGCGCACCGAGCTGCTGCGGCGGACGTACGCGCTCGCCTCCGCGGACGGCTGCGCGGTGCTGGACGGACTCGTCGGCCGGGCGGACCTCGACGAGGAGGGTGCCGAGCGGGTGCGTAGGGTCATGCTCGACAGCGGTGGCCTCGAGTCCGTGCGGGAGCTGACGCGGCGGACCAGTCAGCAGGCGCGCGACCTGGCGCTGGGCACGCTGCCCGAACCGCTGGGAGGCTACCTGGTAGGCGTGGTCGACGACCTGGTCGGGCGGGGTCACTGAATGACGGAGGAGACCGTGGGGCAGGCGAGGGACCGGGCGCTGCGGCTGTACGACGTGACCGCCGCGCGCACCAGCGCCAACGTCCTGGCCGTCTACTCGACCTCGTTCGGCCTCGGCACGCGGCTGCTCGGGCGGCGCGCCCAGCAGGACATCCGCGCCGTGTACGCGCTGGTCCGCCTCGCCGACGAGGTCGTGGACACCTACCGCGGCGACGACGCCGGCGCGGAGCTCGACGAGCTCGAGGAGCAGACGCACCGGGCGCTGCGTACGGGCTACTCCACCAACCTCGTGGTGCACGCGTTCGCCCGCACGGCCCGGCGGGTGGGCATCACGACCGCCGAGACGGTGCCGTTCTTCGCCTCGATGCGCGCCGACCTGACGGTGCACACCCACGACCGCGCGTCCTACGAGGCGTACGTGTACGGCTCCGCCGAGGTGGTCGGCCTGATGTGCGTACGGGCGTTCCTCAACGAGTCGCGCCGGCCCGGAGACCCCGTGGTCCAGCCGACTCCCACCCAGGTGGCAGGCGCCCGAGCGCTCGGCGCCGCGTTCCAGAAGATCAACTTCCTGCGCGACCTCGGCATCGACAACGGCGAGCTGGACCGCACGTACTTCCCCGACACCCGGCCCGGGGTCGTCTCGCCCGAGCAGCTCACGGCGATCCTCGCGGAGATCGCCGACGACGTCGCCGTGGCCCGCTCGGCCCTGCCCGAGCTGCCGCCGCGCGCCCGGTACGCCGTGGCCGCGACGCTCGCGCTCTACCAGCGCCTCGTCGACGACCTGGAACGCTGCACCCCCGACGAGATCCTGCGGCGGCGCGTCCGGCTGTCGACGCCGACCAAGCTGGTGGTGGTCGGCGAGGCCGTCGTCGCGCAGGTGCGGGCGGGCCGGTGACCGGACGAGTCGTCGTCATCGGTGGCGGGATCGCAGGGCTGACCACCGCCGCGCTGCTGGCGCGCGGGGGCGCGAGCGTGACCCTGCTCGAGCAGCACGACCGGGTCGGTGGACGTGCCGGTCAGCTGGAGCTGGACGGGTTCCGGTTCGACACCGGGCCGTCCTGGTACTTCATGCCCGAGGTCTTCGCCCACGCGTTCGCGCTGCTGGGGGAGCGGATCGAGGACCACGTCGACCTCGTGCGGCTCGACCCCGGGTACCGGGTGTTCCCGGAGGGTTCCGCCCCGCTCGACGTCGTGCAGGACGCCGAGGTCAACTGGAAGGCGTTCGAGGCGCTGGAGGAGGGCGCCGGCGAGGCGATGCGCGCGTACGCCGCGGAGTCGACCCAGGCCTACCGCGACGCCCTCGACTCGTTCCTGTACACGACGTTCGCCCGGCCCGACCGCCTGCTCACCGCCTCCGTGCTGCGGCGCTCCCGGACCCTGGTCGACCTGCTGACGCACACCCTCGCCGACCGCGTCGACGCCACCGTCCGCAGCACCGTGCTGCGGCAGGTTCTCGGGTTCCCCGCGGTGTTCCTCGGCAGCTCGCCGTACCGCGTGCCCGCCCTGTACTCGCTCATGAGCCACCTCGACCTCGTCGACGGCGTACGTTTCCCCCGCGGAGGGATGTACACGATCATCGAGGCCCTCGAACGACTGGCTGTCCGGGAGGGCGTGCGCATCCGCACCGGGGTCCCGGTCGCCTCGATCGAGGTCGACCCTCCGGGCCTCGCCCGCGGGGTGCGGCTTGCCACGGGCGAGCTGGTGAGCGCGGACGTCGTCGTCTCGGCGGCCGACCGGCACCACACCGAGACCGAGCTGCTCGACCCGCGGTACAGCGACCTGCCTGCCCTGGAGTGGGAGGACCGTGGACCGGGCATCTCCGCGCTCGTGATCATGGCCGGGGTCCGGGGTGAGCTGCCCGAGCTGGCGCACCACTCGCTCTTCTTCACGCAGGACTGGCGGTCGAACTTCGAGGACATCCTGGGGAGCGACCGCGTGTCGAGCGCGACGAGGGTGCCCGAGGTGGCGTCGCTCTACGTCTCGCGGACCACCGCGACGGACCCGAGCGCCGCCCCGGCGGGCCACGAGAACCTCTTCGTCCTGGTGCCGTTCCCGGCCGACCCGACGATCGCGGACCTCGACGCGCACGCCGACCGGTACCTCGACCAGATCGGCGCCTGGGCCGGTGTCCCCGACCTGCGTGCCCGCGTCGTCACACGCCGGGTCGTCGGGCCGGCCGACTTCGCGCGGGACTTCCACGCCTGGCGCGGCAGCGCGCTGGGGATGGAGCACACGCTGCGGCAGAGCGCGATGTTCCGCCCGGGTGACGCGTCCAGGCGCGTCCCGAACCTGCTGCACGCCGGTGGTGGCACGATCCCGGGTGTGGGGCTGCCGATGTGCCTGATCAGCGCCGAGCTCGTGGTGAAGCGGATGCTCGGCGAGACGTCGGCGCGCTCCCTGCCCGCACCGCTGCGCCCGGGCTTCCTGGCGTCGGCGCGGCCGCGCGGTGTGTGGAGCGCCGTCAACCGATGAGCTTTCTCTACCTCGGCGCCCTGCTCGTCTCGCTGGGCGGCCTCGCGATCCTCGACCGCCGCTTCCGGCTGGCCTTCTGGGCGGACCCGCGACGAGCCGCCCTGACCGTGGGCCTCGGCGTGGTCGGCTTCCTGCTCTGGGACCTGGCCGGGCTGGGCCTCGGCATCTTCGCGCGCGGCGACTCCCCGCACATGACCGGGATCCTCCTGGCCCCGGAGCTGCCGCTCGAGGAGGCGTTCTTCCTCACGCTCCTGTGCTACACCGCCCTGCTCACCTGGCGCGGGCTGGAGCGCCGGCGACGATGACCAACGCGATCCTCAACGTCCTCGTGCTGGCCGTGCTGCTCGGCGTCTCCTGGCCGGTGCTCCGACGCCTGCGCGCCGGGCCGGTCGCCGGCACGGTCGTGGTCCTGTGCGTGCTCACGATCGTCTTCGACACCCTGATGATCGCCGCCGACCTCTACGTCTACGACCCCGACAAGATCCTGGGCGTCTACATCTGGGACGCACCGATCGAGGACTTCGCCTACGCGATCGCCGCCGCCATCGGCATGCCGGTGCTCTGGACGGCGCTGGGCCGCAGGAAGAGGGACGACGAGTGAGGGAGGTCCTCGCGGCCTCGCGCCCGTTCTCCTGGATCAACACCGCGTACCCGTTCGCGGCGGGCTACCTGCTGGCCACGGGCGGTCGGGTCGACGCCCTGTTCGTCGTCGGGACCCTGTTCTTCCTCGTCCCGTACAACCTGCTGATGTACGGGATCAACGACGTGTTCGACTACGCGTCCGACCTGCGCAACCCCCGCAAGGGCGGGATCGAGGGCGGCTTGGTCGAGCCGTCGCGGGCCGCCTCGGTCCACCGGCGGATCCTGTGGTCGTGCGTCGTCCTGACCGTGCCGTTCGTGGTCTACCTCCTGCTGCAGGGATCGCTCGGCGCGAACGTCGTCCTCACGCTGGTCCTGTTCCTCGTCGTCGCCTACTCGGCCCCGGTGCTGCGGTTCAAGGAGCGCCCGGTGCTGGACTCCTTCACCTCGGCGATGCACTTCGTCGGCCCCTTGCTCTACGCGTTGGTGCTGGTCGGGGCGTCCTTGACGACGAGGACGACGTGGCCGGTGCTCGTCGCCTTCGTTCTGTGGGGCATGGCGTCTCACGCGTTCGGGGCCGTGCAGGACGTGCGCGCGGATCGCGAGGGCGGGATCGCGTCGGTGGCCACAGCGCTCGGTGCGCACGCGACCGTCGTCGCGTCGACCGTCCTGTACGTGCTGGCCGCGGCGGTCCTGCTGCTCGTCCCGTGGCCGGGGGTGCTCGCGGCGGTGCTGCCGGTGCCGTACGCGATCAGCACGGCGCGCTTCTGGTCGGTGCGCGACGACGACTGCGAACGGGCCAACGCGGGCTGGCGGACGTTCCTGTGGCTGAACCTGGTGACGGGCTTCCTGGTGACGATGCTGCTGATCGCGACGGCGCAAACTTCGCACTGATCAGGTGACTCGCGCTGACCTGCAGTTCTGGCAGAGTGCCCGCCATGGCAAACGTCTCAGCGCACGACTGGTCGATCTTCCTGTTGATCGTCAGTCTCCGGCTGGTGGTCCCGCTGTTCATCCCGCGGTTCCCGCTGCCCGCGCTGCTGGCCTGCCTCGTGATCGACGGCATCGACCAGACGGTGTTCGCCACGTTCACCGACCTGCCGCTCGACAACTACCAGTCCTACGACAAGGCGCTGGACATCTACTACCTGACCATCGCGTACCTGTCGGTGATCCGGAACTGGCGCAACCCGTTCGCCCTGGGGGTCGCCGCGGCGCTCTGGTACTACCGGCTGGTCGGGGTCCTGGCGTTCGAGCTGTCCGGCGAGCGCTGGCTGCTGATGCTCTTCCCCAACACGTTCGAGTACTTCGTCATCGCCATCGAGGTCGTGCGGACAAAGTGGGACGCGGGTCGCCTGCGCAACCGCGCGTTCGTCTGGACCGCCGCGCTCATCTGGGTGTTCATCAAGCTGCCGCAGGAGTGGTGGATCCACGTCGCCCAGCTCGACTTCACCGACGAGTTCAAGGAGCGCGTCCTGGGCGTGCCCGGCGACGCGACGTGGGCTGAGGGTGTCCAGAACCGGCCGTGGGTGGTCGTCGGGCTGATAGTCCTGGTCGTGGCGCTGATCGTCATCGGGATGCGGCTGGCCAAGCGGCTGCCCCCGCCCGCCTGGCCGTTCACCGTCTCCTCGGACGAGGTCGCACGCCACGTCGGCTGGGAGCCGCGCGGGACGATCGACGTGGCCCCGCACGGCGTCGGGCACGTTCTCGAGAAGGTCGCGCTCGCCGGACTGGTCACGATGATCATGTTCCTGTCCTGGCCGCTGCTCGACGCCCCGCTCACGAGCGTCGCGCTCGTCGTGACGGCCACGGTCCTGGCGTTCGCGGGGATCGCGGTGTGGCGCGCGCGGGCCGGTCGGTCCGGCGCCGCGCACCTCGGTGTGCAGGTCGCGATCAACACCGTGATCAGCGGTATCGCGATGGTGGTGTTCGCGTCGCTGGCGTCGCGCGGCTCGTCGGACCTGTCGTTCGGCGACGTGCTGCTGTTCGCCTACATCGTCGCGCTGATCGTGACCCTCTACGACCGCTACTCGGCCCGCCGCGAGGCGAGCGTCGACGAGCCGGCACCGGTGCCGGTCACGGCGTGACGAGCGCCTCGGGCGGCCGGTAGCGCACGACGAGCGCGCGGATGCCGCGTGCCGCCAGGATCCACAGGATCACCGTCAGCGCGACGGCCGCCAGGGGTGGGACGTAGAACGGCAGAACGTCGGCCCAGCCGGGCATCGGCTGCCCGCTGCTCGTCAGGGCATAGACGCGCACGTCGGTGTGCAGCACCACCCACGCCATCGCCGCGGCGGGCAGGAGGTAGCCGGCCGCCCGCGCGGGGACGCGGCTGCGGGCGAGGACGACGGCGACGCCGATGACCAGGACGAGCACGAGGGCCACGACTCGCATCGCGCGCACGCCCGGTGACGCCTCGACGGTGGTCAGCGACCACGGGTTCGGCGGGCCGAGCAGCGGTGTCCACAGCGGGACGGTGAGGACCACGGCGACGATCGCGAGCACCCGCACCGACCCGGGTCCGGGCCGGATCCTCGCGACGAGGCCGATCAGTCCGAGGGTGGTCACGGTCCACAGGAGCAGCGTGAGCACGCCGAGGGCGGCACGCCACAGCGCTCCTCCCGACGAGGAGGAGTAGACCGTGCTGCTCAGCGGCGCGTAGGCGAACCAGCCGAACGACCCGCTCGGCCCGCTGCGCAGCCAGAGCCGCCCGACGAGCACCGCGGGCACGACGACGAGCGTCGCGACCACCGGCGTCAGGCGCTTCATGCGCACACGCTAGAGGTGCTCAGTCGTTGGCGCGGAGGTTTCGCCAGATCTCCCGGCGCGCGGTCTGCTCGACCGGGTCGGCCACGGGCAGCGACGCCAGGAGCCGCTGCGTGTACGCGTGCCGGGGCGCGCCGAGCACCTGCTCACCCGTGCCCTCCTCCACCAGGACGCCCCGGTGCAGGACGGCGATGCGGTGTGCGAGCAGGTCGACGACGGCCAGGTCGTGGCTGATGAACAGGCACGCGAACCCGAGCTCGGCCTGCAGACGCGCGAAGAGGTCGAGCACGCGCCGCTGCACCGAGACGTCGAGGGCGGAGGTGGGCTCGTCGGCGATGAGCAGCTCGGGGTCCAGGGCGAGCGCCCGCGCCAGGCTGGCGCGCTGCCGCTGACCGCCCGAGAGCTCGTGCGGGTACCGGTCCCCGAACGCCTTGGGCAGCTGGACCGCCTCCATCAGCTCGTCCACGCGCCCGCGAGCCGCCTGGGCGTTGGGGGCGAGTCCGTGCACGACGAGGGGCTCGGCGACGCACTGCGCGATGGTCAGCAGCGGGTTGAAGCTGGTGGCGGGGTCCTGGAACACGAACCCGATCCGGCGCCTGATCGGCCGGAACGTCTTCTCCTTGACGCCCAGCATCTCGACGCCGAGCACGCTCAGCGACCCCTGGCTGACCGGTGTCAGGCCCGCGATCGCCCGGCCGATGGTGGTCTTCCCGCTGCCGGACTCGCCGACCAGGCCGAGCACCTCGCCCGGCCGGATCTCCAGGTTGACCCCGTCGACGGCCGTGAAGTCCGGCTGCCGCAGGCGCCCGCGGTAGACGATCCGCAGGTCGCGTGCCGCGACGACGGGGGTCGCCGACGGGTCCACGTCGACGGACTCGAAGGCGGCGTCCTCGTCCGAGACGATGACCCGGTCCCGGAAGCGTCGGCCACCCAGGCGCGGCACGGCGTCGAGCAGCGCGCGCGTGTACTCGTGCTGCGGGCTCGCGAAGAGCGTGAGGACGTCCGCCTGCTCGACGATCTCGCCCTTGTACATGACCGCGACGGTGTCGGCGAGGTCCGCGACGACACCCATGTTGTGCGTGATCAGGACGACCGCCGTGCCGAACTCCTCCGGGATCCGGCGCAGCAGGTCGAGGATCTCGGCCTGCACGGTGACGTCGAGGGCCGTCGTGGGCTCGTCGGCGATGATCAGGCCGGGGTCGAGCGAGATGGCCTGGGCGATGACGATGCGCTGCTTCTGCCCGCCGGAGAACTGGTGCGGGTAGTGGTCCACGCGGTGCTCGGCGTCCGGGATCCCGACACGGTTCAGCACGTCGATCGCCTTCGCGCGCGCCTCGGAGCGGGACATGCCGGTGTGCACGCGCAGGCCCTCGGCGATCTGCCACCCGACCGTGAAGACCGGGTTGAGCACCGTCGACGGCTCCTGGAACACCATGGCGGCGTCGCGGCCACGGACGTCCCGCAGGTCCTTGCCGGTCAGCGTCGTGATGTCGTGCGTGTCCGACCCGTCCTTGCGGGTGAGCAGCACGGCGCCGCTGGTCAGGGCGGTCTCGGGGAGCAGCCCGAGGATCGCGCGGGCGGTGACGGTCTTGCCCGACCCGGACTCGCCGACGATCGCGAGCACCTCGCCCGCGGCGACCGAGAGCGAGACGCCCTCGACGGCGCGGACGGTGCCGGCATCGGTGGCGAACGAGATGTGCAGGTCGCGGATCTCGACGACGTTCCCTGTGCGGGGAGCGTCCTGCGTGGCGGTCATGTGCGGTCCTCGTCGTCGATCGGGGCGCCGAAGAGCTCGTCGCCCGTGCCCTCCAGCAGGTCGATGCCGTCGATGCCCTCGGCGCCGGCGCTGAGCACGCCGCCGGGCACCACCGTGACGGCTCCGACGACGCCTGCCGCCTGAGCGGCCGCACGGCGACGGCGCAGGCGCGGGTCGGCCAGGTCGTTGAGCGACTCGCCCACGAGCGTCACGCCGAGCACGGACAGCACGATGGCCAGGCCGGGGAACGTCGCCGTCCACCAGATCCCGCTGGTCACGTCGGAGAGCGACTTGTTGAGGTCGTAGCCCCAGTCCGCGGCGACCGTGGGCTCGATGCCGAAGCCGAGGTAGCCGAGGCCCGCGAGGGTCAGGACGGCCTCCGAGCAGTTGAGCGTCAGGATCAGCGGCAGGGTTCGCGTGGAGTTGCGCAGGACGTGCCGCGTCATGATCCGGATGTGCCCGGCGCCGATGACACGGGCCGACTCGACGAACGCCTCGGACTTGATCCGGACGGTCTCGGCCCGGATGACCCGGAAGTACTGCGGGATGAACACGACGGTGATCGAGATGGCGGCGGCCATGATGCCGCCCCACAGGGACGACTGCCCGCCGCTGATGACGATGGCCACCACGATGGCCAGGAGCAGGGACGGGAACGCGTAGACGGCGTCGGCGATCACGACGAGCACGCGGTCCACCCGGCCGCCGAAGTACCCGGAGAGCAGGCCGCCGATGACGCCGATGAAGATCGAGAGCAGCACCGCGGTGATCATGACGAGCAACGCCGGTCGGGCTCCCCACAGGCACCGCGACAGGACGTCGTACCCGGCGACGGTCGTGCCGAACCAGTGCTCGGATGACGGCGGCTGCTGGGAACCGAAGAGCTGGTCGCCGGTGCGGATCTGGGCGAAGCCGTAGGGGGCGAGCCAGGGCGCGAACACCGCGGTGATCACGAAGATCGCGGAGATGACGAGGCCGCCGACGAGCATCGTGCGCTGCAGCCCGACGCTGGCTCGGAGCTGGTGCACGACGGGGAGCCGGCTCCAGAGGGAGGGCCGGATCGGCGCGATGGGGTCTGTGGTGGGCGCTGTCATGTCAGAACCGGATCCTGGGGTCGATGAGCGCCGCGATGACGTCGACGACGAAGTTGGACAGGGCGACGATCACGGCCAGCAGGACGACCATCCCCTGGACCGCCACGTAGTCGCGTGCCTTCACGTACTGGATCAGCTGGAAGCCGAGGCCCTTCCACTCGAACGTCGTCTCGGTGAGGACCGCGCCACCCAGGAGGAGGGCGATCTGCAGGCCGATGACGGTGATGATCGGGACCAACGCGGGTCGCCAGGCGTGCTTGCGGAGCAGCCGTCGCTCGCTCACACCCCGCGACCGCGCCGCCTCGATGTACCCCGTGTGCAGGGTGCCGATCATGTTCGTGCGGACGAGCCGCAGGAAGATGCCACCGGTGAGCAGGCCGAGCGCCACGGCGGGCAGGATCGCGTGCAGGAGCACGTCCTTCAGGATCGCCGGGTCGCCGGTGCTGATGGCGTCGATCGTGTAGAGGCCGGTCTGCAGGCCCTCGTGCTGCATCGCGATCTCAGAGCCGGTCGACGCACGCCCGGCGACCGGGAGCCAGTCGAGCCAGACCGAGAAGATGAGCTTGAGCAGGATGCCGGAGAAGAAGACGGGCGTCGCGTAGGCGAGGACCGCGCCCAGCCGCAGGCCGGCGTCGGCCGACCTGTCGCGGCGGGCGGCCGCGATCCGGCCGAGCGGGATGCCGATCGCGAACGCGACGACCAGCGAGTAGAACGCGAGCTCGAGGGTGGCGCCGCCGTAGGTGGTGAGGACCTCCGTGACCGGTCGGTTGTCGGAGATCGTCGTGCCGAAGTCACCGCGCACCAGGCGGCCGAGGTACTCCATGTACTGGGTGAACAGCGGCCGGTCGTAGCCCGCGGCGTGCACGCGCTCGGCCAGCTGGTCGGGGGGCAGCCGCCCGCCCAGCGCGGCGGTGATCGGGTCGCCGGTGGTCCGCATCAGGAGGAAGACGGTGGTGACCAGGATGAAGATCGTCGGGAAGATCAGCAGGAACCGCACCAGGAGGTACGAGCCGAGCCCCCCGCCCTGCTTCTTCCTGGGTGCGTCGGGCTCGAGCTGATCGGTCTCGCCGGGCGCTGCGTCGTTGGGTGCCCCGGTGATGGTGGTCGTCATGGTTCCTACCTGTGCTCTGGTGCGAGGAGTGTGCCGCATCACGCGGCGGACCGGGCGGCCGACGCCCACGTGTCGTGGGGCCGGACCGCCCGGTCCGTTCCGAGCGCTGTGATCAGCCCTTCGCGAGCGCCGCGTAGCGGAACTTGAACGAGGCGTCGAGCGTGTCCTCGGTGCCGGAGACGTCCTGGCCCACCACGGCGACCTGCGCACCCTGGAGGAGCGGGACGGTGGACAGGTCCTTGGCGACCGCGTCCTGGATGTCACCGATGAGCTTGGTGCGGGCGTCCGGGTCGGGCGTGGTCGCCTGCTTCAGCACCATGTCGTTGACGGCCTGGTTGTCGTAGTGGTTCGACAGGAAGTTCTTCGTCAGGAAGAACGGCGTCAGGTAGTTGTCCGCGTCCGAGTAGTCGGGGAACCAGCCCAGCTGGTACTCGGGGTAGACGTCCGCCGTGCGGTCCTTGGAGTACTGCACCCACTCGGTGGTCTGCAGGTTGACGGTGAACAGGCCGTCCTTCTCCAGCTGGTCCTTGATCTGGGCGTACTCGTCGGCCGACGAGGGGCCGTAGTGCTCGCTCGAGTACTGCAGGTTCAGGGTGACAGGGGTCTCGACGCCGGCGTCCTCGAGAGCAGCCTTGGCCTTGTCCGCGTCGGGGCCGCCGGAGCCGTCACCGTAGAGGCCCTTCAGCGCCTCGTTGGCGCCGGTCAGGCCGGCCGGGACGTAGGAGTACAGCGGCGTGTAGGTGCCCTTGTAGACCTGCTCGGAGAGGGCGTCACGGTCGACGAGGTCCGCGACGGCCGAGCGGACGGCGAGCGCCTTCGCCGGGTCGGCCTCGGGCGTCGTGGCGCCGAACGGCATCGTGTCGAAGTTGAAGACGATGTAGCGGATCTCTCCGCCGGGGCCGTCCACGACCTTGACCTTGTCGTCCGTCTTGAGGTCGGCGATGTCGGTCGCGGAGAGGCTCCGGAACGCGACGTCGATGTTGCCCTCCTGGACGTCGAGCTTGAGGTTCGACGAGTCGGCGTAGTACTTCGCGTTGACCACGTCGGTCTTCGCGGCGCCGAGCAGACCCTGGTAGTCCGGGTTCGCCTTGTACGAGATCAGGTTGTTGAAGTCGTAGTCGGTGATCGTGTACTGCCCGGCGAACGCGTTCCCGGCGACGATGTCGTCGTCCGGCGTGAGCGCGTCGGCCGAGAAGACCTCCTCGTCGACGATCGGGCCGACGGGGCTGGACAGGATCTGCGGGAAGATCTGGTCGTCCGGGGACTTCAGGTGGAAGACCACCGTGGCGTCGTCGACGACCTCGGTGCTGTCGAGGTTGTAGAGCAGCGACGACGGGCCGTTCTCGTCGGCGATCTTGACCTGGCGGTCGAACGTGAACTTCACGTCGGACGCGGTGAGGTCGTGGCCGTTGGCGAACTTCAGGCCGGGCTTGAGCTTGACCGTGTACTCCGTCGGTGCCGTGAACTCGGCCGACTCGGCGATGTCCGGCTCGACGTCCGGGCTGCCGTACGGGGTGTTCAGGAGGAACGGGAAGACCTGGTTCTGCACGGCGAACGAGCCGTTGTCGTACGAGCCGGCGGGGTCCAGCGTGGTGACCTTGTCGGTCGTGCCGATCGTCAGTGATCCGCCGCCGCTGGTGCCCGAGGTGCTGCCGCCGTCTCCGCCGTCGTCGTTGCCGGAGGAGCAGGCGGTCAGGACCAGGGCTGCTGCCGCAAGTCCTGCGGTCGCCGCGATGACGCGACGACGTGATGCGTGGGAGGTCATGCGCTACGTACCTCTTCTGTCAGGCCGCGGGGCGGGTGCTACGACCCGCGACTGGTTTCGGTTACCTATGAGTAGCACACCGATGTTGCGGACATGACGAGGTTCTTACTGGTGAGTAACATCCCGGTCTCGGGACGGTATCGATCGAACTGCTGCCCCCTACGCGTCCGGTACCGGGATGCCGTCCTGGTCGAGCGGCGTCGCCACGTCGGACCGCACGCCGAGCCGGTCGGCGACGATCGGCCCGGTGAATCCGTAGACCACGGCGGTGGCCAGCACCACGCCGAACACGACCGGCACCAGGTGCGGGAACGGCTTGCCAGCGTTCTCGAACTGGAGCGCGAACAGGCTCGCGGTCGAGGCCGCCACGATGCCGCGGGGGGCCATCCAGCCGACCATCAGGCGTTCTCGTCGGGACAGCACGGTCCTCGACGTGGCGATCCAGGCCACGGCCGGCCGCAGGAAGAGGACCAGCAGAGTGACGAGGACGAGCGTGCCGAACGCGTACGTCACGAGCGCATCGAGGTCCACGCGCGCGGCGAGCACGATGAACAACGAGCCGATGAGCAGCGCGCCGATGTGGCTGCCGAACTCGTGCAGCGCGCCCAGCTTCACGAACCGCTGGTTGGCCAGCGTGACGCCGAGGGCGGTGGTCGCCCAGAGGCCCGACTCCTCGAAGAACGACTCCGCCACGGCGAACGCGGTCAGCGCGAGGGCGAGTGCCAGGACGACGTGCATGGATGCAGGCACGCGTGCGAACCGGATCAGGACCACGTACAGCGCGGCCGTGAGCACGCCGGTCGCGATCCCCGTCAGCCCCGTCTGGAACAGCCCCTGCGGGTGCTCGTGGAGCGCGTAGTTGGTGATGCCGAGGGCGACGGTCGCGCCGATCGGGTCGATGAAGATGCCCTCGAACGCGAGTACCGACTCGAGCGGCTGCTTGGGTCGGATCACCGCGAGCAGGGGCCCGACGACGGTCGGTCCGGACACGATGAGGATCGCGCCGATCACCGCGGCGCGGGCCGCCGGGAGGTCGAAGACCATCCAGGTGAGGATCGACGCGCCGATCCCCGTCAGTGCCGCCCCGACCGTGACCAGCCCGAGCACCGGCCGTCGCGCCCCGCCGTGCAGCCGCCGGAAGTCGAGCTTGAGCGACTCCTCGAACAGCAGGACCGAGACGGCCATCGAGACCAGCGGGAAGAGGTCGTCGCCGAGGATGTCGTCCGGGTTCACCCAGCCCAGCACCGGTCCGACGAGGAGGCCCAGGAGCAGCAGCAGGATGATCGACGGGATGCCCGTGGCCTTGCCCAGGAGCTGACCGAGGACACCGAACAGGACGATCGCGGCGATGCCGCCGGTGAACGCGAGCTCCATGGGAGCCATCATGTCGGGCCCGGGCCGGGAAGCGGGCAGTCCGCTTGCCGACAGGCCAGGTGAGTGCCCTTGCCCCGGGCACAGGGGTCGCCGGCCCGGTCAGAGCGAGACGCAGCGGGCCATCCTCGACGCGCCCGGCGGTGCTGGCGCCTACGCCTAGAGGGACGCCCCGGCGAACTCGGTGCGCAGGCGGTCGGTCTCGTCCTGGACGTGCAGGGCGATCTCGGTGAACTTCTCCGCGTGCTCGCGGGCGTGGTGGCCGCAGAAGAGCAGCTCGCCGACGGGGAGAGTGACACGGACGTAGGCGCGCGCGCCGCAGCGGTCGCAGCGGTCGGCGGTGGTCAGCGGTTGCGTCTCCATGGTGTTCATATCGGCGTTCAACCGGCGGACTGGAGCGTTCGTTCCCGGGGTTCGCTCAGCGCGTAGCGTGGTCGCGTGCTCCTGAACCAGCGCACCGCCGACGGGATCCGCAGGGGCGACGTCACCCTGGCGTTCCGTCGCTGGGCCACGCCTCGGGTCACCCCGGGCGGATCCTTCCTGTCGTCGGTCGGGGTCGTGCGCGTCGGTTCCGTCGACGAGGTCTCCGGCGCGACGCTCGACGAGGCTCTCGCGGCCGGCGCGTCGTCCGTCGACGAGGTGGTCGGCGGCCGGACCGAGCTGCCGCTGTTCCGGGTCGAGCTCTCGTGGGGAGGCCCCGACCCGCGCGACGCGCTCTCGGCGGACACGTCGTTCACGGCCGAGCAGCTGGCCACCCTGACGGCGACCCTCGCCCGCTGGGACGCCCGCGCCCCGTGGACCCGGCAGACGCTCGAGCTCATCCGCGACCGGCCCGCCACCCGCGCGCCGGACCTGGCCGCCTCGCACGGCCGCGAGACGCTGCCGTTCAAGCGCGACGTCCGCCGGCTCAAGGAGCTCGGGCTGACGCACAGCCTCGAGGTCGGCTACCGGCTCTCGCCCCGAGGTGCCGCGTACCTGGAGCGCACCGGCCCTTGAGAGCCGCGGTCGAGGGCGTCGACGACGACCCGGCGCTCGCGGACCTGTGGGGTGCCACGACGTCGTAGCCTGCCCGGGGCCCGTCAGGCCGGTGCGATCGTCGTGACGGTCCCGTTGCCGCCCCGGAACTTCAACGCTCCCTCGTCGACGAACAGGACGCCGCCCGTGGAGGCCGTCGCCGGGACCGCGCTGCTGCGCAGGAACACCCCGCCGTCGGTGCCCAGCTGGTTGGGGGCTCGCCGGTAGAGCTGCGTGTCGCGGTCGGTGGCTCCGGTTCCCCACTGCATGGTCCCGTCGACGAGGGCGGCGAACCGGCGTGCGACGTCGCCGGTGACCTCGCCCTGGACGATCCGGGCCGTCGGGTCGGTGCCGGCGACGAGGATGCCCTGACCGCCCGCCACCAGCGGGGTGACGGTGAGCCCGACGCCTCCGCGCTGGACGACCTTCACGCCCGCGGACGTGCCCGCGTCACCGCCGAGCTGCACCAGGCCGGTGTCGCGGTCCACCTTCAGGGGCGAGTCCTGGTAGCTGTTTCCCGCCTTGTAGCGCCGCAGCTCGAGGTCCGCGTCGGTCCGGGTGGTCCGCAGGGTCCACCGGGGCTGGGTCGCGCCGACCTCCGTCGAGAACGTCAGGTCCTTCGGGTGGGCGTCCGAGCCGACGATCCGCAGCTGCTCCTCGGCGCTGCCCACCTGGAGCTCGAAGTCCGCCATGTTGGTGCGCACGGCCGAGCGGTCGGTGCCGATCTTCCCGGTCACCGGGTCGATGATCTTGACCTCGAGCCGGGTGCGCAGGGCGCCGCTCGCGTCGGGCACCTCGAAGTTGATGTGCCCGTGCCAGAGGTTCTTCTGCAGGCTGCTCGGGTCGTCGTTGTTGAGGAAGTGCGCGCCGATCCAGGCGATCGTCACCGGCTGCGTCGGGTGCGTCTTCAGCCAGGTGTAGTCGCCGTCCGGGTAGTGCGGCTTCGGCCAGTTCCCCTGGTACGTGAGCATCCCCTTGGCGCGCGGGTCCTTGAGCTGCACGCGGACGGACTCGCCGTAGGAGCCGAAGTGTGGCTGGTAGGTCTCGAGCACGATCCGGCCCGTCGAGTCGTAGTAGCCGGGCCCACCCGTCGTCCCGCCGGCCGCCGACGACTTCACGAGCAGGGTGCTCGGGTTGGCGGAGCTGCCGATGGTGACGTCGTCGTCGAAGGTCATGGCGGCCGGCAGGACCGACGCCTGGCGTGCGACCGCGTGCGGGATCGCGGCGGCCGACTGCGCCGAGGACGCGGCGACGGCGGCCGCCGCGACCGTCACGGCGCCGGCGCGGAATGCCGCACGGCGGGTGATGCCCGTGGGCGCGGGGGGTGTGGGGACCGCGAACTCGTGGCGCGAGACCTCGGCGCCGTCCTGCTCGAGCACGGCCGTGTAGGTCCAGGCGTCCAGCGCGCGCCCCGAGGTGTCGGTGAACCCGGGCTGGTCGGTCGCGGTCAGGGTCACGCGGGCCGTCCCGTCGTCCGCCAGCTCGACCACGACCGGTCGGGGCGCGACGACCGCCCCGGTGGCGCGCCAGACGCGCACCGTCGACGAGGTGACGGTCAACCGGCCGGTCCACGGCTCGCCGACGTCGTCGACGAAGGGACCGAGCGTGACGGGGACGGTGCGGACGGCGGCAGGCAGCACAGAGGTCTCCCGAGGGTGGGGGCGACGATGCGGGTGGGCGACTCCTGCGCGGGCGGTGCCGGCGGGTCGCGGACGGACCTCGACGGGTCCGGTCTGGTGCCGTGGTGCGTCCGACGATCATGCATGCCGATCCGCGGTCCGTACAGGGGTCGCGACGAGCGGTCGTCGTCAGCGCCCGAGCTCGAGCCGCATGACGACCCGGTCCCTGCCCCCGCTGTGGCCGGTGGTCGGGGCCGCCTGCGTGAACCCTGCCGACTCGAACAGGCGGCTGGTGCCCACGTACCCCGAGATCACGTCCACCCGGTCGTCGTCGGTGAGCACGACCGGGTCCCCTCGACCACCTCGGCGCCGCTCGCCCGCGCGTGCGCGACCGCCCCGGCGAGCAGCTCGTGCATGAGCCCCTGGCGCCGGAAGCGCGGCCGCACCACGAAGCAGACGACGCTCCACGCGTCGCGGTCGTCGACGAACGGGATGGTCCGCGAGTGCATGAGCCGCCGGTAGCTGCTGCGCGGTGCGACCGAGCACCAGCCCGCGACCTCGCCGTCCACGTACGCGAGGACCCCCGGGCCCGGCTCCGTCGCGCACTCGTCGCGCATGTACTGCGCGCGTTCCTCGTTGGGCACCCGGCTGTCCCGGTACGACATGCACCAGCACCCGCCGCCACCCGGCTTCTTGACACCGACGACCTCGAAGAAGTCGTCGTAGCGCCCGAGGGCCGGGACCACCTGCAGCGACATGGGTTCAGGCTACGGAGCGGTTCTGACACCCGCCCGGTAGGCCCGCGCAGATGCGCTACGAGTCACGCATCCAGCGGTATGTCGGTAATGTCGACGTGTCGCGACGCCCGACCGGGCGCAGCCGGACTACGAGGAGGACCACCGTGGCAGTTGGTGCCGAGCTCAGCACTCTCCAGGCGCTGTTCAAGACCTTCCAGCAGAACGCTCAGCAGGCCGCCGACATCAAGTCGCATGTCGACCAGGGGGTCAACGCCGCCGAGTGGACAGGCAAGTACGCTGACGACTTCCGGGCCCTGTGGCAGGACTATCGCGCGAACCTGGACAAGCTGCAGGAGGCGCTCGACGGCGCCGCTGCGGACGTCCGGACCAACCACAACAACATCGCTGCAGCCACCGGCGAGGGCGACCGGATCTGAGCGGGTCGATGTGCGGCCCGCCCTCGTAGGGGGCGGGCCSCACGTCTGTCCACGAGCACGAGAGGCAGGACGTGCGACTGATCCTCAGCGTCGCGGTCGACGGGGCGCACGAGCCGGTCGACGTCGTGCTCGAGTGCGCGCCGGGCGCACGCGTCCGCGACGTGGCGCGCGCCGTGGCGGCGCACGTGCCGAGCACCCAGGCGCGGGTCGTCCCGCGCGGTTCGGGTCACCTCGGTGTGGTCGAGGTGGGTCCCGCGGGATCCGACGAGGCGCCACCCCTGTGGTGGCGCGGCCGCGAGCTGGACCCCGACGAGCCGGTCGAGCGCTGCCCCCTGCGCCACGGTGCCGTCGTGGGGATCGGCGCCGATCCCGGAGACCCGTGGGAGGAGCCCACCGGTTCCTGCGAGGTGCGGATCGTGTCCGGGCCGGGCGCGGGGCGGGTGCACCGGCTGGCGGTCGGGCGGCACGAGATCGGCACCGGCGCCTCGGCGTCCGTGCGGGTCGACGGCGACGACCCCGCGTGCACCGTCGTCCTCGAGGTCGGTCCCGACGGGTCACGGACGCTGCTGCCCGCGCCGGCCGTGATCGGGTCCACGCGCCCGGCCCCGCACCGTCGCCGCCCGCTCGAGGGACCGATCGTCGTGCGCCGGGAGGGCGGCGACGAGGCGCCCGACCGCCGAGGGAGCCGCAAGTACTCCCGTCGGCTGGCCGAGGCCCGGCGCGGGCTCGACGGCATTTTGGAGATCGACCCCGAGGCCGACCGCCCGCTCGTGCACGTCGACCGGATCGCCCTCGAGACGCCCCGCGCGTGGCTGCCGGGGCAGTCGCTCGTCGTCGGCGACGTGGTGCTCGAGACCGCCGACGTCGGCCGGCCGGACGCGTCGCTGTCGCTCTCGCCGGCCGGCGCGACCCTGGACTACAACCGCCCCCCGCGGCTGCTGCCGCCGGCCCGCCCGACCGAGTTCCGGCTCCCCACCGAGCCGCGCTCGCCGGAGCGCCAGCGGTTCCCCCTGGCGATGATGGCGCTGCCGCTGCTCATGGGTGCCGCGACCTACGTGCTCACCAGGTCGCCGTACGGGCTCGTGATCATGGTGCTCTCGCCGCTCATGGCTCTGTCGAACTACATCTCCTCGCGCGGCAGCCGCCAGACGCAGCACGTCGAGGCGGTCCGCACCTACGCGCAGCGCACCGCACGCATCGAGCAGCAGGCGTACGACGCCCTCGGCGAGGAGAGCTCCGCGCGACGACGCGAGCTGCCCGACCCGGCCTCGGTCCTGCTGTTCGCGACCGGTCCGCGTGCCCGCCTGTGGGAGCGCCGGCGGACCGACCCGGACTGGATGCTGGCCCGGGTGGGCACCGCTGACGTGCCGAGCGAGGTGTCGCTCCACGACCCCGAGCGAGCGGACCACGAGCGGGTCCTGCACTGGACCGCCTCGGACGTCCCGGTCGCCGTGCCGCTCGCGCGCGCCGGGGTCACGGGGGTGGCCGGCTCCGAGCGCGAGCGTCGCCGCGTCGCCGCGTGGATGCTCGCGCAGGTCGTCACGGCCCACTCGCCGGCGGACGTGTCGGTGGTGCTGCTCGCGGACGGCGAGGGCGACGACGTCTGGGGGTGGGTGCGCTGGCTCCCGCACGCGCGTCGGGACGCCGGCCCGGTCGCCTCCGTGGGCAACGACGACGAGACGACCGCCCGACGCGTCGCCGAGCTGCTGGACCTCGTCGACCGCCGTCGCGAGGCCGCCCGCGGCACCGGGGCGCGCGACGTGGTCGCCGGACCGCCCGTGCTGGTCGTCCTGGACGGGGCGCGCCGGATCCGGATGCTGCCCGGCCTCGTGACGCTGCTGCGCGAGGGGCCGTCGGTCGGCGTGTACTTCCTCTGCATCGACGAGCAGGAGCGCCAGCTGCCCGAGGAGTGCCAGGCCGTCGTCGTGGTGAACGGCCTCGATGCGACCGTGTCGGTGGCGGGAGAGCAGCCGGTCGACGGGGTGCGGCCCGACGTCGTGCCGGTCGTCTGGCTCGAGCGGCTGGGTCGGTCGCTGGCGCCCGTCCGCGACATCAGCTCCGAGGACCTCTCGACGTCCCTGGTCACCACCTCCCGCCTGCTCGACGTGCTCTCGCTGGACCCGCCCGGGGCGGGGGCCGTGGCGGCGGGCTGGGCCCGCGGCGGCCGGACCACCCGCGCGGTGATCGGGGAGACGACGGACGGGCTGTTCACGGTCGACGTCCGTGCCGACGGGCCGCACGGGCTGGTCGCCGGGACCACGGGCTCCGGCAAGTCGGAGCTGCTGCAGACGCTCATCGCGTCGCTCGCGGTGGGCAACCGGCCCGACGAGATGACGTTCGTGCTCGTCGACTACAAGGGCGGCGCCGCGTTCAAGGACTGCAGCCGCCTGCCGCACACCGTCGGCATGGTCACCGACCTCGACGAGCACCTGACCCGCCGCGCGCTCGACAGCCTCGCCGCCGAGCTGCGCCGCCGGGAGCACCAGCTGGCGGGCGCCGACGCCAAGGACATCGAGGACTACCTGGCCGGGCGGTCCGCCGACGACGAGCCGATGCCCCGCCTGATGATCGTCATCGACGAGTTCGCGGCGCTCGTCGCGGAGCTGCCCGACTTCGTCACCGGGCTCGTCGACATCGCCCGCCGCGGGCGCTCGCTCGGCGTGCACCTGGTGCTCGCGACGCAGCGGCCGGCCGGTGTGGTCAGCGCCGAGATCAAGTCGAACACCAACCTGCGCATCGCGCTGCGCGTCACCGACCGCCACGACAGCCAGGACGTCATCGAGTCGGGCGACGCCGCCGAGATCCCGTCGAACCTGCCCGGTCGCGCGTACGCCCGTCTCGGGCACTCGAGCCTCGTCGCGTTCCAGTCCTCCCGGGTGGGCGGGCGCCCGCCGACGGCGTCGGACGGCGGGGGAGCTGTCGACGTCGCTCCGCTGGGGTGGTCCGCGATCGGCCGCCCGCCCGCTGTGCCTGAGCGGTCGGCGCAGGACGACAGCGACGCGCAGACCGACCTCGCGTCGCTGGTCACGGCCGTGCGGGCCGCGGCGGAGCAGACCGGCATCACGGCCCCGCCGCCGCCCTGGCTGCCAGCGCTGGCCACCGTCGTCACCACCGCCGACCTCGTCGCGCAGGGTGGCCCCGAGCTCGCGGCGACGCCGTTCCGTCTGCCCTACGGGCTGGTCGACCTGCCGGCCGAGCAGCGGCGCTCGGTCGCGACGCACGACCTCGAGACGGCCGGCAACCTGGCCGTCGTCGGCGCGCCCCGCTCGGGCCGCTCGACCGTGCTGCGTGCGCTCGCGGCCGCCGTCGCCACGCGCGTCTCGCCGCGCGACGTGCACGTCTACGGCCTCGACTTCGGCAACAACGCGCTCCTGCCGCTCGTCGCCCTTCCGCACACGGGCGCGGTGGTCACGCGCGACCAGCCGGACCGGATCGCGCGGCTGACGCGGCGGCTGCGGACCGAGATCTCGCGCCGGCAGCAGCTGCTCGCGGAGCAGTCGTTCGCCGACGTCGCCGAGCAGCGGGCCCGGTCCGCGCCCGCCGAGCGGCTGCCCTACCTCCTGGTCCTGCTCGACCGGTGGGAAGGGTTCATCCAGGCGTTCGAGGACTACGACGCCGGGGCGCTCGTGGACCTGTGGACGCAGATCCTGCAGGAGGGCCCGGGGGCCGGCGTGAAGGTCGTCGTCAGCGGCGACCGGTCGCTGCTGTCCGGCCGGGTCTCGACGCTGACCGAGGACCGCGTGATGCTCCCGATGTCGGACGTCGGCGACTACGGCGCGATCGGCATGAAGCCGCGCGACGTCCCGAAGAACCTGCCCGACGGCCGCGCGTTCCGGTCGCAGGGCGGTGCCCAGGAGCTGCAGGTCAGCCTGCTCGTGGAGGACCCGTCCGGGCCGGCGCAGGTGGCCGAGCTGCAGCGCCTGGCCCGTGAGGCCGTGCGCGACGACTCGCTCCCGCCGTTCCGCGTCGACCCGCTTCCGACCCGCGTGACGCTCGCCGAGGCCTCGGCCCTCGGCGGCCCGGCGCTCGGCCGCACCGCGGTGCCGGCCGGTGTCGGCGGCGACTCGCTCGCGCTGTTCGGCCTCGACGCCGAGGAGCACGGGCCCGGGGTGCTCGTCGTCGGGCCGCGGCGGTCCGGGCGCAGCACCGCGCTGCTGACGATGGGCGCGTCCGCGCTCGACCGCAGCTGGACGGTCGGCATCCTGACCCCGCGCCGCAGCCCGCTGCGGGACCTCGCACCCCGAGCCGTGGGCGCCCTCGACCTCGACGCGACGCGCGACCAGATCGCCGAGCTGCTCGGGGCTCTCGTCCCCGTCGACGACACCCCGGCCCTGCTGCTCGTCGACGACCTGGAGCTCGTCGGCACCGACGGACCCATCGCCGACGCGATCGTCGCGCACCTCGGCGCCCTGCGGGACCGGCCCGGCCTCGTCGTCGGCGCCGGCTCGGCCGACGACCTGTCGAGCGGCTACCGCGGTCCGGCGGCGACGATGAAGAAGTCCCGCAACGGCATCCTGCTCGCGCCGGCGTCTCCCAACGACGGCGACGTCTTCGGGCTGCGCGTGCCGCGCTCCGCGCTGGGTGCGTCGACGCCGGGCCGCGGGCTGCTCGTGACCGCCGGCTCCTGGCAGCTCGTGCAGGTCCCCCTGCCCTGACCCCTCAGGACACCGGAGCGGTCAGGACACCTCGGCGCGGAACGGGACGAGGGCCTCGTTGAGGGCCGCGCGAAAGGCGTCGGGGTCCTTGGTCTGCACCAGCGACCTCGTGCCGTCGCGCATGGTCAGGCCGATCACGCCCGTCCCCATGGCCTGCGCGTAGGCGCCGCCGATGATCTTGCCGCCCAGCGTCTCGCCCGGCTCCGAGACGCCGTAGGGGTGCAGGTCGGACAGCTCGACCCGCGCCCGACCGACCCGCAGCAGCGAATCGGTCAGCGTGATGTTCCCGTAGCGGCCGGTGCTCCACATCGTGATCGCCGCGATCACGGCGAGCATGCCGACGATGCTCGTCGCCAGCCAGATCGTGCTCGTGTCGACGAGGAACAGGGCCACCCACGCGACGACGACGATGACGGCGAAGACGAGCCACGCGCGTGGGCTGGGGGAGCGTTCCTGGTACCGGATCACCGCGGCATTCTAGGACGAACCCCTCACAGGAACTCCATCCGGGCGATCCGCTGCGCCTTGGGGAGCAGCCCCTTGTGGGCGCGTTCGAGGACCCACATCACGGGCATGAGGACCTCGACGAGGCTTGCGCCGTCCCGCCACGAGACGGTCGGCGGCCCGGCGGGGGAGCGCGGGTGCGCGGGCACCGGGCGCAGGGTGTGCGTGACGACCGGGTCCTTGTCGCCGGCGCGGGTCAGCTCCATGCGGTCCGCGAGGAGCGTGCCGCCGGGTCGCCAGGTCCAGGTGCGGCCACCGGGTCCGTCCACCCGGAACGCCCACCGGTCCCGGCCGCTGCGCTCGCGCTCGACCGCGACCGCGTCGCCCAGGACGGCCAGCGGCATCGTCGAGTGGTGCCACAGGAACGTGTCCGGCCCGCTGTCGTCGAAGTCGGCCTTCCCCGAGACGATCTCGCGCGAGCCGTCGGGCTCCGCGATCGACGAGGTCAGGACCCGTCCGAGCCGCCAGCTCACGTCCACCGCGATCCCCGCGATCACGAGGTCGCACCGGTGCTGGTGCGGCGACGTGGCCGGCAGGGTCGCGAACTGCTGGTGCGTGATCTCGTCGACGACCTCGACCGAGCCGGCGACGCCGAGCGGGGCCCAGACGTCGGTCACTGCGGCTGCTTCGTCTGGGCGTCGAGCGCCTCCTGCTCCTTGTCCTCGGCCTTGCGCGCCTCGCCGCGCACCCGCGACGCCTCGTCGCGAAGGTTGCGGGCCGACGACCGAGCCGCCGAGCGCCACTGGTCCAGGGCGCCGCGGACGTCCGTCGCGTTCGCGCACTCCCACTCGGGCGACCTGGCCACGACCCACGCCGCGTCCACGCTCACCTCGACGTCGTCGGCGAGCGCCTCGAGGTCGCGTGCCTTGGCGTACAGCTCGGCAGAGGTCATGGGTCCCCCTCAGAACCAGTTCATGGGGTTGAGGTCCGAGTCCTTGACGTCGTCCAGGCGGTCGCCCGCCCAGTCGGCGGCCTTGTCGGCGGTGTCACCGACCCAGTCCGCGGCGTCGGAGACGGCTCCGGTGATGTCGTCCCAGTGCTCGACGACCTCCGCCCCGGCCCACACCAGGCCGGTGACGGCGACGAGCCCGAGGGTCACGGGGTTGGGCGCGATGAGGGCGGCCGTCATCGAGGCGTTGAACGCGGTCTCGGCGTACTCGCCGATCACGTGGGCCTTGCCCTGGGTCCCGCCCTCCTCCCAGAGCTTGTTGTTCTCGTCGAAGTTGTTCACCAGCCCGACGACGCCGTCGGCCGTCGCGAACGCGCTGCCGGCCACCCCGAGGATCCGCAGCGCGCCGGCGCTGGACGCCATGGTCCGCAGGCCGGACTGGTTGGCGATCGTGAACAGGTTGCCGGCGCCGCGCCCGTAGGTGACGCCGGTGACCGTGTTGGTCCACGGCCGCCCGAAGATGTTGTTGCCCCACGTCGCGGCCCGCTGCACGAGCTGACCGACCTTCTCGTTCTCCAGCATCGACGAGATCCAGGTCGTCGCCGAGACGCCCGGGCGGCTCTTGAGCATGGCCGCGACGAGCGTGGGCTCGGGCGTACCGCCCGGGAGCGTGTAGGGCTTGACCGCCGACGAGGTCCGCAGCACCCACGCGTCGAAGTCCTCGATCGTCGACGCCGCACGCAGGAGCACCTTCTGCGTCGTGTTCGGGACGAACGAGCCGGGCCGCGTGAACTGGATCTTGCCGTTGATGTAGTTGGAGTCGACGACGTTCAGCGCGCCGCTCAGCCAGTTGGCGAGGTCCACCCGKCCGGAGGCGACCAGGGAGTTGAGCGCGGGCTCGACGATGCCGCGCTGAGCGAGCCACCGGCTGAGGCCGGCGCCGCCCTTCAGGACGATCTGGGAGACGGTCGCCGTCACGGCGGCGCTCGCGGTGACGAGGTTCTGGACGTCGTTGTACGCGGCGACGAGCCGCTCGGCCTGCTCCGCGTCGCTCATGCCGGTGAGCTTCTGCAGCGCCTTCGCCTCGAGGTCCTCGAACCACTCGCTGAGGTTGGCGGGGTCACCCTCCCAGGCGTCGGCCGGCGTCCCGGAGACCTCGAGGGCCAGCGCCGCGTCCTCGACCCGCATGGACTGGCCCGCGACCTCGAGGGCCTGCTGCGGCGTCATGTGCACGCCCGCGAAGGTCGGGTCGGCCTGCGCCATCTGCTCGAGCACCCCGATGCGGGCCTGGAGGTCGCGTGTCGTGTCGAGCGCCCACTGGTCGGCTCCGTTGAGGCCGGCCATGTCCACCCGGGCGCCGAGCCCGCTCGCGCGGGCGAACAGGCCGGGCAGGTCGCTGGCGAGGTCGTCCAGCGCGATGACCGTGGCCGCCAGGACCTCCTTGTCGATCTTGACCGTCACGGCGCGGGGATCCGGTCGAGCACCGCCCGTAGATCCGCCGACGACGGGAGCAGGCTGCCGAGGAGCCGCCACACCTCACCGCCGGAGACGGGCCGGAACACTGCGGGAGTGTCCGGTGTGATGTCCTCGGATCGCAGCGGCTCGGCCGGCTGCTCGCGCACCCAGTACCCGCCCGGCCCGCAGTCCCACAGGGCCAGGCCGCGGGCGTCGGTGTCGATCTGCGGACCCCACACCATCGTCACGCGGGCCGTCGACTCCAGGAACGAGAGCGTCGCCATGAGCATCGTCCGGTCCTCGTCGGCGATCTCGTCGCCGAAGAACCGCTCGAGCTGCGCCGTCGCGACAACCCGCGCGGGCTCCCACGCGTCGTCGGACAGAGCCATGGTCTGCACGACCGCGTCGATCGCCCGCAGGGGCACCGTGAAGGGCGTCGCCACGCGCGGCACCTCACGTCGACGCAGGCCGATGAGCCGCGCGAGGATCCAGAGCACCTGCGGGAGCTCGTCCTGGCAGTACGTGACCGACGTGGCGTCGTCCTGCGGCCACGGGTCGGTGTACCAGACGGTCTCCTCGCGCACCGCGAGCAGCGCGCTGGCGGGACCCTGCGGGCCGGCCGTCTCGATCGCGCACTCGATCATCGGGCCCGACACGGTGCGCACCAGGTCGAGCACGAGCGGTGCCAGGTCGCCGTCGGCGCTCACGATCCCCGCGTCGAGGAGTGCCCGGCGGGCCTCGTCGGCCACTGGGTCGCCGTTGTGCACGAGCCGCAGGGTCTCGAACTCGTCGTCGCTCAGCGAGATCCGTCGTCGTACCGCGTCCAGCCGCGCCATCGTGGGCCCCCTCCGAAATGGTCGAATCCGGTCGAAACCCTACAGGGGCGCCCCCGGACGCGCAGCGACGGCACGGGCTCCGGCGCCGACGACGAGACCCCCGACAGCCGTGGTCGCCGGGGGTCTCGTCGGTGGTCAGCGCCTCGTCACGGGACGAGCGTGATCCGGTTCTGCGGGCCCGGTCCCTTCGGTCCGGCGCCGAGGTACGCGGCGAGCGAGTCGACGTCGAAGCCGGGTGCCGTGACGCGGTCGGTGGCGGCGGTGAGGTTGGTGAACCCGTCGCCCCCGTTCGCGAGGAAGTCGTTGGTGCTCACCCGATATGTCGCAGCCGGGTCGATCGGGACACCGTTCAGGGCAAGGTTGCTGACCTTGCTCCCGAGCGCCCCGGAGGCGGAGTACGTGTAGGTGAACCCGTCCGACACCTGCAGGATCTTGGTCGTGGTCTGGCCCGCGTAGCCCACGAACTGCTGCTCGAGGACCTCCTTGAGCTGGGCGCCGGTGACCGTCACCGTGACCACGAGGTTGTTGAACGGCTGCACCGTGAACACCTCGCCGTAGGTCACCTGACCCGGTGCCTCGCCGCCCGGAGAGCTGGCGAAGGCCAGGTCGGCTCGGATGCCGCCGGGGTTCATCAGCGCGAGCTGCACGCCGGCCGACGGGGTGTAGGCCACCATGCCGTCCGCGATGACGTCGCCGAGGGCGCTCTCACCGGCCGCCGACGTCGCCCGGGTGATGTCGGCCGTGATCGAGCCGACGACCCGGTTGGCCAGCGGTGCGACCGCGGTGCGGTACTTGTCGGCGATGACCTTGGCGTTCGGGTCGACCGTCGCGGGGTTGCGGACGTAGACGCCGGGCGCGGACTGCTGCCAGGTGCCGTCCGGGTTCTTCACGCCGTTCTCGACGATGAGGTTGTGCGCGTCGGCCGCGACGATCTTGTCGGTCTTCTTGTCGAGCGTCATGCTGATGTCGGTCAGGACCGTGCCGTTCGTCCCCGCGCTGGTCACGATGGTGTTCGCGCCCGAAGAGTTCGGCAGCGCGCAGCTGTAGGACCGGTGGGTGTGGCCGCTGACGACCACGCCGTACGCCGGGTCCAGCTTCGAGACGATCTCCGTCACGGCGCCCGAGAACCCGACGCAGCCGCTCGGGTCCAGCGGTGCCGGCCCGTTCTGCTGGCCGCCCTCGTGCAGGAGCAGGACGATCGACTTCACGCCGAGCCACTTGAGCGCGCGGGCGTACTTGTTGGCCGTGTCCGCCTCGTCGAGGAAGCTGACGTTCGTGATCCCGGCCGGGTTGACGATCCCGGGCGTGCCCTCGAGCGTCATCCCGACGAAGGCCACCTTCACGCCGCCCACGTTCTCGATCGTGAACGGCTGCAGGATCGGCAGGCCGGACTTCTTGTAGACGACGTTCGCGGCTAGCATCGGGTACTTCGCCCCGGCGAACCCGTCGCCGTCCTGGCAGCCGTCGACCGGGTGGCAGCCGCCCTTCTGCAGCCGCAGGAGCTCGGGGACGCCCTCGTCGAACTCGTGGTTGCCGACGCTCGTCACGTCGAGCCCGAGGCTGTTCATCTCGTCGACCGTGGGCTCGTCGTGGAACGCCGCGCTGACCAGCGGGCTCGCGCCGACGAGGTCGCCGGCGGCGACGGTGAAGCTGTACGGCGACTCGGTCTCCTGCTCGGCCCGCAGCTTCTTGACCGCGGTGGCGAGGTACTCGACGCCTCCGGCCGGGGTCCCGTTGACCAGCCCGCCGCTGCCCGTGGGCGGGTCGATCGCGCCGTGGAAGTCGTTGAAGGCGATGAGGTTGACGGTCACGGTCTTCGCCGGCTTGGGCGGCTTCGGTGGCTTTCCGTGGGCTTGCGCGCCTGCGGCGCTGGTCAGGACGAGGGTCAGGGCGGCGACGACGGCGGCGGCGCCCTGACCGGGGCGAAGGATCGGCATGGTGGCTCTCCTCGGTCAGGCTTTGGGTACCCGTCACCCTGCCCATCTCGAGGCGTTTTGGGAAGAGCGTCCTGCCGGCCTATACGGGCAGAGCCGACGAGCGGACGAACGCCTCCGGGCCGGCCTCGCCGCCCAGGGACGCCGCGAGCAGCTCGCGGGCGCGGGCCAGGTGCTCGTCGAGCATGCGGGCCGCACCATCGGCGTCGCCGGCGTCGATGAGCTCCAGCAGGCGCGCGTGCTCGGCGACGATGATCTCTGGGCTCAGCCGCTGCCGGCCCTGCAGCTGCGCCATGCAGAGCTTCACCTCGAACGCGAGCGAGTGGTACATCGCGCTCGTCCGGGTGCTGCCGAGCGCGTCGATGAGGCTGGTGTGGAACCGCATGTCGGGCTCGACGATCGCGTACGACCCCTGCGCCCAGAGCGCGGCGATCTCGGCGTTGGCCTCGCGTGCGGACTCCGGCACCCGGCGTTCGTCGGCGAGCCGGCGCAGCACCTCGGACTCCAGGTAGGTGCGCGTCCGGTAGATGTCCCGCACGTCGTCCGGACCGAGCTCGACGACCCTCGCGGTCTTGTGGTTGTTCCGGACGAGCACCTTCTCGGCGGTGAGGCGCTCGATCGCCGCGCGGGCGCTGGCCCGCGCGACGTCGTACCGGGTGGCCACGTCCAGCTCGGTCAGCGGGGTGCCGGGGGCCAGGGTGCCGGTCACGACGAGGGTGCGCAGGTCGTCGACGACCGCGTCGACCAGGCTCGTCACCACGATCCCTCGCGCCATCGCCGTCCTTCCGCTGCGTCCCTGAAGCGTAGAGGGTGCTGTGCTCTTGTCAGGTGAGTCTACTTGTCCGACAATCTGACGACACGTCAGATGGAGCCCCATGACCTCGACGGCATCGACGCCGGACACGCTCGCCGCCCTGCTGGCGGGATGCGTCGCCGACCCCGCGCAGGTCCGGACCGACGACCTCGTCCGCCGGGCCGTCGCGCACGACGCGTCCCACATGCTGCTCGTCCCGCAGGCCGTCGTCGCCCCGCGGGACGCCGACGAGGTGGCCCGGCTGCTCCGGCGGACGGCGGCCGCGGGCGTGCCGTTGACCTTCCGCGCGGGCGGGACGAGCCTGTCCGGGCAGGCCGGCGGCGACGGTGTGCTGGTCGACGTGCGTCGCCACTTCCAGCGCATCGAGGTGCTCGACGACGGCGCACGGGTCCGTGTGGAGCCGGGGGTCACCGTGCGGCACCTCAACGCCCGGCTGGCCCGGTACGGCCGCAAGCTCGGGCCCGACCCGGCCAGCGAGGTCGCCTGCACGATCGGCGGGGTCGTCGCGAACAACTCCTCGGGCATGGCGTGCGGGACCCAGGAGAACAGCTACCGCACCCTGGAGTCGCTGGTCGTGGTGCTGCCGTCGGGCACGGTGATCGACACCGGGGCGCCCGATGCCGACGAGCGGCTGGCGGCCCTCGAGCCCGCCCTGTACGCGGGGCTGCACACGCTGCGCCGACGGATCCTCGACGACCCGGCCTCGGTCGCGACGATCACGCGCCAGTTCGCGATGAAGAACACCATGGGCTACGGCGTCAACGCCCTGCTCGACTTCGAGACCGCGCCGCAGATGCTCGCGCACCTCGTGGTCGGCTCCGAGGGCACCCTGGCCTTCGTCGCCTCCGCCACGTTCCGCACGGTCCCGCTGCGCACGCACGCCGCCGCCGCGCTGCTCGTCTTCGACGACCTGTCGTCGGCCAACCGCGCCCTGCCGTCCCTCGTCGCCACCGGTGCCGCGACCCTCGAGCTCATGGACGCGACCTCCCTGCGCGTGGGGCAGGGGCTCGCGGACTGCCCGCCCGCCGTCGCCGCGCTGACCGTGGACCGGCACGCCGCGCTGCTCGTCGAGTACCAGGCAACATCGGCCGAGGAGCTCGCGCACCTGGTCGGCGAGGCCCGCCCGGCCCTCGGGCCGGCGGAGCCGACCACCGACGCCGTCGTCCGTCGCGACCTGTGGAAGCTGCGCAAGGGGCTGTACACCTCGGTCGCCGGCGCCCGGCGCAGCGGCACGACCGCCCTGCTCGAGGACGTCGTCGTCCCGGTCGAGCGGCTGGCGGACACGTGCACGTCGCTGACCACGCTGTTCGACAAGTACGCCTACGAGGACGCGGTGATCTTCGGGCACGCCAAGGACGGCAACATCCACTTCATGCTGACCGACCGCTTCGAGACGAGCGAACAGCTGGCCCGGTACTCGGGGTTCACCGAGGACCTGGTGTCGCTCGTGCTCGACAACGGGGGCTCGCTCAAGGCCGAGCACGGCACCGGCCGGGTCATGGCGCCGTTCGTCCGGCGGCAGTACGGCGACGAGCTCTACGACGTGATGCGGGAGGTGAAGCGGCTGTTCGACCCGCGGGGCCTGCTCAACCCCGGCGTCCTGCTGTCCGACGACCCGCAGGCGCACCTGCGCCACATCAAGCTCGCGCCCCAGGTCGAGGCGGAGGTCGACCGCTGCGTCGAGTGCGGCTACTGCGAACCCGTGTGCCCGTCGCGCGACCTCACCCTCACCCCGCGTCAGCGCATCGTGCTGCGGCGCGACATCCGCAGCGCCGAGCTGGCCGGGGACACGCCTCTGGCGCAGCGGCTCGAGCGCGCGTACGAGTACCCGGCGGTGGACACGTGCGCCGTCGACGGGATGTGCGGCACCGCCTGCCCCGTCGGCATCAACACGGGTCTGCTGGTCAAGACGCTCCGCCGCGAGAACCTGCCCGCCCCGACCGCGGCCGTCTGGACCGCCGCGGCGAAGCACTGGGGGAGCACCACAAAGCTCGCCTCCGCGGCGCTCACGGCGGCCGACGTCCTGCCCTTCGTCGGCACGGTCACGGCGGCCGGTCGCGTCCTGCTCGGTGCCGACACCGTGCCCCGGTGGACGCCCGACCTCCCGCGCGGCGGGCGTCCGCGCCGCCGGCCTCGGCCCTCGTCGCCACCCGACGCCGTCTACCTGCCCGCGTGCGTGAACGTGATGTTCGGCCCCGCCGAGGGCCCCGGGGTTCAGGTCGCGTTCGAGGACCTGTGCGCCGCCGCGGGTCTGACGCTGCTCGTTCCCGACGAGATCGACTCCCTCTGCTGCGGCACGCCGTGGTCGTCCAAGGGGATCGTCGCCGGCCACGACGCGATGAGGGAGCAGGTGCTGCCGGTCGTCCGCGAGGCCACCGACGGCGGGCGTCTGCCGATCGTCAGCGACGCCTCGTCGTGCACCGAGGGATTCCGTCACCTGCTGGGCGACGAGCTCCACGTCGTCGACGTCGTGGCCTTCGTCGCCGACCGCGTCCTGCCCGTGCTCGGGCCCTACGAGCGGCTGCCCTCGTTGGCGCTGCACCCGACCTGCTCGTCCACCCAGCTGGGCCTCGACGGGGCGCTCCTCGACGTCGCGCAGGCCGTCGCCGAGACCGTCACCGTTCCGCTCGACTGGGGCTGCTGCGCCTTCGCCGGCGACCGCGGGATGCTGCACCCGGAGCTGACCGCCGCCGCGACCCGGCGCGAGGCCGCCGAGGTTGTCCGGCTCGACGCTCAGGCGCACGCTAGCTGTAACCGCACCTGCGAGCTCGGGATGAGCCGGGCCACGGGCGCCACCTACCGGCACGTCGTCGAGCTGCTGGCCGAGCAGGCCCTCCCCTGATCTGCACCACCCGTTCCGCCCGTTTCACATTTCCAGCAAAGGAGCAGAGATGAACCCGGAGACGACGGCACTCGTCCTGATCGAGTTCCAGAACGACTTCACGACCGAGGGCGGCGTCCTGCACGGCGCGGTCGAGGCCGTGATGGCGAGCACCGACATGCTCGCGCACGCCGCGACAGCGCTCGAGGCCACCCGCGCCGCAGGCGCCACCGTGATCCACAGCCCGATCTCGTTCCAGGCCGGCTACGGCGAGATCACCGCGCACCCCTACGGCATCCTCAAGGGCGTCGTCGACTCCAACGCCTTCGTCAAGGGCTCGTGGGGCGCGGACTTCGTCCCGGACGTCGCGCCCGTCGACGGCGACATCGTCGTCGAGGGCAAGCGCGGCCTGGACGCCTTCGGGTCGACCAACCTCGACTTCATCCTGCGGTCCAAGGGCATCACGACCGTGGCGCTGGCGGGCTTCCTCACCAACTGCTGCGTCGAGTCGACCATGCGCTCCGCCTACGAGAAGGGCTTCGAGGTCATCACCCTGACCGACGCCGTCGGCGCGACCTCCCAGGCCGAGCACGACAACGCCATCCAGTACGACTACCCGATGTTCTCCAAGCCGATGACGACCGACGAGTACGTCTCGACGCTGCGCGGGGCACCGGTCACCGCCGACAGCTCGCGGGGGTACTGAGCCTGCCGGGCGGCGGTTCGGTCACGGCACCGAGCCGTCGCCCGGTCGGACCTTCTGGGTGGGCCCCGTGGGGATCGAACCCACAACCCGCGGATTAAAAGTCCGCTGCTCTGCCAATTGAGCTAGAGGCCCGGTGGACGGGGAGAACAACCGGGAGAACCCTCGGGACAGCTCCCGCGTAGTTCGTGCCCTCCTGGATGCCCCGTCACCTTCGCCTGAGACCCTACGACACGCAGTTCGTTCCACAGCGGTGCCCGTGGACCGACTGCGAGTGCCCAACCGAGGCCCGGATGGGTTCGACGCACGACCGCATCGACGTGGCCGCGCCCGTCCTGGCTTCGACCGTCGAGGTCACGTGGTCGACGCAAGCGTCAGCGGCGCGAGCCAGCACCGATGTGGTGTCTCTCGCGCGCGAGCTCATCGCTTGACGGCGACTGAAGACCGCAGGTCGTTAGCCCACCTGCGTGCCAGGGGCGCTGCTACTTTCGAGCCACGACGAGGCGACGGCAAAGACGCCGATCGGCCGCGTAGCGCATCCTCGAGAGGTGGGGAACATGTTCGACGCGCCGACTGCTGGACGGGACCGCTCTTGAAGCTCTTCGGCCGCATGGAGCAAACCCTGCGCGACAGCGCCAACGGCAGGGCGATTCAGGCAGCAGTAGACGCGGTAGGGCGGTGCGACGGCGGTGCCGCGTCGCGGGAGCTGGCCTACGAGACGTGCTTGGAGCTCGCCGACGACGGCCCGTACGACGTTAGCGGCCCGCACTGGACGGTCGAGAGCTTGTCGCGCGACTTCGCGAACAGTGTGACAAGCACGAGCGGCCCGATCCTGCTGGAGGCCGCGTCCATGGTCGTCGGCGCCCATCGCGTGGCGTCGGGCCACGAGAAGCCTCACCGGACACGCGCCGAGCGGCACGCGGACCTGAGTGCCACCACTCTTTTCTCGGCGCTATTCAGCGACTGGGTAAAGGCGTGGACTGCCAAGTACCAGGTGGCAGGTTCGTCCGGCACTGCTGAGCAGATGCTTCGGACGTCGATGATGACGTGGCTGCTTCTGGATCATTGCGAACGAGTGGGGCTTCTGCCCAGCGACCAGTAGGGCGGGAACCTGCTCGCCCGGGGACGGCGAAAGATCTGGTGCGCATGTGCGCACTGGATCTGTCGGTCACGCTATTAGATCAACGCTCCGACGGGGCAACGCTGCGAGCTGGTAGAGAACTCTTGCGAGCGGTACTGCGCCGTCAACGGCCAGTTCGGCGCCGACCTCATGACCCAGCGATCTGGACGCGGGCGCTCGCACGGGTCGCCTTCGAACTGGAAGTACTTGTCGGTTACCGGGTGGGTGAACGCCTGAACGGCCGAGGACGGCTTGGTGATAGTGCCGTCGCCGAAGTTGACGTGTGTCTCGCCCCGGGTTCAGTGGAGGCTCGACCGCGAGCAGTGAGCGACCTACCAGCGCGCGCCGGCGTTTCTGAGGTGTGCTGCGTACGCGTTCACCGGCACTACGTCGTCAGGAAGCTCGATCGTGTAGAGCGCGATGCCGGTCTGAAGTGCGTACTGCGTAGCTGTCGACGCGTAGCCAGATCTCGAGAAGAACGCCATGGCCGCACCGTGCTGATTCGCGCCCACGAGCCGCTGCAAGTCGGGACGTCCTACGGACGTCGTCAGGTACTTGACCTGGGCGACGACACCGCGGCCATAGACATCGATCCCGCTGTCTGCGCCGACCGGCGTCGCGCGCGCATCTGTGAAGCCCTGGCCGCGTAGGAACTCGGCCGCGACCTCTTCGGCCTCCTGCCATGGTGGCACTCCGGACCCGGTACCGGTGCCGTATGCGGCGTACCGCGCCCGACGCGTCTGATAGGTGTCCCACTCGGCCAGCGAATCTAGGTCCTGCTCACCCGCCCTCGCGATTTCAGCTGTCACGCCGTGCGGCCCGACGCGCTTCAGAAGACTTGTGACGAAGTAGCTGCTTTGAGCGCTGAACCATGCGAAGCGAGCATCGGCAAAGGCCCGGACCGCCTCGTAGCGACGTACGACGAGCAGCGCGTACCTGTCACCTCCCGCCACCGATGCCACACCCGGAGCAAGGAGCAGGTCGCGGCAGTTGGTGAGCTCGCGAAGGAGGTGGTCTCGGGCGTCGAGCAGCGCGCCACGAGCGGGGTCGTCTGACGGCAACACGAACCCGGTCGTGGCTTGCACAGGGGCAACTTGCTGTACGTATCGGGTGACGACTGCCGCGAAAAGTGCCTGAAGTTCGATGAACTCTAGGTTGACGAGCACGAGCGGCCGAGACATGACCACTGTGCGTGACTCGTCGACGAGTGAGGTCCACCAGGCGTTGCGGCGGGCAGCCACGACTTGGGGGTCCGGCTGCCAGAACGCCCAGTCGGTGGGCGCCTTAGGCCAAACCCGCGGCTTGGACCACCCTGCCGGCGGATGCCACCCGTAGGGAACAGGAGGCCATCCCGGCGCAGGAACCCAGACGTACTCGATGCCGTCGAGGTCCGGCTCCGGGTCGAGCAGGGGCACGCTTCGCAGCTCCTCGTCATCACGGAACGGCTGGGTCGGCCTCCACCAATGCCAGCCGGGCTCGGGCAGCTCCCACTCCGGCCTCGGTGTCCAGGTGCCTCTCGGGTACCAGCCGGGCGCAGTGCGCGGCCACCCCGGCGGCGGCTGCCAAGCCCAACGCAGTTCGCCCATGACGCACATGGTGCCAGGAGCCAGGTCGACGGAATGGGCGAAATGGCAGCGTTGCTTGGCCAGAGCCGAACCGTGGGTGACTCCCGCCAAGCGGTGCGTCGCCCGTGGCCGAAGGAGCAAATGCGTCACCGTGCCCAGGCGCGGGTGTCGACGCTGAAAGCACACCTGCGCCCGATGCCCGGATCGGTCCGCGACGCCTCTCGAACGATCGGGCGCGCCGTACCCGCGTATGAGTGCTACGCCAGGGCGTAGCACTGCCGCCCGCGCCCTCGTCGCGCGACGATTCAGCAATACACGCTGACGTCGTAGTCGTATCTCAACGTGGAACACAGGCTCGACAGGTTGTTCTTCATCGTGTTGACCTGCCCTTGCAGCATCAGGACCTGCGGGTCGATCGGGGCCGGTGCGTCAGCAGATGCTTCGAGCGCGTCGACCCGGTCGGAGACTCCTGACAGGGAGTCGTTGAAACCGTTGAACCCGGCCATGATCTGCGCATCGGTCATCCCCGGGTCGACCGGCGGCACATCGAGCTCATCGACGCGTGCGTCAACCGTTGCGACATCCCCAGCCGTCTTGTCCGCGTCGGCGGCGAGCTGGTCGACCTGTGCCTGCAAGTCCGCGTTCTGTCCGGTGAGTACAACTACACCGACCGCAGAGCCGACTGCGAGCAGCGTCACGAGCGCGAGCGCGGTCAGCAGCACGATGCGACCGGTGCCGCGCCTGCGCACAGGGTCCGGGCTCGGAGCGGGCGACGGAGGGATCTGCTCGAGCATCGGGCACCTTCTACATGGTCACGGGCAGGCGGGCGCTCGATCGTCCCGCACGTCACCGTTCTCTCGAGGGTGAACTACGTTGCGTGTCAGGACCAAACACGCAATCGCGCCTGGCACCACCGCGGCCCGGTGTGGAGCTCGAGCCGCGCACAGCCCAAGGGACCCGGATAGCGCACCCGTTGAAACGGTCACCATCATGCGCGCGCCCTCGAACCAGCCCGCGTCCATCCGTCAGCCGCGATCGTTGCAACGTTCTGTGACCTTCCTGGCTTACACCTTCGACGACGGGGCCAACCAATAGGGGTGTAAGGCTCCGGGCGATCGCGGCCATGGCCGTGAGCCGGTTTGGCCACCGGTGGTGTCGCCGGGTATTCTTGGCACGTCGCGTTCTCGATCCCGTCGAAACGCATTCCGGCCCGGCAGTGAGTCATCCTGCAGGTCAGGGGCAAGATTCCTGGTTTAGGTTGTTGTCCCCATCCACCAGAGGCCCGGTGCAGGGGGAGAACAACCGGGAGAACCCTCGGGACAGCTCCCGTGTAGTACGCACCGTGCTGAGCCCGTCCGGATGCGAGTCTCGCCGGTGCTTTGGCGCGACCCGCCACGACTCTACGGGAGTCGATCACCGAGCGAGGCACCCCGAGCGCCACGCTTACGTGGTCAGTGCCTCGGCGTTCATCACGTCGTGTCGACGCCCACTCACCGCTCGATCAGCGTGATCCTGGCGGCCGACACCCCGTGCGGGCCGAGGATCATCAGTCGTTCGTCTCCGTTGAGGATGCGGCCCTCGACCCAGGCGCCGTCGTGAAGTCGAAGCTCCCGCAGGCTGTCGATCTCGAGCAAGGATCCCTCCCGACTGAAGTCGATCATCGCCTGCCGTCCCAGTGCGACGTATTCGAGATCTCCGGTCTGCAGGACGATTCCGAACGGACGCGAGTCTGCGGGGGAGGGCGCGTGGGCGGTCGGCAGAGTCTCGTCGGGAAGCGGGGCCGGCTCCGGCAGCCGGACACCCGCATCCAGCAGCATGTCGGAGAGGAGCTTCGGCGCACTTCGCACCGTGACGGTCGTCGACCCGAGGCGGGCGGTGGCAGCATCCGTCCCCGGATCCAGTGCGAACCCCATCACGCGACCGTCCCGCTGGGCTTCGAGGATCTGCGGCGCGAGTGCGAGAAGTTTCCGGAAGGCGTCGTAGAGCTGGCTGTCTTCACGGACGTCGTCGATTCCGAAGACGTGGTAACCCATGGCGTGGAAAGCACCTAGCGCGCGGAATGCGTCACCGGTCAGGACACGCGCCTCAGGGATGAAGAGCGGGTTGATGCCCGACGTGTAGTCGCGCATGACCGACTCGCTGTCGGAGATGTAGATGTCGGGGGACACGAAATCCAGCGCCGGTCCGGCGACGCGCCACACCCCGCTCATCCGTGCGGTCGGACCGCCGCTGGGATACTGGCCCGGCATGTCCTGACCTGGCTGGGGGCCCAGCCAGGCGTTCGCGTACGCCGGCAAGGCCTTGATCCGCTTGCCCGTCGCCGCCAGGGCGCCGACATAGCTGGCAAACCCCCACGCCATGAAGACCTCGTCGGCCACTGGGTCGTCGTCGCCGAATCGCTGCTGCCACGATGCCCCGCCCGCGCGTGAGCGCCCGAACAGCTCGACGACGTCGTCGTCGAAGGCGGCGGGTTCGGTCGCCACCGCCTCGACGAGGGCCTCGGGAACGGGCGACAGCCAGGCGACCAGGGCGGCGGACGAACGGTCGCGGCTCGACCCCAAGAGCCCGACCTCGTTCTCCACCTGCATCATGATGACGGTGTGGTCCTCGTCCACCCGGGCGACGTGCTTCATCAAGGCTCCATAGGCTGCCTCGTCCGCCTCTCGCAGGGGCCCGGAGAACACCGACAGCGTGGGGCGAGGCATGGATCCCACATAGCTGAAAGGAGCCCGCACGGGGGACGGTCCGCGGTCGGCTCGCTCGAATCGGGCGGAGTCCTGGCGAACCCACGTGGGTGCATATGTGGACAAGGCGTTCTTGTACGCACCGAACCAGATGAGGACGAGGCGGACGCCCGCCGAGCGCGCACCTGAGAGCAGCTCGTCGACGACGCTGAAGTCGAACTCACCCTCGGACGGCTCCACCTGGTCCCACCCGACGGGAGCGATGACGGAGTTCACTCCGGACCTCCCGATCACGTCCCAGATGGGTGCCATGTGCACGGGATCAGAGGCGCTGGAGTTACGCAGCTCGCCGCCGAGGCAGAAGAACGGTGAGCCGTCCACGATCAGCCGCGTGTGGGTGCCCGCTCGCTCCACGCGGGGAAGTTCGGTCATGAGGTCTCCTTCGGGCACGCTCGATGGGTTGCGTCCCATCGAAGTTTCCTCGAACTTCTGGTGGGGCTGACGTCGCCCGAACCGAGGGCGCTCCTGTCGGTCAAGGGGCTGACAACATCTGTACCGACGAGCCGATCGCAGCCACCCTGCGGTCGAGTCCTTTCCTACCGGGTCGTGGTGGCGAGGATGAGCCCCCTACTGGACGCGTGTCCCGTGGACAGGGACGCGGAAACCTGACGTCGTCCTCGCGGGCCATGTGAGTGCGAATCCGCCGGATACGTTCCCCTCCTCTCCGCTGCGTCGTCAGCGAGTCCGGGTCACGAAGCCGGTTTCGTACGCGACGACGACCGCCTGGACGCGGTCCCGCACCCCGAGCTTGGCGAGGATCCGCGCCACGTGGGTCTTGACCGTCGTCTCCGCGACCACCATCTCCCGCGCGACCTCCGCGTTCGACAACCCCCGGGCCACGAGCCGCAGGACGTCGAGCTCACGTTCCGTCAACCCCGCGAGCGCGTCGGGCACTCTCGACGAGGGCGCCTGCTCGGCAAACCGCTCGACGAGGCGCGCGGTGATGGACGGCTCGATGAGGGAGTCGCCGGTGGCCGCTGCGCGGACCGCGGCGACGAGTCGCGAGGCGGGCGCGTCCTTGAGCAGGAAGCCCGCGGCGCCGGCGCGCAGGGCGCGGTAGACGTACTCGTTCTGGTCGAACGTGGTCAGGACGACGACGGTCGGCGGCTGGGGCATGCGCAGGATCTGCTCGGTGGCCGCGAGCCCGTCGAGCTCGGGCATCCGGATGTCCATGAGCACGACGGCAGGCTTCTCGAGCGCCGCGAGCCGGACCGCCTCCACGCCGTTCTCGGCCTCGGCGACCACCTCGATGTCCCCTTCGGACTCGAGGATCACGCGGAAGCCGGTCCGCACCAATGCCTGGTCGTCGGCGACGAGCACCCTGATCACGTGGACATTGTGGGCGCTGTCCGCGCCGCGCGGGTCGTCCTTGAGGATGACGCGCCGACCGTGAGGAGGACGCCGGCCACCCAGGATCGTCCGTACCGCCGACGCGGACGACGCCTGCGGTCCGTGACGGTAGGGCTGTCACCAAGACCGCCCTCCTCGGGCCTGACCGAAGGACATCACCATGAACACGCTCCTCAAGGGGGTGCGGCCGTCCGACTACGTCCTGACGACCGCGCTCGTCGTCCTCGCCGTGCTGATCGGCGTGGAGAACGTGCTGTCCGGCCCCGACGCCGACCTCGCGCACGCGATGGACTCGCACTCGTGGGCGATCGTGCTCGTGCTCGTGCTGGCGACGGTCCCGATCCTTCTGCGCCGGACGGCCGTCCTTCCCGCGCTGCTCGTCTCGATCCTCGTCATCACCGCGAGCCTGCCGATGTTCGGCTGGATCACCCGCTGCGGGGTGGGGCTGCCGCTCGCGATCGCCTACGCGTACGCCGTGGCGCGCTTCGCCGGCGGACCGGCACGGCACGCGCTCGGGCTCGCCGGAGTCGTCGTCCTGCAGGTCGTCGTCCTCATCCAGGACTCCTCGACCGGGGGACTGGGCGCCCTGGGCCTGGGTCTGCCGCTGGCCGCGCTGGCCTACGGCGCCGGACTTCTGGTCCAGAGCCGTGTCGCTCGCGCGGGCGGCGCCCCTACGCTGGCCGCTGAGCGCGTCCGCGTCTGAGCGTCCTGCCCACGAGCGAGGTGGCGACGATGAGTGAGGGCTTCCGCGGCATCCTGGGAGGGGTGCGCCCGGTCGACTGGGTGCTGGCGGGAGCCCTCACCGCGCTCGGCGCCGTGCAGATGGTCGCTGACATGCTGACCGGCGACACCGAGGTGGCTCGAGCGGTCGCGACAGGCGAAGCCGCCCACGCGGTCGACCCGCACTCCTGGTGGATGCTTCCGCTGTGGCTCGTCGCGTGCGCCGCGCCGCTGTGGTGGCGGCGCGGGGTGCTGCAGGTCGGCGGCATCATGCTGGGCGTCGTCGCGCTGCACGATCTCGTGTTCGGCTGGCAGGGGCGGTGCGGGTCCGGGCTTCCGCTGGCGTTCGTGATCGCGTTCCTCGGGGGCATCGCGTACGAGCGGACCCGTGCTTGGGCCACGCACGTGCTTGCCCTCCTGACCGTCGTGGCAGTGCTCGTCCGCGATGCGACGGCCGGGCTCGGAGCCGTGACGCTCGCCCTGCCGGTCGCGGTCGTCGTCTTCGTCATCGCCCGCGCCGTGCGGTACCGGACGGCACTCACCCGTGAGCTGGCCGCGCGCAACGACGAGCTGCGCACCGTCCGCGACGCACGCCTCGCGCTGGAGGTCGACGAGGACCGCGCGGCCCTCTCTCGCGAGCTCGACACGCTGCTGCGCGAACGGCTCGACCTGCTCGGTCGTGCCGCTCGCTCAGGCGACGATCTTGATCCCGAGCAGACACGCGCGCTGCTCGCGCAGCTCGAGGCGGACAGTCGCAGCACCCTCGAGGAGATGCGCCGCGTCGTCGGACAGCTCCGGGGTGTCGGGGGCGCCGCGGTCACGCTCGCGCCCGTCCCCGCCGTGGCCCACCTCGATGCGCTGCTGGCCCGCCGTTCGCAGCCCGAGAGCCGCCTGACCGTCACGGGCGACGCGCGCACGCTCTCGCCCGCGGTCGAGCTCTCGGCGTACCGGATCGTCGAGCACCTGCTCACGGTGCTCGACGACGCCCCGGACTGTCGGGTGGACGTCGAGGTGCGGTTCGCCCGCGGCGCACTCGAGCTGCGGGTGCACGGTCCGGTCGAGCGCGGCGCCGACGTGCGGACCGCACTGGCCCGGGCGCGCGAGCGGGCGCGGTTGCTGGGTGGGTCCGTCGACCTGCGGGTGGGGCGCGGTCAGGCGCGAGCGATCGCGCTGCTGCCGGTCGCCGGGTAGGTCCGATGCGCACGCGGGAGACGGTCGCGATCGTCGTCGGCACCGTGGGCGTCGTCGTCGTTCCGACGATCGCGCACGGATGGCCGACGAGTGTCGCGGGGAACGTCGCCACGGCGTTGTCCCTCGCCGCCGGCGTGGCGCTCGTGTGGTGGCGGTCCCGACCCCGGGCCGCGGCCGTGGTCGCACTGACCGGGTTCCTGCTCGCTCTCGTGACGGCGCCCGACGGATGGGTGCCGGACGCCCTGCTCATCCCGTTCAGCGCGAGCTTCGCGCTGCTGGCGCTCGCCTGGTCGGGCCGCGCGGCACTCGGGGTCGCGGCGGGCGCCGCGGCGTACGTCGCCATCTGCGTGGCGGTCATGGGCTCCGACGACGCCGTCGCCACGCTGATGTTCACGGTCCCGCCGTTCGTCGCCGGGACGGTCCTGCGCCTGCGCCGGGAGACCGCGGAGGAGCTGGAGGAGCGGGCCCGCGAGGTGGAGGAGGAGCGCGAGCTGCTCACCGAGCTGACCTTGCGGCGCGAGCGGGCACGGATCGCATCCGAGCTGCACGACATCGTCGGGCACGCCATCAGCGTCATGGTGATCCAGGCCGCCGCGGGCCAGCGGCTCGTCGACGCGTCCCCTGCCCGGGCGCGCGAGGCGCTCGCGGCGATCGCCGAGTCCGCGTCACAGGGGCGTGACGACCTGGAGCGGCTCATCGAGCTGCTCGGCGGCCACGACGTCGTCACGCAGGATCTGGCGCTCGTCGACGAGGTTGTGGAACGTGCGGGCCGCAGCGGGCTCGACGTCACCTATCGGCTCGAGGGCGACAGCGACGCCCTGCCTGCGCCGGTGGCGCATCTCGCATTCCGTGTCGTTCAAGAGAGCTTGACCAACGCGCTGCGCTACGCCCCCGGCGCCGAGGTACGGATCTCCGTCCGGGCCGACGGGTGCGTCGTCGACGTACGAGTCGAGAACGACCCGGCGCGCTCGTCAGCCGTCGACGGGGTGCTCGGTACCGGCCGGGGGCTGCTGGGCCTGGGGGAACGGATCGCCGAGGTAGGGGGCGTGATGCGCGCGGGGGTGACGCCCGGCGGGGGGTGGGTCGTCGTAGCCCGTGTTGGTCACTGAGCACGGTGTCGCCGGAGAGCCACGGACCGAGAGAGACCAGGTGGCCCAAGGGTGCGCGACCAAGGCGCGGGCCACCACCAGGGTCGATCCGGCAAGGGCCGCCCGGCCTCCAGCTCGTGGCCCGACCGACCCTGCCCGGCAACCCCGTGCGACGCCATATCATCACCCGATGGCACGCGGGGGCGGGATGCAGGACATCGACCTCACCGACCCCGGGACCGGTGGTGTCGCGGTGGACGACGACGCAGCCGTCCCGCGACCGCCTCGTCGACGACGATGGTGGCTGGTACCCGTCGCAGCGGCGGCCGTCGTGCTCGCGCTCGTCGCCTACCAGGGCATCACCGACGCGCGTCAGCGCTCGCTGCTCGCCGGCCTGGCCGACGTCCCCGGGGTGCTCGCGCCGATCGATCCCGACCTGCCGATCCGCTGGGACATCGCCGGCACGACGTCGAATGCGGCCGCGAACGGGATCGTGGCCGACGGGGCGGCGATGAACATCGTGGTCGACCCGGACGGCACGCAGCGGGTCGTCGCCATCGACCTCGCGACGGGTGCAGAGCGCTGGTCGACCGTCGTGTACGGCCCGAACGCGGCTCTGGCGAAGGCGCTCGAGGGCGGGGGTGGCACGGCGTCGGGATTCTGCCTGCCGGTCAGTACGCCCGAGCCGACCTCGCTCGCGTGCATCGTCAGCGACGGGTTCGAGACGAACGGCCTGTACGAGAGGGTCGCCGCGACCGAGACGCTGGTGCGCGTCCTCGACACGCACGACGGGCACGAGCTGGCGCAGCTGCCGACGGGCCAGGCGGGGATCGCCGTCTCGGGCGACCGGGTCGTGCTGGCCCGGTGGACCGACGGCGGCGTCGACGTCACCGCGTACGACCCGGCGTCGGGCGACACCGCCTGGTCCCGGCATCTCGACGTCCCGCCCACGGCGATCCGCCCCGACTACGTGCCGTCCGTCCAGAGCGTCGACGGTCTCATCGAGGTCAGCTCGAGCACCTGGGCGATGCGGCTCGACGAGGACGGTGTGCCGCTGGCGGTGCAGCCCGAGCGGGACGGGTCCACGGGGGGCAGCTCGATCGTCGAGGCTCCCACCGCCGACCGCTTCCTCGCGGTCTCCTCCACCAGCAGCGGGACGAGCACGCAGCTGCTCGGCGCCGACGGCACGGTGGAGCACGAGCTCTCGGGCGACCTGGTCTACACGGCTGTCGACGACGGCAGCGTGCCCGGCCTGATCCTCACGGCGCCCTTGCCCTCGGCAGCCACGGACGGTGGCGAGGAGGCGGTCCGGGTCGGCTCGCTGCGCGGCTCCGACGCGACGACCGGCCGGACCCTCTGGACGGCCGACATCTCGAAGAGCGGGTACGGCGCACTCGTCCTGCTCGGCCGTGTCTACGTGCTCGCAGGTCAGGGGATCGATGTTCTCGACGGGCGCTCGGGCAAGCTGCTCTGGACCATCGAGCCGTCCGACGGCGTCACCTACGGCAGCATCATGACCGACGGGCGTGCCCTGCTCGCCGTGCGGAACCCGGGCCAGGCGGGCGGCGACCGGATCGACGCGTACTCGCTGACCGGGCCCGACCAGGTCTGGAGCGCACCGATCCCTGCGGGTCTGGTCGAGGTTCGTGGGGTCGGCCCCATGCTGGTCGGCGTCGCCTACGCCGATTCGCTGTACTCCCGCGACGTCGTGCGGGTCGCGCGGCTCGGCTGACGCGCCGCCCGCGTGGTGATGACGATCTGACGAACCGGAAGCCTGTCCGCTATCGGGGCAGGACGGTCAGGACGCGGACCACGTGCTCGCGGAACGCGGTCATGTAGTCGCGCAGGAACTTCTCGGTCGACGGCACCAGGACCTGTCCGTCGTCGGTGAACAAGTCCGGCTTCCAGGTGAGATAGGCCTCGGGGGCCGTCATCTGCCGGGCGTTGACGAAGCTGAGCACCGCGCGCAGGCTCTGCTGGGCGAGCGCGGTGCCGATCTGGCCGACGGACATCCCGATGACCCCTGCGGGGATGTGGTCGAACGAGTTCTGCCCCCACGGTCGGGATGCCCAGTCGATGGCGTTCTTCAGGGCACCGGGGATGGATCGGTTGAACTCCGGCGTCACGAACAGGACGGCCTGGACTGCGGCGATCGCGTCCTTCAGCGCTCGTGCCTCCGGCGGGAAGTCCTCGTCGTAGTCCTGGCTGTACAACGGCAGGCCCCGGATCGGGATCTCGGTGAACGTCAGGTCGTCCGGAGCGAGCCGGATCAGGGCCTTCGAGAGCGTGCGGTTGATCGACGTCGAGGACAAGCTTCCGACGAAGTATCCGACCTTGTAGGTAGTCATGACCCACCGACCCCACGACGAGCAGATGCTGTCCTTCGACACTACGCGTGAGCGTAGCCATCGGCCATGGCGGTCAGTCAGTCGGTCGGGCAGGTAGCGCGGGGTGAGCCCAGGGACGGCAGGTAGGTCGCCCACTCGGACGCCGTCAGGTTGCGACCGGCGACGTGACATGCGGCGGCAGCGAGGTCGGCTGGGGACAGGTCCCACAGCAGCACGCCGTCGCGGCCCGCGACGGCCAGGGTCGTCCCGTCGTGGCTGAGGTAGGCGCGGGTGCTGAACCGCACCGGCAGGTGGATGAGGCTGCCCAGGCGGATCCCGGTCGTCGGGTCGTACAGGGCGGCGAGCTGGTTCGTCGAGGTCGCGACGAGGGTGTGGCCGTCATCGCTGAGGGCGACGTCCTTGATCGACCCGGGCATGCTCGCCATCTCACGGACCGGGGCGAGCGTGTCCGGCCGGAGCACCGAGACGTCCGAGCCCATCGTCGTCACGATGAGGTCGTCGTCGCCGACGACGGTCCACCACGAGCCGGCGAGTGCCTGCGGCCGTTCGGCCCCTGTCGCGAGGTCGTAGAAGCGGGTGTGCGAGTTGGAGAACAGGCCGGTGTCGTCGACCTGTTCGGTCGCGAGCACGCTGCCGTCCGGTGCTGCGGACATCCCGAAGACGTACTGAGGAGTCGGGATCGGGCGGCCGACCACCTTGTCGGCCACGGGGTCGATCAGCTCGACCCAACGGGGGCCCTGCAGGTAGACGGCCATCAGATCGTTCCCGGCCGGCACCAGGCTGGTCTCCACGCCCCGGACGGATCTCAGTGGCCGGAGTCGGCCCGACGGGACCTCGAGGCGGAAGACTTCCTCGTCCCCGTCGATGAGCGCGACGGGCGTCTCGCGGGAGCCCCACAAGAGCTCGGAGACCGGCCGGTCGGGCGTGGCAGCGGCGCGGTCCTCCGCCACGTCCCAGACGGCTTGGCCCGTCGGCACACCCCCGGGGACGTCGGCAACCGCGCCGACCAGCAGGGTCGAGCCGTCAGGCCCGAAACCGCCGATCGGCGCCTGCCCTGCGGCGACGAGCCGTGTGACCGGTCCCGTCCCGTCGAGCCTCCACCGCGTGATCTGCGGCGTGACCTGGCCGAACGTGGCGATCGTCGAACCGTCGCTCGACACGGAGATCGGTCCGAAGTGCCCGGTCTGGGTATCACGCTCGACACCCGTCGGCTGGCCGGTCGCGAGGTCACGCTCCGTGACGACCCCGTCCCAGCTGCTGCACAGGAGACGCCCCTGCGTCCAGGAGACCGCCGCTGAGACGCAGCTGAGACTCCAGATGCCGGTCGGAGGCAGGACGGCCGTCCATCGCACCGAGCCATCCTCGAGGGCGACGTCCGTGGCGGTCGCCGCTCCGACGGCGATGACTGTGTCCTCAGAGACGGCCAGGGAGACGCTGGCGGCGCCGGACGGGACTGCGAGCGTCCGCACGACGGAGGTCGTGCGCGGCGCGAGGACCCGCACGGGCCCGTCGTGCGCCCCGACGTAGAGCCGTCCCGCCGAGTCGAACACCACGGCGCCTGAGTCGACGTCCAGGAGCCCCTGACTGTAGGGCGGGGGTTCGCGGGACGCCGGCAGGGCGCCGAGCTCGTGCCCGTCGCGCGCGTCGAGCAGCAGCACGGCGCCGTCCTCACGCCGCAGGACGGCCAGGGTGGTGCCGTCGGGGCTCAGCGCGATCGCCCCGGACACGGCCGGCACCACCGTGCGTCTGAGAAGCGCTGCGCCCGTGGCGACGTCGAACGTCGCGACCGACGCACACACCGGCGCCGAACCGCCGGCGTCGAACGGGATCGTCCGGTCGATGGGGTCGTCCTCCATGGCGTCGATGCAGTCGTCCTGCGGCGACGGGGCCAAGGCCAGGTGCGCCACGGTCGTCCCGTCGGCACTCACGACGACCTGGGAGTTCTCCATCGCGGGGACGTGGTCGTCGGGGAACCGGTAGTCGAGCGCTCCGGTCTCGAGGTCCATCACCGTCAAGCGCGAGTCGTCGAGCGCGACGATGGCGTGCGAGTCGTCACCGAGGAGCGCCCCGGAGACGACGGCCTTCGCCTCGGGGACCTGCACATATCCCTGAAAGCCCGGCGACGCCGTGAACACTCCCAGCAGCGCGGACCTGGTCCGGGGATCGTCGGGCCAGCGTCGGTACGCCTCGACAGCGAGCAGCGCGGCCACGGCGCGGTTGGTGTCGTGGGCGGCCTGTGACCCGCTCGTGACGGCCTCGATCTCGGCGCTCTCCTGAGCGGTGCGGGCGCGCCGCCCGAGCGCGCCCGCGGCCCCGGCTGCGACCAGCGCGAGCACGAGGACGACGGCGGTCGCCGCCAGGGCCACGCGCAGCCTGCGGTTCTGGCGCCGCTCCGCTGCTGCGCGCGCCCGTTCGGCATCGAGTGCCGACGAGCGCAGCGCGACCGATGCCGCCAGGAACTCCTCCTCGGCGGTCGTGAGGTTCGGCGCGGCGGTGTCGCGCCACTCGATCGCCGCGTCCAGACGGCCGCCGCGGTACAGGTCCGAGTCGGGCCGGCCGAGCGCCTCCCACGCCTCGGTCGCGGTGACCAGGTGCCGGAGCAGGCGCGTGCCGACGGCATCGTCGTCGATCCACGAGCGCAGGCGCGGCCACGCTCTGGCCAACGACTCGTGCGCCATCTCGATGCTGTCCTCGCGTGCCGTCAGCAGGCGGGCCCCGACCAGGTCGGCGACCACCTGCTCGCGCGCGGCGTCGCCGCTCATCGACGAGACGGGCACCCGCCGCGGGACGGGCGGGCCGTCGGTCGACGGTGCGACCAGGCGCAGGAGGATCGACCGGCACAGCGACCGCTGCGCTTCGGGCAGGCGCTCGTAGAGGCGGTCGGCCGAGCGTGCGACGGCCCCGCTGATACCGCCGGAGCTGAGGTACGACTCGACCGTCAGCACGTTCCCCTCGCGACTGTGCCAGGTCTCGACCAGCGCGTGCGAGAGCAGCGGCAGGGCGCCAGGGTCGGCCTCGACGTCTCGCAGGAGGAGGTCGACGAGTCCATGCTCGAGCGTCAGGCCGGACAGCCGCGCCGGCTCCTCGATCGCGTGCCGCAGATCGTCACCGGCGAGCGGCGGCACCAGGTGCAGCCCGCGTTCTGCCAGGGCGCCGAGCGTCGCGTCGGCGGCGAGTCCGCCCATCTTGTCGGCGCGGACCGCGAGCAGGAGCACCCCGCCGTCCTGGACATGGCGGCGCAGCAACCCGCAGTACTCCACGATCTGCGCACGGTCCTGATCGAGCAGGAACAGGCTCTCGAGCTGGTCGACGGCCAGCACGTCGCCGGCGTCGATGCCCGCGAGCGCCGCCTGCAGGCCCGCGACGGGCGACGGCCCCGGCACCGTGACCGAGACGCGTCTGCCGGCATCTCTGAGCGCGGCGACGAGGCCCGCCCGCATCAGCGAGCTCTTGCCGCAGCCCGACTCGCCGGTGAGGACCAGCACGGGCATGGCGTCGAGCCGGGACAGGCAGGCCGTGACCTCGTCCTCGCGACCGAAGTAGTCGTCCTGGTCCGCCGCGTCGTAGGCAGCGAGGCCTTTCCACGGGCAGGTCGCCCGAGCGTTCGATCGCTGGCCCAGGCCCGCCGCGCGCGGATCCTGCCGCAGCACCTGCCGCTCGAGCTCGACCAGCGCGGCGCCCGGGTCGATCCCCAGCTCGTCGGCGAGCACGCGGCGCGCGCGTCGCAGCGTCGCAAGCGCGTCCGCCTGCCTGCTGTCCCGGTACTGGGCGAGAGCGAGCACCGCCCACCGGCGTTCCCGCAACGGCTCGGCGCGTACCGCAGACTCGGCGTCGGCGGCGACGCCGCGACTGTCTCCGATGGCCAGACGGGCCTCGAGCAGGTCCTCCTGGACGGTGCGACGCACCTCTTCGAGACGCTGAGCCTGCGAGCGGCCGAGCTCCCAGGAGGCGAGGTCCGCGAAGGCCGGACCGTCCCACAGGCTCAGCGCCCGGTCGAAGACCACAGCGGCTCGGGCGGGCTCACCGGTTGCGGCGTACGTCCTTGCACGCGTGACCTCGGACTCGAACTGCGTGACGTCGACCGTGCGCGGCTCGACGACGAGCCGGTACCCCGTCGGCGTCGTCTCGATCGCGGACGGCCCGAGTGACCGCCGAACCCGACCGACCGCCGCCTGCACCTGCTTGTTCCACGTCGCCGGCAGGGCGTCTCCCCAGACGGCGTCCGCAAGCTGGTCAGGGCTCACAGGGTGGCCCTGGAGCAGCACCAGGGCTGCGAGGACCGTCCGCTCACGGGGGCCCAGGTCGCCGTTGCCGTCGACCCGAGCAGGTCCGAGCACCTGGATGCTGCCCATGACCGGGATGATCCGGTCTGCGCAGATCCCGGTCAAGATGCCGAATACCGGATGGATACCGGGTCCGGGCCGCCCCGATACCCACCCGGGGCACGGTCCGTGGCATGCCTCTCACCACTACCCGAGCAGCCCGACGTCGACCCCGCCTCGTGGAGGTCGAGCTCGTCGAGGACGACGGGCAACCACGCGAGACCGTCGACCGGAGTCCGATCCAGGTGCCCGGCGGTCTGCTGCTCGTCGTCGCGCTGGTCGCAGCGGCGGTCGGGACCAGCGTCGGCACGTTCGACGGGAGGCAGGGCGACGCGACGACCGGGTGTCCGGCCTCCCCCGTCTGCGAGGTCGAGCACGGCTCAGCAGAGCGCCGCGGCGTCTGCCAGTGGCAGGGGTTCACGGCGGTGATGCCTGCCCTGTGCGGACCTGCTTCCGCCCCCGTGAAGGTAGATCCGTGCGAGATCGTCGCGGCCCCGAGCGCCGAGGCCGTCTGCCGCGACGATGCGGCGAGAAATCCCCCTTACACGCCGCACGGGGGCCACCCATGACCGGCAGCCCGCGGGACGACAACGCTGATGGCTTCGTCAGCGTGATCCGACCCCGGCTCGCCTGACCGCGGCCACCATCGCCTCGGCGATCTCGGGCGTCGCCGCCGCCAGGATCGAGTCCGACGCGAGCGACCACGGCTCCCCACGACCGTCGAGCACGACTCCGCCGGCCTCGCGGACGAGCACCACCCCGGCGACGACGTCCCAGGCCGCGTTGCCGAACGCCAGCGACGCCGACGTGCGACCGGTCGCCACCCAGGAGAGCTCGGTGGCGGACGTGCCGACCACCCGCAGCCTGCCGAACGTCCCCGCGGCTTCGCGCAGGACCGCGGCCCGGACGTCGAGCGGCCACGGCGCCACCGAGGTCCAGGACAGATCGCCGACGGTCACCGTCAGGGAGTCGATCGAGGCGGAGCGTGTGGTGACGCGGACGTCATTCGTTGCGCCCGTCGCACGGAGCCAGGTGCCGGCACCGCGCGCGGCCCACACGGTCTCGCCGGTCGTGACATCCGCGGTCACCCCGACGACCGGGTCGCCGCCCGCGAGCCGGGCGAGCGTGCACGCGACCAGTGGCAGTCCGGCGACGAAGTTCGCGGTGCCGTCGATCGGGTCGACGACCCAGCGATCGGGAGCCGACTCGCCGGGGCTGCCCTCCTCGCCCTGTACGGGCAGCGACGAGCCCGCGGCCAGCGCACCGACGATCGCCGCCTCGGTGGCGAGGTCGACCGCGGTGACGAGGTCGTTCGGGCCCTTGAGCCGAAGCACGCCACGGTCGCCGTCACCTCGGGCGACGGCCAGCCCGACCGTCACAGCGCGCATGGCGAGGTCGACGTCCTGGGCGAGGTCGGCGGGGACGAGAGGCAGGTCGGTGGTCGTCGTCATGCCGCCAGCATCACCGCTCGGGGTGACCGGCACATGAACGCGGGGAGCGGGCGGTCGTCGTCCGCGGCTCGCAGCGGCCGCTCGGGTGCCGGACCTAGAACGGAGGAACCACCTCAGGTTCACCCGGAACTCGAGTGGTGCCGCTGATTCCCTGATCAGCACCGACGGAGGACGCTGGACACGTGGGGACCGTGGACGACGGAACCGTGGTGGGGCGCGCGACGCTCCTGCTCGAGATCGTCGAAGCGGCCGGCTGCATCAAGCAGGCCGACCTCGCCCGCGACGCCGGCCTGCCGAAGCCGACCGTCCGACGGATCGCCGCGGACCTCATCGCGCGCGGTCTGCTGGCCCGGTGCCCCGACGGGTACGAGCTCGGCCCGCGACTGGTCTCCCTCGGCGCCGCCGCACTCGCCAGGCACCCGTTCCGCGCTGCGACCGCACCCCACGTGCAGGACCTTCTCGCCCGAACCGGGGAGGTCGCGTTCGTCCAGACGGTCGAGCCGGACCTGACGATGGTCACCCTCCACGTCGCCTACGGCCACAGCCGTGCCGCCGCCGTCGACGTCACCCTCGACGGCTGGCCCACCGTCGAACCTGCGGAGCCCGCCATCCTGTTCAAGGCGGCCGGCCGCATCGCCTACGCCGAGCACCCCGACCGCGTCGACGCGCTCCTCGCCGCCGGCATCCGCCGCCGCACCCGGTACTCGCCGCCGACCCGCCGTGTCCTGCTCGCCGCCATCAGCGCGACCCTCGAGGACGGCACCGCCGTCGAACGCGAGGAGCACACGCCCGGATGGTCGTGCATCGCCTCGGGGATCCGTGACCACGACGACCATGTCGTCGGCGTGGTCGGTGTCATCGGGCGCTCCGGGACGTGGGAACCCCAGCGTCTGCACCGCCCGATCACCCGGGCCACGGACGCGCTGTCCTCCGCGATCCCCTTGGCGCTCCCGGAAGCGCAACGCGCGATCGAGCGGCACCAGACCTCCTGAACCTCGCGGTTCGGGTCACTGAGCGGCCCACCACCAGCGAGCTCGTCGCCGCGCGCTGCCACCCTCACGGTGAGCGCTCGCCCCTGCGCACCGAGGACCGTGCCATGCCGGACACGACCGTGAGCCGCACGGCTCACCTCCAGACGGTCATCGAGTTCGAGATGGACCTGGACCCGACGACCCCACGACCGCTGACTGCCCGTGCCGCACGTGTGCGCGCTGTCGCCGCTGCCGTCGGCGGAGCCCTGGCCCTGGCCGTGCTCGCCACCCTCGGCGCGGGAATCTCGACCTCGTCCGAGCCTCCCGCCGGTGATCCGGTCTTCGAGGTACAGCGCATGGGATCGCCTTAGCCGCACGGGCGCCTAGGGGGTGGACCGCAGGCCCGAGACGGCAGACTCGCTGCCCATGACGGTCCTGCGCTCGATCTCGCTGTTCGCCCTCGCCGCGCTCGCGGAGATCGGCGGTGCGTGGCTGATCTGGCAGGGCGTGCGGGAGCATCGCGGTGCCCTCTGGATCGGGGCGGGCGTCGTCGCCCTCGGTGCCTACGGGTTCGTCGCGACCCTGCAGCCCGACGCCAGCTTCGGGCGGATCCTGGCCGCGTACGGCGGCATCTTCGTGGCGGGGTCGTTGGCGTGGGGCGTGGTCGTCGACAAGTTCGCGCCCGACCGCTGGGACATCATCGGCGCGGCGATCTGCCTGCTCGGCGTGGCCGTCATCATGTACGCACCCAGGACCTGACCTCGAGTGGCCCGGCTCCGCCTGAGTTGCGGGCCGTCCGGCTCCCGAGCACGGTGGATCCATGGCAGAGCTGCTGGTGGACTTCATCACGTCGCTCGACGGCTACGCGTCCGCGGAGGGGTGGCCCGGGTTCTGGGGTCTGGAGGGGCCGGAGTACCTGGCCTGGCTCGAGGCGTCGCCCGAGCGCGACCACACGATCCTCATGGGAGCGACGACGTACCGCCTGATGTCGCAGTTCTCGGCCGCCGGGGAGGAGGGCACGGAGTCGCTCGCCGACCTGCCCAAGGTGGTGTTCTCCTCGACCCTGACAAAGCCGCTCGAGTGGGCCAACACGCACCTGGTCCGCGACGACCCGGTCGAGGCCGTCCGCGCGATGAAGGCGGACGGCGCGAACCTGCGCACGCTCGGCAGCCTCACCCTGTGCCGGTCGCTGCTGGAGGCGGGCCTCGTCGACCGGTTCCGCGTGGTCGTGTTCCCCGTGATCACCGGTGCCACCGGGCAGGAGCGGATCTACGACGAGTACCCGGACGTCCGCCTCGAGATGACCGCGTCCCGGACGTTCGACGGCCGGCTGCAGCTGCTCGAGTACGTGCCGACCGTCCTGACCGGACCGCCGGGCGCCGCCGGCTGACCCTGCGGCACGTACGCGGCCGCCCGTCGGATCGCCGACGAGCCGACGACGGACGTCTGGCGGCACTGGTGCGTCGGGGCCACCCGGGACAGGCTGGAGCCGACGCGAGGAGCAGCGACATGACCGACCACGCCGTGGTGATCGCGGGCGCGGGCCCGACCGGGCTGATGCTCGCGGCCGAGCTCGCGCTCGCGGGCGTCGACGTCGCCGTCGTCGAACGACGGGCCACCCAGGACGTCGACGGGTCGCGCGCCGGCGGCCTGCACGCGCGCACGATCGAGGTGCTCGACCAGCGGGGCATCGTCGACCGGTTCCTGACCGAGGGCAAGACGATGCAGATCACCGGCTTCGTCGGCATCTCCATGGACATCAGCGACTTCCCGACCCGCCATCCCTACGGGCTCGCGCTCTGGCAGAGCCACATCGAGCGGCTGCTGGCCGAGTGGGTCGACGAGCTGGGCGTGCCATTCCTGCGCGAGCGGTCCGTCTCCGGGCTGACCCAGGACGAGACCGGCGTCGACGTCGAGCTGTCCAACGGCACCGTGCTGCGCGCGCAGTACCTCGTCGGCTGCGACGGCGGCCGCAGCGTGGTCCGCAAGGCCGCCGGGATCGACTTCGTCGGCTGGGAGCCGACGACGAGCTACCTGATCGCCGAGGTCGAGACGACCGAGCCGCCGCAGGTCGGGATGCGTCGCGAGGGCGGGGGGATCGGTCCGGCGAGCCGGGACGAGGGCGAGTCGCGCTACCGCGTCGTGCTGATGGAGCGGGACGTCGTCGAGAACCGTGACGACCCGACGCTGCAGGACGTCCGGGAGGCGCTGACCGCCGCCTACGGCACCGACTACGGCGTGCACAGCCCGACGTGGGTCTCCCGCTTCACCGACGCCACCCGGCAGGCGGTCGCCTACCGAGCGGGCCGGGTGCTGCTCGCTGGGGACTCGGCCCACGTGCACCCGCCGCAGGGCGGACAGGGCCTCAACATCGGCGTGCAGGACGCCGTCAACCTCGGCTGGAAGCTGGCCCAGGTGGTGCACGGGGACTCGCCCGACACGCTGCTCGACAGCTACCACGCCGAGCGCCACCCGGTCGGCGCGCAGGTCCTGCAGAACACCATGGCGCAGGTCGCCCTCAGCACCCCCGACGACCGGCACGACGCGCTGCGCGACACGATGAGGGAGCTGCTCGGCATGGACGAGCCGCGTCGTCGGATCGCCGGGATGCTCTCCGGGCTCGACGTCCGCTACGACCTCGGCGAGGGCCACCCGCTTCTCGGCCGGCGCATGCCGGACCTCGACCTGCAGACCGCCGACGGCCCGACACGCGTCTTCGAGCTCCTGCACCCCGCGCGTCCCGTGCTGCTCCGGCTCGGTCAGCCCGGCGGGATCGACGACGAGGGTCGGGTGCGCGTCGTCGACGCGGGGTACGACGGCGCGTGGGAACTGCCGGTCGTGGGTGAGGTGGACGCACCCGCGGCGGTGCTGATCCGTCCCGACGGCTACGTGGCCTGGGCGGGAGACCTCACGGACGCGGAGCTGCCACGGGCGCTCGCCACGTGGTTCGGCGCCTAGAGCGAGAGGACCCAGCCGAACGCGGCGGCGGACAGCACGCCGATGAGCGTCCACGCGAGCATGCTGCCGCCGAGGTAGCCGACGTACTTGCCGTGCTCGGCCGCGGAGCTGCCCCACCGCGGCGCGGGCGCCCAACGGACGGTGTCGGCGACCTCGGAGAGGCGGGTCGTCAGCGGGGCGGTCGGGCTGGCCATGGGAGTGCTCCTTGTGGGTGCGTGCAGAAGGGGTGCCGGGATTGCCGACCCCTCCATGGTCCCACCCGTGCACCCCCCGGACCCGGGCCCTTCGGCCCTCTTCGCGACGAACGGCGGGCGACGCCCGTCACATCGGGAGCCGAGCGCCGTGGCACCCTGTCGCCCATGAACGGCTTCATGCACATCAACGGCGTCACGTACGACCTCGGACCGCAGAAGGACGCGAAGGCGCTCAACCAGCTCGCGATGCGGTTGCGCGCCGCGCAGGGCACGGAGCACCAGCTCGTCGTCCTCAATGGCCAGCGGGTCGAGCTGACGATCGACCTCTCGGCGGTCTGGGCGTCGGCCACCTGGGTCGAGTCCGGGCTCAGCGCCGCGCCGCCCGCGATCCGGCGGCGCTGACGCACCCGCCGCTCCACCAGGATCCGCGGGCGCAGGCCAGCGCGGGCCAGGTCCTCTGACGGACCCCGAGAAGTCGAGACCGTATCGATACGTGGAATCGCTCCCACAAGTGGGCCACCGATTTCTATGATCGGCTCGCGCGGCCTCGTGAGTGCGCACCGTCGACGACGACAGGGGGAACGCGTGGGCTGGTACGCGCGGTTGCTGATGCGCCGCGCGCGCGCTCAGTCGGCCCTGCTCGCCGTCGTGGCGGGCGTGGCGTTGCTGGCCACGTCGCTGCTCGGCACCTTCACTCTCCTGCTGACCGCGAGCCAGGACCGCATGGTCGGGGTCGCTCTCGACCGCACGCGCGCGGAGGACCGAGAGCTCGACGTTGTCGTCAGGCCACGGGCCGGGGACCGCACATTGCTGGACGGCGCCGACCAGCTCGTGACGGACACCCTTGGCACGGTCCCCGCCACGCGGGAGACGTGGCTGGCCTCGGCGATGTACACCGTGCGCGGCACCGCTGACGCGGTCCAGCCCTATGTGTACCTCGGCTCCGAGCCGGAGATCGCCCGAAGCAGCGTGCTCCTCAGCGGCGCCTTTCCGACTGCAGCCGTCGACGAGTCCGGGCGCGTTCTCGTCGCGGTTCCCCAGGTGGCGGCCGAGGCGTACGGCTGGCAGGTCGGGACCGTGGTGGACGTCGCCGTCGGAGGGCGGAGCGATCGGGCGACGCTCGTCGTCACCGGGACGTTCCGGCTGACCGGACCGGCTTCCTCGTGGCACCGGGACCCGCTGGCCGGGGCGGAGGAGGATGCGGCGTACCCGGTGCTTGGATCGGCCGGGTTCCTGACGACGAGAGCGTGGGGACCGCTCGTCACCGCAGGTCCGGACGTCCTGACGGACGGGACGGTGCAGCTGGGCACCGCGCACCTGGTCGCCCACCCCGACCTGGGGCAGGCCGGCGGCGACGAGGTGGCAGCCCTGCGGTCCCGGCTGGACGACGCGGAGCGTCGGCTCGCCGCGCTGACCGTCGACGGCGGGGACGCGCGGATCGAGTCCTACCTCGCCGACACGATCGACGCGGCCGCGGCCAGCCTGCGGGTCACCCAGGTCACCGTCGTGGTGGTCGCCCTCCTCCTGGTCGTGCTCGCGATCACCGTGCTGCTGGGTGCCGCTCGTCTGCTTGCCGAGCGGCGGGCACCCGAGCAGCGGCTGCTCTCGTCGCGCGGTGCGTCGGCGGGCCAGCTCACCGGCGTCGCCGGGCTCGAGGCGCTCGGCGTCGCCGTGGTCACTGCCGCGCTCGCGCCCTGGCTCGCGGGCGGTCTGTACCACGTGCTCACCGCCTCAGGCCCTGTCCGGGACGGCGGCCTGCACGTCGATCCCGGCCGACCGGCTGAGCTGTGGCTGGTGTGCTCTGTGTGCGCGCTCGTGCTCGCGGGGGTCCTGCTCGCTCCCGCGGTCCGGCTGCGCACCGCGACCGGCGCGGGCCGGGCGGACCGCACCGGGGCGCTCGCGCGCTCCGGGGCCGACATCGCGCTCGTCGTCCTCGCGGTCGTGGCGTTCCGCCAGCTGAGCACGTACCAGAACCCGATCGGGTCGGCGGGTTCCGCCGACCCGGTGCTCGTCCTGGCGCCCGCGCTGGTGCTGCTCGCGGGTGCCGTACTGACCCTTCGCCTGCTGCCCGTGCTGACGCGCGCGGGGGAGCGGCTCGCCTCCCGCAGCCGAGGCCTTGCCTCTCCCTTGGCCGCCTGGGAGCTCGGGCGTCGCCCGGGCCGGGCGTCTGCCTCGGTCCTCCTGCTGACGCTCGCGATCGGTGTCGGCACGTTCTCGCTCTCGTTCCTGTCGACGTGGCGGTCGTCGCAGCAGGACCAGGCCGACCTCGCGACCGGCACCGACGTTCGCGTGGTCCCAGCCGACGAGCTGGCGGCAGCGGCGTCAGCCGCCGGCCTGCCCGGCGTCGAGCACGTCGCGCCTGTGACGCTGCGCGACGCATCCGTCGGTATCGCGAGCTCGTCGGGTGACACGACCCTGACGACCACCGTCCTGGCCGTGGACACCACGCAGGCCGGAGCCCTCCTGCGTGGCCGGGTCGCCGGCGGGTGGGAGTCGCGGAYCCGCCACCTGCGACCGACGACGCCGGTCGAGGGCGTGCCGTTGCCGGGCGTGCCGCGGTATCTCGTCGTCGACCTGCGCACGACGCTGTCCGCACCCGTCGTCGGGTCCGTGCGTGTCTGGGCCGTCCTGCAGGACCCGACCGGTGAGCGCTCGACGGTCGCGCTCCGGACCCTGGAGCTCGAGGACTCGTGGACGGACGTCGTCGTGCCTGTGTCGGCGGTCGCCGGGACGAGCCTGGTCGGCGTCGTCGCGCGCGGGACGCCGTCGACGACGGACGCCCCGCCCGCCGCAGACGTGGCGATGACGCTCGAGGTGGCGCACCTGCGGGTCGCCACCGGTCCCCCGCTCCCCGCCGACGGGCAGGTGCCGCCGGTGGCCGAGCTCGCTGGTGTCAGTGCCGTCTCGCTGACCGACGGACGATGGGACACGGCCCACCGGACGACCGTCGACGCAGACGTCCTGCACCTCGAGTCGACCGTGCTCTCGGGGATCGACTACGGCGCGCCCGTCGCGCTCGCGGGGACGACCTTTGCCGACCCAGGCGCCGACGGCCTCCGGATCCCGGCGCTGGTGACGCCCGACCTGCTCGACGCGCTGTCGACGGACGTCGGGCGCTCGCTGCGGCTCACGGTCACGGGTGCTCCCGTGGACCTCCAGATCGTCGGGACCGTGCCGTACCTGCCGGGACATCCGGCGGGCAGCGGTGTCCTCGTCGACTCCGACCTCCTGGGCCGAGCCGCGATGGTGGCGGCCGGCGAGCCGCCGCCGACCGACGAGTGGTGGCTCTCCGTGCAGGACGCGCGCGCCGCGGCGGTGGCCTCGACGATCGAGACGACAGGCGGCGGCGTCGCGCACACCCGGGTGGCGGCGCGGACCGACGCGACCGACGGGCCTCTGCGGGTCGGCGTCCAGGCGGCCCTCTGGGTCGTCGTGGCCGCCGCCGTGGTGCTCGCCGTCGCCGGCATCGCGATGAGCGCGACGGTCTCCGTGCGGGCCCGGCGGCTCGAGCTCGCCCGGCTCCAGGCGCTGGGTGTGGCCCGGACGTCCCTGGTGCGGTCGCTGCTCCTCGAGCATGTCGTCGTCGCCACCCTCGGGCTGGCAGCCGGTGTCGCGATCGGGGCGTTCCTGGCCCGGGCCGTCGCACCGTTGGTCACGGTCTCCTCGACAGGCGGCACGCCGGTGCCTGGCGTGGTGGTGCACGCCGGCTGGTCCGCTCAGCTCGTCCTGCTGGGGATGCTGCTGGCCTCGACGGTGGCCGTCGTGGCCGTCGTGACGAACGTGCTGCTCAAGCGTGCGTCGGGCGAGCTGCTGCGGCTGGGGGACGACCAGTGAGCGCGTTCGCGGCGGTCCGGACCGGCGTCCGCGCGGCGACCGCAGACGTGGTGCTCGTGGGGCGCCGTCGCGCGCGGGCCGACATCGCCCTCGTGACCTTCACGGCGGTGGTCCTGGCGATCAGCGTCGCGCTCGCGCTCGTCGTCCCGCGTCTCGTCGCGATCGCCGCCGACGACGCCGTGCAGGAGGCGGTCCGCGACGCCGGCCCGTCCGCCGACCTCGTCGCCGGCATCGGCAGGCCGCAGGCGCCGACGACGAGCACGGACCGCGATCCCAACATCGCCGCCGAGCTGCGGGACTCGGCGGTGAGCGTCCGGCAGGCGCTGCCGGTCGGACTGCGCTCGGTCACCGGCCCGGGCACGGTCACGGTCGCGACCGGCGTCCGGCTCGCGGTCGCGGGCGACGTCTCGCTCGCCACGCGGCTGGTCTACGTCGGTTCGCCCGACGACGAGGCGCTCGTGCGGTGGGTGGACGGTACGGCGCCCGCGCTCTCGGTCCTGCCCGGGGCGGGCAGCGACAACCCGACGTCGGTGCACCAGATCCAGGTCGGGATGCAGGCCGACGTCGCAACGGCGCTCGGGGTGCGCGCCGGCGACCACGTGCGCGGCTCCCTGCCGACGCGGGGGAAGGCCGACATCGTCATCACCGGCCTGTACACCGCGATCGACCCCGGCGACCACGCCTGGGCGGACTCGCGCGACCTGCTGGCGGTGCAGGACGCGCCCCCGGGGGAGGAGCAGCGCGCTCGGGTGGGTCTCCTCGTCACCGACGAGTCCCTGCCGGACCTGGAGCTGGTCGTCCTGCGGCGTGCGGCCACGACCTCGTACCGGTACCCGACCGAGGCGAGCGCCGTGGACGCGGCCATGGCGCCGGGGGTCCTCGCCGAGCTCACGCGCGTGCAGGGGGACCCGGACATCCTGCACCAGAGCGACGGCCGCGTCCCGACGGTGTCGACGGACCTCGGGTCCGTGCTCACGGCGATCGCGGCCCGGCTCGCCGCCGCCCGAGCCCAGCAGTCGCTGGTGGTCGTCGGCCTGGCCGGGGTCGGCGCCCTCGTCCTGGTCCTCGCCGCGCGGCTCCTCGTGGGTCGCCGCGAGACCTTCCTGCTCGGGGAGCGGGCGCGGGGTGCGTCGCTCGCCGCGATCGCGTCCCGGGCGCTGGTGGAGTCCGTCCCGGTGGCCGTCGTCGCCGGAGCGGTCGGTGCCCTCGTCGCGATGCTCGCCGCGCGGGGTCCGGTCCGGTCTCCGGGAGTTGCCGTGTGCCTCGTCGCGGTCGCCGCGCTCGCGCCGCCCGCGATCGCGGTCGGCCGGTCGCGCGCCGCGTGGTCCGGGCGCCGGCAGCCGGCAAACCGTGCCGACCGGGACCGCCTGGAGCGGCGGCGCAGGTCTCGCCGGATCGTCGCTGAGGTCGCGGTGGGCGTGCTCGCCCTGGGCGCGTTCGTCTCCGTCCGCCGCCGCGGCCTGCTCCCACCGGGAGGCCGGGACGTCGATCTCCTGCTCGCGGCCGCACCGTTGCTGGCCGCGGCCGCCGTGACGATCGTCGTGGTGCACGCGATGCCGCCTCTGCTGCGCGCCGTGGCGCGCATCGCCCGCCGGAGCCGAGGACTCGTCCCGCTCGTCGCGACGGCCCGTGCGGGCGCTGTGCACGGGGCCGTCGTCCCGATGACGGCGTTGACCATGGCCATCGCGATGGTGGTCTTCTGCGGCACGACGACCGTGATGGTCCGCGCGGGGCAGGCGACCGCGGCGGGTGAACGCGTCGGCGCGGACGTGCGCGTGGACGGGCCGGTCACCCCGGCCGACATCGAGGCGCTGCGGGAGGCTCCCGGGGTCACGGCCGTCGCCGGCGTCGCGGTGCTGCCCGCGCGTGACCTCGGATCAGGATCGGGGACGAGGGTCGACCTCGTCCTGGTCGACGCCGAGGCGCTCGGCGCGGTCACCGGGGGCGAGGACGGCCGTGCGCTGGTCGGCTCGTCCGCGGGTGCGGTGCCCGCGCTGGTCGACCCGGGGCTCGTCCAGGTCGTCCGGCTGGTACCCCCGCAGGTGCTGGGCGCGTCCGAGAAGGTGGCCCTGGACGTCGTGGGGACGGTTCGCGCCGGATCGCGCGTCGGCGTACCCGTCTCGGGGTCTCCCGCCCGTCCCCGCGTCGTGGTGGACCGCGCGACGTTCGACGCGGCGCAGAACGAGACGACACCGCTGACGACCGTGCTGGTGGACGGCCCCGGCGCCGCCGCAGCCGTCGCCGCGGTCCACCTGGGCGACCGCCCGGCGGTGAGCGTCACCAGCCGTGCCGGCTGGCTGAGCGCGTGGGCGGCGGTTCCCCTCAACCGCGGGCTCGTCGTGCTGCTGTCGGCGGCGGCAGGGGTGCTGGCGCTGTACGCCGCGCTCGCCCTGGTCCTTCTCGTGGTGGCGACCTCGCGCGAGCGCGGCCGGACGCTGTCGGCGCTGCGCACCCTCGGGCTCGACGTCCGCACCGGCCGTGCACTGACGCTTGCCGAGCTGTCCCCCTTGGTCGGCGCCGCGCTCCTCGCCGGGGTCGCGATCGGGCTGGTCGTGCCGTGGTTGCTCGGCGGGGCGCTGGGGCTCGACGTCGCCACCGGCGGGTCGCACGCACCGCCGCTCGTCGTCGGCTGGTGGCCGGTCGTGGCGGCGTGCGTGACGGTGGGTGGCGCTCTCGTCGCGGCGGTGGTCGCTGAGGGTGCGATGCGGCGACGCGACCGGCTCGGTGACGTGCTGCGGGTGGGAGAGCGATGACGAGGTCAGGGACCGACGAGGAGGACGCACGATGACGACAACGCTCGACTCGCTCGAGGAGCGGGCACGAACGCGCCCCAGGGACTTCGGTGCGGACGCGCTGATCGTCTGCGACTCGCTCGTGCGCATCTACCAGTCGGAAGGCGTCGAGGTGCAGGCCCTGCAAGGCCTCGATCTGCTCATCGAGCCGGGGGAGCTCGTGGCGGTCGTCGGCGCGTCCGGGTCCGGCAAGTCGACCCTGCTGTCCGTGCTCTCCGGGCTGGACGTCCCGACGGCGGGACGCGTGCGCGTCGGGCCGTGGGACCTGATGGCCATGTCCGCGCGGCAGCGGATCGAGTACCGGCGATCGATGGTCGGCTTCGTCTGGCAGCAGACCGCCCGCAACCTGGTCCCGTACCTGACGTCGGCCGAGAACGCCGCGCTGCCGCTCGCGCTGGCCGGCCGCCCGCGCAAGGAGCGGGCCCGCCGGGCGGACGAGCTGCTCGACATGCTCGGCGTCGGGTACTGCGCCGACCGGCGTCCGGGCGAGATGTCCGGAGGCGAGCAGCAGCGCGTCGCGATCGCGGTCGGGCTCGCCAACGACCCGCAGGTCCTGTTCGCCGACGAGCCGACCGGCGAGCTCGACAGTGCGACGTCGCACGAGGTGCTCGAGTGCCTGCGCACGTCGAACCGCGAGCTGGGAACCACCGTCGTCGTCGTGACGCACGACCTGGCGGTCTCGGAGCACGTCCGTCGGACGGTGTCGATCCGGGACGGGCGCACGTCGTCGGAGGTCGTGCGCCGCACGGACACCCACGAGGACGGCAGCGAGCACGTGGTCGCCGAGGAGTTCGCCGTGCTGGACCGCGCCGGTCGCCTGCAGCTGCCGCGCGAGTACCGGGACGCGCTCGACCTCGTCGGCCGGGTGCGGCTCCTGCTCGAGGAGTCTCACGTGTCCGTCTGGCCGGGCGGGTCACGGCCCGCGACCCCCGACGAGGAGCAGCGATGAGCATCACGACGACCAGGCCGGTCGTCCTCGTCGAGGGCGTCAGCCGGACGTACGGGACGGGCCCGACCGCGGTCCGGGCGGTCGACGACGTGTCCTTCACGGTGGCGCCGGGCGAGCTCGTCGCGCTCGTCGGGCGCTCCGGGTCCGGCAAGACGACGCTGCTGAACTGCGTCGGTGGGCTGGACCGTCCCGACGAGGGGCGCGTGCTCGTCGACGGCCGCGAGGTCTCCTCGCTCGACGAGTCCGGCCTGGTCGAGCTGCGCCGCGACGTCGTGTCGTTCGTCTTCCAGACCTTCGGGCTGGTGCCCGTGCTGACCGCGGCCGAGAACGTCGGCGTGCCGCTGCGGCTGCGCAAGGTGCCGGTTGCGGACCGTGAGGCGCGCGTGGAGCTGCTGCTCGATCTCGTCGGCCTCGGTGCGCACGCCCAGCAGCGCCCCGCCGAGATGTCCGGCGGTCAGCAGCAGCGGGTGGCGATCGCACGTGCACTGGCCAACTCGCCCCGCCTGCTCGTGGCCGACGAGCCCACCGGACAGCTCGACACCGAGACCGGCACGGCGGTCATGGCGCTGCTGCGGGCCATCGTCGAGGCCGAGGGCATGACGGCCATCGTCTCGACGCACGACCCCCTGATGATCTCCCTCGCCGACCGGGTGCTGCGGCTCGCGGACGGTCGCCTGGTCGAGCAGTAGCCGCGTCGGTCAGCCGTCGAGCGAGACCTCGAGCAGCGCGCACGAGAAGTCGGCGAAGTCCTTCTGGCCGACCACCGTGAGCCCGTACGCGCCGTAGTAGTCGTAGAGCACGGGGTTCGTCGTGCGGCAGTCGAGCCGGAGCATGTCCACGCCCGCGTCGACCCCGCGCTGCCGCGCCCAGTCGAGCAGCGCCGTGCCGACGCCCTCGCCGGTGTGCCGGCGGTCGACCATGAGGCCGTGGACGTAGACCGCGGGCGTCTGGTCGGCCCCCCAGAAGTCCGGGTCGGTCCAGAGCAGACGCAGCGTCCCGACGAGCCCCGCGGCATCCCGGACGACGTACCACTCGCCGGCCGCGACCTGGCGGGCGATGCGCTCGTGCGGGAGCGATCCCTGCGGCCACTGCACGGTCCCGTTGGCGGCCATCCAGTCCTCGAGCGACCGGCGCAGGGCGTGGATCGCGTCGATGTCGTCAGGCGTCGCGGGGACCGGAGAGAGCATGTCGGCGACCGTACCTCTCACCGCGCCGACGTGAGCGCCTCCCGGTACTGGGCGGTCGTCCCGTCCGGCCGGACCTCCTGCAGCACGTGCTCGTCGACGCCGAGCGACGAGAGCAGCGCGGTGAGCTCGGCGACGTCGTCGGGCGACTGGACCGTCGGGTCGACGGTCGTGCGGACCTGGACCTCGACGCCTGCGCGCTGGACCAGCCGGAGGGACGCGAGGGCCTTCGCCCACGCGTCGACCCCGGTCTGGGCGGCGTACAGGCGCGGCACCGACTTGATGTCGAGGCCCACCCAGTCGACGAGGTCGAGCACCTGCGCGAGCCTCGTCGGAAAGGTCCCTGCGGTGTGCAGCCCGACCCCGAACCCGAGCCCGCGGACCTCGGTCATCGCGTCGCGCAGACCGTGCTGCCGGGTGGGCTCCCCGCCGGAGAACACGACCCCGTCGAGCAGGCCGCGCCTCCGGGACAGGAGGTCCACGACGGACGCCCACGGCACCGAGCCCGGCGTCCGCGGGTCGATCAGCAACGGGTTGTGGCAGTACGTGCAGGCCAGCGGGCAGCCCTGCAGGAACACCGTCGCAACGAGCCGGCCCGGCCAGTCGCAGGTCGACAGGGGAGTCAGACCTGCGACGGCCAGGCTGGTCATCGCTGCTCCACGAAGTGCACGCGCTCGGCGTGCTCGCCCTTCTTGCCCACGTTGAACGACGACACCGGCCGGTGGTACCCCATGACCCGCGTCCACACCTCGGTCCCGCCGCCGCACGTCGGGCACTGGAGGACCTCGCCCGCCAGGTACCCGTGCGACGCGCAGATGGAGAACGTCGGCGTCACCGTGATGTACGGCAGCCGGTGGTTCTCGAGCGCGCGCTGCACCAGCTTGCGGCAGGCCTCAGGCGTCGAGAGGCGCTCGGACATGTAGAGGTGCAGCACCGTGCCACCCGTGTACTTGGTCTGCAGCTCGTCCTGGCGGTCCAGGGCCTCGAACGGGTCGTCGGTGAAGCCCACGGGCAGCTGCGAGGAGTTGGTGTAGTACGGGTGGGCGACGGTGCCGGCCTGCAGGATCGACGGGAACCGCAGGCGGTCCTCCTTGGCGAACCGGTAGGTCGTGCCCTCCGCCGGCGTGGCCTCGAGGTTGTACAGGTGCCCGGTCGCCTCCTGGAACTCGACCATCCGCGCCCGCACGTGGTCGAGGAGCGCGACGGCGTAGGCGTGGCCCTCCTGCGACGTGATGTCGTGCGCGTCGCCGGTGAAGTTGCGCACCATCTCGTTCACGCCGTTGACGCCGATGGTCGAGAAGTGGTTGGCCAGGCCGCCGGCGAGGTAGCGCTTCGTGTACGGGAACAGGCCGTCCTCGATGTAGCCGTCGATCACCTCGCGCTTGAGCTCGAGGGAGTCGCGCGCGAGGTCGAGCAGGTGGTCGAGGGCCCGCAGCAGGCCCGGCCAGTTGTCGCGGTGCAGGTAGCCGAGGCGCGCGCAGTTCACGGTGACGACGCCCAGCGACCCCGTCTGCTCGGCCGAGCCGAACAGCCCGTTGCCGCGCTTGAGCAGCTCGCGCAGGTCCAGCTGCAGCCGGCAGCACATCGACCGGATCTGCCCGGGCTCCAGGTCGGAGTTCAGGAAGTTCTGGAAGTACGGCAGGCCGTACTTGGCGGTCATCGCGAAGAGCCGGTCGGCGTTGGGGGAGTCCCAGTCGAAGTCGGAGGTGATGTTGTAGGTGGGGATCGGGAACGTGAACACGCGGCCCGACGCGTCGCCCTCGGTCATCACCTCGATGTACGCGCGGTTGATCATCGCCATCTCGTCGGTGAGGTCGCCGTACGTGAAGTCGACGGGCTCGCCGCCGACGAGCGGGACCTCGTCGCGCAGGTCGTCCGGGCAGGTCCAGTCGAAGGTCAGGTTGGTGAACGGGGTCTGCGTGCCCCAGCGCGACGGCACGTTGAGGTTGTGCACGAGCTCCTGCACGAGCTGACGGACCTCGTCGTACGAGAGCGCGTCCGTCCGCACGAACGGCGCCATGTACGTGTCGAACGAGCTGAACGCCTGCGCACCCGCCCACTCGTTCTGCAGGGTGCCCAAGAAGTTCACGATCTGGCCGACGGCCGAGGAGAAGTGCCGCGCCGGCCGCGACTCGATGGTCCCGGGGACCCCGTTGAACCCCTCGCTCAGCAGCATGCGCAGCGACCAGCCGGCGCAGTAGCCGCTCAGCAGGTCGAGGTCGTGGATGTGCAGGTCGCCCTCGCGGTGCGCGTTGCCGACGGCGGCGGGGTACACCTGCGAGAGCCAGTAGTTGGCGGTCACCTTGCCCGCGGTCTGCAGGATCAGACCGCCGAGCGAGTAGCCCTGGTTGGCGTTGGCGTTCACCCGCCAGTCGGAGCGGTCCAGGTACTCGTCGATCGTCGAGGCGACGTCGATGGTGTGGGGGCGGGCAGGAGATGGGCGCACGGGAGTGGTGCTCATGGCTGGTCCTCGTCGGGTCGAAACCGTGGGGTGACTGGGACCGGCGCCGCCCGTGCGGGGGTGGAGCTCGATTCGTGGTCACGACCGTAGACCCGGTGCAGGTGCGACCCCGCGCAGGACCGCTCGGCGAGTCGGGCTCGCCCGCGATCCGGACGGGCTAGGTCCCCATCGTGCCGATGGCGCCGACGACGGGCCCGACGACGAAGAACGCGACCGCCGCCGCGAGCACGGCCCCGGCCCCGACCCACGCCAGGACGGGGAGCGTCGGCGCATCGCGGAACGTGGCGTTCTGGTAGTCGCGCCACGCCCTGACCAGCAGGAACACCGCGCCACCGGCGCTGAGGTACCAGAGCGTCCCCGACGCACCCGTCACCAGGCCGATCAGGCCCGTGACCAGCAGGATCGCGATGGCTCCGCCGAACATCCAGAACCCGCGGCGGCGCAGGCCCAGCGCGTCGTCGAGACGGTTCTGCTGGTAGGCGGCGCCCTGCGACACGCTCTCGGCGAGGTTGGCCGACTGCCCGAGCCGCGTCGGCACGGTGCTGGCGAACCCGGAGGTCTGCGCGCCGAACGACGAGGGCTGCGTGCCGAACGACGACGGCTGCGCGCCGAACGACTGGGGGACGGCGGCGATGGGCGACTGCGCCTGGACCGGGACCGCAGCCGGCGCCGCGAGCGGCCTCGTGTGCTCGGTCCAGCCCGTGCCGTCGAACCAGCGCACAGCGCCGACCGTCGTTCCGTCGTCGTACCAACCGGCCCCCGGCAGCGAACTCATCGGGCGATGGTGCCAGCCGTCGCTCACCCGGGGTCGCGATCGTGGGCGATTCACCCGGATGCTGCGGTCCTCGTCGCGGAGCCGACGGGCCAGTATCCTTGACTGTGGGAGCGATCCCACACCCGCGACCGCTCGACGAGGAGCCGACGCATGACCCACCCGATCGACCGCCGGACCGTCCTGCTCGGCGGCAGCGCGGCGCTGCTGCTGGCGGCCTGCACGCCGTCGGGTCGAGAGACCCCCACCCCGACCTCCTCGGGTCCCACGTTCCCCGAGGCGTTCACCTGGGGCGTCGCGACGTCGGCGTTCCAGGTCGAGGGTTCGACGACGGTCGACGGCCGGGGCCCGTCGATCTGGGACACGTTCGCCGCGAAGCCGGGGAACATCGACGGGGGAGCGACCGGCGACCCGGCCGCCGACCACTACCGCCGGTGGTCGTCGGACCTCGACCTGCTCGTCGAGCTGGGCATCCCGGCGTACCGGTTCTCGGTCGCGTGGCCGCGCGTGCAGCCGACCGGCTCGGGCGCGACGAACCCCCAGGGCGTCGACTTCTACCGACGGCTCGTCGACGGCCTCCTGGAGCGCGGGCTCCACCCCGCGATCACGCTCTACCACTGGGACCTGCCGCAGCCGCTCCAGGACGTCGGCGGCTGGGCGTCCCGCGACACCGCGCAACGGTTCGCCGACTACGCCGCGATCGTGTTCGACGCCCTCGGCGACGTCGACGCGACGTGGCTGACGATCAACGAGCCGAAGACGACGGCCTACGTCGGCTACGCGGGCACCGAGCACGCGCCGGGCCTCGGCGACCAGGACGCCGGCGTGGCCGCGGTCCACCACCAGCTGCTCGCGCACGGCCTGGCGGTCCAGGCCTTCCGGGACTCCGGGGCCGACGGCCAGGTCGGCATCGCGCTCAACCTCCTACCCGTGTACTCGGTGGGCTCGTCGGACAAGGCCGCCCTGCGCGTCGACGCCGTCGAGAACCGCATGTTCCTGGACCCGCTGCTCGCCGGCGCCTACCCCGACGACGCGATCGGCGACCGCAGCGGCCAGATGCACGCGGACCCCGACCGGTTCGCGGCGCTCGTCCAGGCCGGCGACCTCGACCTCATCGGCACGCCGTGCGACGTCCTCGGCGTGAACTACTACGGCGTCGCGATGATCGACGAGGGTGGCAACTACCGGAACGTCTACCCGACGTCGGCCGCGGGCTGGCAGCAGATCCACGCCGAGGGTCTGTACGACCTGCTCACCCGGCTCCGTGACGACTACCCGAGCCTGCCGCCGATGCACATCACCGAGAACGGCATCCCCGACGACGAGACGTACCCCGGACCGCACGACGACGCCCGGATCGAGTACCTGCGCACGCACCTCGAGCAGGCCGCGCGGGCGATCGGCGACGGCGTCGACCTGCGTGGCTACTACGCGTGGTCGTTCCTCGACAACTTCGAGTGGGCGCGCGGGCTGCGCCAGCGCTGGGGGCTCGTGGACGTCGACTTCGACACCCAGGAGCGCACCCCGAAGGACAGCGCCTCCTGGTACGCGGACCAGATCAGGGCTGCGTCACCACGCGCAGGTCGTCCAACGTCTGGCGGATGATCGCCGGCAGGTCGGCCGGGGCGGGGTCCGCGACCCACGTCTCGAACCCGACCGAGAACGCCGTCACCCCCGCCGACGCGGCCAGCGCCGCGGTCGGACCCGGCACGCCGCGTGCGCGCAGGGCCTGCGTCGCCGCGCCCGTGAGCGTCGCCATCTTGAACAGCTCGCGCTCCTGCAGGCTCGGGTTCGCCGCGATGACACCGGCACGCCGCTGAGCGTGGTCGCGCCGCTCCTCGAGGATCGTCCCGGCGCTCGCGAAGGCCTCGCCGACGACCTCGATCGGCGTCTGACCGGCCGGGGCGTCGCGGATCGCGTCGACGATGTGGGTCCGCAGGGCGTCCGACCCGTCGAACAGCACCTCGCGCTTGTCGGCGAAGTGCCGGAAGTAGGTGCGCTCGGTGACGCCGGCACGCTCGGCGATGTCCCCGACCGTCGTCTGCTCGAACCCGCGCTCGGCGTAGAGCTCCAGCGCCACGCGCGCCAGTCGTCCGCGCGCGTCCGGCTCCCATCGACCCATGGCGACGAGTGTAGTGATGACAGACGCTGACATCGGACGTACAGTGGTGATGACAGTTGCTGACATCACCTTGAAGGAGCGCATCATGCGCGTGTTCGTCACCGGGGCATCCGGCTGGATCGGTTCCGCCGTCGTCGCCGAGCTTCTCGCCGCCGACCATGAGGTCGTCGGTCTCGCGCGCTCGGAGGCGAGCGCCGCACGCATCGAGTCCGCGGGCGCGGCGCCCGTGAGCGGCGACCTCGACGACCTCGACGTCCTGCGGACCAGCGCCGACAAGGCCGACGCCGTCGTCCACCTGGGCTTCAACCACGACTTCGGGGACATGGCCGGCGCCTGGCGCACCGAGCGCGCCGCCGTCGAGACGTTCGTCGAGACCCTGGCGGACTCCGACCGCGCGCTGCTGCTGGCCTCGGGCGTCGCAGGCCTCACGCAGGGCCGCGTCTCGACCGAGCGTGACGCCTCGCCCCATCAAGGGCCGGACTCGATGCGCGGCGGCGCCGAGCACCTCGCCCTCTCGTACGCAGACCGCGGCGTGCGGTCGGTCGGCCTGCGCTTCGCCCCGACCGTGCACGGCCAGGGCGACCACGGCTTCGTCGCGCACCTGGCCGGCATCGCCCGGGCGAAGGGCGTCTCCGGCTACGTCGGCGACGGCGCCAACCGGTGGCCCGCGGTGCACGTGCTCGACGCCGCCCACCTGGTCCGGCTCGCGCTCGAGGCGGCCCCCGCCGGATCCGTCGTGCACGCCGTCGGCGAGGAGGGGATCGCGACCCGCGACATCGCCGAGGCGATCGGCCGCGGCCTCGGCATCCTGAGCGCGTCGATCGACCCCGAGCGGGCCGCCGAGCACTTCGGCTGGATCGGCCGGTTCTTCGCACTCGACACCCCCGCGTCGAGCGCGCTCACCCGCGAGCTCCTCGGCTGGACGCCGACCCACCCGGGCCTGCTGGACGACCTCGCCGCGGGCTACTACACGTCGTAGGCGAGGTCGAGCTCCAGCCACCGCGCCAGGTCCTCGATCTCCTGGTCGACGGCGTCCTGCTCGGACGACGAGAGGGGCACGTCCAGGTGCAGCGCGTGCACCTGCAGGACCCGGGCCTGCGCGGTGGCGTCCAGCTTGCCGACCAGCCGGTCGCCCACCAGCACGGGCAGCGCGTAGTACCCCCAGCGGCGGACTGCGGCCGGCTTGAACATCTCGAGCGCGTACTCGAACTCGAAGATCTCGGTCATCCGCTTGCGGTCGTGCAGCAGCCGGTCGAACGGGGAGAGCAGCGCGGCGCGACCCTCGAACGGGGCGTCGAGCAAGGCCGGGTCCACCCGCCACTCACCACGGACTCCCTCGACGACTGCCGGCTCACCGGCGGTCCCGACGTCCAGCGGCTCGACCGGGCACTCGGGCCCGCGGGACCGGGCGATGCCGAGCGCGCTCAGCCTCCGCCCGTCGCGCAGCACCTGGGCCTCCTCGAGCGGGATCCGGGGACCGCCCGGGTACACGCGCTCTGCCAGGTCCCACAGCCGGTCCTTGCCGGTCCCGCCGGCGGCCGCGACGTCGCCCATGAGCACGAGCTGGTCAAGCATCATGGTGATGTTGCGGTTGTTGTTCCAGCCGGACGACCGCCACGGCCGCACGCACGTGTCCGGGAGCTCGCTCGCGGTCAGCGGCCCGTCCGTGCGCAGCAGGGCCAGGATGTCCTGCCGACAGCCCTCGTTGTCGTCGACCCACTGCCGGTTGGCCTTCTTCCAGCCCTTGACGTCGTCGCCCGTGCCCGGCCACTCGGCCATCTCCGCGCGGTAGAGCGCCAGGTCCTCGGCGACGCGCAGCGTCATCCGGTAGTCGAGGATCGTCTGCTGGTCCAACGCCTCCTGCAGCTCCGACGGGTCGTACGCCGGGCCGATCCGGCTCCACAGCACCAGGTCCGCGCTCGGGGCGATCGGGGCGGTCGGGTTCAGCTGGACCAGCGAGAGCCGGCGCACCGTCTCGTGGACGTCCTTGGGGCGATCGGCCGTGAGCAGCTGTGCGCGCACAGCAACCCGACGAGCGTCTGCGCGTGACAACCGGTGCACGCGAGCGAGCCTAGGACGCCCCACCGACACCGGGGCCGGGGACCGCGGGCACGCGGCGTCGGGCGCGGCGGGACGAGACGAACCGGGTGATCGGTGCGGACGCGAGCAGGAGCAGCAGCGCCCAGATGCCGATCGCGGGCACCGTGACCGCGACGACCAGAGCGGCGAGCAGGAGCGCGGCGGTGACCAGGCCGTCGGTCAGGTCGATGGGGTCGTCCCCGCGGTCGGGCGCGAGCGCCGGATCGCGCTGGAGCGTGCGCTCGATCAGGACGAGGGCGAGGCAGCTCACGAGGATCGTGCCGATGTAGAGGCCGTAGACGACGTCCTTGTGCTCTCCCGAGACCGCGGCGAGCGCGTTGGTGGCGAACGGAAGGAACACGATGCTCGCGAGCCAGACGAAGTTCACGCGGATCAGCGCGGGGCTGTAGTCATCGACCCTCTCGAACACCCCGTGGTGGCTGATCCAGAGCCGGCCGATCACCGCGAAGGAGATCGCGAAGGCGAGGAAGGCAGCCGAGTTCTCGCGCAGGATCGCCGCCGGCTCCTCGCCATCGCCGAACTGTGCGGCCACATCGACGAGCGGCAGGACCAGCAACGTGATGGCGATGGCGACGGTCGCGTCCGAGAAATTGACCAGGCGGTCGACCCCGCGCCCGCTGTGCACGCGGGCCATCTCAGCGGGAGCAGTCTCGGACGAAGCGTTCGGTCACCCTCGCGACACTACGGCCCGTGTGCGTCCTCCCGGGTGAACCTGACCGACCGGTCGGCCACTGACCGATCGGTCAGGTACGCTCCCAGGATGACCACGACCGTCCCGGTGCGCGAGCGCACGCGTCGAGAGATCCTCGACCACGCGCTGGAGCTGTTCGTGGAGCACGGCTACCACGACACGTCCCTGGCCGACATCGCCGCCGCGGTGGGATGCTCGAAGGCGACCGTGCTGTACCACTTCGCCAACAAGGCCGCGATCGTCTCCGAGGTCCTCGAGCCGGCAGCGCTCCAGCTCGACAGCCTGGTCAAGGAGCTCGCGAGCCACCCCGGCCCGGACGGGCAGGAGCGCGCGATCGACGAGTTCATCGAGGTCGTCCTGCAGTACCGCAGCCTCGCGGTGGTGCTCGACGGCCCTCAGCTCCTCGCGGAGGTGCCGTCGTTCATGGCTGTGGCCGACTCCTGCCTCGCCCTGCCCGCGCTGCTCGCCGGCGGCAACGACCCCGAGCAGGTGAGCATCGCCGGCTTCGCGCTCAACGGCGTGATCGCCGAGATCCGCGACCACCGGCACTCCGACGAGAGCCTCCGGGCCCTCCTGCAGACCTGCATGAGACGTCTGCTCCTCTGAGCAGCAGCACGTGCCCCGACGACGTGGCGCAGACCGACACCCCCGCCACACCGATCGAAACGGAAGACCATGGCACAGCTCCTCTACCGACTGGGACGGTTCTCGTACCGCCGACGCGGTCGCGTCGTCGCGATCTGGGGCGTGATCCTCATCCTGCTCGGCGTCGGCGTGGCCACGCTGGCCGGCTCGACCACCAGCAGCCTGACGATCCCCGGCACCGAGGCTCAGCAGGCGCTCGACGACCTCGAGACGGACTTCCCGGCGGCCTCCGGCGCCACCGCGACCCTGATCGTCCAGGTCCCCGAGGGTGAGCAGCTCGACGAGGCCGCGCTCGCGCCGGTGCTCGCGGACGCCGCGACGCTGCCCGAGGTCGTCGCCGTGGTCGACCCGACGCAGTCCCAGGCGATCAGCCAGGACGGACGCACCGGCCTGGTGACCGTCGTCTACGGCACGCCGCTCGAGGGCATCTCGCAGGAGGCCAAGGACGCGTTCGACGAGTTCGGCGAGTCGGCCACGACCGAAGGCCTGCGCGTCGTCTCCGGCGGTGAGCTCTCGCAGGCACCGCCCGAGGTCGGCGCGACCGAGGGCATCGGCGTCGTCGTCGCGGCCATCGTCCTCGTCGTCACGTTCGGGTCGCTGATCGCCGCCGGCATGACGCTGCTGACAGCGCTCGTCGGCCTGGGCGTGGGCATGTCCAGCCTGCTCATCCTCACGTCGGTCGTCGACATCACCTCGACGGCACCGATCCTCGCGCTCATGCTCGGCCTGGCGGTCGGCATCGACTACGCGCTGTTCATCAGCGCCCGGCACCGCAACAACCTCGCCGACGGGCTCGAGCCGGAGGAGTCGGTCGCCCGCGCCGTCGCGACCGCAGGCTCCGCCGTGACGTTCGCCGGCGCGACGGTCGTCATCGCGCTCGCGGGCCTGTCGATCGCCGGCATCCCGTTCCTGTCGGTCATGGGCCTGGCCGCCGCCGGCACGGTCCTCACCGCGGTGGTCGTCGCACTCACGCTCCTGCCCGCGCTGCTCGGCTTCGTGGGCACCAGGATCCTGCCGCGCAAGCAGCGCACGGGCACGATCACCCCGAACAACGAGGACGGGGCCGGCTTCCGCTGGGCCCGCATCGTCACCCGGTTCCGCGTGCCGTTCGTCGCGGTCGGTGTGGTCGGCCTGGGTCTGCTCGCCCTGCCCATGATGAACATGCACCTCGCGCTCCCCGACGGTGGCACCGCCCCGGCCGACAGCCACCAGCGCATCGCGTACGACCTGACCGCCGGGGCGTTCGGGCCGGGCGTGAACGGCCCGCTGGTCGTCGTCGTGAAGGGCGACTCGGCCGAGTCCACCGCGGCCCTCGCGCAGAGCGTCACGGACGGCGTCCAGGGTCTCGACGACGTCGTCGCCGTGCAGCCCGGCCAGGTCAGCGAGTCGGGCCAGACGCAGCTCCTCACCGTGATCCCGAAGAGCGGGCCGAGCAGCGAGGAGACCGCGCAGCTGGTCACGACCATCCGCGACACGGTCGCGCCGATGACCGAAGGCTCTGACGAGAGCGTCGCCGTCACGGGCATGACGGCCATCGGGGTCGACGTGTCCGCCAAGCTGGCGGCCGCGCTCCCGATCTACCTCGCCGTGGTGATCGGCCTCGCGTTCATCCTGCTGCTCATCGCGTTCCGCTCGTGGATGGTGCCGCTCAAGGCCGCATTCGGGTTCCTGCTGACCATCGGCGCGACGTTCGGCCTGGTCGTCGGCGTGTTCCAGTGGGGCTGGGCCAGCTCGATCTTCGGCATCGACAACCCGGGTCCGCTGGTCAGCTTCCTGCCGATCATCATGATCGGGATCCTGTTCGGGCTCGCCATGGACTACGAGGTGTTCATCGTGTCCCGGGTGCGCGAGGAGTTCGTGCACGGCAGCCACGCGACCGAGGCGACGATCGCCGGCGTCGGGCACGGAGCGCGAGTGGTCACCGCCGCGGCGCTGATCATGACCTCGGTGTTCGCGGGCTTCATGTTCGTCGACGACCCGACCATCAAGGCGATCGGGTTCGGCCTGGCGGTCGGCGTGCTCATCGACGCCTTCGTGGTCCGGATGACGATCGTCCCGGCGGCACTCGCGCTCCTGGGCGACCGGGCGTGGCACCTGCCGCGCTGGCTCGACAAGATCACGCCGAAGGCCGACATCGAGGGCGCGAACCTGCGCCTCGCGGACCCGAATCCGTCGCAGGAGCCGACCGAGGAGCCGGTCGCGACGCACTGAGCACGGCCGATCGACCCGCCCGGGCTGCGTTCAGCGCAGCTCGGGCGGGTCGATCCCGCGTTCGCCTCGCGCGCGAGACCGGTGGTCGGCCGCGACGGCACGGGACGCGACGAGCGCGAGCAGCAGCCCGATGGTCAGCGCCGTCGCGTGCCCCGCGTCGGTGAACGTGCGCAGGAACGCGCCCGGCAGCAGCCAGTAGAGGGCCGTCGCCGCCAGGTACCACCACCGCCAGCGCGGGGGTACGGCAAGCACCAGGAACCCCATCGCGCAGGCCATGACGTAGCTGACGCCGACGTCGGTCGCCTCGGCGACGGAGTCGTCGACGAAACCGTGGAAGATCCCCGTCGTGAGCGCTGCCGCGACCACCAGGCCCGCCCCGACGTGCCCGGCCAGCCCGACCACGAGCGACGCGAGGCGGCCGACGAACCGCTGCAGGTAGGCCAGCACGACCAGCAGCTGCACGACCAGCGTGAGCCCCGCGACGCTCTCGACGACGAACGCGCTGCCGAGCATCGACACCAACGGCTCGGACCGCAGGTTGGTGAGGTTGCTGCTGACCCGGTCGAGGATCTCCGCCTGCCGCGCGGGCGACTGCACCTGCACCCAGAGCGTCACGGCGGTGACCGCCGCGCAGTAGGCGATCGCGAGGTCGGCGCGCCGGACCGTCCGCCAGACGTCGCGCAGCGCGTCGCGGACGAGCGTCCCCAACGGCCGGTCGGTCATGAGTGCACCGTACGGTGCGCCTGGGTTCCGGACCTCTTCCCGTGGGCAGGCGCGACCGCTACGGTTTCCGTGGTTGGACGCGCAATGGACGAGCGATCTCTGCTCCCTCGGCAACACAACGCAACGAATCCGCTCGGTCAAACCTGCCCGACGCAACGATGCCTCGGGCCTGTGCCTTTGCGAGGTTTCGTGTCTGCTCCCGCCACCGACGCCGCTCCTCTGGGCTTTCCCGAGACCGGCAAGGGACTCAAGGGCGGTGCGCTCGGGCTCGTCTCGAGCGTCGTCGTCGGCACCGCGTCCACCGCTCCCGCCTACAGCCTCGCGGCGAGCCTCGGGTTCGTCGTCGCGGGCGGCGGCGCCATCCTCGCCGGCGTCAAGGCGCCCGCGATCATCCTGCTGGCGTTCGTCCCCATGTACCTCATCGCCGTCGCGTACCAGGAGCTGAACCGGGCGGAGCCCGACTGCGGCACCACGTTCACCTGGGCCACGCGTGCGTTCGGCCCGATCACCGGGTGGCTCGGTGGGTGGGGGATCATCGCCGCCGACGTGATCGTCATGGCCAACCTCGCGCAGATCGCGGGCTCGTACACGTTCACGCTCCTGGGCGAGCTCGGCTGGGACGCCGCCGGCGGGCTGGACACCAGCGTGGCCGCGACGACCACCGTGGGGCTCGTGTGGATCGCCGTCATGACGTACCTCTGCTATCGCGGCATCGAGGTCTCCGCGCGCATCCAGTACGCGCTGCTGTCCATCGAGGTGCTGGTCCTGATCATGTTCGCCGTCGTCGCGCTGACCAAGGTCTACACCGGCAACGGCGAGTCCTACTCGCTGACGCCGCAGTGGAGCTGGTTCTGGCCCGGCGGCCTGGACGTGTCCACCGTCATCGCGCCGGCCCTGCTCACCGCGGTGTTCATCTACTGGGGCTGGGACACGGCCGTGTCGGTCAACGAGGAGTCCGACGACCCCACCACCACCCCCGGGCGCGCGGCGATCCTGTCGACCGTCCTCCTGTTGGTCACCTACGTCCTGGTCTCCACCGCGGCCGTCGCCTTCGCCGGCGTCGGGACCACCGGCATCGGCCTGGGCAACCCCGACAACGCCGACGACGTCTTCGCGGCGATCGGCCCGGCCCTGTTCGGGGACTCCGGGCTCGGCAAGATCGCGCTGCTCCTGCTCTCGGCGTCGATCCTGACGTCCGCGTCGGCGTCCACGCAGACGACGATCCTGCCGACGGCCCGCACGACGCTGTCGATGGCCGCGTACAAGGCGGTGCCCAAGGCGTTCGCGCAGATCCACCCGAAGTACCTGACGCCCGGGGTCTCGACGATCGCGATGGGCATCGTCTCGATGGTGTTCTACCTGCTGTTCACGCTGATCAGCCCGAACCTGCTGACCGCGTTGATCGGGTCGGTCGGACTGATGATCGCGTTCTACTACGGCCTGACCGGGTTCGCGTGCAGCTGGTTCTACCGCCGGACGCTGCACCACAAGCCGCGCGACTTCTTCATGCAGGGCGTCCTTCCGTCCCTCGGCGGGCTGATCCTGCTGGCGGCGTTCGTCTACGCGCTGATCCAGTTCGCCGCGCCGGACTGGCTGACCGACGACAACGACAACAACGTGACGATCCTGGGGATCGGCGCGGTCGCCGTGGTCGGCGTCGTGGCCATCCTCATCGGCCTGGTGCTCATGATCGTCTGGTGGATCCGCCAGCCGGCGTTCTTCCGCGGCGAGACGCTCCCCATGCGGGGCGCGCACGACCTGGTGCTTGCCGGTCCCGCGACGATCCCCGAGTCCGCGTTCCGGCTCCCCGACTCCGGCCTGCCGGGCATCGTCATCGCCCCCGACCTGTCCAACCTCCCGCCCGGGGCCACCGCGGTCACGACGACGGGCGAGGAACCGCCGGAGCCGACGGAACCGTCGGAGGGCGGMCGGCCGGTCTGATCCCCGTCAGGACGGCGGGAGGAAGTAGCTGGGCGAGCGGATCCAGCCGTCGGGCAGGGCCGTCTCGACGGGACCCGGGCCGCCCAGCTCGGTGATCGCGCCGGTGGCGAGGTCGGTTCGGACGGTGCGCTCTCGTCCGGCCTTCCCGGTGCCGTCGTAGCAGGCGTTGAGCTGCGTGACGACGCCGGTGCCGGAGAACTGGGCCAGGTAGCCGTGGTCGTAGCGGCCCCACTGCCCGGTGAGCGGCACCACCGCGCCGTCCTGGAGGATCGCCGGGTCGCCGCCGAGGGCGCACGGTCCCTCCTGCGTCGCGAACGTGACCCCGGTGCGGCCGTCGTCCAGGACGGTCGCGTAGGTCAGCGGATACTCGGAGGTGCCGACGGGCACCGCGGGGCGGGTAGGACGAGCGGCAGCGACGCCGAGCAGGTCGTACGAGGTGCCGTCCGCGGACGCGCAGCTCAGCAGGATCGTGCTCGGCCCGGACCACCCCGGGACCGTGCACGGGCGGTCGGCGGGCAGCGACGTGACCGGGCTCGACGTCCCGGTACGGACGTCCACGACGACCATCACGCCCGCCGCCGAGGTCCCCGTGACCCAGCGGCCATCGGGGCTCAGGCTCACGCCGTACGGTCCGACGTGCAGCGGGCCGAGATCGCGGACCGTGCCGTCGGTGTCGCGCACGGTCAGGGTGGTCTCCGTGCCCAGAATCTCCCCCTCCTGCGAGTCCGTCAGGAGCCGGTAGGGCATCGGCCGTCCGCCGGTGCTGCTCAACAGGTCGGCCGGCACAGGCGGCGGAGAGAGCCAGACCGTGCCGTCGTCGGTCGTGCCGACCAGGCCGCTCGCGGCGTTCACACCCTGGATCGGTGTCAGGACCCCGGTCCGCAGGTCGAGCCAGCCCAGGGTGTCGGCCTCGTCGTGCACGCTGACGGAGGCCAGGGCGATCGGCTGCCCTGCCCGCCACGAGTGCACGGAGATCCAGGTGCGGTCGTTGAACTCCAGGATCTGGTGCGGGGTCGCGTCGGGGCCGACGAGCTCGAGCCGGAGCCGGGTCGAGGTGAGGTCGGTGACCGGCTTGGTGGGGTCCGTGTCGAGGCTGGTCGTCAGCATCCAGTCCCGCGTCGTGCTCTCGAACAGGCCGGGCTCGACGGGCAGGGGAGTCGCGAACGGGCCGATCGTCTCCGTCGAGGCGGTCGACGTGCTGGTCGGCGCCGGGGTCGGAGCCGGCGTCGGCGCCTCGGTGACCGTCGGCGTGACGGCCGGCGCCGGTCCGTCGGCGTCCCGACCGCCCAGCCACACGACCGTGCCGGCGGCCCCGACCAGTGCCAGCCCCGCCACGGACTGACCCGCGTGCCGGACCGCGCGCCGGCGCCGGACGCGTCGCACAGTCCGGGCGAGCGGGCCGGCGGCGGGACGGGCGCCGTCGTGGACGCGCTCGATGCTCGCCTCGGTCGATCCCAGGAGCTTCCCCAGGTCGGTCATGACTGCTCCCCTCGCCGTCCGGGCTCCCTGGTGACCAGGAGCACCTCGGACCGGTCGTCGTCGGTCGTCGTGGCGCCGAGCAGCCGCTGCATGGTCGCGGCGGCCTCCGACGTGTAGCGCTTGACCGCACCCTGGCTGAGCCCGAGCTGGTCGGCGGTCTGTGCGACCGACAGGTCCTCGAGGTGGCGCAGCACCACGCAGGCGCGCTGCCGCGGGGTGAGCCGCCCGAGCGCCTCGACGACGTCGCGCTCCAGCCCGGGCAGCGTCGTCTCCTCGACGGGGACCGGTTGCGCGGCCGCGAGGTCGGTGGCCCGGCGCTCGCTGGCCGCCGTGCGCGCCTTGTCGATGGACCGGGTCACGATTGCGCGCCGGACGTACTGCTCGGCCTGGCCGAGCGAGGTGAACCGTGCGCGGCTGCTGAAGGTCGCCACCAGTGCGTCCTGCACCAGGTCCTCGGCGTCGGCGGGACTGGGGGCGACCAGGGTCGCGCGGGCCAGCAGCCGTGGCCATCGTTCCTCGACGAGCTGCTGGAGCAGCCCCTCCCAGCGCGCGCTCATGTGCCCCCCGGTCTGTCGTCCGACCCTAGGAGAACGGAGCCCGCGCCGGAACGGTTGGGCAGGACCCTACGAGGCCGGGGCGTCCTCGACGTGCACGGACCAGTTCCGGTCGGCGTCGACGACGCCGGAGAACTCGATCGGGTAGTCGTCGCCGTCGGTCGCGGTCGCGACGCCCCGGCACGTCAGGACCACGGCCTCGGTCTGGTCCGGCTGGATCGCGAGCGTGCCCGCGACGAGCTCGGCGTAGTGGTCCTCGACGACCGACGTGTCGCGCAGCGTGACGATGGACATCGTGGGGTGGCCCGGGAGCGGCTCGCGCGCCTCGCTGATGACGTCGGCGTACAGGTCCCCGCACGTCAGCGTGGCGCCCGTGGGTGCGGGCGGGGTCGCGGTCGGGTCGGTCGGCTCCGTGGCGATCGGGGTGCTCTGGGGCTCCTCGTGGACGACGACGCCGGAGACGCTCGCGTGGGCGCGGTCGGGCGTCTGCAGCCAGATCGCGCCGACGGCCACCGTGCCGAACAGGGCGACGGTCGCGCTCGCGACGACGGCCAGACGCCGTGCCGGCGGTCGCGACGTGAGCGTCGGGCGCGTGCTCTGGATCCGGTCGGTCCACGCGGCGCCGTCGAAGTAGCGCAGCTGGCCGGCCGTTGCGGGATCCGCGTACCACCCCGGCTGCCGGTGGGTGGTGGCCGGCGTGGCGTCGAGGTCGGGGAGCCAACCGATGCTCGGTCGCCCCTCCTTCGCAGCCTTGCCCATCCACGCACCGCCCCTCGACGATCTCATCTGGACTATCGACCGGAGTCGCCCAAGAGTTGAGGAATCGGCAGGATCCACCCGTTCCGCCCATCACTGCACGTCAGAGCGTCGATCGCTGCCCGTTGACGAGCGCGACGAGCCGCTCGACCAGCTCGCCCTGCCCGTTGACGACGAGTGCGACGGCCTCCGCCGGAGCGAACCAGCCCACACGGTCGATCTCGGGCACCTCGATCCGGCGCCCCGACCGCGGCGGCCACTCGATCTCGACGGTGTTGCTGACGGCGCGGGCGGGGTCGAACACACCCTCGCGGGCCCACGCGGTGACGAGCTTTCCGGACTTCTGCCGGATGGTGCCGAGCGGCAGGTCGGGGACGTCGGAGACCGGCGGCGGCGCGCCGAGCTCCTCCTCGAACTCGCGCAGGGCGGCGGCGTACGGGTCCTCGTCGGGCGACGGCTCGCCCTTCGGGATGGTCCAGGCGCCGGCGTCCTTGCGCGCCCAGAACGGCCCGCCCATGTGACCGAGGAGGACCTCGAGGCCGGCGCCGGGGACTCGTCGGAACAGCAGGATCCCTGCACTGGTCGGTGTGGGCATGGCCCCAGGATGTCAGGCGCCTCAGACGCTCAGACGTGCGGGTGCAGCCTTTCCGTCTCCGCGCCCAGCATCAGCTCCAGCACGTGCAGCCGGCCGCGGGCGCGGGCGGTGACCTCGTCGTCGTGCTGGCGACGGACCGAGTCGTACTCGCGGTGGGACCTGGCCGTCGCGCTGGCCAGCTCGAACCAGGTGGCGTGCGCGTGCTCGGCGCGCACCTGCGCCTCGAGCTCCGGGTCCACCTGGAGCTGTTCGTCGGTGACCGTCATGTCGGCTCCCTCGCCTCCGCCTGCTCCTCCATCTTTCGGCTGCTCGGCCCCGCAATCGCACCGACACGCGGAAGGTTCGCCCGGTCGGCCGAGGAGAAAGTTGTTCGTCTTACAAGGGCGGTGGGCCTCGTCGGGGGATACATCCCGCGTTGTGACGTGGACCGATGTCCAATTTTGTTGGGAATTGTGTTCGAACAGGTGGTGCCACCTGCCGCTCGCGGGAGCCGTTGCGTGCACCGGGTGAAGACCGTTAGCGTCCGATATGAACCATTAGTACACACTCCTTACATATTCCACGCAACGACGATGGACAGGGGACGAGCACAATGGCACCCACCCGACAGACCCCTCCTGGCGCAGGGCCCGGGCCGAGCACCGGACGACGGCGTCCCGCGCTGGTCACCGTGGCCCTGGCCGCGGTGACCACCCTCATCGCGACCCTCCTGATCGCCCAGTCGGCCTCCGCGGCCGGCAGCGTCACGGCGACCTTCACGTCCCAGGGCGACTGGGGGACCGGCCACCAGGTCGCCGTGACGGTCACTAACGGCACGTCCGCCACGATCAACGGCTGGACGCTCGAGTTCGACCTGCCGTCCGGCGCGACGATCAGCAGCTCGTGGGACGCGGACGTCACACGGTCGGGCAACCACTACAAGGCCGTGAACAAGAGCTGGGCCAGCACGCTCGCGTCCGGCGCCTCGATCACCTGGGGTTACGTCGGGACAGGTCCGTTCAAGGCCGCGACGAACGTCTCGGTGAACGGCGGCGGCACCACCAACCCGCCGACGACACCCCCGACGACCCCGCCGACCACGCCTCCCACGACTCCTCCGACGACGCCCCCGCCCGGCGGTGCGAAGGTCGTCGGCTACTTCGCGGAGTGGGGCGTCTACGGCCGCAACTACCACGTGAAGAACATCGAGACGAGCGGCGCCGCGAGCAAGCTGACGGCGATCCTCTACGCGTTCGGCAACACGACGAACGGGCAGTGCTCGGTCGGCGACTCGTACGCGGACTACGAGAAGGCCTACACCGCGGACCAGAGCGTGGACGGCGTGGCCGACACGTGGGACCAGCCCCTGCGGGGCAGCTTCAACCAGCTGAAGAAGCTCAAGGCCAAGCACCCCGGCCTGAAGGTCATCTGGTCGTTCGGCGGCTGGACCTGGTCGGCCGGCTTCACGCAGGCCGCCCAGAACCCGACCGCGTTCGCGAGCTCCTGCTACAACCTGGTCAACGACCCGCGATGGGCCGGCGTCTTCGACGGCATCGACATCGACTGGGAGTACCCGAACGCCTGCGGCCTGCAGTGCGACTCGAGCGGTCCGGCCGCGTTCAACACGGTCATCACCGCGCTGCGCAACAAGTTCGGCAGCTCCCAGCTCGTCACCGCGGCGGTCACGGCCGACGGCAGCAACGGCGGCAAGATCGACCTCGCCGACTACGCGACCGGCGCGCAGAAGCTCGACTGGATCATGCCGATGACGTACGACTACTTCGGCGCGTTCAACCCGTCCGGCCCGACGGCGCCGCACTCGCCGCTGACGTCGTACCCGGGCATCCCGACCGCGGGCTTCAACTCCGAGGCAGCGATCAACAAGTTCATCAGCAAGGGCGTCCCGGCCAGCAAGATCCTGCTCGGTGTCGGCTTCTACGGCCGCGGCTGGACCGGCGTCACGCAGTCGGCACCCGGCGGCTCGGCCACCGGCCCGGCGTCCGGCACGTACGAGCAGGGCATCGAGGACTACAAGGTCCTCAAGACCAGGTGCCCAGCCACGGGAACCGTCGGCGGTACCGCGTACGCGAAGTGCGGGTCCGAGTGGTGGAGCTACGACACCCCGAGCACGATCGCCGGGAAGATGTCGTGGGCCAAGGGCAAGGGGCTCGGCGGCAGCTTCTTCTGGGAGCTGTCCGGCGACACCTCGAACGGCGAGCTGGTCTCCGCCGTGTCCAACGGGCTGAAGTAGGCCCCACGCTCCACCGAGGCCCGGTCGCCCCCTCTGGCGGCCGGGCCTCGGTGCGCCTGGATCACCCACCCTCGACGGGCCGTGCCACCGTCCACCGGGTTAGCCTCCGAGGATGGGGCATCGCAGCCGCATGCAGTCCGTCGAGCTCCTCGACGACGATGCTCGTCACGACGTCCGCGCGTCGGACGTGCCCTCGCCGCGCGCCTCCGCTGCGGTGCGACGCGGTGGCCGTGTCCTGCTGCCGGCGGCCGCCGCAGTCGTCCTGGCGCTCGTCGGGACGCAGGCCGTCCTGCTCCACCGCGATGCCGCCGCCGAAGCCCGCATCCAGGCGCTGCCGGGGATCGTCCACGGGATCGACGCGGACGTCGCCCCTCTGTGGCGCGTCGACGAGCGGGACCTGGAGCTCGTCGACCGGTCCGTGAGCGTCGGCGGCAGCGTCGTCGGGGTGCGGACCGCGCTCGACGGGTCGCAGCGCGTCGAGGCGGTAGACGCCGCGAACGGCCGCAGCCAGTGGTCGGCGCCGTTGCGGGGACCGGACCCCGAGCTCGCGCTGCGCGGCGGAGTCGCCACCCGCAGCGCGTGCGAGACCGTCCCGTCGGCCTCCGACGGCGACCCGGTGCTGGTGGCGTGCCTGGGCTCGGACGCCGTCGTCAGCATCGGCGACCGCAACCGCACCACCTACGTGCGCGCACCCGAGCGGTCCCACGTGGTCGTCGTCGACACCGCCGACGGGCGCGTCGTCTCCGACCGGCTGGGTCCGGCCGCGATCGACCTCATGACCCTGCCGGGCCTCGTCGTGCTGGGTGCACCCGGGGGCGACGGCCATGCGGAGGTGACCGCGCAGGACCTGCTCACCGGCGGCCGTGTCTGGAGCCGCACCTCGCCGCCGCCAGGCATCGACCCCGCCGGTGACGTCGGCGGCTTCCGGCTGTTCCGCCTCGGCGACCGGGTGGGCGTCCAGGAGGCCCGACGCCAGGTGACGCTGCTGTCGTCGGCCGGCGAGGTGGTGCGCGAGCGGACCGCCGTGCTCGACGGGACGCCGGTCGTCGTCGGCAACGATCGGCTCGAGCTGCTCACAGGGTTCGGCGAGGGGCGTCCGACGACGACGATCGTGCGGCCCGGCCGGCCCGACGCGGTGGTGCCGGGGTACCTGCTGCAGCGGTCCGTCGACGACGGCAGCCTGCCGGGCCTCGAGCTCACCTACGGCTCGACGATGCGGGCCTGGGACGCGGCCGGCGGCGACCCGCTCTGGGAGTCCGACGGGCCTGTCGGCGGACCGACGATCGTGCTCCACGGGCTCGTCATCTGCCTGAGCGGGGCGAGCGAGGGCGAGGTGCTCGCGTTCGACGGCCGCACCGGGGCGCTCGTCTGGACCGCGAACGCGGGCACGCTCGACCAGACCCCCACGCTCCTGACCGACGGGACGTCGCTGATCGTCGCCAACTCGCCGGCCATCGGCGAGACGGTCGGTACGTTCGACGCGTTCGCGCTCGATACCGGGGAGCGGACCTGGAGCACCGGGACCACGGCCCTGCTCGGTCCGGTGACCGTCCGCGGCGACCTGCTCGTCTCGGCCTCCGACGACGAGGCCGTCGTCCTCGGCGGCCCGGACGCGGGATGAGGCCATGAGCCGGCACGGGATGCAGACGGTCGAGCTCGAGGACACCCGGCCTCCCGTCCTGCCTGTCGCACCACCACCGCGCAGACGCCTGCGCTGGTGGTGGCTGGCGGCCGTCGCGACGGTAGCCGCCGCGGGCCTCGTCGGCACCCAGGCCTTCTTCGACGCCCGGCAGCGCGCCGCCGTGGCCGAGTTCGCCGCGGTGCCCGGGGTCGTGACACCGGTCGGCTCGGACGTCGGCGTGCTGTGGCGACCGCCCGAGGCGCTGTCCGGGCTCGTGCTCGAGGGCATCGTCGCGGACGGCGCGTTCGTGGGGCTCAGCGTCGCGGACGACGGGTCGCAGTCGGTGCTCGCGGTCGACCAGCGCACGGGCGACCAGCGGTGGTCCACGTCGATCTTCGGTCCGGACGCGTCCCGTGCGCTCTCGCTCGACCGGCGCGTCGCCGGCCGGTGCGCGTCCGCGTCGGAGCACCAGGTCGCGTGCCTGGTCAGCGACGGTTTCCAGCACTTCGACAAGGCGAGCAGCCCGGCCGTCGTCCCCGCCACGACCACCCGCGTCGTGGTCGTGGACACGCGCGACGGCCGGATCGTCGCGGACCACGAGGCCACCGGCGCGACGTCGATGGCCGTGCGCCCCGCCTCCTACGCGTCGGACGGCTCCGGCGCCGCGGGTCTGGTCGTCCTGTCCGCGCCGGGTTCGGGCGTCACCGGGCAGGACCTGCTGACCGGCGAGCGGCGCTGGCACTACACGCCGCCCAGCGCGGGCGAGGACCTCAGCCAGGCGGCGTTCACCTCGGCGGTCCAGGTCTTCGCCGCGGGCGACCTCGTCGGCGTGACCAACCCGGGCTGGTCGGTGGCGCTCCTCGATGCGTCGGGCGACCTCGTGCGCGAGCCGATCCCGGCCATCGCGGGGTACCGGTACGACGAGGCGACAGGCGTGCTGGCGCTCCTCAGCACCACGGAGTCCGGGCAGGTCCGCTCGACGCTGGTGCGCACGGGTCGCGACGAGGTCGACCTCCCGGGCAACTTCCTCGACGTCGCGGTCGACGACGGTTCGGTGCCCGACCTCGTCCTCACCTCGGACTCGTCGCTGCGCGGCTGGGACGCGCGCACCGGCGAGCCACGCTGGACCGCCGACGAGATCGCGACGGGCTCGGCGCTCGTCCTGCGCGGTCGCGTCTACGTGCCGACCATGACCGGAACGGTGGCGCTCGACGGCCGCACCGGGTCCATCGTCTGGCGCTCGACCGTCACCCCGGGCCACGTGCCCGGATCGCTCGCGACCGACGGCTCCACGATCCTCGTCGCGGACCAGCCCGTGGCGGGCGAGGACCGCAGCGAGCTCGTCGCGTACGGCCTCGACGACGGCCACCCGGTGTGGCACGCACCGCTGCCCGACGGCATCCGGTCGAGCACGTCGGTCGATCGGGTGCTTCTCGGCCTGACGACAGACGGCGTCGCCGTCCTCGGCTAGATTCCCGAGATGGCGCGCGGGGGTGGGATGCAGGACGTCGAGCTCGATGACGGGCCCGGGCCGGTCGACGCCTCACCCGCGCGGCGCACGGGGCGACGCCGATGGTGGTTGCCGGCCGTCGCGGCCGCCGTGCTCCTGGGCGTGGTGGGTGTCCAGCTCGTCGCGGACGCACGCGAACGGGCCGCGGTCGCACGGCTCGCCCAGGTCCCCGGCATCCTCGCGCCCGTGCACGAGACGCTGCCCGTCGTGTGGCGGTCGCAGGCGGTCGGACAGGCCCTGTGGAGCGTGGTCGTCGTCGGCGGCGCACTGCTCGGCCCGTCCGTCGACGACGACGACGGCTCGCAACGGCTCGTCGCGCGCGACCTGGCGACCGGCAAGGTGCTCTGGACGACCGAGCTGTTCGGCCCCGACCCTGGTCGCGCGGCTGCCATGGCACAGGACGGCGCGTCCGTTCCCGAGTGCGTACCGACGACCGTCGGACCCGAGCCGGCACGCCTCGCGTGCCTCGTCAGCGACGGCTATGTCGTGTACGGCCAGGACGGTCAGGTGACCGACGTGCCCGCGACGCAGACGTTCGTGCGCGTCGTCGACACGGCCGACGGCTCGCCGGTCGCCCAGTGGGCGGCGGACGGCGGCTCGCTGGCCGTCCTCGACGACGTCGCCGTCCTGGCGACCTACGACGCCGACGCCGGGATCACGCTGGACGGCCGGGACCTGTCGACGGGTGAGCAGCGCTGGACGGCACGCGTGCCACCGCCCGCGGGGGACGTGGTCGGGTGGTCCTCGAGCTGGCCGCCGTACGTGTACCGCGTCGGCGACTACCTCGCGGTCTTCGGGTTCGACGGTGGTTCCGAGCTGTTCGACGCGACTGGGCGATCTCCCGACGACGAGCTCGTCGGAGGGTCCGACGGACCACGCGCCGGACAGTTCCAGGAGCTGCCGGGGAGCGGCCGCGTCGTGTTCAGCTCGCAGGGCGAGCCGGGCCTCTCCTCGAGCGTCGTCCTGGCCGACGACCGCCCGGGTTTCGCCTTCGACGGGGATCCGGTCGTCCCCACCTTCGACGACGGCAGCCTGCCAGATCTGCTGCTCGTCGCAGCGGTTGTCGCCCCGTCCGACGGCGGTGGCGGGACGACCGTGCTGACCGGTCGGGACGCCGAGACAGGCGACGGGCGGTGGACGTCGGAGGTCGTGGCTGACTACCAGTTCCCCGGTGCGCTCGTCATGCGCGGCAAGGTCTTCCTCCAGACCACGGACGGCCTGGCCGCGGTCGACGGTCGGACAGGCGAGAAGCTCTGGACGGCACCGTCCCCGAAGAGCTCGATGTTCGGCGAGCTCATGACCGACGGTCACCACCTCCTCGTCACCCTGAGGAACGCCAGCGACGGCCGCATCGGGGACCTCGTGGCGCTCGACCCCGCGACCGGCGAGACGGACTGGCGCTCCCGGGTTCCCGACGGCATCGAGTCGTACTACCCCGTGGGTGGTGCTCTGCTCGGCGTGCGCACGGATGCGTTCGGCAACGCGACGGAGGTCGTGCGGTTCGGCTGACTCCCGCCGTGCTGCGACTCAGTGCCCGGCCGTGTGCTCCGCGGACGCGAACCGCGCCTGGCCCGGCTGCACCAGGCCGAGCTGCGCGGGCACCGGCCGGCTGACCAGGTTGAGCGCCCAGTCGGCGGCGATGCGGGCACGGTTGGCCATCGAGGGGACCGCGTACAGGTGGTAGGCCTTCGCGACGATCTTCGCGGGCAGCCCGGTCAGCGGGATCCCGAGCGGCCGCGCCACCGCGCTGCGTCGTCCGAGGTCGGCCACGAGCCCGAGGTCGTGGTGCCGGTACTCGATCGGCTCCCCGTGCCCGAGGCTTGCCGCGATGTTGTGCCCGAGGACCACGCCCATCCGCTGCGCGTGCTGCGCGGTCGGCGGGTAGGCACGGTGCTGCTTGTCGTAGGGGTCCGGGGCGGACGCCGAGTCGCCCGCCGCCCAGACGCCGGGCTCCCCGGGCACCTGGAGCTGGGAGTCGACGACGAGCCGACCTCGCTCGACCGCGTCACCGAGCGTCCCGACGAGCGGCGGCGGCGTCACGCCCGCGGTCCAGAGCACCGTGTGGGAGGGGATCGTCTCGCCGTCGGACAGGATCACGTGGTCGGGCGCGATCTCGGTGACCGACGTGCTGAGCCGGACCTGCATGCCGCGCGCCCGGATCTGGTCCAGCGCGAACTCGCCGAGGCGCGGGCCGAGCTCGGGCAGCACCGCCGGCGCGACGTCGACCAGCAGCCAGGTGACGTCCTCGGTGCGCAGCCGCGGGAACCGGTCCAGCTGCGCGTGCGTCATGACCTGCAGCTGCGCGGCGGTCTCGGTGCCGGCGTACCCGGCGCCGACCACGACGAACGTGAGGCGGGCCCGTCGCTCGGCCAGGTCGTCCGTGGCGTCGGCGATCTCCATCTGCCGCAGCACGTGGTCGCGGATGTAGACGGCCTGCACGAGGGTCTTCAGGCCGAGCGCGTGGTCCTCCATGCCGGGGGTGGGCAGTCGTCGCGTCACCGACCCGACGGTCATCGCGAGCCGGTCCCACGGCAGGACGAGCGGGTCGGCCAGGTCGCACGACACGTCGATCGTCCGGTCGATCGTGTCCACCGACTCGACCAGGCCCTGCACGATCCGTGCCCGTCGCAGGGCCGAGTGCAGCGGGATCGCGATCCGTCGCGCGTCCAGCCGCCCGGCCGCGACCTCGGGCAGCAGCGGGGAGTAGCAGAGGTGGTCGGTCGCGCTGACGATCGTCAGGTCGGCCGCCCCGGGCGGGATCAGCCGCTCGAGCGTGCGGGCCGCGAAGAAGCCGGCGAACCCGCTGCCGACGACCACGACGTGCGGACGCGTGCTCATCTCCACCTCCTGCTCTACCCCCAGGAGCGACCGTAGCCGCTATGTCCTGTTTCCGGGCGCCTCGCTACGCTCCCTGTGTGGTCGCCACCGACGCCGGTCGGCGTCGGGATGGGCTGCCTCCCGTCGCGTGGCCGTGGGTGCTCGTCTCCGCGGGTCTGCTGCTCGCGGTGCTGGTCGCGTTCGCGTCCCGCTACGGTCCGCACCGCGACGAGCTCTACTTCCTCGCCGCCGGCCGCCGCCTCGCCTGGGGCTACCCCGACCAGCCGTCCCTGACGCCGCTGCTCGCGCACCTCGCCGACCTCGTCGCGCCGGGCTCCCTGGTGGCCCTGCACGTGGTCCCCGCCCTCGCCATGGCCGGCGTCGTCGTGCTGTCGGCGCTCACCGCGCGCGAGCTGGGCGGTGGGACGGCGGCGCAGGTCCTGACGATGGTCGCGACGGGCTGCGGCGTGGTCACGGCGATCCTCGGGCACATGCTGTCGACGACGACGATCGACACCCTCTTCTGGGTCGCGCTGGTGTACGCCGCGCTGTGGACCCTGCGCCGCGACCGCCCGCGCGGCTGGCTCGTCGTCGGGCTGCTGGCCGGGCTGGCGCTCGAGGACAAGCACCTGGTCGCGTTCCTGCTCGTCGGCCTGGTGGTCGGCGTCGCGCTCACGCCCGAGGTGCGGCACCACCTGCGCTCGCCGTGGGCGTGGGGCGGCGTCGCGATCGCGCTGGTGCTGTGGCTGCCCAACCTGGTGTGGCAGGCGACCAACGGGTGGCCGCAGCTGGAGCTCGCCGCCGACATCCGCTCCGAGTACGGCGGCCTGGTCGAACGTCTGTCGTTCCTCGGGCTGCTGCTCGTGCAGTTCAGCCCGGTGACCGCGGCCCTGTGGATCTACGGGCTCGTCCGGCTGTTCCGCGTCCCGTCCCTGGCCCGCGCGAAGCCGCTGGCGTGGGCGTTCGTCTTCCTGGTCGTGGTGTTCTTCGTGACCGGGGGCAAGGCCTACTACGTGGTCGGCGCCGTGCCCGTGCTCATCGCCGCCGGTGCCTGCGGGCTGGTCGAGCGGTGGAGCACGCGCGGCGTCGTGGTGGCCGGTGCGGTCATCGGTCTGAGCGGGCTGCTCGTGTGGCCCGCGGGGCTGCCCGTCCTGTCCGAGCGGGCGTTCGGGGACTCGTTCTTCGCCGACATCAACGAGGACCAGGTCGAGATGATCGGCTGGCCGCAGCTCGTCGCGACGGTCGACGACGCGGTGGCCGCGTCGGGTGCCACGCACGTCGTCACGGGGAACTACGGCGAGGCCGGAGCGCTCGAGTGGTACGGCCTCGACGTGCCCGTCTACAGCGGTCACAACGGGTACGCGGCCTGGGGTCCACCCGCGGGGTCCGACGGTCCCTTCGTGCTCGTCGGCTACGACGGCGCACCCGCCTGGGCGGTCGGCTGCGAGGTCGTCGCGACCGTCGACAACGGGTTCGGCGTGGACAACGAGGAGCAGGACGGCGTCGTCCAGGTCTGCGACGGTCCGAACGGGACGTGGTCGTCGGTGTGGCCGCAGGTGACTCACCTGTCCGCATAGCCTCCGTCTGCGCATGGATTTGCGTAGTGAACGTAAGTTCTTGCAATTCGCCATTCGGTCTTGTCTCACATATCGTCGAGTCCCTACGGTGTGTCCGATATGCGGCGCGGTTCCCCACCGACGCCGTCCCGGCTGCGCAAGGAGGCGCTCCCGTGAGGACCCCCGTTCGACGATCTGTGTTGGCAGTCCCCGCCCTGCTCGCTGCGATCGCACTCGTCGCCCCCGCGACGGCCGCGTCCGCCCAGCCCGCCCCCGCGCCGCCCACCCCCGTCACCCGTGCGGCGCTCGACCCGTCCCTCGTCGCCGGTCGCGGCGCCGACCTCGGCTTCGTCGAGCAGGAGGCCGAGAACGCCGCCACCACCGGCACCGTGATCGGCCCCGACCGCACCGCCTACACGCTCCCCGCCGAGGCGTCGGGCCGGAAGGCGGTCAAGCTCACACCCGGGCAGTACGTCGAGTTCACGCTGCCGAAGACCGCCAACGCGCTCACCGTCCGCTACGCGCTGCCCGACGCCCCCAACGGCGGCGGCATCACCGCACCGCTGTCCATCGCCGTGAACGGCGGCCGCGCGACGACCGCCACGCTCACGTCGCAGTACTCGTACCTGTACAACCAGTACCCGTTCTCGAACGACCCGAACGCGGGCCTGCTGCACGCCGACTGGTGGATCACTGAGTGCGGCTGCGTGCCGGCGGCGACCACCCCGACGCCCACCATCACGACCCCGTTCCGACCCATGCACTTCTACGACGAGCAGCGCGTGCTGCTCGGGCAGACCTACCGCGCCGGCTCCAAGGTCCGGCTCACGGCGTCGGCCGGTGCCGCGTGGACCGTCATCGACCTGCTCGACTCCGAGGTCGTGGGTCTGCCGACGATCAAGCTCAAGGCGGCGAACGTGCTGCTCTTCGGCGCCGACCCGTTCGGGCGCAAGGACTCCGCGGCCGCGTTCGACAAGGCGATCGCGTTCGCCAAGAAGGCGCACCTGCCGGTCTACGTGCCGCCGGGCGTCTTCCAGGTGAACCGGCACATCATCGTCGACGACGTCACGATCATCGGCGCCGGCAGCTGGTACACGGTCATCCGCGGCTCGGAGGTGGCCCTGGCCACGCCCGCACCCGACGGCTCCGTGCACACCGGCGTCGGGTTCTACGGCAAGGACGCGTCCGTCGGCGGCAGCCACAACGTGCACCTGTCCGGGTTCACCATCCGCGGCGACGTGCGCGAGCGCATCGACACGGACCAGGTGAACGGCGTCGGCGGCGCGCTGAGCGACTCGACGATCGACGGCCTGTACATCCAGCACACCAAGGTCGGCGTCTGGCTCGACGGGCCGATGAACAACGTGCAGATCACCAACTCGGTGATCGTCGACCAGATCGCCGACGGCGTGAACTTCCACACCGGCGTCACCAACTCGGCCGTCCGGAACACGTTCGTCCGGAACACCGGGGACGACGGTCTGGCCATGTGGTCCGAGCACGTCGGCAACGCCGGCAACACGTTCGACCACAACACGGTCCAGACGCCCACGCTCGCCAACGGCATCGCGATCTATGGCGGCACCGACAACACGGTGTCCGGCAACCTGATCGCCGACCCGCTGCGTGAGGGCTCTGCCCTGCAGGTCGGTTCCCGGTTCGGCGCCGAGCCGTTCGCCGGGCACCTGTGGATCACCGACAACACGACCGTCCGCGCCGGCACCTACGAGCTGAACTGGAACATCGGCCTCGGCGCCATCTGGTTCTTCGCGCTCGAGAAGAACATCGACGCGGACATCCAGGTGGTCGGCGACCACTTCCTCGACAACACCTACAACGCGATCATGCTGGTGGCCGACTGGCCCGTGAAGGACCTGTACTCGATCACCAACGTGCACTTCAAGGACATCCGCGTCGACGGCACCGGCACCTCGGTGCTCAGTGCTCGGGTGGCCGGGTCCGCGACGTTCGAGAACGTGGACGCCCGCAACGTCGGTGCCGTCGGCATCAACAACTGCGGCACGTTCCACTTCACGTCGGCCGGGTCCGAGTGGTCCTCGATCGACGGTGGCGGCAACGACGGTGGCGGCACCACCGGGCCGTGGTTCGCCCCGTGGGAGCTGCCCAACACGATCACCTGCGACGACCGTCCGCCGGTCGTCGTGCCCCCGGCTCCCTCCGCCTGGTGATCCTCGGGTGGCGGGGCGGCATCCCCGTCCCGCCACCTGTCCGGCCAGCGGCGGCGAGTCCGCACCCTCGCCGCCGGCTGGTCCTGCGCGGCGAGGCGACGCCCCCTCCGACGTCGCCTCGCCGCGCATCTCCCTGATCCGCCCTGAAACCGGTGGCGCACCGACCACGGGAGAGCCGGTGCGCCACCCTTTCGCTCGAGTCGTCTGCTTCTGAAGCCCTACTTCGCAGCCCTACTTCTCGAGCCCTACTTCTCGAGCCCTACTTCTCGAGCCCTACTTCTTGACGACGGCCCACCCGTGGGCCACGACCGCGCCGCGCGAGACGTCGCCGCTCGCGAGCAGCACCTCGCCGGCCGGGAGCCCGAGCTCCTCGTCCCCGATGTTGAGCGCCACGACGAGCGCGTCGTCGGTCCCCTCGTCGGTGGACCGCACCTCGTAGACGAGCTGGGTGTTGGACAGCTCCACCTGCGTCGTCCGCGCGTCGTGCAGCCAGGGGTGCCGCCGCCTCAGCCCGATAAGGTCCTGGTGCAACCGCAGGATCTCGGCGGCCCGGTCGTCCCGCTGCTGCGCCGCAGGTCCGTCCGCGGCGAACTCCGGCCGGACCGCGTCGTCGCCGCCCTCGCGCTCCTCCTTGACGCCCAGGAACCCCAGCTCGTCGCCCGCGTAGATCGACGGCGTGCCGCCCACCGTGAGCAGGACCACCAGGGCGTGCGGCAGGTGGCGCGGGTCGGTGATCTTGCTGGCGATACGCGTGACGTCGTGGTTGCCGACGAAGGTCAGCGGCACGAAGGAGTCGAGGAACTCGTCGTGCCGCTTCAGCGACCAGGCCAGCTCCCAGAGGTTGCTGTCCTCGATCGAGCTCCAGATCGCCTTCCACAGCTCGTACTGCGTGAGGGAGTCGACGCCCGACTCGCTGACGAACCCGGCGTAGTCGCCGTGGATGACCTCCGCGACGACCCACGCGTGCGGGTGCTCGGCCCGCACGCGCGGGAGCACCTGCGCCCAGAAGCTCGTCGGCACCGCGTACGCCGCGTCCAGCCGCCAGCCGTCCGCGCCGCGGTCCAGCCAGTGGTTCATCACGCGGACCACGTAGTCGACGACCGAGGGGTGCCCGTGGTCGAGGGTCACCAGCGAGCCGTGCCCCTCGAAGTCGACGAAGTCCGTCGGGCCGCCGCCGTCCACCCGCAGCAGCCACACCTCGTCCTGGGACCGTCCCTGCGCCGCCTCGACCGACCGGCGCGCGATCGCCGAGGTGCGTCCGACGTGGTTGAACACCCCGTCGAGCAGCACCCTCAGCCCGCGCCGGTGCGCCTCGTCGACCAGCACGTCGAAGTCCTCGTCGGTGCCCAGCCGCGGGTCGATCAGCAGGTGGTCGACAGTGTCGTAGCCGTGCGACTCCGACGCGAACACCGGCCCGAGCGCGATCCCCGACGCCCCGGTCGCGATCACGTGGTCGAACCAGCTCACCATCCGTCTGAGCTTGTGCTCGTCGGGCGTCGCACCGTTCCCGGGGCCGCCGGACTGCGGGTATGCCCCGACGAACCCCAGCGGGTACGCGTGCCACCAGATCGCGTGCCGCACCCAACCGGGCTCACGCGTCGGCGCCACGCTCTGCTCTGGGTCGCTCATCCGTCCAACCTAGTTCGGGTGCTGCATCCGAGCGATGAGACGCCGCGACCCCCCGCTTGTCCTGACCCGGCCGCACGACGACGATGCGCGCGTCTCCCACAGCAACCGGACAGGTCGACATGAGCTCCTTCCACTGGTTCCTCCCCACCAACGGCGACGGGCGGCACGTGGCCAACGTCGTCGCCGCGGCAGGTGTCGCGCGGCGCGTCCTGACCCGCCCCGCGTCGCTCGCCTACCTCGGCCAGATCGCCCGGGCGGCCGAGCAGTCGGGCTTCGACGCGGTCCTGACGCCCACCGGCGCGGCGTGCGAGGACGCCTGGATCACGACCGCGGCGCTCCTGCCGCTGACCGAGCGACTCCGGTTCCTCGTCGCGTTCCGCCCGGGCTTCCTGCTCCCGACGCTGGCTGCCCAGCAGGCGGCGACGTTCCAGCGCCTGTCCGGCGGCCGGCTCGCGGTGAACATCGTCACCGGCGGCGATCCGGCCGAGCAGCGCGCCTACGGCGACACCCTCAGCCACGACGAGCGCTACGCACGGACCGCCGAGTTCCTCGAGGTGTTCGGCGGGCTCTGGGGGCCGACGAACCTCTCGCACTCCGGACCGCACTACACGGTCGCCGACGGTGGCTTCCCGTCGCTGCCCGCGCCGCGTCCGGACGTCTACTTCGGCGGTGCCTCGCCCGCCGCCGAGGCGGTCGCCGCCCAGCACGCCGACGTCTACCTCGCCTGGGGCGAGCCCATCCCCGCGCTGGTCGAGCGGGTCACCCGGGTCCGCGCCGCCGCGGCGGCCCTAGGCCGCAGCCCGCGCTTCGGTGTCCGCCTGCACGTCATCAGTCGCGACACGGCCGACGAGGCGTGGGCCGAGGCCGACCGCCTGCTCGCCGGGATGGACCCGGACGCCCGAGCCGCAGCGCAGGCCCGGTTCACGACGATGGAGTCGGTCGGCCAGGCACGGATGACGAGCCTGACCCAAGGACTCGCCGGCGCCGCGTCCGCCTTCGACCAGCAGGTTGGCCCGAACCTCTGGGCCGGGATCGGCCTCCTGCGCGAGGGCGCCGGCACCGCGCTCGTCGGAAGCCACGACGAGGTCGCCGACCGCCTCGTCGAGCTCGCGGCCGTCGGGTTCGACGAGTTCATCCTCTCCGGTTGGCCGCACGTCGAGGAGGCATACCGCGTCGGCGAGGAAGTCCTCCCGCGCGTCGCCCTCCGCACGGCGGCGCAGCCGGCGTAGCTCACGGCGGGACCTTCCCTACGGCTGTGCAAACCTGCCCAGCTCAACCCCTGCGTGCGGCTGCGCAAACCTGCCCAGCTCAACCCCTCCGTGCGGCTGCGCAAACCTGCCCAGCTCAACCCCTCCGTGCGGCTGCGCAAACCTGCCCAGCTCAACCGCTCCGTCCGGGCGCGAGCACCCCGCCCAGTTCAACCGGCGCGAGCCGGTTCTCGTCCTTGTCCCGACCTCAGTCCCCGTCGGTCGGCCCCAGGTGCGGGTACCGCTTGCGCAGGACCGGGGGAGCGGCCCACCACCACGACTCGGCGAGGTGAGCTTCCAGGGTCTCTGCGTCGACCGTCGCGAGCTGGATGAGAACCAGGTTCGTCCCCGTGTGATGGTCGGTCGTGGAGTACAGCCGAGGCATCTGCTCCACGAGAGCGAGCCGCTCGCCGTCGTCCTCTACCCGAACCGTCAGCCGCTCGCCGTCCCACATCCTCGCGACCATGTTCCGGTGGAACCAGGCCGGCTGCCCCCAGCTCTCGCGCTCGGTGACCTCAGGCAGCGCCAGAACCGCCCTCCGCGCATCGCCCTCGTCCATCCACCCATCCAACCGTCTGCCGCCGACAGAGGTCACGGACCAGGCGGCAACGAGCTGTCACCTCGGAAGGTGAGTCGGCGGTGCCTTAGTCGGGCCGGGCTTAGTCGGAACGTGAGCAGGAGCGCCCGGGCCGTGGCAGGGCTGAGCCTCGAGAAGTGGTGCGTCAGGACGCTGGCCGGTTGCTAGAAGGGTGGTGGTTCGTCGTCGTCCTGGTGGCGTCGTCGTCGTCCGGGTGGTGGGCAGGTGAGGGTGTCGGGGTCGATGAGGAGTGGTGTGGGGTGTCGGGCGTAGGTGATGCCGTCGGGGCTGGTCCACCAGGTGACCCCGGTGGTGGGGTTGCGGTGCACGTTCCAGTGTTTCTTGGTCTTGGCCTGGTGATGGTGGCGGCACAGGGCATGCAAGTTGTCGGCGTGGGTCTGGTCGGCGCCGGGTCAGGTGGGGTTGTAGGGGGTGATGTGGTCGAGGTCGCAGCGGGTGGCGGGTTGTCGGCATCCGGGGAACGTG